>JBDKJL010000031.1:0-14867 GCA_039796615.1 Candidatus Parcubacteria bacterium
TCGCCGTTTTCACGTTGTCGCAGAACGGCAGAGATTGCGAAAGAGGTTCTTGGCGTTCCAACGGATATTCTTTTTGATGACCGCCTACGCGAGCGATGGTTTGGCGATTGGGAAAAAACGAGCAGTGAGCATTATTCGCGGGTATGGGCCGATGATCAACAGGATCCGCATCACACGGTAAAAAATGTTGAGAGCGCGGTTGAGGTGCAGAAACGAACAATGGCATTGATCCAGATGCTTGAGGGGCGGTATCATCGCGCGCAGATTTTGTTGGTTTCGCACGGGGATGCGTTACAGATTATGCAAACGGCTCTTAAAAAACAGTCCCCGGCACTCCATCGGGCACTCCCGCATCTTGAAACAGCAGAGATTCGTGCGTTACAGAATTGACAGCCTCTTCCCAACTCTTTAGTCTTCTTTTTCATGATGACGCCAAAGCATTTTTTGAATGGTCAGTTTGTGGAAGAGGCGGCGCTGATGATTCCGGTGCGGGATTTAGGATTTACGCGCGGATATGCCATTTTTGATTTTTTGGTGACGTATGGCGGGCGACCGTTTATGTTGGATCGGCATGTGGCGCGGCTGTTTCATTCGGCGGAGGCGATTGGGCTTTTGATGCCGTGGAGCCAGGCACAGGTGCGCGCGTGGGTGGAGCAAACGCTTCAGGTAAACGCGGAGATTCCGGGGGAGAAGGGCGTTCGGATGATTGTTTCTGGCGGGGCGTCGCACAGCCTTGTGCCGCAGGGGGAGCCGACGATGATTATTTTGGCAGATCCGCGCGTGTTTCCGCGACCGGAGGAGTATCAAAACGGGATCGGGATTATCACGGTACATCATACGCGGTATACGCCGGATGCAAAAACCAATAACTACATCGAAGCCGTAAAGCAGGCGCAGGCGGCGCGCGCCATCGGCGCCACGGAACCGGTGTATTACAATGAGCATCAGGTATTTGAAGGCGCGGTGAGCAATGTGTTCGTGGTGGCGGGCGGCAGGGTGCTCACGCCTAAATCGAACATCCTCACGGGGGTGACGCGTGATGTATTACTCGAGGTGTTATCGCTCGATATGCCCGTAGTGGTGGAAGATTTTTCTATTGAAACACTTCGTGCCGCCGATGAAATTTTTCTCACGGGGAGTAACAAAGAAGTGATGCCTGTTACGCGCATCGACGGAGCGCCCGTTGGTTCCGGCGTGGTTGGAGCGGTTGCAAAAGAAGCGTTAAAGCAGTTCCGGGCATACGTTGAACAGGGGGCGTGGGATCATTCATAGGTTCGTCTGGCTGTGTTTACATCCCTCCTGGCCAGTGTTACCCTGCCTGCCAGTACATTCCGCTCATTTCGGGCGGTCTTTTGAAAACAAAACAGTGCGAAAGCCAAGGAGAACGACAATGCTCACAAGCATCTTTCGACGGTTACCAGATGGTACGGAGTATCGGTTTCGGATGGAGTCTAGCGCTCCTCTTTCAGAAGGGGAGCGAGAACGGGTCATGTGGCTCGTGTCAGACCTTTCGGCACCAGAAGAAACGAGTTGGACATCGTTTCTGGCGGATGTGCCAGAAGCCAGCCTGGTTGAGATTGGGCCACGCCTAAGTGTGGAAACGCCCTTTTCTTCAAATGCGCGGATGGGTTTAACGGAAGTTGCGCGCATTGAGCGGTCGCATCGGTTTCCTATTTCTAGCGCCGCAGAACGGGCAGAGATTATCCGCGTGCACTTGGATCCGATGATCCAGCAGGTGTACACGGCAGAAATCACCACGTTGTGCCCGGATGTTACCCCTGAACCCGTTCAGATCGTTGAGATCTTGGGCGAGGGCGGTGCAGAACGGTTTGAGGAGGCGAATAAGCGCCTGGGTTTGGGAATGGATGCGGAGGATCGCGCATTCTACGTCGCTTATTTCGCGGCGATGGGGAGAAATCCTACAGACGTGGAATTATTCCAGATCGCAAATGGGATCAGCGAACACTGCCGTCATCGCCTGTTCAAAGGAGAAATTACCATTGATGGCGTGGAGATGCCGAAGTCTCTCTTCGAGATGGTGCAGGAGCCTCTTACGGCGATTCCTGCGCGGGAGAACATAAGCCTGATCGCCTTTCGCGATAACGCCGGAGTGATGAATGGATCGTTTGTCGACGCCTTGATCCCTGAGCGCCCTGGAACGCCTTCTCCGTTCATTGTGCAAAGTGGCGCGTGGTGCACGGCGGTGACGGCAGAGACGCATAATCACCCCACGCAAAAATCGCCCTATCAAGGTGCGGCAACGGGATCGGGCGGAAAATTGCGTGATGAGCAAGCGGTAGGGCGTGGCGCGCGAGCGCGAGCCGGGTTTGCCGGATATTGCGTAGCGAGCCCATTCCTCGAAGGGTATCCGTTGCCAGGTCACCCGCATGTGATGGAAACGATTCCGGGTTCTGCAACACCGCTTCGTATCTTGATTGACGGGAGTAATGGCATTTCTGACTACCAGAATCAATTTGGTGAACCGGTCATCGCGGGGTTTTGCCGCACGGTAGATCTGGTGGTGAAGGGGACACGCTGGGCATTTTTGAAGCCTGTCTTATACGCGGGAGGCACTTCAGATATGCAATATGTCAGAAATCGTACGGAAAAGGCGATACCGGAACCTGGTATGTGCGTGGTGCAGATCGGTGGCCCTGCGTATCGAATCGGCGTAGGTGGTGGCAGCGCAAGCAGCATGATGCCTGGTGAGAACACCGAAGCGCTGGATCTGGCGTCCGTGCAGCGCGGAAACGCTGCCATGGCAAACATGGTGGCACGCGTGATCCGAACTTGCATAGAGATGGGGGAGAACAACCCTCTCTTAAGCATCCACGATCAGGGTGCCGGAGGGCCGAGCAATGTGCTTACTGAACTTGTGGATCCGGCAGGTGGAAGGTTCTATATCCGACGGATTTTCGTCGGGGATCCGAGCATGTCCGTGCTGGAATTGTGGAGCGCGGAGTATCAGGAGCGATTTGGAATGCTCGTCTCTCGAGAGGGTCTACGGATTCTCCAAGAGATTTGTGCGCGCGAAGGAGTGCCATGCGAAGTGGTTGGTGAAGTCACGGGCGATGGATATGTGACGCTTGTTGACTCGCGCGACAACTCAACACCTGTGCATCTGAATTTGGAAGGGATCTTAACGGGCTTACCGGAAAAAGCATTCCGATTCAACCGCGTGCCATGTAAGCTTTTTCCTCTTGTGCTTCCAGACGGCCTGTCGCTCCCGGAATTGACGCAGCGGGTTCTGAAATTGCCGAGTGTTGGTTCAAAGGCGTTCCTTGTGCACAAGGCAGATCGCAGCGTGGGCGGAAGAGTGGCGCGGCAGCAGTGCTGTGGCCCGATGCAGCTTCCTGTGGCAGACGTTGCGGTAACAGCTACGAGCTTTTTCCGCAATGGTGCTTTCGGCACACACGGCACGGCTCAGGCGTTGGGAGAACAGCCCCTCAAGATGCTCGTAAATCCTGCAGCCGGAGCACGGATGACCGTTGGTGAAATGCTTACCAATCTTGCAGCGGCAAAGGGCATTAAGATCGGCCATGTGCGGTGCCGGGCAAATTGGATGTGGCCAGTGAAGGCTCCGGGTGAGGGAGCGTGTCTTTACGATGCCGTTCGTGCGATGCGTGATGTTATGATCGCGCTCGGGATTGCACCCGACGGTGGAAAAGATAGCTTCTCGATGCTGGTAAAGATTCTTGAAACACTCATTAAATCTCCGCGGCAACTCGTGATCCTCGGGAGCATGGAGATTCAAGATGTCGAGCGTGTAATGACGCCAGATCTTAAGCGCCCAGGGAAAACGGGTATTGGGTTGATCGACCTTGGCGGTGGAAAAAATCGCCTTGGTGGCTCTGCATTGGCGCAATCATATGGTCAAATAGGCGATGAATCGCCGGATATGGACGACCCCGCGTTGTTCAAGAGAGCATTCCTTGTCGTACAGACGTTGATTGAAGAGCAAAAAATCTGCGCGTTGCATGATCGGAGTGATGGCGGTCTTATCACCACACTGATTGAAATGTGCTTGGCCGGAAACGGCGGTATGGATCTTGATGTCGGCGAGCAGCAAGATTTGGTGGCAATGCTCTTTTCCGAAGAGCTTGGGTGGGCGTTGGAGTTTTCGCTGGATCAAGAGGAGGCCATTGCTGCACTCTGCCGTAAAAATGGTGTTCCGTTCCGTGTTCTTGGGAAAACGATCAAGGAACCGACGATGCGAATCTGTCGCAGCCGGTCGCACTGGCCGGTGTTTCAGGAGTCGCTCCCCACGCTTCGATCCTGGTGGGAGGCCACGAGCCTTCGACTGGATCAAGAGCAGGCGAATCCCGAAACGGTGGAGATGGAGCGACAATCACATGCGAGCACGGTGGCTCCAACGTACGCCTTATCGTTTACCCCCATGATGACAACGCGGGATGAGATGCTGAAAGGGGATGCCCCACGGGTAGCGATTTTGCGTGATCGCGGAACAAATGGTGACACGGAGATGGCGGCCGCATGTGTTTATGCAGGTTTGCGACCATACGACATCACGATGCGCGATTTGTGCGAAGGAAGTGCGTCGCTCGATGATTTTCAGGGCGTGGTGTTTCCTGGCGGATTCTCGTATATGGATGTGTTCGAAAGCGCCAAAGTGTGGGCCGGGATCATCCGATTCAATCCCTTATTGCGCGACATGTTTGAGCGGTTTTATCACCGACCAGATACGTTTAGCCTTGGGGTATGCAACGGATGCCAACTCATGGCATTGCTTGGATGGGTGCCGTGGCGGGGAGTGCCCGATCGGGAACAGCCGCGGTTCGTACGCAATACGTCCCAGCGGTTTGAGTCTCGGTGGTCTCGGGTGCTCGTTCAAAAAAGTCCATCGATCCTTTTGCAAGGAATGGCGGGTTCCGTCTTGGGCGTGTGGGTGGCGCATGGGGAGGGGCGACTTGTTTGCCCAAACCCATCGCTGCTCCAACGGATACAAGATGAACAACTCGCTCCACTCGCGTATGTGGATCCCGTGGGCATATCAACGGAAACATATCCGTATAACCCAAATGGGTCTCCAAATGGGATTACGGCACTCTGCTCTCCGGATGGCCGCCACCTGGCCATGATGCCGCATGCGGAACGTTGCTTCCTCCCTTTGCAACTCTCGTATATGCCTCCGGCATGGGAGAGGCATGGGGCAGCTCCCTGGCTTCGCCTGTTCCAAAACGCTCGTGAATGGTGCCTGGAGCAATCTGCTCCCTCGCCTCTGCGCGCTCCTCGCGCATAGGGCCTCGGCCCCGCTCGTTTTCCTCGCTACTCTGTTGAATCAGGGTGGCGGGGAGACGAGCGGGGCTTTTTCGTTTGCCCGTTTCCTAGCGATCCGAGTACTATTTAATCATGTTTCGCCTGCTTGATCCGCTTTCCGTGCTTGGGAGCCTCAACGCCGCGCAGGTGCGTGCGGTGCGGGCGTTTGGGGCGAAAACGGTGGAGGACTTGGTGAGGATTTATCCACGGCGGTATGACGATTATTCCAATACGGTTTCGATTCGCCAGGCACCGGTGGGGGAGGGGGTCACATTGCGCGTGAAGATTCAGAAGATTCAAAAACAGCCAGGGTTCCGCAAGCGCATCAGTATCATTCGTGCGGTGGTGGAAGATGTAGACGGAAGCGGTGGCACGGGCGATCGCGATCGCCGCGCTGTCGGCACATTGCGGGTGATCTGGTTTAATCAGCCGTGGTTGCTGGATGAGTTGAAACCGGGGCGCGAGATTTTTTTAAGCGGGGTGATTTCGCAGCATCCCAAGTTTGGAAAGCAGATGGGGAACCCGTTGTGGGAAGATCCAGAGACGGCGATTGCCGGAGGACGCATCGCGCCGGTGTATCCCCTCACCGGAAACATTGCCCAAAAAACCATGCGGGAATTGATGGCGCAGGTGGTGGATGGGCTGGGGGAGGTGGAGGATCCGTTGCCGAACGGAACATTCCCGTTGTCGCTTAAGGAAGCGATTCGTTTGGTGCATCGCCCGGCCACACCCGAAGAGGCGGAGCAGGGGCGGGAGCGGCTCGCGTTTGAGGAGTTTGTTATTTATCGGTTAGCGATCGGCAGCGTGCGGCAGGAGGTGGATGAGGCGGGCGCACCCGTTGTTGAGTTTGACGAAGCGTTTGCAAAGAAATTTGTGGCCGCGTTGCCGTTTCCTTTAACGCCACATCAAAAGCGCGCGGCGTGGGATGCGCTACAGAATATGGGTCAGCGGCGACCGATGCGGCGATTGTTGCAGGGGGACGTGGGGAGCGGAAAAACCGTGGTAGCGGCCATGCTGCTCGCCATGGCGTATCGCAGTAACCAGTCGGGTGTTCTTCTTGCGCCAACAGAATTGCTTGCGCAGCAACACGCGGCCACCGTCCGACGATTTTTAGAGATCGGGTCTGCGCCCGTGCTGCTGCTTACGTCTGCAAAAAAAATTCTGTGGGAAGGCGGGGAAGAAACGGTGATGAAGCTCTCCGAGGCGCGCGATCGTATTGCGTCGGGGCGGATTATCGTCGTCGGCACGCACGCGTTGCTGGAACGAGGGATGCTGCCGCCGGACACGGCGCTCTCAATCGCCGATGAGCAGCATCGCTTTGGGGTGAGTCAGCGCGAAACGCTCGCCGTTGGCACGCGGCCAGATGGCAAAGTGCCGCATTTATTGTCCATGACCGCCACGCCGATCCCTCGATCGCTTGCGCTCACGCTGTATGGCGACCTGGAGATTTCTTCTATCCGCGTAAAACCGGCAGGACGTAAGCCGATTGCCACGCGTGTGCTTATGGGTGAAGACCGTGAAAAGGCGTATGCCGTGGTGCGCAAAGAAGTGGCGGCCGGGCGTCGCGCGTACGTCGTTTGTCCACTCATCGACACATCCGACACACTCGGCGTGAGTTCGGTGACAGACGAGTCGAAACGCTTAGCGTCCGGTCCCCTCAAAGGACTTCGTATCGGCATGCTGCACGGCAAGCTCTCAAATGCGGACAAAGAAGGGGTGATGAAAACCTTCGCAGAGGGATTATTGGATGTGCTTGTGGCCACCACCGTCGTGGAAGTCGGTGTTGATGTTCCGGAAGCGACCGTGATGTTGATCGAGGGTGCGGATCGATTTGGTTTGGCGCAACTGCACCAACTCCGTGGTCGTGTGGGTCGCAGCGACCACGCGTCGTCCTGTTTTTTACTCACAGATACCGACGATCCGCTTGCTCAATCGCGCCTGGCCGTTCTCACAAAAACAAACGATGGATTCGTCATCGCCGAAGAAGATTTAAAACGTCGTGGCACAGGCAATCTTACCGGCACTCAACAATCTGGTCGCACCCTCTTCCGCGCCGCGCGCTTTACCGACATCGCGCTCATGACCCAGGCGCGCGATGCGGCAGCGAAGATGTTGGAGAGAGACCCGCATCTTGCATCCATGCCCGTATTAGCGGCAAAGGTGGAAGAAATGCGGAAGTCGGATCATGGGGAATGAAAATGACCCGGACCATGCTTTCGCAGGAATCCGGGTCAGAGGGTGGCCATGATGTAGACTCGCTTATCGCCTCTTTGAGGGATGTGGACGTAGTGATCTCTATGACAGTGCCACGGCCAGCACATATCATATGATCCCGGGCGAGTTTCCGCAGAAAACGCTAATAGAAATAGGGAATTTTGTCAAGTCTGCTGGCTTGAATTCCTCGAATTCCTTCACAATCATTGCCCCAACGCCTTTCCAATCGCCTCGCGTAACGTCGCGACCTCTAAGATCACAAGCCCTGAAAGCGCCTTGATGCCGGAGCCTTTGGGCACGAGGAGGGTGGTGAAGCCGTGGCGGGCGGCTTCTTTTGCGCGGAGGTCGGGGAAGGGCACGGGGCGGAGTTCGCCGCCTAGGCCGATTTCGCCGAAGGCGGCGGTTTGGCGGTCTAAGGGGATGTCGCTTACGGCACTGGCAATGGCCAGGCACATGCCGAGGTCTGCGGCGGGTTCGTCGGCGCGCAGGCCACCGGCGGCGTTGGCGTACACGTCGCGATCTTGGAGTTTCACATTTGCGCGGCGTACGAGCACGGCAATGAGCACGCCCAGGCGGCTTGCATCAAATCCGGTGGCGCGGCGTACGGGCGTGCCGTATCCGGCGTGGTGCACGAGCGCCTGCAGTTCCATGAGCATCGGCCGGTGCCCTTCCATGAGGCAGGCCACCACAGAGCCGGGAATACGTACGGGTCTGTCGCGTAACAGCTCTGCAGAGGGGTCTTCCACCGCCGAGAGCCCGGCCTCGCTCATGGCGAGCACGGCCACGTCGTCGGTGGGGCCAAATCGATGCTTGAGCGCGCGGAGAATGCGGAATCGGTGATCACGGTCACCTTCGAGCATGAGCACGGTATCTACCAGGTGCTCGAGGAGTCGTGGCCCCGCTAAGTCGCCGTCCTTTGTGACCTGGCCCACGAGCACCACCGGAATGTTGCACGACTTTGCGGCTTCGGCCACGATGGCTCCGCATGCACGCACCTGGTTGGTGGATCCGGCTTCGCCTGTGGCTTCGGCGGAACGAAGCGCTTGGATGGAATCCACGATCATGAGATCGGGCGTTGTTTCACGGAGGGTGGCCGCGATGGTGGCCGCGTCTGTGGCATCTAAAAACGCCAGTTCATTTGGAAGTGTTGCTGAGAGACGCTTGAGCCGCAGCGCCACCTGCGCGGGAGACTCTTCACCGGTTACGTACAGCACGCGCTTTCCACTCGCGGCGAGCGTTACAGCGCATTGTGCCAGAAGTGTGCTTTTGCCGATTCCGGGTTCACCACCGAGGAGCGTAACGCTCCCGGCTACAAAGCCACCACCGAGTACACGATCTAATTCGGCATGGCCACTCGTGCGCGTGGGCGCGGCAGAGGCGTCGGCCAGCGAGGCGAACGATGCGACTTTCCCGGCGGGAGCTGCCGATATCTCGCGCCGTCCGGTGGGTGCCGATTCTGCTCCCGCGCCTTCGGCGACCGTGCTCCATTTGCCGCATTCGGTGCAGCGCCCGGTCCAGCGTAAAAATTGTGCTCCGCAAGAGGTGCAATGGAAGGCGGCGGGTTTGGTCATGCCCGTATCGTAAGGGGCGGGAGGGTGAGGGGCAAGGGTTTCTTTTGTGCAAAGTAGCCCCATAGCCTTTTTGGGGCGCTGCGGAACTCCGCCTCGCTTCGCTCGTCGTCAAACAGTCCTCACGCCCCGAAAAGGCTATGGGGCTACTTTGCACAAAAGAAACCCTTGCGAACTCTAGAGTACGTTATCGTGTCAGTCGCACAACATGCGTGAAATTTTTCATCAGGGCGTCGGAGAGCTTTTGTACGCGGGGGTTGGCTCCAGGTTGACGCCCTGCCATGCCCGCTTTGGCGTCTGCCACGAGCCCGCCGCCGAGATAGAGGAAGATGTGGCCAGCACCGCTCTTTCTCCAGCCCACGAGATCTCCTGCATTGAGAGGGATGTTGTTTACGCTCGCACCTGACGCATCAAATGTTGTAACCGTTTCTGCGCCCTGAAAGATGCTCGCCGTTCCACCGCCGCGTGGGGATGAAAGTCCGGCACAACGGAGCACGTAGTGGATAAAACCGGAGCAGTCTAAACACAGTGTCCCCTCGGGGCAGTAATTGTTGAACTGCATGGTTCCCGCCAACGGAGACTGATTTTCGAGATATGGTGGCGGGCCGCCCTTGCCTCCAAAACGATAGGTTACCTTCCCTTGCATGGAGGCCACGATGCGCTGGAGCGCTTCTGGGCCACCGGTTTTTGGGCAAAGGACGTTTGGGGGCGTGTACTGTTCGATGTTTCGGGCGAGTGCATAGTTACTATCACCCCCCGTTGTCACAAGCGTGAACGGCGTGGTTTCGATGCGTAGCATGGCCACGGTGCGCAATTCCACAATCCCGGGGTTTACGGTGCGCACAATAAACGCCGCGCCGAATACCAGGAGCATTCCCAGCACGGCATCTTTCATGATTTCTTTGCCAGAGGTGAGGCTGTGGAATGTTGAGCCGAGGAGGTACATGAACGCGCCGTACACAAACATTACGGTGGTAACGATGGCGGTGATAGAAAAAGCGTATCGATAAATGGCCGCCACGTATTGTGCAAGGAAAGAGTTGCCACCCGTGGCATCTGGTTGAGTAAACGTAAGGCCGGGGATCGGGACGTTTAATTCAGGAAAAATCGTTTCCTCTACGGTGGGAGCAACGGGCTCTCTGGCTTTTTCGGCGGCTTCACAGGCCTCGTTGGATGCGGGGTTTGGAGCGCATGTCCATGTAGCATACGTGCTACTGGCCACAGAGGGGAATCGTGCACAAGCACCGTTCATCCGTTGTCCACCGGTGAGCGTTTGAGCGTCGATTTGAAGGCAGGTTTGTGGCCCTCCGTTAGGATCTTGGCAAAGGCAATTTGTGGTGGCGGCATGCGCTGGGTGTGCGATGAAAAAAACGGCCACAACGAGCAGTGGAGTGATGAGTGGAGTAAGCTGGATGCGGGGCGACATAGGGCGCTACGGCACGAGGCAGTGATCGCGGATGTTTGAGCGCAACAGGTCGGCGTACTTGGTGGCCGTGGCGTAGCCGCGCTTTTGGATGTAGCTCGCCGCACAGTCGGGATTCCCCTGATAGTCCTTCCAGGATGAATCCGCGCTGTTGTAGTGCTTGCCGGCGAGCACGTTGGCAATTTTTTCAAGACGGGATTTATATTTTTCTCCCGGCTTTGCATCGGCAAATTTTTTAAAACAGGCCATCACCGGAATCTGGCCGCGGCCATCGTGAAAATCTTCTTTGGTTTGCAGAAGGGCGCAGTTGGCACCGCATTCCAAGGTTTGCCCAAGAGGCACCCAGCCAGGCCCGCCACCGGGCGGCGTGCATTTAATCCCGCCGCAGTTATTGTTCGGGCACGCTTTATCGCTGTATCCCGTTTCATTCCCGTAAATAGCAAGCAGGAGATAGGCTGGCACGCCCGTTTCCTGTTGTACGGCCAGGGCTTGCGTGCGCATTTCACCGGTCACCGTGGCCTTGGAGCAGGTCATGGGCATCGATGGGATGCTGGCACCAGGATTGGGGGCGCATCCTTCCATGCTGATGGCGTTTGCCGCCTGTTGCCGCTGCACCTGGAATGGGCCCGGCACCACGCCTTGGATATGGAGTGCTTTCAGCGTGAGGGTGTCCGGGTTTACGGTGCGCAGAATAAAGGTGGCACTAAATACTAAAAGAAGCCCCATCACGGCATCCATCATGATCTCTTTGCCACTCGCGATGCTTTTGAGCGCAGAACCAAGCAGATACTGAAACGCGCCGTGCACGAACATGATGGTTGCAACAACGGCAGAGATGGAGAGCGCATATCGATACACGCCGGCCACGTATTGCGCCAGGAGCGACGAGGTATCTTTGGTAACGCTGTCGGCTCCGGTAAACGCAAAACCGGGGATTTGCACGTTGAGATTGGGGAGAATGGCGGGAATCCGTTTTTCGGTGGTAGTGGGTTTAACGATCGCCTCTCCCGTTCGTTTGGCGTCCTCAACGCTCAAGGGCCCGGCTTGGCACACGCCGTTTTCTGCAACGGGTTTACATTGAGATTCCGATAGTAACCCGGCGTCACATGTCCAGGTGTCTGCCTTGAGGTCGTGCGCTTGGAGCCATTCACTCCCACACGATTCCGTTTTGGGAATAGCAAGGGTGGTGCGCGATACCGGATCAACCGTTGTTTCTGTTCGCTGTGGCGCGGTGAGACAGGATTTTTCCGTTTCACCCGTTTTTTTACACAGGCAACAGATCGTGGCGGCGTGAGCCGGCATCGCGATCGGCAGGAGCAAGGCCAGGAGAGCGGTGGCAAGAAGAGCGCGCATGGGGTGGGCGGCGTTAACGCGCGGTGAGGGCGTCGGTGAGGAGCGTGGCGAGTGTGCTGGCGTTGATCACGCCGGTGAGTGGTCGTCCATCAATAAATAACGTGGGCACGGCGGTGATGGCGTGCGTGCGCGCCGTTTCGATATCGCGCTGCAACCGGAACGGGATGGCCGGATCGCGTAAACAGATCAGGAAGGCGTTGGTATCCAAGCGCAGGCGAGAGGCAAAACTCAAGAACTCTGTATCCGATAAATCCGTGGCCTCAAAAAAGAGCGCATCGTGCATCTGCCGGAATTTTCCCTGCCGTCCGGCACAGGCAGCCACCGTGGCCGCGGCCATGGCGCGCGGATGTTGGTTGATGAGCGGGAAGTCGCGCCAAATCACACGCACGGATCCCGTTGATCCCACCAGGCGAAGCGCTTCGGTTGTTTCCTGAGCCTGTTCGCGGCATTGAGGGCAGGCAAAATCTCCAAACACCACCAGCGTAACGCTGCTCGAGGCCGAGCCCGCGAGGAGCGGATCTTCGGGGCGGAGTTCTGGGAGTTGCGGTGGGCCGTCGGGGATCACCTCTCCAGGGCTAAGGAGTTCGTCGGGCAATACTCGCAACGGTACGGCCTCGCCGGTGCGGAATCGTGTGTTGAAATCATCCCACATGCGCGCGCCCAACAATGTACACATGCCCACAAAAATGACGGCGAATACGATAAGGAAGGCGAGGCGTTGGCGATCCATGGGTTAGGGGATACGGAAATCGTAGAGTTGCCCGGTTTGTGCATCGGTAAACAGGATGTGACGTTTATCGTCGGTAATCACCAGGTTTCGTGCGGCACGCCCACCGGCCGGTTTTCCGAGCGTTGATTTGGCGCCTGTGCGGAGGTCGATCTTATACAGTGTGTCCGGCAGGGTGCGGAATAAGTCTGGTTGCAGCCCGGCTCCGGTGGGGAGGCTGTCTGGCACCGCGCAGTAGAGCGTGACGTTGTCGGCCCACACACACTTATCTGCCCAGGTGAACAGATCGAGTTTTGCGCGGTCGCGGTTCACCCCATCTGGATCGCCACCAGACACCCACAGCTCTGGGCGGTAGCTGCCCGCCGCATTCCACACACTGTAGAGCACCGTGCGCCCGTCGGGGGACCACTTTGGAAGGAATCCGCGCCCCTCCACTTGCAGCGCGCGGAAATTTTCTTGATTTTGCCCCACGAGGATGATTTCTTGCCGATCAAACCCTCGCGCTTCGCCCACTTCTGCATACGCGATGATCTGATTATTCGGTGTCCACACCGGGAACGTTTTTCCGGCGTTATTACCGAGCGGTTCAATTGCCTTGGGATTTGAACCATCCGGGTTGCTCACCACAAGATAGCGAGAACCGGGGGAGAGCGCGAGGCTTTTTGCCACGAGTTGGCGATCGTCACCCGAAAAATCAAAATCCTCCCAATGCGCCGGGAGTGTGGATTGGGTGTTGGTACGGAAATCAAAATGCACGTTACTCCCATCGGGGAACGAAAGAATCGCTTGATCCGATGCTTTACCCCAGGAAACGCCCTCTACATTGGGGAAGGTAGTATCACTCATGGCGATCGCCACGCCATCCGGGCCGATCCGATAGAACAACCCATCCGTGGGGTTATAGTAGCGCGCGCCGCGGCCATCCGTACTGGCACTCACATACTGTGTAACGCCATCATTCAGTAAGGCGGTTTGTGGAACGACTTCAGATGGAGATGGCGCAGCGCCTGTGCCGGGAGTCCCCGCCGTTGGTAATGTTCCCGGAGCCGTACCTGGAGTAGAGGGAATAATCACGCCGGATCCGGCACCGGGAAGCGTGCCCGTTCCGCCGCCGGTTGTGACGGGTGGGGTGCTCGGCGTTGCGGGTGGTGAAAGAAGTTTTTTAAAAAAAACGAGGTACAACACAAATCCGATCCCAGCCACGGCAACTAGGAAAAGAACCGCGATGAGTGCACGTTTTAAACGATCATCCATAGACATCTTTATTATAGCACTTTTTTAGGCGTTTGCCTCAACGATCTCTGCTTTTAAAAAACGCATGTAAGAGGCATTCCTTTATTTATGGGCTGCGAGGTTGTTCCGTAAGGGAGGGGCAGAAAAAACAGCTCTCGCCCATAAATAAAGGAATGCCTCTTACATGCGTTTTTTAAAAGCAGAGATCGTTGAGGGCGCCTCTTTACAAGGGGTGATGTTTAAAAGATTCCCTTAAAAAGGGTGCCGAAAAGGCCGGTGAAGGCCTCCCATTTGTGTTCCAGTGCCCATACCACAAATACCATCGGCCACAGATAGACAAAGCAACAAAAGAATTGCGCCGCGCAGGCGGCGGCGTCTAGGCACGCGCAGCCGATAATTTCTACAGGAGAGGCAGGCGGGATTGCTTTGGATTTATAAAAATAATGATTGATCACCTGCAAATTGAGTTGGATCACGAGCAGAAAAATTCCCCAGCCCGACATCGCCTCTGCGACCGAAAGAGCGCGCCACATCCTTTGCAGGCGCTGTACGCCTTGCGCATTTGAAGCGACAGAGCCGCTTGCCTCATCGGCCGCGCTGCTGATTTCGGCGGTGCGCGTTTCGAGGGCGCGTTCTTGATTTATTTTAGCAGCGAGTTCTTGCTGCCGAATGGCCTGCTGCAGCCGTTCCCACGTCTGTTCAACGCGTCCTTGCTTGCCGCCAGTAGATCGTGAGGACGCTTCGTTCGTTTCGGTATCTGGGGATCCGTCGGCTTCACGGGTGGTCGTAGGGGACAGGCTCTCTTGCGTGCGTCGAAGCTGGCGTTGCCGCGCGGCTTCGTTTTCCTGTTCCGTCGGTTTCCGGGGAAGCGTGTACGACCTGGTAGGGAGTTCTAGTAACGTCGGCTCTTCGGAAGAGCTGTAAGAGCTTTCGGAGGAGCGGTCATCTCCAAGATCGTTTGAGATTTGCCGACGGTCGCGTTGCTGATCGGCAGCGAGCTGGATACTCGCAAGCATCCCCGCAGGCGGGGTGAAGGGTGGTCGCGCACCGCCCGGAACTCTTTGCGGCATGC
>JBDKJL010000032.1:0-18260 GCA_039796615.1 Candidatus Parcubacteria bacterium
CACGCTCGCGATGTTCTCGCGAGAAACGTCCTTGCATCCCCGCTCGGAGCGGGATGCCGGACACGCTTCGCAACGGGGCAGCTTGGGCTTCGAACGGCGCTCACGTTCCGGAAGCCCTATGCCACGCTTATTTTCTAAACAAGAGAGGAATTGACCACCCTCTCATTTTCCCGTACGATCGCCCCACTATGTCCCTCCAAGTCGGTATTGTCGGGCTGCCAAATGTGGGGAAATCCACGCTATTTTCGGCGATCACCAAAAAAGCGGTGGATTGCGCCAACTTCCCGTTTTGTACGATCGATCCCAATGTGGGCGTGGTGGAGGTGCCCGACGAGCGCTTGGCCAAGCTGGCTCAAGCCTCCAATAGTAAAAAAATCGTCCCCACCACGATTGAATTCGTTGATATCGCGGGGTTGGTAAAGGGGGCGGCCGAGGGGCAGGGGCTTGGGAATAAATTTTTGTCGCATATTCGCGAGTGCGATGCCATCGCCCAGGTTGTTCGCGCGTTTGAAGATGAAAATGTGATTCATGTGGATGGGGCGCTCAATCCGGTGCGCGATGCCGAAACCATCGGCGTAGAGCTTGCGCTCGCAGATTTGGATGTGGTGATGAAGCGCAAGGATTCCGCCGAGCGACAGCTTAAAAGCGGGAAAACGAAAGAGTTGGAGGCGCTGGTTGCCGGGATCGGCAAGGCCATTGCGGCTCTTGAGCAGGGAACGGCGCTTCGCACGCTGGAATGGACAGATGATGAACGGAAAGAGTTGAAGCAGCTTCAGCTCCTCACGATGAAGCCGATGCTTTACGTGGTGAATGTGAGCGAGAGTCAGATTCAGGACGGTTCTTGGAAGCCATCGGTGGCGACGCTCGAGGCAGCGGGGCAGTTGGTTGTACCGGTATGCGTAAAAATGGAGTCCGAGCTTGCAAGCATGGACGAGGCAGACAAAAAAGAATATCTCGGATCGCTCGGCCAGGAAGAATCGGGTTTAGACCGCCTGATCAAAGCGTCCTATACCCTGCTTGGGTTGGTAACCTTCCTCACGAGTGGCGAAATGGAATCGCGTGCCTGGACCGTGACGGTTGGCACAAAAGCCCCGCAAGCCGCTGGTGTGATTCACACCGATTTTGAAAAGCAATTTATCCGTGTAGACGTAACCAATTGGCAGGACTACGTGCAGTATGGCGAGGTCAGCTGCCGTGAAAAGGCGCTCACACGTACAGAGGGAAAAGACTACGTCATGAAGGATGGAGACGTGTGTTATTTTAAAACGGGCGCTTAGAGAGCGTTATCTCATCAATTCTTTCATCATCTTCTTCACCTCGTCTTTCATCTCCGGCCGTTTAAGAGCCATCTTGAGGTTTGCGCGGAGCCAGCCGATTTTGGAGCCGGTGTCGAGCCATTCGCCATCGAGCACATGGGCGTATACCGGCCGTTTTTTCATGAGATCGTGAATCGCATCGAGAAGCACAAATTCGCCCCCATGGCCGGGTTTTAATTTTGTAAGGTTTTCAAAAATATCCGGGGTGAGGATATAGCCTCCTACGGAACCGATACGAGAAGGGGCTTTTTCCGGCCCCGGTTTTTCAATCAGTTTTTTTACCTGATACACGCCCGGGCTTACTTCTGCCGCAGGGTCTACCACGCCATAGCGTTTGGTTCCCTCGGCATCGATCGGAATCGCGGCGAGCACCGGGTCGCCATACCGCTCAAAGGTTTTCATCATCTGCTTTAAACGCGGCACCTTGCTATCGAATACTTCATCGCCCCAAAGCACCGCAAAGGGTTCATCGCCGATGAGATGGCGGCAGTTGAGCACCGGCGTGGCGTTGCCATACGGCCCCTTTTGCCGTACATACACAAAGTTTGCCAGCTTCCCGATTCGTTGAATCATTTTAAGAACATCCAATTTTTTGGTGTGTCGGAGCCACTGCTCGAGCGTTTCGTTTTCATCAAAATGATCTTCCACGGCGCGTTTCGTTCCAGAGGTTACCAGGATCACGTCAGTGATGCCGCTTGCCACGGCTTCTTCCACTAAGAACTGAATCACCGGGGTGTCGATGATTGGCAGCATCTCTTTTGGCATGGCTTTTGTGGCCGGCAAAAATCGCGTGCCGAAACCGGCAACGGGGATAATCACTTTTCGAACGGGTTTTGGCATATCAGAGGGAGTATACCTGTTGAGGCGTCATGGGTTAAGGGTGCGTAAGGAGGGGCGAAGATTTTTGCAAAGTGAGGTACAGCTTTTAGACCGTTCGCAGATGCTGGCGCGGTGGGGGTCACACCGCAAACCCGCCCACGCTACGCGCCACGGTGGCGCTACGCTGGGCGGGACCCTAGCGGTGTGACGCTCAGGAATAAGCGCTTTGAGCGCTTGGCATTATTGCGAACGGTCTAAAAGCTGTACCTCACTTTGCAAAAATTTTCGCCCCTCCTTACGCCTACGCGCCTCAACAGGTATACTCTTTCCATATGTTCTCTTTTAAACGTTTTTTAATCCTGGCACTCGTTCTTGTTTTTGTTGGCCAGGGCTGCACAAAGGGGCCGAGCCCGCAGGCACGAGCGCTTTCGCAGCGGGTGATTATCGCGGTGTGGGGGGTGGGGGATGATATTGATGCCTATCAATCGCTCTTTGATCAGTTTCGCAAAGGGCACCCGTATGTGGAGATTCAGTTCAAGCGATTTCGGTTAGAAGAGTATGAAGAGGCGTTGCTGAATGCGTTTGCCGAAGATCGAGGGCCGGATGTGTATTTGATCCATAACACCTGGACAGATAAATATCTGCCAAAAATCACGCCCGCTCCGCCCACTGTGACGCACGCGTTGCAGGTGGCGAGTGGCGGTGGGGTGGGTGGCCAAAGCGTTACGATCGAGGTGCAGACGGTGCGCACCCCATCTCCTCGCGCCGTGCGGGATGAGTTCCCCGAGGTTGTGGCCAAGGATGTTATTCGCGAGGTGGACGTTTCTACCACCCCCGATCAACGGGTGATGGAAGAGCGTGTGTTGGGGTTGCCATCGAGCATCGATACGTTGGCGCTCTATTATAATAAAGGGTTGCTGAACGCCGCCGGGATTCCCACGCCGCCCGAAACATGGGATGAATTCCAGGCACAGGTAAAACGGTTGGTACGATATGGCCAAGACGGCGCGATTTTGCGCGCGGGGGCTGGGTTGGGACTAGGGATGAATGTGGAGCGTGCCGCAGACATCATCGCGGTGCTCATGATGCAAAACCGTACGGAGATGACGAACGAAGATGGCGACCCCACCTTTACGCAGGTTCCGCGCACCGCTCAAGGCGGACGTGTAGAGGCTCCGGGGTTGCAGGCGCTTCGTTTTTATTCCGACTTCGCGAACCCCGCAAAGGAGGTATACACCTGGAACGCGGAACAGCCGAACTCGCTTGAGGCGTTTATGCAGGGGACATCGGCCTTTTTTGTGGGATATCAGTACCATCTTCCGCTTATTCGGGCACGAGCTCCGCGGTTAAACATGGGCATTGCCCCGCTCCCGCAAATCGCGGGCAATGAAGAGGTGAACTTTGCCAATTATTGGAACTGGACCGTGGCAAAAAAGACCAAATCCCCGGATTTGTCATGGTTATTGGTGAATGAAATGACCTCTCGAGAAAACGTAAAAACTTATCTGGATTACGCCAAACATCCGGCCGCGCGCAAGGCGCTGCTATCAGATCAGTATGAAGATGAAGAAATCGGCGTATTTGCCACGCAGGTACTCACCGCGCGATCCTGGTTCCGTGGCGTTGATCCACGTGCCGCGGAGCGTGCACTCATCGAGATGCTCGAAAAGGCTCCGGCCGCCGAGAGCGCCGATAAACTGATGGAATATCTTCGGCAAGCGCAGGAAAAAGTTGAGCAGGCCATTTACTAAAACAATATCCGTTCGCACAAGTATACCCTCCTGGCGACGCTGCGGAACTCGTCCGCTTCGCGGGACTCAAACAGTCCTCACGCCGCCAGGAGGGTATACTTGTGCGAACGGATATTGTTTTAGTAAATGGCTCAACATCGTCACCGCACAGAAAAAATGCTATCCTTTCATTAACGTATGAGGCGTTCCGCCCTTTTTGCGCTGACGCTCGCTGCCGTGGGGTGGCTGTTTGTGATGGGGGCTGCACCCGTTTCTGCAAAAAATGCCTGCGCGTGCACCTGCATCGACGATCCCGAATCTGCTTTCACGAGCCTCTCTGCCACGCGCACCGAATGCGGTGGAGATTGCGCCGCGCTCTGCGGTGGAACGGGGGAGGTGCAAGCCGCGCAGCTCGTGGATGTTCGGTGCGTGCCTGGGCCACGTGGGGATGCCGATTGTCGCGTGCCGCCGTTTAACGTGTACGAAGGGGTGTCGTGTGTGATGCAAACGGCGCAGAACCCACAACCCTGGTCCGTAGAAAAATTTGAAGGACGTGAACCCACCTGCGTGGTGCCGCTTACCCCCAAAAATGCGAATATCGAATGCGCTTCCTTTGGGGGAGTTGCGGCGGGTGGTACATGCGGCCCGATTGAGGGCGGAGAAGATCCAAACACCTATCACAAATCACGCCCTCAGTTCGGTAAAGTGGGGAAAGACTATCTCGGAACATTTACGATCCAGGCATGGCGCACAGTAATGAATACGGAGCACCCCGGCCCGCCGTATCCCAAGGCGGTAGGGACGGATGGCATTTGCTATCAGTATGGCTTGCGCTATGGCGGCCTTCCTACGTATGAGGGGTTTGATCCAGGGCCAAACGGTGAGAACGCCTTTGGCGCCGTGCCCTCGAACGGCTACGTGTGTTTAAAGAAAAAGCGTGATTTATGCGGCACAAAAACGCCTCCGATTGGCCAGGATCCCATGCTCCCCGCTCGGAGCTATACCTGCCAAGACGAAGACGATGTGCGCTCGGCAGGAAAGAACCCTGCGAATGTTTGTTTTGATGGTGACGGCCTTTGTGTCGACGCGGGGGAGCGATGCTGCCAGGGCGGAACCGTGTTCGCGGGGTGTTTGGTGGATAGCGATTGCAGCTTGGATCGCACCCGCACCTGCGTGCAGGGGCAATGTGTGCAAAATCCTATTTGTGATCCGTCGGCCACAGAGCGTCGTTGCCGATACGCGAGCCCGGCAGAACGCGCGGTGCCAGCACGGTGCACCCCTGAATCAATTCTTCCCTCGGCCACCAGCCGATGTATCAATCCGTCGTATGGTTGTTGTGTAGCGCCCGATCCGGGCGTGGGAGGCGGGGGGTGTGCTTCAGATGTGTTGCTGGATCAAGGATCGAACTCTGTTTTTTCAGATTTCGGGTGTATCGATCAAACAGACCTTCCACGTTCTCAATTTTTTAATGCCGGGGCTCTTGTGGGAGAAACATCTCAACAATTGCGGAGCATCGAGAGCCAGTATGGTGACCCCACGCAGTATCAGGGAGCTTCAGGTGCACGCTGCCTCACCTCGCCGCTTATTCAGATGGTGCAGGATGCCAACGGAGATCTTGTTGCCAGCGCACCGATTAAACGCTGCACCTCTCCGGCGCAGGTGTGTTGCGACAAGCCCGCGATCGCCGTAGAGCTGGCGGCGGAGGGGCGCACCGGTACGTTTCAAGAGGATGTTGCCCAGCGTAAAGCGGAGGGGATTCCCTGTGCCCCGCAGCTCGTGTGTCGCTCCACGGGCGAAGTGTTTGTTTCATTAGAGGCCGCCTCTCCAGGGCAGCCGCGCGACGATCTCCTTACGGCCGCCATGCGTGCCGGTGCGTGTAAAATTACTCCCACGGAGAGCGGTGGCATTCTGGATGTAAATAATGAGTGCTTCCCCGGATACATTTGTTGTAGCGCCGCCCTCGACGATACGTGTAAAGCCGATGCCGACTGCGCCACCGGAAAAAAGTGTGATCGTTCACTAAAGGTCTGCGTTGATGCCGGGTTGGTAGATGCTCAGTTAGGGAGCGCGGCATGCGGAATCCGCGCGCGTGGGCTCGGCGCCGGGGCAGCGATCGACAATATTTTGTGGGGGAATCAAGGCGTGGAAGAATCGGCACTCACCTGCCAGGTGGTGGAATCTTCGAACCCCGCGATTGGGACGGCGTGCGTGCCGCAGGGGTGCGAGGGAACGATCCCTTCATTGCAAGATGCACCCGGAACGGTAACGCAATGCTGTGTGCCGGGAACGGGGCTTGCTCTTGGGGCAGCCGCTGCGGCCGGCGCGGCGGCTCCGGTGGAAGCCGCTCCGTTTGGCCTGGTGCTCCCCGCCTGTATTCAAACGGGGAATTGTGGATTAAATGAGGTGGTGTTTACGGGTGCGCAGTTCGCAAACTTCCTCATTCAGATTTCCGGCGCCGTTTTCTTAGGAATCTTTGTGTGGGGCGGGTTTAAATACCTCACGGCTGGCACGAGCAAGCGCAGCGCCGAAGCCAAGGAGATGATCATTAAGGCAACGCTCGCCATGGCGCTTATGATGAGCGCCTTCGTGTTTATCCGATTTGTGCAGTCGGCCCTCATCGAAGCCTCGGTGCAACAGGGAACCACCCAAAAGGATACGTGCGGCGACGATACACAAACCGCCTCATTCTCCTGCATCTCTCTCCCGGTGGTTGAAACCGATGCCGCCGCAATCTCTAAAGAGATGAGCGCGCGCGGCTGTGCTGCAGATAAGTGCGTGGGCCCGGCCAATCGTCAGTGCTGCCCACTGGCTCCATAACATATGATCTTGCGCCGCTCCTTCGCCCGCCTGCTGCTCATCCCTCTCCTGTGCCTGGGAGGTGGGTTATTTGTACACGAAGCGTCGGCGCAGCAGGAAGACGCCTGTGAAACGCTCGTGCAAACACATCTCGGCACGCTGGGTCATTGTGCAACAAGCATGCCCGGGGCGGATTATTTTTCGGCCGACGAGTTTCTTTTAGAAGTCCCGGGAGTCACAGATAACGGTTGCCCCGGTTCTGAATGTTGGGCGCGACGGCATAACGATGCGTGCGTGAGTATGGGAGAAATTCGCGGGCATTCCCCGGCCGCCTGTAGTGGTTCGGCTACGTGCGACGGAAGTGCCGCGCCGTTTGGTGTTACAGCAACATGCCCCAATAACACCCCGGAGAATCCCACGGTAAATCTTTGTTGTGGCGCCGTGGGGGGTGGGGAGGGGAGCGGTGCGGGAGGTGCTACACCCCCTCCGGCACCGGGGAACTGTATTTCGAGCACCATCTGCTCTCCGCTGTGTCGGATTTCAAATAGCGCCGTTACGCCAGCGATCGTAGGGGAGTCCACCCGGATTCTTGCCGGGAACGGGAACAGTTCCTATGGCACGCAGGTGGCCTTTACTGCCGACGGCAAATCATATGTTGCGGTGATCGAAGAGCATACAAATTGCGATGACGGATCGAATAACTGTCCACATCGTGGCGTTTCTGTTTTTTCGTGCGATCCTTCGCAGGTTGGCGCAGCCGCGGGTGCAGGATCGGCGTCGGCAGGCACCGGTCCAGCACAGCGCGTGGTGTTGCCTGATCCATTAGGGAACGTGTCGTTTCCTCGCCTGGCTGGAGGAGCGATCCGGGCATTTTCAGGCGTGGCCGGATCCGTAGCGCTCCTCATGTTTGTTTACGGCGGCATTATGTGGATTTTATCGGGCGGAGAAATGAGCAAAGTAAAAATGGCGCAACAGATCTTGTTAAACGCCACGATCGGACTCATTTTGATTTTTGGTGCCTATCTCTTTACCTCGGCCATTATCGAATCTATTTTGGCGAATCCGAGCTAATCTTTTTATGATCTCTCGATTTTTTCTCTCCCTCTTTGCGGTGCTCATATTGGGGGGCGCGCCATGGGCAGTGTTCGCCCAAGAGTCATCGGCAGACGATGCGTGCGCCACGGAGGTGCGTACACGATCCTTGGGGGTTGGCGGCTGCGTGCCCGTAGCAGAATGCTCAGGAGGATCCCGTACAACGCTCGTGCTCCGTTCCACGCTTTGTGCGGAAGGAGAGGTTTGTTGTTATGCTGAAGAAGGCGGAGCCTCGATGTTACCCACAGAACCCGCCACCCCCCTTGGTGGAGATGCGGCAGGAGAGGGCGCGGCTGCAACAGAGTCTGTTCCCGTTGCGGTGATAAACCCTCTCGGTGTGATCTCTGCCTCGGCGGTGATCGGGCGCGTGATTGCCTGGTTCGGCACTGCGGCCGGAGCGTTATTCATGCTGTATCTATTGTGGGGCGGCGTGGAATGGATGACCGCGCGAGGAGACGAAGAACGCACCCGCGCCGGGATGAACCGGATTTTAGCCGCCTCCTCCGGCATCGCCATTATTTTATTGGCCTATATGATTGTGGCAACGATCATTGGGGTGATTCCAAAATAATCAAAACGTAGACCCACGGAACATCCTCCTGGCGATGTGAGGACTGTTTGAGTCCCGCGAAGCGGACGAGTTCCGCAGCATCGCCAGGAGGATGTTCCGTGGGGATACGTTTTGATTAATCCACACCGTGGTTTGACACGCTTCTCGCGCCTTTCTTGCCCAGATGTGGTAAACTGGGAGGCATCTAAACCATAGAAAGGAGGTGACGCATGACATGACAACAATCTTAAAAAAGACATCCGCGTTCGTGGCTTCACTCGCTCTCGTGGCAACGTTTGCCGCGCCTGTGGCGGTATTCGCACAGGATCTTAACCTCAACACGCTTGGGGTAAACGCGATCGAAGATGATATCGTGCTTGGTGGAGGAGACGTGCGCGCTACGGCCGCTCGGCTTATTAACGTGGCACTCGGATTCCTTGGGATTATCGCCGTCGTGATCGTGCTCATCGGAGGATTCAAGTATATGGTTTCCGGAGGGAACGAAGAAAAAACGGGCGAAGCGCGCAAGCTCATCTTCTCGGGGATTATCGGTTTGGCCATTATCCTTTCGGCATGGGCGATTACCGGATTCGTGCTCTCGCAATTGATTAACGCAACACAGGGTTCATAGGAAGAAGACATGAGTCATTCCCGTTTCCTCGCTGTGATCACCACGGCGTCGCTCGCCATCACGATCTTGCTGGCGGGCGGTTCCGTGCTTGCCCAAGGGGGGTTCACGGCCGAGGGAACGGGATTGTCGGAAGCGGGAACAAGCGCCGGGTACCAGGTAAACCAGCCGTGTATTACGGCGCCTGGTGGGTGCATCCCGCAGATTGTGGGACAGCTGGTTTCGGGGCTTCTCGGGTTGTTCGGAGCATTATTCCTTGGCCTCATCATCTACGGCGGCGTGCAATACATGCTGTCGCAGGGGAACGAGGAGCAGGCGAAAAAAGCTCTTAATACCATCCGTGATGCCGTGCTTGGCCTCGTGATCGTTGCGGCGTCTTATGCCATCGCGGCGTTCGTATTGAACACGCTTGGTGGCGTAACAGGCGGGCAAACGGCCATATAGCTCATTCACGTGATTTTGTATGTCGCGATATCTCCTTCCTGTACTGGCCATCGCCCTCTGCCTGGCAGGGGTGCCGTTTGTGGCTCAAGCACAAGGAGGATTTATTCAAAACGTGCAAAAGGGCGTGGACGCGGCGAGTAAGCCGGCTGGGTTCAGCTCGCAGCCGCTTGAGCAAATTATCGGAAATGTGATTGCGGTGGTGCTTTCCCTTGCGGGGATCGCCCTGCTCCTTATCCTCCTCTACGCCGGGTTCCTGTGGATGACCTCCCAGGGAAACGGAGAGCAGGTGGAGAAGGCCACGAACATGATTCGCAACGCCATTATTGGCCTTGTGATCGTGAGCTCGGCATATGCCATCACCAGTTTTGTTCTCGGCCGACTTGCCGGGGCAGGCGGAGGGCAAACGGCCGTGTCTGTAGAAGAGGCAAGTAATATTCACGCTCCGTAAAGGTCGAACATTCTTGTTACCCATTTAACTTTCGTATGAAAAAACTTCTTACAACCATGAGTTCTGCAGGAGCATCCGTCGGAGCACTGTTCCTCCCGCTTGTTGTGCATGCCCAGGCGTTCCAAGAGGCTCAACGCGGCGTGGATCAGGTGGGCAGCAGCGCAGGGATTAACAGCACCACAGAACTCCCAGTGTTGATCGGTAATATCATCAACATCGTGCTCGGATTCCTTGGGATCGTGTTGTTGGGCTTGATCCTGTACGCGGGCTTCCTGTGGATGACCGCTCGCGGAAACGGCGAGCAGGTGGAAAAAGCCACGGGCATTATCCGCGACTCCATCATCGGCCTCATCATCATCGTGGCTGCATTCGCGATTTCCCGCTTCGTATTGGGATCGCTCATCAACGTGACGGCCTAATCACCGTTCATAAAAAGAAAAACCTCCCGCATCCGCTGGAGGTTTTTTGATACGCCTGTACAAATTTAAACGCCCGTCCCTTAGAGGAGGATCCTCGTTGGGAGCGGGCGTTAGAAGTTAGGGTTAGCAATTTCTGTCTGTACAGATCATGCCAAACGTTGCGTCGCGGAAGGGGAAGGTAGAGGAGAAGCGACGTTCCTCTACCTTGGTGAGGGTGTTGTCGAGTTCTTGACTCCAGAACTCGGCGACGAATTGTTGCGTTCCTGCGTGGTTAATCCACGTAAGAACGGTGTGTGGTGGCGCTGCGGGGAGCGCTCGGTATCCCCCACAGATGAGCACTTGCATGCCCCCTGCGGTTCGGAGTGTCATCCAGTTCTCCGTGGTGTTTCTCACCGCGGCGCACTTCCCTCTGCATTGGTCGAGTGGCAGGGGGTTTGCATCTACGTATGCGACGGAGGGGCCGACCTGGCCGCATTGCGGTCCGCTAGGCACCGCCGTTTCCTCTTCCTCAGAAGCCTCTTCGGGATCTTCCGAAGGGACGTTTGAGGGAGGCGGCTCCGTTACCGCAGAAGCTTGAAGCTCTGCAACCTGCTTGCGCAGGAGCAGAACGTCTTGCTCCAGCTTGAGCTCTTCGGCTGAACGAGTGGGCGCTGTGGGAGCGCAGGCCATCGCGGAAGCGAGAAGCATGAACAAAAGAGCAACGTATTTCATATCTTACTTTCCTTCCTCTGTTGGTAGGCGCTTGGCCAATGCGTCGACCTTTTTATTCACCTTCCCCACATCCTCGGCCGTTTTCTTGGCCTGACGCGCGAGAATACCGATGGCTTTTGCCGTGGCCGCATCTTGGCCTCTGGCATGAGCGACTGGTTGAGGGGCGTTGGCGTAGTCGGCGCGGACTGAACCCGGCCCGTCGGTGAAAATGTTTGGACCCGGTGGAGCCACGGTAATCACTTGGTTGGGAGCAGCGAAGCCGTAACCAGCGCTTACACCGTCAAACTTCCGGTCGCAGTAGGCCGGATCACTGGGGTGATCCGCGAGACACCGATCCTTCGCCACCTGGATGTCGATTTTTGTGTAGCAGCCTCGGTCGTACTGCTCGTCACATGTTTGGAAGCCGAACCCCATGGGGGTGTTCACTTCGATGGTGTCGGTTTTCCGGGAGCATCCCCACGCAATGACACAGAGCGTGAGGATTAAAATTATTTCTTTCATGTCTCTCTCCTATTGGTACCAGCCGTAGCCGTACCGGTCGGGGTTTTTATTTTTTCGCATGCTTTCCATGAGGGTGTTGCAGCGGTTTTCTGCCTGGGGTGCATTGTATCCCCGTACGCGCGCCAGGCAGCGCTCGTACAGAGAGGGCGGAGGGGCGTCCAACAACACGCCATCCCCGTCGGCGTAATAGCCAATCGGGCTCTGGGTGTCAGTGGAGCGGACACCGTGACTACCTCCGCAGGCCGTAATGACGGCCAAGATGATCATGAGAGCGATTTTCATCGTACTCTCCTTTTTTAATGGTTATATCTCGCCGCTCTTCCAGGGAGTACCTGGTTGAGCGGCGAGACGTGTTGAGGTTTACTTGGTGATCAGAGCCTCGAGCCCTGGCACCAAGCCGCCGATCTCATCCTCCTCATCCGTCGCCGCGGATGCGGTGCGCTCAGGCGGGGGCTCATCTTTGGGATCTTGCGACCCCACCGATGCGGTTGCGGATGCTGTTGCGGTGGTGGTTGTGGCGGGTGGAGCTACCGCCGTCACGATCCTCGCTTCGTCTAGCGAGGGGGTACGGTAGTAGCTGTCTACCACCGCCACCACACGGTAGTAGTAGTCCGTTCCCGGTGCCGCCGTGGCATCGCGATAATCCGCCGTGCCAGCGGTCGCTGTGCCGATCTTCACGAATGAAGACCGAGCCGTTCGCCGTTCAACGTCATACCAAGCTACACCGCCTTCGGTGTGGGTCCACGACACGATCACCGCCGTACCATCTTGGTACGCCTGCACACCGCGAGGTGCCGCAGGAGCGAACTTGCGCTGCGGCAAATCTATAACTTTATCCTCTGCGACGTTTGCGGATAGCCGGGCTGCTCCGAAGACAGCCATCACCAAGAACCCAATGCCAGACAAGACGCAGAACCAGGCGATCCAGGGAGACACTGTGCCATGGTGATGGGTTACCACGATACTGCCGACGATCAAAATGAGCGCCGCAACGCCACCGATCACGATCAGGCCAATGTTGTTCCATGGGCCTGACGCCTGAATCCCAACCGTTCCGGTTCCGAACCGTCCTAGCATCTCACCCCACCAGCCGACGTGCTCTTTAACCTCTGTCGGCACGAAGTGCTTCCAGATGCCAAGAACCACGACGATGGGACCGATGAGGATCGCCAGCTTATCCGCGAAACGCTCCCGGAGCCATTTGACTCTCTGTTCCGCCTTGAGGAGAACGGCGATCAACATCCCAACCTGGATGAGTCCGACCATGGAGAGGCCGGCCACCAGCCCCTGCCAGTTGGGGCCGATGAGGAGGGATATGAGATCGATCAATAAGCCGTATGCTAGCAGATAGACGATTAGCGACGTACCGCCTTGAGCGATGCCCTGCTGGTTCACTAAATCCACTGGGAGGAGGCGTTGCCGCAAATTGCTCCAGGTGATCCCCGGGGCAATAACGGCGAGCTGATCTTGGATGAACGTGAGTCCACCCTCCGTTGCCCCCACAACCGTCTGGAGAATCTTGGCGAAGACCCCCCAGTACACCCGCGCGGTTCCTGCGGCCACGAGCCAGCACATTGCAGCCATGGCTCCGAACAGGCTGCTTTCTTCCAATCCAGACAGGATGAGGAAGAATGTGCCCGCAATGGCCCAGCTCCCCGTAATCAGGATCGCTGTCCACGTCGGTGACCACCGCCCAGGGCGGAAGGTTCGTGCGTAGATCGGTTCTC
The DNA here is from genome assembly GCA_039796615.1 of Candidatus Parcubacteria bacterium. Lineage (GTDB taxonomy): Bacteria > Patescibacteriota > Patescibacteriia > 2-12-FULL-60-25 > 2-12-FULL-60-25 > 2-12-FULL-60-25. The sequence continues at coordinate 13,182 of JBDKJL010000032.1, forward strand.
CTGCGCGAGGGTTCGGCTGCGCCTTTCCATTCACGATTCGGTGTGTTGGTCGTCGCCGGATACGTCCTCGCGCATCTCTTGCAAGCACGGGGATCGCGAGACGCTGCCAAATAGTGAAAATGCCTTTGACGAGCGCCATGCCGAGCATCGTTGCGGCAAACCAGATCATTGCTGCGCTGTCATGCCGCACCAGAAGGCCGAGGCCAGTAACGACCACGAGCGCTCCGGCACTCGCTCCCAACATAGCCACCGTCGGCTTAGCCAGGAGCTTCGTGATCTCTAGTCGCGCATTCCACGCGACCACGCGACCTTGCCGCATGCCACTGCGCAACGCAGCCATAAAGGCCTGGTGCGCATCCACGCGGGCAGCAAAGATAATCGCGAGTGGGGCAACAAGATACCCCACAATACGATCGATCATTTCTTTTAGGATTTTTTCCATCACACTCTCCTATTCGTTGAACAGGGCTTCGAGATCGTCGCCCTCTCGTAGTTGTTGTTTCGCGCCCGCGTCCAATTTTTTAGTAACATCATGGACATGGGTGCGGATTTTTCCGGCGACTTCGCCGGGCTTTGGATCCTGGATCGCCGCAAGGACAGCCTCAAGTGTCCCGGTTACAAGCTTACTCGTGCCAGCGAGCGCCTTATCAATACCCACCTTTTCTTCGTATGGACCGAGGTACTCCGTGAGGATTATCTCCCATCCGTGCAGCGGGTAGTTTTGGAGTAATACGAGCAATCTCGGTGACCACCCCAACTGCGCTCGCCAAAAGTTGAGCCGCTTGCAACGGCTCGGGTCTTGATTGAACTCCCCCACCTTTTGGGTGAGGACGTGTTGTTCTTCCGGTGCGATGAGAAGCCATGCGCCGTTGAACGTCTGTTTACGTGCAAGTCGACGGTCGATGCGTTTACTCGTCGCATCGAGAGCTTTTCGGGTATCCTCCGGAGTCACTGTTTCTTGTGCCGAGAGCTTTCTCCCTTCATCACCAAGCTCATCCGTGAGCTCTGTGATAGTGGCGGTCAGCGGTTTTGGCCATCCAAAAAAATCACCAGCGATCGTAAAGGCTGTTTCCAGCGCACCGACAAAAACATCGATCTCTCCTGTCTTGTACGATCCAATACGATCCTGGATGAAGGGGATAACTTTCTCCCCAACCGCTTGAAGGATGCCGTGTTGTTTGAGTAGCCCAACGACTCTTTCGGCTGCCTGTCGTCCGAAGGCGGTCATAGCCGCCTCTTTGGCCGATTTTTTTAGCTCGAAATCCTTGTGGGGGTCGTGCGGCGCACCCCCTTTTTTTGCTGCTCTATGTGGTGTCGCCATTTTTATTTTTTCTCCAAACTCAAAAACAACTCGTTGGTTTTTACACCTCTGATGTTGTCGAAAATACGCATCGTCGAGCCCGGAATTGGGCACGAAGATGACGGGGAATCATAACATAAAACAGGGGGTTTGTCAATATAAGTTGTCAAAATGAGAGGTGGAGGGGGAGGGCGATAAAAAAGAGCTTTATTAAGCCACTTTTATGGCTTAATAATCTCATACGCCGCGGTGTTCATATCTCTCGCGAGTTCATGGAAACGGGGGTCTGCGGCAATGGCTGCGTCAAAGGCCGGGTGGCGTTTGGGGGTGGTGAACACGTATTGGGAGCCTGTTTGCTCCACAATCACCTGCCAGGCCGTGCTGGTGGCGATCCCGAGCGTGAGATCGCGTACGGCTCGGGAGAGCCCGGGGTTTGCATCATGCAAAAAAGCCGGGTCCAGGCCGCTGATGTATCGCAGGCGGTCGTCGGCGGCAAAAAGCAGGGGGAACTCGTCCCAGCTCGTGTGGAACACCCGATCGCCCGGTTTGGCGCGGGCAGAGATGGCCGCGAAGGTGGTGCGGTATGTGTTGAATGCATACGCATCTCCATTGCGACGCAGCGCCATCCACGTTTGCCAGGTGTGACGCACCGGAATCACCACCGCCACGATGAGCGCCACCGGAAGCGCCGCGCGGCGCAGGATGCGAGGCCAAGCATCCGTAACCGTTCGCAGCTCTGCACGAAACACCGGCCAATCCACCATGCGCCACAACGCGGCCACCGCGAGTGCGAGCGCGGGCGCAAGATATTCCACAAACCGGCGGCTTTTAAATGTGAGTGCCAGTGTGAGTGCCACGGGCATAAGCAGCAAAATCAACCGTCGCAAATCGTCTACCATCACCTGGCGTGGTTTGCGCATCAGCGTGGCGAGCATCCCCATGGCTCCGGCTAAAAGAGCCAAAAGCAGTGGCGCAAGCGTGGCGATGAGCGACGACACGCTCGCCGGCCGCCACTCCATCCCTTGCACCAGGCCAGATGGAGGTGCGATCCCTGCGGTGATAACCTGCGTCCACAAAAAAGAAAACAGTACATCTCGATTCGGATGCAGGCACAACCCCACACCAATCCCAGCGAGGAGCCCTAACGACGATCGCCAAGGCGCACGGGTCACCGCTCGCCTCCAGGAGAGACTATGCCCCACGCGATTAAGAATGATATCCGTACTCAGCATCAACCCCGCGGCGAGCAGAGCAATGATCCATCCACCATGTGAGAGAGCGAAAAGAAATCCAAAAAGAAAGATTGCATACGGTAAACCTCGGAGCAGGTTTAAGCAAAACAGTCGGACATATGCCCATCGTGCCGTGAGGACTGTCTGAGCCCCGCGAAGCGGGGCGAGTTCCGCAGCGGCACGATGGGCATATGTCCGACTGTTTTGCTTAAACCGGTGACCATCGTCTCCGACAACACTCGCGATTACCCCGATAAAGGCTGCCACCGCGAGCGGTGAAGCCTTCCCTAGCAACATGCGCCCGGTAAAGCCAGAAACGATTAAAAGGAAGGCTGTCCAAAGCCACGCACGCGGAGGATCGATCCGTTTAAGCGCCATCCACGCCACAAGCGCCGTTGCTGTTGCGAGCCCTACGGCTAAAAACTGCGTCGCCCATAATTCCGCAAACGGCCCCGGGGCCACCCACGCCACCACTCTCGCGAGCGGAGCAAGAAGCACATGATATAAAAAATGCTGGTCGGCAAACGCGGTGCCCAGCGTGGTGAGATCCAGCCACGGGAATGCCTCAAGCGGCCCACGCGTCCACAACAACCACGAAATATGCGCATGATAAAACGCATCCGGATCCGCAAACCGACCCCAAGGCATCAGCATGGAAAACCATCCCAAAAGAATGACGGTTATTTGTGTGCGTTTTAACATGCTTATAAAAGCGTTAGGGGTTTCGCATTTGGATGCAGAACGAGGCAAAATCGAGCACCAAGCGATGCGTACACCGTGTACGCGGAGCGCGGCGCGCAGATTTTAACGAAGTTATGCGCCAAATGCGGAAGCCCGGCATATGAAAACCCCCCTTGCAGCCCCGACCTCTGGTAATTCCACAGAGATCGAGGTCGCAAGGGGGATTGTAGCACCTGCAGGTCTCTTCACACCGCAAAACCTGAACCCAATCACGGGCGAATCCCCACCAAGCATGGAGGTGGCGATTCTTCCGACATTCCCGTCGGAACGCGGCAGGGGTTCGTGCAGCAATGATGAGTCACTGCACGCTCACGGGGAAGAAAAGAACGACGGACAAAGGCGGAGGCACCTCGCGCGCCTCCCGTTATCTCGACGGGAAGGGGACGGTGCGTCCTAAATAAATGGGCGAATTCGGCTGTTCTTCCGAATCCCGTTTAAACCGACCTTTTCGGTGCAAACGGGAGGCAGCGAACATCTATTTCCAACACAGATGTTGTACGTGCGATGCAGAAGAGCGTCAAGCCATTACGGTGGATAAGTCCAAAGAGATTTTTAGGAAAGCCTTTTGGCGGCGTGAGGACTGTTTGAGTCCCGCGAAGCGGACGAGTTCCGCAGCGTCGCCAAAAGGCTTTCCTAAAAATCTCTTTGGACGCTGCATCTCATGAGTGTTCATCGAGAGCCTTCTCCAACTCTTTTACATGCCGTTCTTCATCTCCCCGGTATTGCATTAATAGGCTTGTGAGCCGGTCATGGCGCAGTTCATCTGCAAGAACATGCTCGAGCACAACGCGTGTTCCCGCATGCTCCACCGTGGTGAGCGCATGTGAATAATCCCGCACGGCCTGTTGTTCAATCGAGCGTTCAAATCGCAAAATCGCTCGCGTGCCTGCAAGGCTCGTGATACACGCCACGACACTGGCGGCGAGATCCAAAAATGGTCGTGCCCACCAGCCGCGTCCGGCATGCAGGCTGCGATCGAGCGCCGCAAACTGTTCACGATGATTAATCTCAATCGCAAGAAATTCCTGGAAGAGTGGCCGTAATCGTTTAGACACCATACGGCCGTGCACGCGGTATAGCGCCACGGCACCAATTTCGAGCATGAGGAATTTTCGGATCAGGCGACGAAGAGATGTGTGGTACATACGCGTTACGCCGTGGGCGTGGCGCTGGGCCACAGCGCTAGCGAATCGAGTGTTTGCTCCACCAGCTCCTCGGCTTCATCTACATCCATCATTTCGTCGGTGATCAAATGGTTGATGAGCGACACGCGGCACTCCGGCCGCGGCTTTACGCCACCGGTGTCGTCGTAGCACAACGCGGTAAGTGTTTCGATATTTGCAGGCATATGTAGGGAGTATAGCGGAAAAAGAGGCGGTTGGGGACAGGGGTCGTTCGGCGGGCGCGTCTCCGCCCTCATCCCGGCGGCGGTAGGCGATTGGATCAACCGCTTGTGCTTGACCCGTGTCTCAAAACAGCATACCATCGCCGCATCCCCGGTAATGGGATGCTCGACCAAAAATACCCTGGAGAGGTGGCAGAGTGGTCGAATGCGCCACACTCGAAATGTGGTGTCCGGGTAACCGGACCGTGAGTTCGAATCTCACCCTCTCCGCCAGAGCAAAACCGACCTGAATGGGTCGGTTTTGTGTTTATGAATCCGATTTCTGAAGGAACGCTTTGAGATCATCGATGTAATCATTGTACCGATCCTTTTTTCTGCGACCTTCGTCTTTAAATCCAAGCTCCTTCCGTTCCTCGATAAAATCGAGGTTGATACTCCCTTCATGGAGGTCGATAAAATAG
>JBDKJL010000033.1:0-56375 GCA_039796615.1 Candidatus Parcubacteria bacterium
ATAAACACCGTTTTGCCCGATGGCATCCAGTATTCATCAAGTGAATCGCTGATCTGACGAACCTGTCGAGCCATCTTTTTAAGATTCAGTACGTCAATTTCCTGTAATTTTGAACCAGCGCTCGCGAGGACAATTCCATCGCGCGCGTCCAGAATCGATTCCACTGGAATCGCTGTTCCACCCGTTGCCGAAATCACAACCTCTGAATCTCGCAATAAGTCCGTGAGGGAAAGGTGAACCTCATGCTTGAAGCTACGCGCTTCCAGTAGACGAAGAGGGTCGCTATCAAAGACACGCGTATATGTTCCGTTCGACAGAGCCGCAGCAGCAACGCGCCTCCCGATCATCCCATACCCAACGATCCCCACCTTCCGGGCAAAGACGCTCATTCCGACGGCACGCAAGATTTGATCAACGGCAAACCAGGCACTTTCGCCGACAAAGGCCGCTTCAACATCTTTAATGGGGCTTCGAGCGATCGAGACCACTGGTACCCCTATTTCAGATATTTTTTCAGCATAACGATTATGACCGAATGTCGTAACCTCTACAACGCCCACGGGGAGTGTTTCGGGCGCCTCACGACTCATGTCTGCCAGCGGTTTTGCGAAATATCCGCCGACATCCACAAGAATCAATGGCTCTTTCGTGGCGAGACGTTCTCTAACAATCGTCTCTCGAAGAACGGACGTATTCTCGAGTACATCGTAATCAAGTTGTTCAACACGAATGCCTGTGTGTTCTATCTTTGCAATAACGCCCACATTCTTAGAATAAGGCTTCGCAAAAATCAACGGAACAGCGTGTCCCGCTTCCAACATATGCGCAAGGAATTCCTGCGTATCCGTTAGAGCGTGCAGAATCCCAATCATCGCAATCTTTGGGCACTGCGCTGTAAGACGTTTTGAAATGACGAGCCGAGGCCCATGAAAATCAAACATGTAACCATCCTTCACACCATCGAGCGGTGTCTATTTTCAAAAGAACGTTAAACTGCTTTTCGGCAGTATTTATACCTTACTGATTTCAATGATTTTGTAAATATCCCACAGCACAGATATTCTTGTGTTAAGAAAACTCGTCATTATTGTTTTTCTCCTCCCTTGCCATCTACGCGCGACCCGTGGGATGATGGCCGACGAACAGATCTCTCTCCAACATCCCCTTTTATGACAACCGAACCCCTCACAAAACCCCGCGTTAGCGTAACGATTGCGGCGCTGAATGAAGAGCATAATATCGAACGGACAGTGCGGGAATGTCTTGCGCTCCGCGATCGGTTTGAGTTGGAGGTGCTTGTGGTGTTGGACAGCAAAACGACAGATCGCACGGCCGCGGTGGCGGAGGCGGCCGGCGCGCGCGTGATCCAAACGGGTGCCTGGCAGGGCAAGGGCGCGGCGCTGCGCAAGGCTATGCCGTTTGTGACAGGCGATTACGTGGTGCAGATCGACGCCGATTATCAGTTCATGCCGTTCGACATTCCCAACATGTTGGCGCCCATCGTGGCCGGAACGTGTGACGTAACGGTGGCCACCCGCTACGAACCGGGCGCTCATGTGGAGGGCGGATCGGTAACAGGGTTGCGTCGGTTTGGGATTTGGGGGCTCTCGCTCGCCACATCGATCGCGGCCGGGCAGCGTATTACGGACATGCTCGCCGGGTTCAAGGCATTTAAAACGCCGGTGTTGCGCGACATCGACATGCGCATTGATCACTATGGATATGAAGCAGAGGTGATTATTAAAGCCGCGCAGAAAAAATATCGCATCCGCAACATTCCGATCACCTATAAAAAGCGTCCGGCCGGAGCCTCAAATGTGTCTCCGTGGCGGCATGGATTTTTGATTCTTGGATCGATCCTCAAGACATTCTTCCGGATGGTGTAATGGCGGCGGCGGACGAGGGCCTGTATGCGCATCTTCTTCATCACCTCCAAGCTCAATTTTGAGAATGCTGGCGGATCCGTGGAGGAATTCGATCTGATGATGCGCGTGTGGCAACAACAGGGCGCGGACGTGACAGCCGTCACGATGTATTCGGGTTCAAATAAGATTTCGCACCCGCTGCCGTACGCCCTCATCGAAGAACACCAATCCGCCCGGAATGTGATCGACATCCAACGGAATATTTTTCGCGTGCTCAAAAAATACGAACACGACGCGGATTTTTTTCATGTGGACGGCCAGCAGTTTTTGTATGGTGCCGGGCTGTATCGTCGCTTAGGCGGCCGCGTGCCGGTGCAGGCCTATTTTAATCGCGAATTGATGTGCTGGCCGCCGCTTCTTTCGACGCTCTTCCCGGACGGGCATTCGCGCGAGTCTGTTACGGAACGAGCCAAGCGCTCGCTGTGGTGGCTTGCGGAACGGGTTGTGGGGATGCCGCTTGCAAATGGGATTGATAAGCGGCTGTACGTGTGCCCGCAATTTAAAGAGACGTATGAGAAATTTGGGATGTCGAAAGAGGGATCGATTTTATTAGACCCGGTGGATGTGCGTGCCATTCAACAGGCGTGCGGCATTACGAGTAACAGCTATCGCGCCCGCAACAAAACGCAAGGCCCCTTTACGATCTTTTATTCCGGCCGCATGGTGCCGGGCAAGGGATACGACGTGCTGATCTCGGCCTTTGCGCATCTGCGCAACAAAGAAGATTTCCGGCTGATTCTTGGTGGCGGCGGGCCAGAAGAAAAAAACGTCCGTAATCTTGTGGCGCATTATCACCTGGAGCCATATGTGGAAATGCCCGGGTGGGTGGAGATGGATCAGGTGTATCGACGCTCTGCCGCCGCAGATATTTTTGTGCAGCCAGATTGGATTCCGTTTGGCACCTCGATCACGCTCATCAAAGCCATGGCCTTTGGGCTCCCCTGCATCGTGCCCGCCGGTGGCGGCCTGGAGTGGCTGGCAGGCTCTGCCGCGATCACCTTTGAACGAAAGAATCCGGAAAGCCTGGCACGCGCCATCGAGCGCTTGGGCGCGGATGCCGATCTCCGCGCGCGCCTCTCTGCCGGCTGCGCCGAGCGTCTTTCCCATTCAGACTTTGATTACAAAACCAAACTTCGAGAGGCATATGAGGAGATGCTCTTGCTTACTCGCTCACTCGATACACCCACACCCGTGAGGAGGTAAAAACAGGGGTTGGTGCCACGCCATAATCGAGAGATTCTAAAGGCGTGAGCGGGCACTCTACGAGGATGTAGTTCAATGAATAATCGCCTAGTGCCTCGGCGAAGGGACGGGAGAGGAATGTTTGGTAGTCTTTGGTGATCTGCTGGCCAACCTGTTCAAGCCAGGCGTCGTGGCCGCGGGCGAAGAGGGTGTGCCAGGAATCGTAAAAGGCTCCGCGGATGTGTTCTTCGTGCGTGGCGAGCCAGGCTGGGAGGGTTTCGAGCGTGACGCCTTCCATTCGGAGTGACACAAAAAACATGTGTGCCAATCGCTCGGCCGGGATTTTCATGAGCACGTAGGTGGTGGTGTACACCGTGCAGGGCGTGAACGCCGGGATAAACAGGCCACGCGATTCACGCGCTTCGTACACCAACACCACACAATCCTGCGGCGCTTCGCGGTTGAGCCAGGCGTAGAGTGGCGCGTCATCCTGCCACAACCGAAAATCGTCTGTCATGGCAAGGGAACTCGCGGCCATGGCGACACCGTTTGCTGCGCACACGAGAATAATCGCTCCGAAGAACCCTCGCCGAAGCGCAGCACGTGTACGTAAAAGCCAGGCCACACCAAGCACCACGGCCAAAAGCGCAAACGGTTTGGTGTATTGTACGAAGTGATGAATCCAAACGGTGCGGCCGGTAACGATCTGCTGTAGGTACGCGGAGTGCCCGGCAAGCAGCATCGTCGCGGTGAACATCCACCAGGCCGGGAGAGATCGCCACGCGCGCCAGGCCGTGCGCCACCACACCTGCCAGGTGGTGGCAAAAAACACGATCGTGCCCGCCCATAAAAATTTATTCCACACCGGAGCGTGCGTAAGCAGCATGCCGTTTCGCCGTACCGGATCATCACCCATCACGCCTGCGAGTGACGAAAAAACGCCCCACGCATACAGCCCCACCGCGAGAATACCTGCGAACAAGATCACGAGCGCCGCCCTCACGGCATCCCATCGCCGCGCACACGCCCATCGAATGCCGGAAAAAATGGTGAGCGCGAGGGTGAGCGCCCAACTGAACACATACCCGATCATGAGCGCGAACAACCCCGAAGCCACGGCGATCCGCGTGCGCGTGATGCGCTGCTCAAGAGCCAACAGCGCATTCAAAAACGCAAAGATCAATATCCCACCCGTAATAGGATTCACCGGGCGCGTCCAGGCACTCCACGACCATGCGGGCAACACCCTCTGCGCCATCCCCTGCCAGGCCGAAAACGGCAGGAATTCATATCCGAGCGTTACCAAAACCCCGGCCGCAATCCCGGCAAAAAGCGCCTCACGATGCGACAAGAACTCGCGCGCCAAGTTACGCGCCAATCGAAAAACAAGCAAAAATAATATCGCCGGAAATAAAAACGACGCGACAACGAGGAACGTTGGTAACGAAATGCGCAGGATCGTACTCGGTAACACATAGAACAGCGCTTCCGACAGCGGAGCCTGCATGCTCCACTGCGATGTATATTCCGCAAGGAATGGCGATCCGGCAAACCAACGGCCTTCTGTAATCTCCTGCATGCGTGCCAGGTAAAAATCCGCATCATCCGCATACAAAAACGGGATGCCGTTGTAGGCATCCCCAATGGCCCATCGCGCCAAAAACGTGGGCGCCACGGTACACAACCCCACAAACAGCGCCACCGCTGCCGGAACGATCCACGCACGCAGATCCTTAGGAAACACGCGCACGAAGATCGCGCGCAATCCCTTCGTAGCCGAATTCAACAATCCATCGGTGGGTGCGGGCATAAATTTCATCAACATCCGCGGCGGGCAATTCGGCCGCCGTGGCCAGGTTTGCTTCGGGCGTGGGAATGCGAACGGTGCCCCATGGGTACACCTGATCAAGCACCTTGCCGTTCCAGCTTGGGGCAGCGAGCGTGGGGCTAGAGCCGCAGCCCATGCGGGCGAGCACACCGCCTAACACGTCGACGGGATTTGCCACGATGTCTTCAAATTTTACCACGAAAAAGTTGTCCGGATACTTTTGCTGAAACAGCGTGGCGTAATACTGACAGGTGTTCCATCCAAGCATGTAGTGATCGACGGAAAGCGGCACCGCACGCTTTTTGGTGTCGGCATACGCAGAGAACGGATTGCGTACCACATGCAATACATATGCCTTGCCATCGTAATCGCGGATAATCTTGTCGCCATCGACGCCGATGATCGGGCTGTATCCTACATGCATCCGCTCCTTGCCCGTGCGCTGCACATTTTTCCAGGCCTCAAACGTGGATTGGAAAAAGGCATGCATCACATTTGGGCGCGTGAGCGGCACGCCCTCAAGCGCCGCGCGGAATGCCTGGAGACGATCCGGATCGGTGAGTTGAAAATCGGCATCACGGAACTTACTCACAAACGGTGTTTTGGTGCGCACCTTGCACTCTTCGTCGATGATCTGGTGATAGCACTCATCCACCGATGCGCTACTGGGGAAAATTGGCCAGCGGTATTTGAGCGGATACAGGCTGGAAATCGCATCATTCACAAACCGCGTGCCCGGTTGAGACTCAAACGGATACACAAACAATTCGGGGTGCCCGTCGAGCAGGCGATGCGTGGTGTTCCCCCCATTTTCGTACATGGCGGAGAGCATGAGCAAGCGGTGGTCATTCAGCATACAGATGGAAAATCAGGCGAAAAATAGTGAAAATACCCCCTAAAAATGCGGCAGAAATATAACATTCCATGAGGGGGATGTCCAATGGAATTCCAGCGCTATAGCCCCTTCCCCAACATCATCGCCACGGCCACCATCGCTTCGCGGGCGTAGGGGCGAACGCGTGGCGGGATTTGATCGGGAAGGATTTCAGGGCCGAGGATGCCCACGCCGATGGGTTTCATGAATTCAAGCTGGAGGTTGATGATGCTTTGCATCACCGTTTGACCCATCACCAATCCGTGTTTTGTTTCTCCCCGCTCGATGATGCCTAAGGCCACCGCGCCATCGATATCCTCGCGCAATAACACACGCTTTAATGCGAGCGGCTTTTCTAATGAGCCGTGCACCCACACCTCATCTACGATGGTGAGATTGAATTCCTTCGCCACAGCATGTGCTTCTTGCAACATGTCGGTGGCTTCTTTTTTATGATACCCCCCGATAATCACGGCGATGCGAGGAGAGGTTGATGTGGTGGATGACATAGAAGATTAGGTTATGGCTTGATAAAAAAACTGCGAAAGCGCTGGAGAGGAAGGGGCGAGGCGCGTAAAGGGAAAACCGGGACAAATGCTGCGAGCCATCTGATCGATCGCAAAGATTTGATTGCCCGCTGGGAATCGACAGGCTCCCAGAATCTTACCGCTTGGGAGAGAAATCGCGTAGATGCCGCAGCGTGCCTTGCGCGCGTCCACCCCGGGCGCGTATTGGCGGAATCGTGGAAGGATTTGCGACACGCCTACAAATGCAACGTCTCCAACAATACACAGCCCGCGTGTCCAGCCTGGCAGGGTGACGATTGGATGAAAAATGCCTTTACCAATCCATCCAAATTCCCCGTATCCGCTGTTGTCCACCCACACGCGGCCGTGAGAAAGCCGCGCCGAGTGTGGGCGCGTAAGCCCACGAGCCACAGCGGTGCGCAACTGGCCACTAAAAATCACGCCTCGCTGATCTACCGGATAATCCGGATGCCCCGGGCGAATACGGCCGGGAACGTCGCCCGACGCAGAAAAAAAGGATTTCGCCAGCGTAGACCCGGCGGCGATGGAGTTTAGTTGGAGATAGTTACACCCATGCGGGGCATGCGGCATGGTTTCCTCAACACATTTTGGACGCCACACTACGGGCGGCGGTTCTGCCGTGTCCATATCGATGCGTACAACGGCATTCTGGCCAACCGAATTCCCGTGGAGTTCGCCGCCGATCAGCGCCAGGTCGTGAAGATAATAAGCCCCTGCCAACACCTTTGTACGCGTGGGGATGAGCGCACCTTTCGGGACGTCTGTGGCGGCAGGCACGTCCGTGCGCGGCAGGCGACCGTTTGCCGGTTTAAACTCCCACACCTGGTTTGGATTCCGCGTGGCCGCAATGAACACCGATTGGCGCTTATGATCTACCGCCAATCCAGATGGATGTGGCAGATGCACAAACGACTGCCGGATTTTTCCCTTCCCTTCTGGCGACAGGGCGAGCACCAAATGCTCGTACTCTCGTGTGATAAACAGGGTGATATCCAACCGCCGCAACAGCGTGCGGAACCCATCGTCCATCGTTGTTGTGAGACTCTTTGGCGAGAGCCCGCTGGGCGCATACGGGGCGCATAACACCTCTGCCGGATCACGCAACGCCGCGGCCTGCTGTTCCCACAGGCGTGCGTTGCTGGAACCGTTTTTTTTGGGAGGCATACGATGTTAGCGAACAGATCTTCGCACACGGAACAACCCAAGGAACATCTTTACGGCAGACATCGCACTCGTGGTGCTTTTACCGCTCCGTCGTTCAATGTGATGTGCCGGAATCTCGATGATCGGGATCCCTTTGCGGAAGCAACGGTATGTAAGCTCGGCGTCGATGAGATCTCCCGTTTCGGTGAGAGGGATTTCCGCGAGAATCCGCCGCGGGATAATCTTGGGCGTGGCATTCACATCCCAAATAGGCGTTTTGAGCACTAAGCGATTTTCGATGTTATAAAAAATGGATGTCCATGTGCGCGCCCAGGTGCTCCGTTTTACCCGCGTGGCTTTTACCACCGCCTGATCCGAAATCAGGGCATAGCGCACCAGGCGCACCAGTTCGTTTGCCGGAGTGCGTGCCGTGTTTGTGTAGCACACAAAATCCCCGGTGGCGGCCGCCATTCCGGCGAGCACCGCCCTGCCCCATCCGGCCTCTCGCAAACGGACTTCGACGACCCGACCGACTCCCTCACCAACCGTTTGAATTTGGCGAGGTTCAGGCAAATCCGCCAGGCCGTTCATCACGGCCACAAGCTCAAACGCAATGCCCGCTTCGCGAAGGGCGCGAGCAAACTCATCGAGCACCTCCTGCATGTGCGCAGACTGGCGATAAAACGGGAGAATCACGGAGACGGAAGGATGTTCCATAGTGAGCTATTTCTTCTTCCCAAAATAATAGTATCCCAACGAAGAGTTGGTGGCGTATGGGTAGCGACGGAAAAGATAATCGAGCGGGCGAAGTGGACACAGCACCGTTTGGAAGCCCAGCGTGATAATTTGATAAAGCGTCCGGCTGCCAAACGAAAGCAACACGCCCATCCAATGAGCGTACGCCGAAATCATCGAAGAGGTTGGCCCCCACCCCATGGCAAGTTCCTGCTCCTGGAACGCGGATGTAAGCTGGCGAATACCCGAGGTTGTCCAACGATAATAATCATCTGGGGCAGAGTGATATGGATCCACAAATGGCACGGTGAGATAAAACGCTCCGCCGGGCTTGAGCACTCGCTCCACCTCTTTTACCACCGCGATCGGATCGGTGACGTGTTCCAACAAGCACTCGCAAATCACGCCATCTACGCTGGCATCTCGGAACGGAAGGGCGTGTGCTTGTGCAGCAACGGCCACTCCGGCAAACGGCTCGGCATCGATATTCATCACGGCCGGAGAGAGCTGCTTTGGGCCAGAGCCCAGGTTCAACACAAGGCCACCGGCAGGCACATGCCGCAACACATCCAGCCCCTTCATGCGCCCCACAAAAAGAGCCCCGGTAATGGGCACGAGAATGTAATATAAGCGCTCATACCGTTTGAGCACTTTTTTGATTCTTTGAACAAACGGATCGCCAATCTGCTCCGGCGGGGTGAGGAGCTCCCCGAACACCCCGGCACCGTTTTTCACCGGGTAACGCACTCCGCACGCCGTACACACGAGCGCCGTTTCTTCTGCCCGAAGCAGCGGCCCGTGGCAGGCCGTACAGTGAAGGGCGGGAAGAGCGTCGGTGAGGGTCATACGGAAGAGGAAGAGCGATCAGAAAGAATGGCCGCGGCAATGCGTGCAGGGTCTAGCCCTGCACAGGCAAGAAGATAGTCGCGGCTCCCCACATCGGTGATAAACCGATCCGGGAACCCAAATCGACGGAACCGCATTCCCTGAACGCCTGACTCAGCGAGCCATTCGCCCACCGCGCCGCCTAATCCACCGATGGTGCTGTGCTCCTCCAGGGTATACAGCGCCGGCACCCGTGCCGCAAATGCGGCGAGCAACGATTCGTCTAACGGCTTGATCGTAGGGAAACTAGCAACGGCGAGCGAAACCCCGGCAAGCGCCAGGCGATCAGACACGGCAAGCGCCAGGTCGATCACATTCCCCGTAACACATAATACCCCATCTGCTCCATCGCGGATCACATAGCCTTTTCCAATTTGGAAGGTAAACCGCCCTTCGTCATATGGCACATTGGGGCTTTTGCCGAGCCGAAGATAGGCCGGGCCCGGGCTTACGGAGAGCGCGCGCGTGGCCTCTGTGGCCTCCCATGAATATCCGGGGCAAAGCACCCGCATGCCAGGCAGCACGCGCATACAGGCCAAATCCTCGACGGTGTGGTGTGTTACCCCCTGGTGCGCATAGTTAAACCCGCCGCCGGCCGCCACAATTTTTACGTCGAGCCCGTGGTAGCACACGTCGGTGCGAATCTGTTCGTAGCAACGCATGGAGGCAAACGACGCGATGGAATACACAAACGGCTTGTACCCCGTAAGCGCAAGCCCTGCCGCCACCCCCACCATGTTGGCCTCGGCAATCCCCACGTTCATAAAGCGATCGGGGAATCGTTCACGAATCGGCTCGAAGGCACGGAATCCCAAATCGCCCGTGAGCAGCACGATCGCCGGATCGCGCTCCATCTCGATCAACATTTGGCGGACAAAATCATTTCTCATATCCAAGAGCGCGGATGGCCTCCGCATAACCGGGTTCGTCGAGCACCGCGTAGTGGGAGAGCAGCGTTTTTTCGAGCGACGGAATCCCCTTGCCTGCCACCGTTTGCGCCAAAATCACGGAAGGGTTTTCTGTGGCCTGCGCGGCACGCAAGGCCTGCTCGAGCGCTGCGGGATCATGCCCATCGCACACCTGCACATCCCATCCGCATGCGGCCCATAGCCGCGCCAAATCAACGCGATGTACCTCGCCCGTAGCGCCAAATCCTTGGAACCCGTTTTGATCAACAAGCACAGTGAGACCGGAAATCCCGTGTGTGTGCGCAAACATCGCCGCCTCCCACACGCTTCCTTCTTGGCACTCTCCGTCGCCCATCAGCGTGTACACGCGCGCCGGATTCCCCTGGCGTCGCAACCCCAGCGCGATCCCGGCCGCAACAGATAATCCATGGCCCAACGACCCGGTGGAGAATTCGATCCCCGGCCCGGCATGCATACACGGATGGCCATGAAACCGCCCGCCATCCACGCAATACTGCTCGAGTGCCGATTCGCGCGTAATAAATCCCCGATGCGCAAGCGCCGCATACAGCGCGGCCGCCGCATGCCCCTTGCTCAAAATAAATCGATCGCGCTGCGGCGCATTTGCCGCTGCCGGACTTATTTCCAGTACGCGGAAATAGAGCACCGCGAGCATCTCCACAATCCCCAACGCCGGGCCCAAATGCGCCGTGCGGGTGCGATACGCCATATCCACCACAAGCCGCCGCATGTCGCGAGCGATAGCGTGGATATCTGCGGCAGATGCTGCCGAGGGCGTGGCATTAAATGACATGTCGTTCATAGGAGCCGGAAAAAGATTGCTGCCAGGCGATTTGTTTGCGGAGACCAGACACTAAATCATCTTTTGGCGTAACACCAAGAATCTCTCGTAAGCGCGTGGCATCTGCCACCCACACGGCCGGATCAAACGCCCGCGGCGGATAGGTGTTCCATTGCGGCGTAGACGCGCTCCCCGTGAGCGTCAAGATCGCCTCTACGGCCATGCGCAACGTGGATTGCGTGCCCGTTCCCACATTCACCACCTGCCCAGAGAGATCCGGACGCGTGGATGCAGCGATGCACGCATCCACAACATCATCCACAAAAATAAAATCTCGCGGAGTTTCGGGGCTTGCGAGCAAAAGATCCTCTCCCCGCAACGCTCGCGCAATGAGCGTGGGGATCAACCGACCTGGATCCTCATACGGCCCATACACTGAAAACAGGCGCAGCGTAACGGTGGGCAGCCCCTCTGCGTTCCCCACATATTGGCACAAATGCGTTTGCGTTGCCTTGCCCACCGCATAATAGCTGTTTGGGGCAATGCATTCATCTTCGCGCATGGGGTGATCCTTCGTGCCGTATTCGGATGAACTTCCGGCGCTCACCACCATTCCCACCCCCGCGCCCACACAGGCCTGGAGCAGATTCCAGGTTCCCATCACCGTTGTTTGCAAAATACGCCCCGCATCTTTTTGATCCGCATACGCCCCATACGCCGCAAGATGAAACACCACCGACGGACGGATCCCCTGAAGCAGCGCCCGCATCCCCTCCGCATCTTCCAAATCCCCCTCCACAAATCGCACCCCACTCTCCATCCCCGCCAACCTCCACCGCTTCGCCGACGGCCGCACCAGCACACAAACCTCCTCCCCCCTCTCCACAAGCCGCCTCACCAGGTTTGCGCCCACAAACCCCGTGCCTCCAGTAACAAAAACGGGCATAAACAAGGGGTGGGACACGGAAACCGAAAGCCGCGTCAGCTGGGCGTATGGTGGCAGAATGAGGGGGTTTTGGCAATTGGGAGGGGTTTTGGGAGGGGTTTTGAATCCCTTGGCATCCGTCATAATAATTTAGTATCGAGCGACTCACTTGCCTCAAGACATGTGGGATCCGTCCGATAACGATTGTGAATAGCAAAACAGCCCTTCGCGGAGCTGTTTTGTTGAGCTATACTTAAATTCATGAAACACACGTCTCTTATTTTGGGTACCGTTTTGGTGCTCTTCGGCGTGGGTTGCCAAAACGCGTCCAACCCCACCATAAACATAAAAACGAACACCACGATCAAAGCTACTGAGGTTGCCGTGGCTAAATTTTATGATGGCAAAGATGGGTACTCGGTCTCAATTCCAAGCGGTAATTCGTCAGTCTGTACTTGGACGTATGCTGGTGGTAATGCCGCAGTGCCATATATAGAAACAACGTCTGCTAAAAGCGCAACAGAAAAACACACCGTCTATTCTTATGACTCTTACGACTGGAGAGTCTCCTGTGTTGATGATTTTGGCAATCAATATGTAGGCGTTTTCCCGTCTGAGTAATAATTTTAGACAACTCTAAAATTAAATAAGATTCCACACTTGAAAAAAAATATTTCAACCGCAAAAGAAAAAATCGAAGCATTTGAATTAGCTTCTCCTCAAATCAATAATCATCGGCATGTTTGATCTAATGGCCTTTCCTGCTACGACAGCATGATATTGTTTTAAGTTAGGCAGAGCTTGAACCATATCCTTCCCTACATAGTTGCCCAGAAAGGTGAAGCTAGTTTCATCAAAAGCCTGAAAACAAACTACGGTATTACATTGCGTTAAGACTGTTTTAGAAACGTTTGCTGTTCTTTGAGCGATCACTAATAGGCCAACTCCGTATTTTCTTCCTTGTAGTGCGATCTGGGTCATTTTGTTAATCAATGCTTTATTGCCTCCGTAGTCCCCCATATCACCAAGAAAACTTGTTTCGGGAGTAATCGTATGCGCTTCTTCTAAAACCAACGCAATTTTTACAGGAGAATTTTCATCATATTTCTTCTTTGCAAAATTAAACATCAGCTCCAAGAAACTCTGTGTCTCCTTCAGAACGTCAGTCGTATTACTTAAAGCTGGTAACTCAAAAATCCCAATCTTTTTATCTGCGTTTGTGAGATAAGCTTCGATATCAGTCTTGCTGATAATTTGATGTCTAGAGGAGTCGATCTTCTTTTTCCATTCCCCTGTAAAGTCTATGCAAATAACCTTGGTATCTTGAAGGATTTCTTCAATAATTTTCTGTGTCAAAAATGATTTCCCCGAACCAGTTATGCCTAATAATGCCGTGTGATGGCTGATAGCCTCACTTAGATTTATTACTGACGGAAGCGTGGTGTCGGGAATAGTACCTAGTCTATATTCTGGATATTCAAAATTATTAACTACTAGATCTGATGTATCTGCTTTAAAAATTGGCGTGTTTATAGCGGGAACCCATCCAAATTTTTGGAAGGATAACTTACTAGATTGCCATTCTCCCAATTGAACCGCCTCTCCTTCAATAAAACCTGTTTCATTACGAGCTTCCAATTTCTCTTTTTGGGTACTACCGCCAATAACCTGATAAAAAAGTCGTCTATCGGAAACCTTTAATTCAAGCAAGTCCCCTTCTTGAAGATCATCGTTCTTTTTTGAATACTCAAATTTAATCTTACCTATTGTCGATCCCTCAATAGCTATACCAACCAATCTCTCTACACCAAGACTGTTACTAGTCGTCTTTATTTCAGGTGCATCGGTGATTTTATAGACTACATTTTTTTCAAGTTTAGTCTCTTCTTTTTTTGCATCTGAAAGTTGTAGAACTTTCGCCCACTTCTCTTGATTTAGAAGATAGGTATCAAATACGATCCCAGTAATAATGAGGTCATTAGCATCCTGCATCGAGTATCTAAACTTTACTACATCAAATTTTACTATGTGTCTTCTATCTTCAAAGAGCTTTACTAGAAAAATCTTCTTTGACTGAACTCCAAAGATTTCTCCAATCTCATCACCGCTCTCTTTCTTGGTACGAAGACCAAAGCTGTTATGAATTGTTTTGGGATTAATCGATAAGACGAAGAACCAAAAAATGAAAAGAACTAAAGTATAAAAATTTTGGATTGAGTTATAAGTCAGTAAAAAATAGATAAAAACGGATGAATAAAGTACTTTTCCCTGCCCAGCAATAACGACAAAATTTTTGAGAAGTGCTGAGATCTTATTTTTAAAGTGGTCAGGACTTTTATTTTTATCTTCCAATGCGAGCGCAATAATGGAACCAACAATCAACAAAAGAAGCGTGATGACTGCCGCCCACCAAAAAACTGGATTATTAAACGACGCTTGAATTGCTAAGAAAACCAGTAGAAGCGGGATCGCATTTGTAATTACATTCTTTGGAGAAGAATAATATGGCTCAATAAATAAAATTGAAAAAAGAACCATGAAGATTCCCGAATAGAACCAGATATCTTTTGTTTCTGTCGTTGGTAGAAATGATCCGGAAAAAAAATAGTAGGAGACACAAAAAATAGCTAAAAAAATGCCGAATAATACAAATCTATTTTTTAATAAATGAATGGCTTTTTTCAGGGGCATACCTGAGCTTATGGGTAGCATTAGAAGCACCCTAGAAGAAAGCCGAAAAATATTCAAGTTTTAACTTTAGAAAAAATTTAGAAATCACTCCGCAATACCTTGAACCCCCTCACCCGGCATTCGGTGTGAGGTTTGATCTTCATGATTTTTTATACTTCTTCAAAAGCCAATCCAGTACAGCCATTTGGCTTTCAATTGTCGCCCGTCTGATTTGAGACAGTAGCTGAACCGTATCCGGTTTCTGCAAACCGGAATTTTGAAGGCCTTCATTACAATTTGTACAGATGGCTTTTAAATTAGTTCGATCATCGGAACCGCCCTTTGATTTATCAATGATATGCCCAATCGCGAGCCGAACAGTCCTTCCAGAATGGAATGGATCTGGATCCCCAGCAGCGAGACCGCAACTCTGACAGGTAAAACCGTTTCTCTCAAGAACAAACGCTCTTGTTTCTTTAGAAATCCCCCTCGCAAACGCAGGCCTCCGCTTCGTCGTTTCCAAAAGATATTGTCCGGGCTTAAGATCCGCACGATCCTTGTGCGACAGAATCTGATACCCTTCTTCATCACGCAATTCGCGGACACGTCTTCCCCACTCTGCCGCCCAACCTGAAGCTTTTTGTATTTCTTTCGAGCTAACAACTTTCCCAATATTTTTCAAAAAATATTCAAGGATTTTCTTCTTTGAACCAAGGGTTTTCTTCATACCGTTTGAAGCAATGCTTTAATTCTCATGCCCATCGCCAACGCGACCGCGGGAGGAAACGCATTCCCAATCTGGCGATATGCCGAGGTCTTACGTCCAGGGAAATGCCAACTGTCAGGGAAGCCTTGAATCCGTGCGGTCATACGGACAGTCAATCTCGGCAATCCTTCTACTGGAAATCGCTCCTCTGGAGCGGAATCCGCAATACCGAGACCATCCACGCCAAGTTCCTTCCACTGCAGACGCGCTCGCGTCGGCCCTAAATCAGGCCCCCCGTGCTTCTTCGAGCCACCAACGAGGGTAGGACTTACGCGATTCGCTTTCTTAGACCATGGATGCGCGCCGATCCATCCTTTTTCTGACATCAGGTCATGAAGCGCCTCACCGACTGTCACCTTTTCCTTTTTAGGCTCCGGCCATTTAAACCGATCTTTGAATCGCGATCTTATACCGACCAAAATAAACCTCGGTCGTAATTGAGGAACGCCAAAATCACATGCATTCAAGACCCTCCACTCCGACCAATAACCCATCCGACGCAAGGCAGTCTGTATATCTTCCCGATAAGCTTCAAACTTCTTAGATGCAAGGCCGGGCACATTCTCAAGCATGACAACTTTGGGTTGAGTCTGCCTTACAACTTTTAGCGCGTAAGGGAATAAGTCACGATCATCTGCTTCACCAAGTTGTTTTCCTGCGATTGAAAATGGTGGACACGGAACACCACCCGCAACAAGATCAACTCCCAAAAATTGTCTAGCATTAAAAGACTTAAGATCGTAATTAATAACATTTAAATCTGGGCGGTTGTATTCAAGGGTCTTGCAGTAAGCCTCCTCAATTTCCACAGCCCCAACACATTCAAAACCCGCCTGCTCTAGACCCAAAAATTGTCCGCCACCACCAGCGCATAGTTCCAAAACTGTTTTTTTATCTTTCTGAGACATAAAAGCTGCTGTTAGACTAGCATGAATACTGACGTGCATAAACTATAGCATACTATGTTCTATTTTTGTTCTTATATAAAGACAATGTCCTGTGGATAAAAATTCTTCTTTGTAACTTTTGTTAAAAAAGATCTTTTCATGTTAGGCTCACAGTGTATACAGATAATTATGTACTTACCTCAAACAATCGAGAGGATCCTTGCGCTTGGAGGAGGCGTCTCCATAGATGCAACAGGTTATATCCCGAGCTCGTTAGAACGCTTTGCAGCGTTTGCCGCTCAATCAGGCGCGACTCTGATTTTGAGAAATTGTAGGCTTTTATTACCACAAACGATGGAACGGATCTCAGCTTACGGAAAAGGTAAGGTTATTTTTGAACTTCAATAATATAGATATGTTGGAACGAAATAAGGCAGGAAAAGACTTATGGGAAATGCTTTTTAGATACCCATCATTTAATAGGAGATTTTGGTTCACACTTCTTATAGTGATCGTGATATTTTTAGGGCTGGCATGTCTTCTTCTTAAAAATGTGGATACCTCTACTGATAGAATTGCGACTCTAAATTTAATCATCCAGTCAGCCACCCTTGTTCTAGGTATTTTTGCCGCTTACTATGCACTGCGACAACTGGTTGAGACTAGATTTAATGGCTTAGACGAAGCCGCGATGGTAGAATTACAAAACGGTCACTATCTTAGAGCGTTTCAGAAATGGCGCGAAGCTTTTTATATTCGGTCTGAACCAGGTGTATTTACAAATATGTGTGAGACTGTTTTATTATTAGGTGACTATAAAAAATTCGATGATTTAATGAGGCTTTCCGGCAAAATAGGATTCGCTAAAAAAGAACTCCTTCAAGAATCATCGGAACAAATCATCGTCCTTTACCTAAAAACAATAAGACATTTATTAGTTAAAAATCAGGGGGAGGCCGAGCGATATATAAAAGACATAGTTCAAATTGTTAAAAAAGATGGCCTTCAGAGTTTCCGTTGGAATTTTGCCGATTTGGTGAGGTCGAGAGCCTACCTAGATCTCATCGGTGAGTGTAAAGATATCGCTGAAAATTTAATTGCATATCTTTCTGAAAATATTCACCCAATCCGAAAAAACGATTTCGAACAAGGAAAATTTTCTACACAAGCTCAAGAGTCAACTGTCCAGGAGCCGACAAAATCAGAAGCACCGCCGACAGTGATTACTTAAAAAATTCTCTCTTCCTCCAAACCACCCCCCCCCAACATCCGCATCCCCTGCCCCGCCAAGTAAAAACGATACGCAAGCATTGGAAGAGTATACCCCCATGGCAAAACTGTTTCATTACGCATCATCCCACGCAAAGAGGCGCGCACGGCACGCATCGATTGCCCCAATCCGGATCGAAGGTTGTACCACACCATCCATCGCCACACGCTAGCGATGGTGTGGGGCGCATCCTCCCGTGCTTCGAGCACAGCGTAGCGCCGCATTTTTTCGGCAAAAAGGGCGGGGGGTTCGAGTTGGTGGATGAACGCTTCTGTGTGCCGAACTTCGGCAATGCCTGCGGGAAGCACAAATCGTTCGTGCACGCGACGATCTTGTGTGAGCGTAACGCCCGAAGAACGGCAAAACAGGCGCACCATCGTATCTTCTGGATAAAAAAAGGCGTGCTGAATCACACGGCCATTTGGGAGTGCGGCCAGGCGACGAAAGCGGTGGGCGGCAGCGCGACGATCGGCACGCACAATCTCTGCCACACGCAACAGAAGATCTTCGCTCGGCATTTCGTCTGCATCAACCAAAAAGATCCAATCATGCCGAGCAAACGACCAGGAGTGGAGCCGCGCGGCGGTAAAATCCGTGATGCGTTTATTCGGTGTGGTGCTATCCGACTGACGCTCTACCCGCACGCCCAAGGATTGGGCAAACTCCACCGTGCCGTCTGTACTGTTACCATCTACCACATACACATCATCAAACGACGCCAGCAACACCGGAAGCAACCGCTCCAAAAACGGGCGAACGTTGAGGGTGAGAATCGGAACGGAACAGGAAACGCGCATACGGCCTATCGGGCGGATGGCGGGATATAGAACGCGTGGAACTGCCGGATCAGCTTATCCAGATTATGATCGCGGATCACGATGCTGCGCAGCTCTTCGTTTACCCGGCGCTCGGCCAGGAATGATTCAATGGCCGTGGCGAGCTCCTCGGGCGACGGGTTCTCTACAAAATGCCTGGCAGGCAACATCTCCTTAAAGGTGGCGTTGCTCGTGAGCACGTTTAACCCGCAGGCCATGGCCTCGAGCACCGCTTTGTCGATCCCCGTGGTGCGCGCAAAATTTAAGAACAGATCATGCTGGTTGTACACCATGGGCATGTCCGCATTCTTTACGCGCCCCAAAAACCGCACCGATTCTTCCAGGCCGTGGCTTGCTACGAATGCTTTGAGCGATTCCAGATATTTCACATCCGACGGAAGCATCGGTTCGCTGTAGATATGCAGCGCCACATCGGTGCGGCCACGCTCACGAAGCACGTTCATGGCCTCACACATCAATTTTTGATTTTTGGTGGGGGTGATGCGCGCAAGCGACAACAACGTAAACGGCCCCTCATGGCGCACATCCGGAATCGGCCGATAAAAATCCGTGTCGATCCCATGCCCCGTAATAATCTTTTTTGCGGTGGGATACGGAAAGGTGGAATCCGCCGCCGTAAACACCCCGTTTACCAACCGCACGGCGAGTTTAAGATCCCACGCAATCGTGCGGTGGCAATACCAAATGGCGCGCTTTTTGCCGAACAGCACATAGAACGGCCATCCAAGAATGGCGTACACCTGGTTCATATGAATAAACGCCCCGTCCACCTTCGGCAAGGTGCGCCACAAATATCGCCACAGATTCCACACGCGCCCGATCTTGCCCACGCCGCGCTCCTTGCCAAGGCTCATCACCTGCACGTCCGGGGAAAGATTGGGGTGAGCGCGCTCCTCCAGGCACACCACAAACACCTTTTCAAAATACCGCGTGAACGTGTTTACCCAGGCCACAAAAAACCACAGGTCAAAATCGTCCTCGTTCAGTTTTTGCGTGAGGATGAGGATCGATCCACGGCGCACGGGGTTGGGCGGCGTGGCGATGGTTGCCGCCACCCACTCTACGATCTGTTTGGTTCGTGATTCCCAGGTATAAGGCGCCACAAACGATGGAGCAAGGGCATGCGCGGCCGCGCACCAGGCTGTGTCTTGCGCCATGGCGGTGAGTGTTTGTACCAACCCTTCTTCTGTTGGCTCGTAAAAACGCGCCACTTGGTGATCGAGCACCTCGTGAGAAGATGGCACATCGCTTGCCAGGATGGGCAGGCCGCCTGCCAGGTATTCAAATAGCTTAAGCGGCGAGGTATAGCTGCGCCCAATCTCGTGTTTTGGCGAGCTGCTCAATAACCCCGCGTCCGCGGCCGCATACAAGCGCACTACCGCATCGCGCTCCATGCTGGGATATAGGTGCACGCGCGACGCCGCGCCCGCACGGATCACCGAACGAACACGATCCGCATCCCCTGTTGGCCCGCCCACAATCATTAAATGACAATGCGCCGGGGTGCGATCCCACGCCTCGGCCACCAGATCAACACCCTTCCACGGGTAGAGCGACCCGGTGTAGAGCATCACAAATGCATCTGCCGGCACCCCAAGCTCTTTGCGCAACGCCGCACGATCACCGGGGACAGCCGTAAACAACTTGGGATCATAGCCATCTGGTGCTACATGCACGCGCTCGGCCGGAATGCCGAGGGAGACGAGTTTGTCTTTAACCCCCTGGCTGATCCCCACAAACCCGGCAATCCGATCTTTCACGCGCTCCCACCGCACCGGGCTGGAATCCGGCGCATCGTGCACCTCCAAAATCCATGGACCCGGGATGGTGTCGCACAGCGCATCCACCATCGCCACATCGCGGGTGTACCACACGTCGGCCTTTACCGTTTTCGCCCATGCCCGTGCCTTGCGCACAAACGCTGCACGCTGCAACGCATAGGCAATCGGCTGAAGCTTTTTCCACTTGCTCACGAGCGTGAGTGGATCCCACCCCGGGAGCGTGACATGCGTAAAAATCCCCGGCGGCAAGCGGAACGCCGTAAACACATCCGGTGCGCCCTTAGCGCGATCCGGATTTACCAGGGTAACCTGATGCCCCGCCTTGCCCAACCACATGCAGGTTTGCGTAATCTGGTACGCATGCGCCCGTTCGGATGGGATGCGGACATTTTCGATATAGACGATGTTCATACAAAAGAGTGTTTTGCCTCCCGCCACCATAGCTGATAGCTCACGGCAAGCCAAATCTCGTTAAGGCGATAGGCGCGACCGGCCAGGTGATCGTTAAGCGCCTGTTGTAACGCTTCCCCATTTATCCAAGGGTGATCGGCGGCAGCCTCAATGAGTAACGAACGTACCCAATCGGTAAGGCCTACGCGAATCCACTTTGCGGTAGGTGGAAACCACCCGCGCTTTGGCTCGGCCACCACGGCCGGGAGGCATCGCGAGGCAAAGGCCGTGCGCCAGAGTTTTTTTACCTGCCAGGCATCCGCATGATACCGCCCCGGGAGCGAGGCGGCGAATGCCACCACCGCATCGTCTGTAAGCGGCACGCGGAGCTCTACCCCGTGGCGCATGGTAAGCCGATCCGCACGCACAAACGCATCATCGCGTAGCCACCCCTGCCGATCGAGCGCCATAAACCGCGCGGCAGGATCGGGTGACTCTAGCGACGATGCGGCATCGAGTATTTGCTGCCAATCGTGAATCACCGTGGCGTCGTTTACAACCGCCTCACCAAACAACGATCGCCGCACGGCAAGAGATGGCGCGTGAAATGAAAGGAGCCGTGCGGCCTCGGTATCTGCCTGCAAAAAATCCGCCCACCGATCGCCATGTGGATGGAGCTTTGCAACGAGCGACGCCACACGCCGCCCGGCAGGATGCGCCAGGAACGCCGCCGTGCGGGCATACAGCCGATATCGATCGTACCCGCCGAACGACTCATCGCCGCCATCACCCGAAAGCACCACCGGCACCCGCTGCGCGGCCAATCGCGCGGCCGCATCAAGCGCTACCACGGAATGGTTTGCATGCGGCTGCCCGAGATGACGCGCCATGGCCTCGGCCTCCCGAATCACATCCTCGGCACCTACCTCCACCTCCTGATGCTCACATCCGTATTTTTGCGCTGTTTCGCGCGCTAACGTGGCATCTCGATTGAATTTTGGATCCTCGGTGTGGTGACGGAATCGCGTGGTGAACGTATTGATTTTGGCCGAAGGCTGCGCGGCACGCATGGCCGAAAGCACCACGGTAGAATCCAACCCGCCAGACAAAAAGACCCCGACCGGGCGGTCGCTCACAAGCTGGCGTTCCACGGCCTGATCAACCACGGAAGGAAGTTGAGAGAGGGCGTCGTTCCAAGAAATCGTTTCGGGTTGGCGGGTTGCGGGTTCCGGGTGGTCAAATCGTGAGACGAATGAAATGGACTCGTTCGTGATGGTGTATAAGCAGCCGGGGTCGAGTGCCTGGATCCCCTGATACATCGTGCGGGGGCCGGGCACATAACCTACAGAAAAATAGGTGGCGCGCGCCACAAGATCCTGCTCCCACCGAGCGCGCAACGGCAAGAGCGCGGGGATCTCGCTTGCAAAGGCCGTGCGCCCATCTACCGACGCGGCATAGAGCGGCTTAATCCCCATTCGATCACGCGCCGCATAGGCTACCTGCGCCACGACATCCCACAACACAAACGCAAACATTCCGTGGAATGATTCCAAGTCGCGCAACTCGTGGAGCGCCATCGAGGCAAGCAAGCACTCCGTGTCTGTTTGCGTACGGAACACATACCCCTCGGCTTCGTACGCTTTTCGCAATGCGCGATAGTTATAAATTTCGCCGTTGTAGACAATCGTGAACCGACCATCTGCCGTAGAAAGCGGCTGGCGACCAGCTTCAGACAAATCGATGATCGAAAGACGCCGATGAATCAATGAACAATTTTTTGATACAAACTCCCCATCCTGATCCGGCCCCCGGTGACGGATGCGTTCCCCCATCAATCGCATGAGGGTTTGATCTTCTGGCCCCACAAATCCGGCGAGTCCACACATACCTAGGCAGCGGCTCGTGATTTTTGCCCCACGCAAACGGCGTCATACCGCGCATCTGGCAGAAGATAGGACACCAGATGGATCGCCGCCTGCATCAGCGACCACGGGGATACGTGCTTTTTAAGAAGATAAAATGGATCACAAAACGTGTGTGCGCGGACATGCTCAAACCCAGAAAGGCGATGCATCGTAACAAGCTCCGCGGGTAAATACTCCCGCCAGTGGCCGATAAACGCCTGCTCGCCCAATGTATAGAACGGCTCGATGTCTATTTTTGGATTCTTCCCAAACAACAACCGCAACCGCGCCTGCATGCGCCCGTAATTAGGCGTGGAGGTGATTACAAACCCTCCGGGCTTTAGCGCGCGATGGATGGCGTCTAAAAAGTGTTTTGGCGCCTTAAGATGCTCAATCACTTCCAAATTCACCGCTGCATCAAACGAAGCAGGCGGAATAAACGTGTCCATCTCATAAAAATCCCGCACATACGGCACAATCCCGTGCGTGGCCCACAGCGCAAGAATCTCCTGCTCATTCCCTTCTTTAAACATTTGGGAGGTGGAATGATCAAACGCGTACTTTTCAATGGCATGCGTTTCGGCACCCAAAAACCGAATGGCGAGCGTAAGGATCCCGCGCCCAGCCCCCACATCAAGCACCCGCTTTCCTTGTAACAGCTGGCTTTGTGATGCGGCCGTAGAGGGCACCAGCACGCCCAACAGCTCATACAGCACCTCCTGATATGCGCGAGCATTCCAGCGGTAATTCCGGGCATCTACGGCCGGAACCGCGCCATATGCCTGTTCCAACGCCTGCCGCGCCCGCTGCCGTAATTCAGAGGAAATCATACGCAGGAGCGTAAGGTGTTTTGGGGGTTTTTGCAACCTTTTCCATTGCCAGCCTGCCTCGTATCGGGATAGGATACTCTGCATGATTAAGCGCGACCGGCTGGGCGTGGGGTTCCCCACGATCACGCGGAAAACAGCCCAGAATGTGCTCCAGGTTCTTAAAAATGAGCGCCTGTCGTATGGGCCATTCACCCAAAAATTTGAAAAAGACTTTGCCAAGCAGCACGGGTGCCAATTCGGCCTCATGGTAAACAGCGGCACGTCGGCACTCCAAATTGCCATCGCCTGCCTGGCAGAACGCCATCACTGGAAGCCGAAAGATGAGGTGATTGTTCCGGCGGTGACCTTTGTGGCCACGTCGAACATCGTGATTCAACAAGGGTTTAAACCGGTGTTTGTGGATGTGGATGCGCGAACATACAACATCGACCCGGCAAACATCGAAGCAGCGATTACGCCGCGCACGCGCGCGATTATCGCCGTGCATCTGTTTGGGCAGCCAGCGGATATGGCCGCGGTAAATCGTATCGCCAAAAAACATCGGCTCCGCGTGGTGGAAGATTCGTGCGAAACGATGTTTGCTACGTATCACGGAAAATCCGTGGGCAGCTTAAGTGATATCGGCTGCTTTAGTACGTACGCCTGCCACATTCTTGTTACGGGCGTGGGCGGCCTGGTGACAACAAACAATCCGCGATATGCCACACTCCTTCGTAGCCTGGCAAATCATGGGCGCGACGGAATTTATACGAGCATGGACGATAACCGCCGGCGCGGAAAAGCGTTAACACAAATCGTGGAAAAACGGTTTCGGTTTATTCGCAACGGATACAGCTATCGTGTGAGTGAATTTGAGGGAGCCGTGGGGTGTGCTCAACTCGATATCGCTCCGCGCCTCATCCGTGCGCGTATTCGGAATGCCACGCGGCTCACCAAGGCGCTCAAACCGTTTGCATCCGTTGTGCAGCTCCCCTGGCATCCGCCGCATGTCACACACTCATACATGATGTATCCGATCGTGATTCAGCCGCGCGCAGGAATCAAAAAGAAGGATTTGGTGATGTATCTGGAACGCCATGGGGTGGAAACGCGTGAGATGCTCCCGCTGGTGAATCAGCCGTATTATCGCAAACATCATAAGGTTCGCGAGACGGATTATCCGGTGGCGCGCTGGATTAACCGCAATGGATTTTATGTGGGCTGCCATCCGGAGATGGGCATCCGCGAAATCGATCATGTGGCGATGGTATTAAAACGAGCGCTTTCCAAATATCTCAAATAGCCGAAAGATTTTTTGTGAGGACATGGCGTGGCGACGCTGCGGAACTCGTCCGCTTCGCGGGACTCAAACAGTCCTCACGCCGCCACACCACGTCCTCACAAAAAATCTTTCTGACGCATATGTCATCTCATCCCTCCCAAAAAACAGCCCTGATTACAGGCGTGAATGGTCAAGACGGGTCTTACCTGGCGGAATTGTTGTTGGAAAAGGGGTATCACGTGGTGGGGACGGTGCGCCGCGCATCCACGTTTAATCGGTGGCGACTGGATCCGATCTATCGGAATTTGGAAGACCGACATGGAAAGATGGATTTGGTGTATGCCGATTTGAATGATGCGAGCAGCTTGATGCACGCGTTGCGGCAGGCCATGCCGGATGAGATTTATAACATTGGGGCGCAAAGCCATGTGGGAATTTCGTTTGAAACGCCGGAGTATACGGCAGAGAGTGACGCCTTGGGTGTGTTGCGCCTGCTCGAGGCCATGCGCGCGCTGGGGTTAGATAAAACCGCGCGGTTTTATCAGGCGTCTACGAGTGAGTTGTATGGCAACGCAAAAGAGGTGCCGCAAAATGAGCAAACACCGTTTCATCCGCGGAGCCCGTATGCGGTGGCAAAATTGTACGCGTATTGGATCGTGCGGAACTATCGTGATGCGTATGGGATCTACGGCGTAAACGGCATTTTGTTTAATCACGAATCTCCCCGCCGTGGAGAAAACTTTGTGACAAAAAAAATTACGCGGAGTTTGGCGCGCATTAAACTCGGCAAGCTCGACACGTTGCGCTTGGGAAACCTGGACGCCAAACGCGACTGGGGATATGCCAAGGAATACGTGGAAGCCATGTGGCAGATGTTGCAGCAGCCCACGCCGGATGATTACGTGATCGCCACCGGAGAAACGCACACGGTGCGCGAGTTTGTAGAGGAGGCTTGCCGCTGCCTCGACATTCCCCTAGCCTGGCACGGAACCGGCGCAGATGAGCACGGTGTGGACACGCGCACCGGAAAAACCGTCATTGCGCTCGACCCGCGATATTTGCGCCCCACGGAGGTGGACGTGTTGCAGGGCGATATTACAAAAGCCCAGGCACAGCTCGGCTGGAAGCCGCGTGTGACATTCCACGAACTGGTGCGCTTGATGGTAGACTACGACTTAAAGCATGTGGAGCAAGAAACGCCCGTGTTCATCGATGGTTAAGATATGCCCTCTTCTCCCCGCACCGTGCTCGTGATTGGCGCCCATGGCTTTGTGGGCCGTGCGCTGTGTACCACGCTTGTGGCTCAAGGCACGCGCGTGGTGGGCGTGGTTCGCCGAGCGGTGCCAGCGGATCAGCGAGTACGGGGCGTGCGATACCTGGTGGGCGACATCACACAGCCCGCCTTTGCCCGCCGAGCCGCGCGCGGCGCAGAGGTGATCCACTATCTTGCCGCCGCAAAACGGAATGCAGCGTATCACCTTGAACACGCGTTTGAAATCTACGAAGGAAACGTGCGCCCGCTCCTGGCGTTTCTTGCGGCCATCCGCACACTGCCGCCAAAAACGATCGTGTACGCCAGCTCTATTTTGGCCGCGTATGCCGCCGACGACGCGTCACCAACCGTGGACGGCTACGCGCAAGGCAAATACGCCTGTGAGCTCGCCGTGCAGGCGTTTGCATCCGAAACAGCCTGGCGCGCAAAAATCATTCGCCTCGCGGCCATCTACGGCCCTGGGCAAGATACAAACCCGGCCACCGCAAACATGATCGCCTCGCTCATGCATAAAATCCGCACGAGTGACGCGGTGTTAGAGGTGTGGGGCACCGGCCGCCGTCGCATGCAATTTATCCATGTGGCAGATGTGGTAAACAACCTGATCGCCGCTTCACGAGCTGCCGGAACGCTTTTTACGGTGGGGCATCCAGAAATTGTGACGGTAGACGCCGTGGCTCGGCAACTGATGGCCACCATGGGCAAGCGCCTCCGAATCCGGCATGATACCTCTAAGCCGGATAAGCCTTCGCGAATCTTCCGGTTCAACAACCCAGCACGGCCTGTCTTTACGCTTACGCGCGGTTTTCGTACGATGAGATCTGCCTGACGGAAGGCCTTGTTTTCCGTGCTGCGAATTGTTCCGTTTTGCGGAGCGCAACGGATAGGCATCTCGCACGAAAAACAAGGCCTTCCGTCAGGCAGATCTCACGCCACGGTAAAAGGCACTGGCCTTAGGGAATTTTCCGTTTTTTCCGTGCGAGATGTTACTTCACGACGCATCTCAAAACGGAACAATTCGCAGCACGGAAAAAACGGAAAATTCCCTAAGGCCTAACACATACGATCAATATGCCCCTCAAAACACTTGTCATCATCCCCGCTTACAACGAAGAGGAGAACATCGTGCGCCTCGTGCGCGCGCTGCGGGCGTTGCCGGAAAAACCGGATGTGCTTGTGGTAGATGATGGGGCGGATAAAACGGCGGAGCTGGTGCTTGCCGAGCATGCGCAAGATGCCGGGATCATGCTCAAAAAACGGGCGGGCAAGGGCGGTCGCGGAAGTGCTGTGCTCGATGGCCTGCAAGATGGGTTGGATCGCGGATATGAATTGTTGGTAGAGATGGATGCGGACTTTTCTCATGATCCGGCCGAACTCCCCGCCCTGCTCGCAAAAGCCTCGCCCGATGCGGTGGTGATTGGATCCCGGTATCTCCCCGGCGCGCGGATCGAAAACTGGCCGCGCTCCCGGCGCGTGTTTAGCCGCTTTGCGAATTTTTATGCCGACCTGGTGCTCGGAATCGGGATTTCGGACTATACAAATGGCTATCGAGTGTATGGACGCGAGGCCGCAATGAAACTGGATCGAAGCCGTATTCGTTCGTCGGGATACATCGTGCTGTCGGAAATCGCCTGGCAATTGTTCCGCGCCGGAGCGCCGTTCCGGGAGGTGCCTATTATTTTTGTGAATCGCGCGCGCGGTGTTTCCAACTTTTCCTTGCACGAAATTAAAGAGGCGCTCCTTGCCGTATGGCGGATCCGATTCGGGAATCGATAAGGCACCGCCCGTGGTGGAAGCGGCCAATCGTGTGGATCATGGCCGTGGCGCTTGTGTTGCGCGTGTTGTCTGTTGGTTTGAATAATGAACGCATGGGGTGGCAAAACGAATCACTGTTTGCGATCCCGGCCATGCGGTTATTGGAGGGCAAGGGGCTTACGCTCGAAGATGGCCGTGGCCCCACCGCGTATCGCCCGCCGCTCTACGTGTTTTGGCTGGCCGGGAACTACGCCATTTTTGGTGACCGTGCCACGTTCGGGCCAAGCTTGATGCAAGGGCTCGTGAGCACGTTGAACGTGTTGCTCGTTTATCTCCTTACCCGCCGATTGTGGCGAAAAGAAGCGCCCGCGCTCATCGCCGCCGGCCTGATGGCCGTGCATCCGTATGCGCTGTGGCATGATCCGGCGATTTCCTACACCTTCCTTGCCACAAGCGTGGGCTTGGCCGCGGCCTATGCGTTGGTGCGCCTCGTAGAAACGCCAAAACCGCGCTGGGCTTTTTTTGCGGGAGCCCTTCTCGGGCTGTGCGTGCTCCTCACGGCCACGGTGGCACCGGCGATCGCCCTGTTGTTTGTGGCAGGGATCATTGGCTGGCGTGTGCCCATGCGGCAACGCGTAGTGCTGCTCGCGCTTGTGGCGGCCGGGATCGCTTGCACATGGGGGCCATGGATCGTGCGGAATGCTATCGCCTTCCGCGCGTTCGTTCCGCTCACCACCGAGGCCGGGCTCACATTGTGGTATGGCAATAACCCGGAGGCCTCTTGGCGCGTGCCGATCAAGGCACACGAAGACTCCCCGTTCCCAACCGGGATTCGCCTGGCCTATCCCAATCGCATCAACGACTGTGTGCGGCGCGAGCATTGCCTGGATGGCGCTACCGAGGTGCAAGAAAATCAAACCCTCGCGCGGCATGCCGTAGCCTGGATCACCGAAAATCCCACGGCGTTTGCCACGCTCACGGCCTGGCGGCTCTCTCGCCTATGGTCCCCGTTCCTGTCACCGGCCAAGGCCGTGATCGGGCATCCGTTCATTGATGCGATGATCTCTTGGGGATATGCCGGGTGGACGCTGATGCTCTACGCAAGTGCCGCGATCGGCGCAACGGCGTTGTGGCGACGCGGACAAAAAACAATCACGGTGGCGCTCTTCACCGTGATTGTTGTGGCGCCAAGTTTGTACGCGCTCTTTTTGTATTTTACACGCTATCGGATCCCGTTTGAGATGATTCTTTTGGCGTTTTCGGGCGGCGGAATTTGGACTGCCATCCAAGCCACCAAACGATTCCGAGCGCCTCAAGCACAATCGCCCGCGACAATTTCGACGCCCCCCACTGACGATCGCGGAAGGTAATCGGATGCTCCGTTAAGGTGACCCCCTGTTGATGCGCCAGGCTTTTCATGGAAATTTGAAACCCATACCCCTCCCCCGGCACCGGGCGTTCAAGAATGCGTAAAAGAACATCGCGACGCCAGGCCACAAACCCCGATGTACTGTCGCGCACCGCGTATGAGGGGAAAAAGCATCGCAGCACGATACGCGCATAGTGATTTGCCATGCGGCTCAACCATCGGCGTCTGCGCGACCAGTCGGGAATCGCTCCACCGGGCACATAGCGGCTCCCAATACAGGCGCCCGATTGGTGCGCGAGCGCCGCGAGCGTGGGCACATCTTGAGGGTCGTGCGACAAATCTGCGTCCATCTGAACGACCGTCTGATAGAACGGAAGGTGCGCAAGCGCCCACGAAAAACCATCCACGTACGCCGTTCCAAGCCCCGCCTTTCCCCCACGCCGCGCCACATACAGCCGATGAGGAAGCGTGGCCGCGGCAGCCACAAACGCATCGGCCGTGCCATCCGGGCTCCCATCATCTACCACAAGCAGATCAACCGCTGGCGTGAGTGATCCAAGGCGCGCAAGGAGCGTAGTCACATGCTCGCGCTCATTATAGGTGGGAACCACCACTAACACATGCACTGCAGGAAGGTGCTCCTGTAGCCGTTCAACGGAACCGATGCGTGACCCGTTGTTCATGATGCTAGGGTGCGCGATGAACGGATTCCCGTCAACGACGCCACCAGGAACGCCCCCAACGCCATCCCTCCCAAACACCCATGCCCGCGAACGCTGCAACCATCGCATCGAGCGGGATGCGATATTTGGTGTAGGGCGCAAAAAAGGTGTGCATAATGGTATAGGCGATGAGCACGATCCCGATAGGCCACATGCGCCACCGATCTTCCCGACGGCGAGCTAACTGCCACGCGCCAATCACCGCGAAAAGCTCCAAAAAGGCCACGTACATCCATAGTCCAATGCGAGCCGCCGAGGCCATCACCCCCGTGTCGCCGAACGACCAGGAAGCCCCGTAGCGTACCCACGGATACAGCGTGGGTGACCAAAAGGTGAGCGCCTTTTGTATTTGCAGGCGCGCCACATCTGGCCAGTAGTGATCGCGGATCCACGCTGTTCCAAGCCCCATCCAATGCTGGTTATTCCCCACCTCATCAATCGGAGGAAGTAGCTCGCATCGCTCCACGGCGCGAACGGGCTCCTGCGGATGCCACATTGTCCAAAACGCCGCATCTTGTAGCCCCCGGGCAGACGACTGAAGCGCCTGCTCCACCTCTGGAAGATAGCGATAGCGCACCAGGAACGGCTCTGTGGGATGTTTTTCCTCAACGAGCGCTTCGTGGGGGAATCCCATGCGGAGCAGCGACTCGTAATTTTCGTTGTTTGCTTTGTAAAACGCAAAGCCCAGATCGGTGGTGAGGGGCACAAACGCATGGAACGCCTTCCAATTCCGCCAGGTCCAGGGCGCGATCAATCCTGCGGACACAAGAGCGACCACGGCGATAAGAAGGATTCCGCGCTTCCACGCGTCTCGCCATCGCAATAACAGCCACACCGCCAAAAAGGGCATGGCCACGAGGATCGTGCCCTGCACATACGCAAGCGCCGCCGTGAGGGCGCCCACACCAATCGCCCACCGCCAGGCGCGCGTACGCTCAAGCGCCAACAGCGCCAATACAAGGCCCACAAGCAACACGGCAGAGAGCACCGTGTGGTAGTACTGCGTGTAATGATAAAACGTGTACGGATGCACGGCCGCGATCATCCCGGCGACGATCCCCACCCATCGCACCCCGGAGAGCCGCCAACCCAGCCGATACACCAAATACACAAGTAAAATCGCCAAAAGATTCTGAATGATCGCTTGAGCCAAAAAATTCTCCAGGCCAAAAATGCCGTACACGGCCGTAAGGAAAAACAGGAATCCCGGAGCGCGTTGGGCAGACAAACATCCAATATCCGTGGCAAACGAATACCCATATCCCTGGAACCAATTCGCCACAAGCGTATAAAACCCCCACTCCCGATGCGCGCCAAGCGACGGCCAAAACCAAGCCACCGAAAGAGCGCGAACGGCGGTGGCAAACGCCACGAGCGAAACCGGCACCAACCATCCACGACGAGACACCGTGGCCGAGGTTCGTGCGATCTCTTTCCACGCTCCCTGTTGGCGCTGCACCAACACGTCCGGTGCAGGCATTGCGCCAATCCGTGATCGAGCCTGCTCCACCATCCAGGTTCGACGATCCGCCTCCTGCATCTGCTCACGAATCGCCGCCGCAAGCGCACGTGCATCACCCGGAGGCACCACCCGGCCATCAATCTGCGGACGGAAGAGCGACCCCACACACCCCACATCCGTGGTTACCACCGGCACCCCAGCCGCCATGGCCTCCACGATCGTTCTCCCCCACCCCTCGTAATGAGACGAAAGAACAAACAGATCTGCCCCATCCCAAATAGATAATGAATCACTCCATGGTTCAAAGGTAACATGGTCTTGAACCCCAAGATCTCTCGCCAGCACCCCAATACGCTCACCCTCCGGCCCCTCACCAATCAACCTCAGCCGAAACGAGAACCCCTCTTTCACCAATTGAGCGCACGCATGGAGAAGTACCTCCAACCCTTTTTGTTTCACAAAACGACAGGGTGCCACAAGCGTCGGAGCCGCAGATGACCACATGTGTAGCGTCTGCTCAAGAAGCACCGAGAGCCCCTCTTGAATCACCGGTGTAACGTGAATACGTCCGGCGGAGACGCCGCGCTGTACCAACCGATCGCGAATCCGTTCAGACACCACACGAACCGCTTCCGCGCGCCGCAGAATAAACAACCCCACAAAAATCAGGCACCGATTCGCCACGGCCTCATGTGCCCATGCACCCGAAAAATAATCCCCATGTTCCTGAATTTCATACGGCACGCCTAAGAGGCGTGAGAGAGAAAATGCAATCGACCCCGCGATAAACGGATCTTGCGCCGTAAGGATCGGCGTTTCCCCATTTGCACGCGCCTGGCGAATCTCCCTCCGCGCCTGCCAGAACGCTCCCCACACCCGGCGCAACGCTCCTCCTGGCAAACCGATCACACGCACATCCCCCCGGTGATCAACCGACGCCTTCCCCGCATGCACCACCACGATCGCCGTGATCCGAATGTGCGGGGACGCGAATCGAGCAAGCCGCGCAGAAACCGATGAGCGCGGATCAAGAAATCCGCGCTCAAATGGAAGCATGATTACGCGAACAGGTTTATCCATACCCCTTTTGAAGCACCTTCATGGTTTCTGCAATCATCACGCGCTCTTGGAGAACCGCCGGAAGAACCTCTCCCGACACTCGCGCGGGCCAGGGAGCTCGCAGCACTTCGAGCCACGCCTCTCGATCCTGATACGGGCGAACACGCACCACCTCTTTGCCAAGCAACTCGAGCGTTTCCGGGCTCCCACCTTTATCGCTCACAATACTCGGAAGGCCTGCCGAAGCGGCCTCCACCACCACCCACGGGAATCCCTCATACCCCGTGGCGAGTAAAAAAAGATCCGATGCCTGATACCACTCTGCCACCACCGTGCGATCGATCCGGCCGAGCAGACGCACGCGATCAGCCACCCCTTCTTGATGCGCAATCGTTTGCCACGTTTCGAGCATCGGCCCCTCCCCGGCAATTACAAGCACCACATCCGGTGGAAGATCTTTCAACAAACGAATCAAAAAATCTCCGGCCTTCCATGGCACCGCTCGAATCACGGACAGGAGCACCCGCTTATCTGCCACCCCAAAATCTGTACGGATCTCCTCACGTGTGCGCCCGAACACCGCATCTTTTACGGCGTTATAAATCACGGTAATGCGCTCAGAGGGCACCCCCCACTGCTCCACGATCCCTTTAAGATATCGGCTGGGCGTAATGATCGTTTTTGCCCGGCGAGAGGTAAAGCGCTCCATTGCCTCGAGCATCCGAATTTTTCCGCTGTGGCGATGCGTCACAAAGGTGTCCAATAGCTCTGCCCCTCCGGCACCGGAGTAGATTTCCCAGGCATAGTCGCCCACCACCTTCATGATCGTAGGCTTACCGGCCAACCAGGCACCAAGAGATCCGGGGAACCCATCCGAACCAGGGCCTTGGAGATACACAAAATCCGCCTCTTTTGCCGCCGTACGAACGGCCTGCATAAACGCCCAATACCGTTTCCAGATTGGCTGAGCCCGGCTAATTCGTACCACCGGGAATCCGTCGTCTGATGAGGGGGCGTTATTTTCTGCGTAACACACCACCTGCACCGTGTGCCCTGAGGCCACGAGATCCTTGCCAAGCGCGCGTGTGTACGTGGCCGGCCCTCCGGAATCTGGTGGATAAATCCCCGTGGCAAAGACAATGCGCATATCCCCAATATCCTACGGTTCCGATCTCCCTGTGGCAAGCGCCGGTGCTTCCGGCCGAATCTGCGAGAGATAGAACGGCAGCCCTACGGTTTCGGCACGAAGCAGGTTCAAAAAGCTCACCCCTTCCTGCACCGTTCCGATCTCCCCGCCACATCGGTCGCGGGTAACGGCCATGCACTGAATTCTGCCCTCCGGGCCGGGCATGTCACACGCATCCAGACAGTGCGCACTCACATGCCAACGTGTCCCATCTGCCCCAACGGGCAGGGATTCAGGATCAATGCCTACCCCCGAAACCACAAGGAACGGCGGAGCCTCGGCGCGAAGAGCGCTCTGCGGCCGAAGCAGCGCCTGCCGTGCCGATAGCGCCATGCCGTGCGCATCCATAAACGCATACGACGCATCGTTTAACGTAGGAAAGGAAAAATAGGGCATATCAAGCACGAGAACGTCGCTCGGTGTGAGTGTTTGCTCCACCGCGCTCGTCATTCGCACCACCGTAGACGGATGCCAAAACAACCAGGCCGTTTTTGCGCAAACGAGCAGCGCCACGATCACGGCGAGTGGAGCAATCACCCGACGCACGCGTGGCATTTGTACGATCACGACGGCCGCAAAAAGCGACGCCACCACCGTGAGCGGCAAAATATACCGTGCGATACGCGAAAAACCGATCACCACGTGAAACAGGCCAAACACCGCAAGCATCTGCCCCAATAGCACAAGCACTAAGCGCGACCGGAGCGCTTTTTTAAGAGAGAGCATCGCTACCGACAACAGCACCGCCACGAATAATATCGGCTGGCTCTCCCCCAACCACGCCCACGGCCACACGAAACGATTCCAGAATATATTCGTGTTTCCAAATGCCGTTCCTGCCACATCCCCCGTTGCGAACAGGCTCTGCATCAATAAAAAAAAGTTTTCTAAAAACGACCAATGGATCACCAACACGACCACCGCCACCGGAATCGCCCACACCGCCACACGCCCGGCTTGTCGCAACGTAGCATGCCGCAACATGAGCGCCGCGACAATCCAAAGCCACGCCATCGAAAAAAAGAGGGATTGCGAAAATCCCACCAGCGCCAACGCCAACAATCGCCACACATGCTGCTCCGGCGACACGCGTGGCAACCCCTGCATCCGCCGCCATTCATACGCAATCACAACCCATCCCGCCATAAAAGACGCGAGCGCCTCCACCGGCCACCCCTTTGCCGTATGTGCGATCCCCAAAAACACAGAGCTCCCCAAAAGAAACGCCACCGATAACCCAAGCGGCGCTACAAGCGGACGCATCCCCGATTCCGCCCGCCACCGCCACGCACGATGCCCCAAAAAAAGAAGCGTCAACACAACCAACGCCCCGTTCAATAGCCGCCCGGCGTGCAAAAGATCTGCCCAATGCACGGCCAACCACGTGCCGATTTGGGGCGCACTCACACCAGCGATCCGTGCAATAGCCCCGCCCGTTCCGAGGCTCACAAAAAACGCGTGCGTTGTGATGCCGCCGTAATACGCCCCATCCGGCTCGCGCACAAACCCCGGCAACGTGTGCCGCTCAAGCGCTCGCACCGCCGTTGATAAAAAATACGACTCATCCGCAATCACCGGTGTTGCTCCGCCAAACGGATTTGGGTTTAAAAAAAAGAACGTCAGGAAGGCTCCTCCTAACGCCAGGAGTATTTTAAAAAAGAGGGGCAGCCTTTCTGCACAGAGCGGATATACGCCGTTGGACGTGCGGCGGAACTCCGCCTCGCTTCGCTTGTCGTCAAACAGTCCTCGCACGTCCAACGGCGTATATCCGCTCTGTGCAGAAAGGCTGCTTGCAGACTCCATAGGCACTACATCTTCCGGCTTCTCTAACACGAGCGTGCTCGACCACATCACTCGGTGCAGCTGCTCTGCCGTCATCGCCTCTCCCAATTGTTCTTCCAAGGCATACCACGCTCGAATCGCGTCGTCTGTTCCCCCGCGCAAGATTCCTTTGAGCGGATGCAGATTATGTTTGCGAAGCGTTCGCACCCGAAACCCCTGTGCCTCGGCGAGCGCCCAAAATCGCGCGTCGTTCACCTGTTTCATGTACGGCCCCTCGATGCCGAATCGCGCCAACACCTGGCTCACCGGAACCATCACCCGTTCTTTGACATTCCAGGAACGAAAGTGCCCGGCGTCGTAGTTCAAGTAGGCCACGCCACCCGGCGCAAGCGCCTCCCATGTTGTACGCAAAAACGCCGCATGATCCACCACATGCTCCATGGCGCTAAACGCCGTTACCGCATCAAACACCCCCTGTTGCACCGGGCGTTGCGCGTCTGCCACTCGAAGATCCAGGCGCGGATGCGGCCGTGCGGTTCCCCGCGCAATCGCCGCCGCATCAATATCGATCCCTTCCACATGAACGTTCGCGTGCGCCGCCAAAAAAAGCGGCCACTTCGATCCGTCGCCGCAGGCCAAATCCAACACCCGAAACGAACCGGATGCCGCCTGTTTTTCCAGCTCCGTAAAAATCCACTGCTTTGCCGCGTTGCCGCGTTCGTAAAGAGGGGTCATAGCTGTGTCAGAATCGTGCGCATCTGCCCCGCGATGCTGTTCCATCCAAAATGATCGCGAATCAATGCGGGAGCGTTTTGTACAAGGCGGGCACGAAGCGGCGCGTCGTTCTGAATCCGTAACACGGCCTGCGCGATCGACGCCGGATCATTCGGCTCACAAAACACCCCTGTTTCGCCATCCACCAAAAAATCCGGGATACCGCCCACGCGCGTGCCAATGGTGGGGAGCCCAGCGGCCATCGCCTCCAAAAAAGCGATCCCCAACCCCTCGCTTCGAGAAGCTCGAATGAACACATCGGCACACTGTAAATATTCCAACAGATGGTGACGCAACACCTCTCCGGCAAAAACCACGCGGCTCGAAACCCCTTTTTCATACGCTAACGCACGCAACGCCTGCTCATCTTCGCCGCCGCCCAAAATCAACGCCTTGTATTCGATGGGGAGATGCGTTAACGCAACGATCAGATCATCCACCGCATTCTTGTACGACAGCCGTGAAGCCGTCACGAGCACCACATCTTCCGGGTTGAATCGAAATTGTGTTCTAAGCCGAATCCGATCGTGCGCATTTACCGGAAGCAAAAATGTTTGAAGATCAACCCCGTTTGGAATAACCATCGGTGTTCCCTTAAACCCCATCTTCACCGCCCAGTCTGCAAGGAAATGGCTGATCGCCTGCACCACATCTGCGCGTTGAAAAATCCGACGATGGAGCCACCCAAATACGCCTGCTCTGCGATCGTAATGCTCCAACGGGTCTCCTTCTTGAAGCGTAAGAAGCATCTTGGTTTTTGGCCGCATCCAGGTGTATATCAGTGCCGCAAACCCGCCAAAGCTCGCCATGAGCGACCAAATAACGCGAATATCAGACGCCGGAACCAGTTGAACGGCTCGCCACGCGCCCCACACCGGCAACAAAAATTTATCGATCCAGTGCCCAAATCCCACCCGATGCACCGTGATATTCCCTATCTGTTCCATGTCGAGCAATCCCGGACGAATCTTAGCGCAAATAAGATCAAACGAAACGCCCTGAATCCGATCCGTGATCTCCTTCATGGCCACCTCGGCACCGCCCACAAGGGGAAAGTAGGCCGTGGAAAAAATCAGAATCCGCAGAGTCATACATTCTGTCCCACGATAATATCTCGAATGTATT
The DNA here is from genome assembly GCA_039796615.1 of Candidatus Parcubacteria bacterium. Taxonomy (GTDB): domain Bacteria; phylum Patescibacteriota; class Patescibacteriia; order 2-12-FULL-60-25; family 2-12-FULL-60-25; genus 2-12-FULL-60-25. Next base: position 36,858 of record JBDKJL010000033.1, read on the forward strand.
CCTGAACGTGATGTTTTGGTTGCCAACCGATATCCCGGGCTCGGCTCGTATCAATGGAAGATCCCATACGGTTCCCTTTACGTTCTGGAAGTTCTTCGATGGGGACACCGAACATTTTTGCAATCTCCATAACAGAAAAAGATTCATGCGAACCAAGACCAAAATCGTCGCCCTGTCCCTTTTCACCAACAAGCAACAATCCAGACACAATATCTTCTACATGCGTAAAATTCCGACGCTGCGTTCCTGGCCGTACAACTTGCAGAGGCTTCCCCTCCTTGAACCGCTTCTTAAAAATCCCGATGAGCGTCGCATATGATCCCTCTTCCATTTCACGAGGCCCATACACATTATAAAAATAGGTGATCGCGTATCGCAACCCAAACCATGTGCCGTAATTGCGCACAAGTTCCGTATTGCTTGCCTTGCTCCACGCATATGGACTTTGATCCCGACCCAAACCACCATCACCAAACTTTGTAGAAGATCCCGCATAGACAATGCGCGCACCCGTATGGCGGCAAAACTCCAACACCGCAAATGTTCCATCTTTATTAGAAGCCCATACCTTATGGATATCTTCAAAACTCCGCTCTACCCGTGCATATTCTCCAAGGTGGTACACCAGATCCGGCGCAACATCCACCAACGAAGCGATATCTTTTGTCGATCCGCGAATGTAGCGCGCACCCGGAAGATGATTCTCTTCCGATCCCGTAGAATAATCATCCAACGAGATCACAGACACGCCCTCTTTTTTTAAAAGCGCCTCGATAAGGTTGGAGCCGATAAATCCGGCACCACCGGTAACAAGAATGGTCATAGAGATTTTCCGTCGAGCCACAACGCAAGGCTATAGAGCATCCACAGGCGGTTTCCGTGATCGGCGCCCGCACGGTGCTGGCGATAGATTTCTTGCGCGGTATCTAGCCGCACCACCTGCGCCAAGGGGCCGTGTGGATCCAAGCAACGATCCTTCCATGCCTGGGCAAGAGGGCCGCGGAACCAGTCGCCGAGCGGCACCTGGAACCCTCGCTTTGGGCGAGAAAGCACCCCTGTGCGCAAAACGGATGCAGGGAGCGCCTTGCCAAGCGCCCGACGCAACGCGACCTTTGTATTACCACGAATCACCTTCTGGTTCAAGGGCAACGCAAGCGCAAACGTGGCCAGTTTGGTGTCTAAAAACGGGCAACGCGCCTCGAGCCCGTGCGCCATGGTGGCGCGATCCATTTTAACATTCAGGTCATCCGCAAGATAACTCACGACATCAAAACGCATGGCACGTTCAAGCGGCTGGCCTGCGGTGCCCATCATCGCGGCAATAAACGCCACCGGATCATCTTGCGTATGCGCAAGCACCTGTGGGGTACATAATGCGGACGCAAGGATAGATGGCATGTACGCCCCACAAAACAGCTCTGCATACGCCCGATTCTCTCCATCCGCTCCTCCCGTGGCACCAAGCGCCTCGGCCGTGCGCCCAATGCGCGTATCGTTGCGCAAGCGCGCGATGGCGCGCAAAAGATGAACGCCCCACTGCTGAATACCTGGCAGTTTCCCGGCCTGCAAAATGCGCTGATACGCCACATACCGCCGATACCCACCAAACAATTCATCTCCCCCATCGCCCGCAAGAACTACTTTTGCATGGTTCGACGCCTGCGCCGCTACGAGCATCAGCGGGAGTGCGGAAGAGTCTGCGTACGGCGCGTCGTATTGGCGCACAATCACGTCTGTCATCGCGAGCAAATCTTTTGGCGTCGCCTCAAACGCGTGGTGTTCCGTTCCAAGTGCGTCGGCCGTTGCCTGCGCCTCGTGCCGTTCATCCATTCCTGTGGAAGAAAAGCCCATCGTAAAGGTTTTCATCTGGCGGCCGAGATGTTTCATGGCCAGCGACACGATGGCCGTTGAATCAATTCCTCCACTTAAAAATGCGGCTACCGGCACATCACTTCGCAAGCGCAGCTGCACCGCTTCGTCGAGCAAGCGAACGATCTCACTGTCGACATCGTTGCTCGACAAAATGACACGCGGCGCGGATGTACTCCAGGTGTGATATGCCGATGCGGTGAATGTTCCCTGTTTCACCACGCCGCTCCATCCCGGCGGCAGGCTATGGATTCCGGTGAACCCCGTGCGTGGGGATGGCACATATTGCAACCCAAAAAACAGGCGAAGCGCGCCCATGTCTACCCGCGCTGGCTCAAGTGGAACAAGCGCCTTGAGTTCCGACGCAAAGGCAAACGTGCCATTTGCAAGCGTGCGATAAAAAAACGGTTTTTTTCCCGCTGGATCGCGCGCTACAAACACGGACGCCGTTTCGCGATCCGCAATCGCAAACGCAAACATCCCGCGGAATTTCTTTACACACTCCACCCCCCATGCCCGATACGCTTCGATCAACACCTCTGTATCGCTTGCGGTGCGAAACGACGCGCCGATCTGTTCCAGTTCTTTTTTGAGTTCAACGTAATTATAAATCTCCCCGTTGTACGTAACGGCAAAGCGACCATCTGTCGATGCCATCGGTTGCCGTCCATCATCAGACAAATCAATAATTGCCAACCGTCGATGGCCAAAACACACCCCGCCGTGCGACCACACCCCTTCGGCATCCGGCCCACGATGCGCCAACACGCCTACCATGCGCCGAACCAACTCCTCGTCTGGAGGAGCGCCGTTTTTCGTGATCAAGCCCGCGATAGCGCACATACGTAAAAACACCCATTGTCTTTTCCGTAAACCTCCCCTACTCTAACCGTAAATATGGAAAAAACCAAGCGGATCCTGATTGTGGTGACACAGGCGGAATGGGGTGGCGTTCAAGGCTATATTTTCCGATGCGCGCAAGAAGCCCGTCGGCGAGGGATGGACGTGCTCGTGGCTGCCGGTGGGGATGGGCTTCTTGAAACGCGCTGCCAGGAATCTGGTGTGCCGTATCGCCGTTTGCAAAAAATGCGGCGCGAGATTTCGCCAATCCATGATATCGGTGCGATGCACGAACTCATCGGGCTCATACGAGAATGGAACCCCGACACCGTTTTTTTGCACAGCTCAAAAGCGGGAATCGTTGGAAGCATCGCCGCAAAAATCGCGCGCGTGCCACGCGTGGTGTATCGCATTGGCGGTTGGTCGTTCCTCGATCCGGTGTCGCCGCGTCAACAGCAGATACGTTTGTGGAGCGAAAAGCTCACCGCGCGCCTCAAAAACGTGATCATCACCGTTCATCCGGGGGATGAAGAACACGCGCGCGCACACCATATCCGCGCGCGTGAACAGGTTCTCACCGTGGCAAACGGGATCAACGTAGAAGGGTTCGACCGGGCACTCCTCCCCCGCGCAGAAGCGCGTACGATCCTTGCGTCTTATTTTTCGGAACCGATTGCGGAGAGCGCCCCCATCCTTCTTTCGATCGCCCATTTTTATCCCACTAAAGATCTCACCGGATACCTGCGCGCGCTTGCCATGGTGGCACAGCAGATCCCGGGTATTCGCGTGGTGATTTTAGGTGATGGTGAACAGCGCGCAGAGCTCGAAAAAATGCGCGCCGAATACCACCTCACATCCGTTGTAGCACTTCCGGGATCGCGCGCCGATGCATCCACGCTCCTCGTAGGCGCCGATCTGTTTGTGCTCTCCTCTGCCAAAGAAGGAATGCCCTGGACCGTGCTCGAGGCGATGGCCGCTCGCACCCCGATTGTGACAACAGACGTGGGATCGAATCGCTGGGCGCTCGGAGACGCCGCGTGGATTGTGCCGCCCAAGCAACCGGAGGCTCTGGCCGAAGCACTCATCGAAGCGCTCCGCCATCCGGAAGAAGCGGCTCAACGCGCGGCGCGTGCGCGTGAACAACTGATCGCACGATTTACCGAAGGTACGATGTGGGAGAAGACGTTTGGGGTGTTATAGCAGTAATCTAAAGAACGCAGAAAACTTAAAGGCATACGCAAAGCGATGCTGCGGAACTCGTCCGCTTCGCGGGACTCAAACAGTCCTCACATCGCTTTGCGTATGCCTTTAAGTTTTCTGCGTTCTTTAGATTACTGTCGCGGTCCTGAGCCGCCCGGAGTAGCCGGCGCGGGAACCGTTGATGTTGCGGCCATCGGAACAGGCGCAGGAGCGGCAGCGATAGATGCATCGATGGTTTCTGCGGAGCCATCACGGAGCGCCTGCAATTGCGGAGCGATGGCTGGATCGGCTTGCTGGAGCGCGTTGAGAATGGTGTTGCGCTCTTCCAATAATCCCACCTGCTCATACGCTCGCCCGATCTCTAAGAAGATTGCAACGGAGCCATCTTGAAGCTTTAGCATGGACGGGAGCATCTGGCGTAAGAGATCCGTTTCGCCTCGCGCGGCCGCGGCCTGCGCCACGCTCAAGCCGTCGCGGGCACGCACGGGCGTGTAGGCCACCTTGGCTTTTACGGCCTGCAACACCGCGTCCATCCCTTCTTCGGTGCGCCCCATATCCAACCAGGAAGTAATCCCAAAATACCACCAGGCTTCTCCGATATTTCGATTGAAATCGAGGGCGGATTTTAACACTTCGCGCGTTTCATCTTTGCGGCCGGTCATGGAATAGAGTTGCGCCAGGGCAAAGTAGAGCTGCTGCCGTTTTGGCGATGTGGCAATGGCTTTGCGATACGCCTGTTCCGACGCCGCGATGGTTTGCATCTGCGCTTCGCCCGAAAGGAGCGGCGCCACATCTTGGAGCAACCGGGCGTAGGCAAAATACTGATGCGTGTTGCGCGGATGGCTCGCCAAGTGGCGCTCGTTTACCTCTTTGGCATAGGAAAACCAATCCTGCCAGTTGGGATATTGGGTGAACTGCCCAGACGAACTCAATGAACCGATGTTGCGTGCCAATAAAAAGGTCTGCTCATCTAAATACGGCGTAGAGATTTTTCCGGCCGCCTGAATGGCGCTCCATGCGGCTTCCGGCTGCACCCCAAACAGTTTGTTATATTTGATCGTAAAGAGCGACGCGCGGAATGGTTGCACGGAGAATTGCCACACGATGAAAAGCGCAATCAATTGCAGCACCGCGAATGCAGCGACAGGGGCGCCGCCCTTTTTTTCCGCCGCGTGTGACGCATGCGCCGCAGACCCATCCATGAACCCCGGCTGCGTGGCCGCAATCACGAGCGCGAAGAGCAAGTAGCTCATGGAGAACGCGGCCGGATGATCGAACACGAATAAATTTTGTAGGAAGTATCCCACGGGCAATGCCGTAAGGATGGCGGCAAAGGTAAGATCCATGTCTTTTCGCCGATAGGCACGCCACACCGAGTAAAACAGCGCACCGAAGATGCCGAAGAACGTGACAAACCCGAAGATCCCGGTCATGGAAAGCACATCCATCACCGTGTTGTGCGCTCGATCAAACCAGGTTTCGTAATAGCCGAATTCGAGCGAACGTGGATTGTATTTTTCATTGAACAGCACATGGAAGGTGTCGAGCCCCCAGCCAGTAAGCGGGCGCTCCAAGAATCCTTGCCAGGCGATATCCCAGGCGATAAAGCGCGTTTCAGACGTAACATTAAGGTTAAGGAACCGGCTAAAGCTGCTTTCGGCGATAAACGGTGCGGTGCGGAAGGCAAAGGCCGTGCCATACAGCAAAAAACAGGCCGCCGCCGCTCCCAAAATTCCCCAACGTGCCGTGCGCTCTTTGGTAAACAGGGCGTAGCACAACGCCGACACGCCAATCACCGCTGCGAGTCCAATGAGCGCCCCACGGGATTGCGCGGCCACGAATGCCGCGATGTCGATGAGCATGGCAGCGGCATACCAACAGCGCAACGCTTTGGAACGCGTTTTTACAAACAACAGCACCAAAAAAGACAGGTTAAAAATCTGGTACGCCCCCATGTAAATGGGGTTGTCGAGTAACCCGCCTACGCGGCCGCCTGCCGGGAACAACAAAAGGTCTTTTTTTACCAACTGCAGCAACGCCACGGCCGCCATGAATACGGAGAGCACGATTTCGTAGTTCAGCAATCGACGCCACCCATCCCATGTTTTTAACATCCCCACGGCCATGGTGAGCCAGGCAAAAAAGTGGAGCAAGGTAAACAACCCGTTCATCCGCTCCTGATTCCCCCACCAGGAACGCAACGGATCCACCGAAAAAATCACGGAGAGCGCCAATGCCACAAAATATCCCCCAATCGCGTAATACAGCAGCGCTTTTTGCGGGCGATATTTGGGCTCAAGCCAGGCAAGGAGCAAATAAGATGGGAATGCCAGGCCAATCAATATCTGGAACATCACCAATTTTGAAAACACGAACGGGAAAATCACCATCGGGATGAACACCAGCGGCATCAACAGCCCCCCATACACCCCCACCAGCGCCACGATCTTCAAAAGCCGCACCATCTGTTGTCGAGTCATATTAAAAGAAAGGATAGCAACGCGCCTTTCTTTTGTCATCTCACACGCATAAACAACAACCCCCCTGCGAATGCAGGGGGGTTGCGTTTCACGAATCGTGAGTGGAACCACTGTTCTCTAAGAGCTCAGTCCGAAGACCGTGCCCAAAGGAAACTAGTTGCTCAACACCTGCGATTGCGACATGTCCTCCAGGTTCAAGTCGTTCGTCCAGTCGCGTGAGGAGCCTGTGCCCGTGGCAAAGCCATGAACCGGTTCCGACACGTCAGACCATACGAAGCGGCTCGTGAGTTCGCCCGTTCCATCGAAGGAGACGCTGTTCGCGTCGAGCGAAATCGTTACCGTTCCGGCGGCGGCCGTCAGGTAACCTGTACCAGCAGTCGTGGAGCGTGTGAAGGAGGTTGTGATGCTGTTGCCCGTGCTCGTGAAGGTTGGCGTGGCACGGAGCGCGTAAAGCGTTCCGGCGCCGCTCACCACTTCTTCATTGACGAGACGGACGACAACCGTGTCAGAACCACCGAGGTTTGCACTCGAAAGTTCAGCACCCGTCGTACCGTTGAAGATCTGCACTTCAGACGAGGTCAACGCAACGTTGTTCTTGTACAACTTGAAGTTGGCCAAGGAGGTGACGTTGGTGGACGTCGTTACCGTGAAGGAGACCTGTTTCCAGCGGACTTCACCAGCGGCGTCTGCCCCGATCTGGAACTTGTAGAGATCCATTTCAGACGGCGAGAGCGTTGCGGAGGAAGGAGTCTGCTTGGTGATGACCGGCTTCGTCTTGCGGAGCGTCATGGAGTTGCCAGAGGTGTCTGAACCCGAGGCGTACACACGGTCGCCAGAGGCGGAGCCGATGGCCATAACGTTGAAGCGCGACGAGAAGTTCGAGTCCCACGGTGTTGCGGTTTCCCCGGCACCAATGCCGAGAGCTGCCGTTGCACCGGAGCGTGCCACACCCGTGGTGGCGCCGTTCGCCGTGGAAGACGACGTGATCGGAGCAACCGTGCCCCACAATTCAAAGGTCACAGCGGTGTCCTTTACAATCGTGATGGGCGAGGTGAGGGTGATGTTCTCGAAGGTGGAAGCACCAGACGGGAGCACAGCTGTGCCCTTGTCTGCGCCAGCCACACGCACGAGAACGCTCGAGAAGTTCGCGGCTTGACCCGTGGAAGTGGTCATGATCTTTTCGATCGTGATGTCTTCGAACTGGGCGGTTGCCGTGAATTCAGCGAACTTCTTGGCAGCGCCGCCTACCACGATCGTGGCTTGCGGTTGGCTACCGGCGGTGATCGTTAAGGTCCCGCCACTCTTTACCGTTTGGATGATCTGTTGGCCGGATGTTGCCGCGTTGGCGGTAACACCTGTCGACAAGCTCTCCGTAATTTCGTTGCCATCTTTGTCTTCGGCCGTCACGTTGGTCGCGGCGATACCGAGGGCAAAATGGTCTTCCGTGCCGTCCACGAGCGAGTCGGCCGTACACTTCGCAACGAGGGTCTTTGTCGTTCCGGCATCAACGGTCCAGTTGAGGCTGGAGAACGTCATTGTCCCGGCCGTGCCGTCTGGCGACTGTGCTGTCCCCACTTGCGTGGCGCCATCATACAGGCTGCAAGATGTCACGACGTCATTGAGGTCTGCTGTTGCGTAGGTACCCGCGACTGCCACGTCACCGGTTCCGGTGAGGACGAGGGCGGTAACCTTTGCAGAGCTTTCCGTTCCGGCCGTGAAGGCAAAGCCTACGGCGGAGATGTTGGCCTGCTTCTTCACGAACGTCGTTGCCGACGGCGTGGAGGCGAGGGCTACCGAGAGCGTCCCAGAGCGCACCGTCAGGGTGTTACCCGTGATCGGATCGTTCGGTACGATCTTGGCCAACGCAAGGTTTTCGCTTGTTTCGACAACCTTAATGTCACCAAGTTGGAAGATCGCATCGCCTGCTGTGTCGCCACAGAGAAGTGATGCACCGGCCGCGTCGGCGTCAAAGTTATCGCTCAAACACACACGGAAACCCTTATCCACAAAGTTCGTGTCTGTGTCGTTGCGGAGGTCTGCCGTGAACGCGAGGTTCCGGGTTTGCCCTGCATTGATGAAGACCGAGTCTGTGAATGTAAGACCCGTACCCGAGGTGGCGGTTGCCGGGAGCGAGATCGGCCCCGAAACAATGCTCCCCGAGTCTGTGTCGATCACCTTCAAATCCGTGAAGTAGTCTGTGGTTCCTTCTTCAAGGAGACCGCCTTGACCATCCGCTGATTCGATGATGAAGCGCAAGCGGCGCACTTCGATGTTGCTGTCGCTTGATGTGAGCGCGAACTTGTAAAGTTTCACGTCTTGGCTACCCTTGGCGACGTTGCTCGTGGCTGGGCCGTTAAAGGCTACCGTGAGCTGTCCGCCCTGGGTTGTAACCGTCATGCTGTTCGTGCTGTCGAATGCCGGGGAGTCGTCGAGGTCGACGGCTGCGCCCGTGTTGTACAACCGGTCAATCGCGTACACATCCGTAGGATATTCCACGTATGTAACCACGGTGCGGCTTGCACGGCCACTCACCTTGGCCCTCAAGATGAAGGTTTTGGTTTGGCCATCTTCAATCACGTAAGCAGGGCTGAAGTTCAAAACAATCTTGCCGTTCACTACGCTCGGCGTAGACGCCACGAGTGTGGTGCCTTGGTAGAGCTTGAAGTCGGAGATGTCTTCGTTCGCGATATCGCCATCTTGGCGAAGCGTGATACGGCGAACTTCGATGTCGTTGGTGTTGGCTGTGAGCTTGAAGTTCGACACTTCTGCCTCTGCGGCACCCACCGTGGGGTTCGCAGGCGTCGTGCCCTTGTTCACGTCCAATTCACCGGCCGTCTGTGTTCCCACCGTGAACGTGTTGCCACGAACCGGGAAGGAGCCGCCGACCGTTCCGCCTGTAATCACAACGCCAGCGGCGTCGGAGATTTCAAAGGCGTGTTGGCCACCCGTCGTGGACGGGCTCGACAAGTCACCCACAACCACCACCGCGAGGGTGGAGTTAGCAGGAACCGTGAGGCTCAAGCCGTTGAATTCCACAACCTGCGAGGACGAGTTGATCGTGCGACCTGTCGTGAGACGGTTGCCGTTCGCGTCGTACAAGTAGACGTTGGAGAAATCAGCCGTTGCCCCTACGCCAATGTGGCGCACACGGAGCCCAGTGATGAGCCCTGCCGCGCTACCGGCGGTGAGGTTTACCTTGAACAGCGACACGGAGGCCGCGTTCTTCGGCAAGGTGACACCTGCTGGCGTGTCGGAGGCGAGCGATGCGCTCACGCTGCCGCCCACCGGAGTGGAAACGCCGAGGTCTGCATTAATGGTTGGGCTGGCGTTCATTTCAGCGACCTTGTCGAAATCCGAGCAAGCGCTGTTGATTGCTGCACCCACCGTGTAGTTCACAAAGAACCCGTCCGACACGTCCTCGATCATGGTGTTCCAGGAAGCACCATAGAGCGTCACGGCGCAGGCCTCTGTAGGCACATGCCGCAAAACGCCTCCACGGGCAACCGCGTACACCTTCGGATCGGTCGTGATCTTAACCATCTTCACACCCGGGCGGTACGTTACGTTTCCGCCGATGGTGATGGCAGCGAGTTCTGAATCGGTAATGGTCTTAACCGTCCCGAAACCGCTGTACCATGTGAAGTAGGTCTTTTCGTTCGGGAACACGTAGCGCTTGCCGTCGGCTGCGTAGTAATACACGGCCGGACCGGAGGCCTTGATCAGGTCACCGGAAGCGATCGTTGCCGCCATGGCAACGCCCGGAAACGCCAACGTTCCGCCTACCGACCACAAAATGGTGGTGAGGCTGACGAACGTGGAGAATACTTTCTTAAGAGATTTCATGTTCGTTAAGTTGGAGTTGATGCGTACAGATCCATAGGAATCTGATGGCATCGAATGGTGAATAGTTTCACTCCATCTTTATCCCTGCGAATGCAGGGCTCGACCTTTCTTCCCCGTGATCCTGCGAAGCAGCATCACAAAGAGAGATAGAATGTCCTGGCGAGGATGCGTAGAACGGGCAGGTTATAAGCCCCCTGTAAACAGGAGGGGTTCCCCCGCCCACAGGGAGGATGCTTCTCATGGAAAGCATCACCCGTGTGGATGGTGGAACGGGCAGGCGTTCTATGGGGACGTCGCGTTCGTGGACGTGGTGGGCTTTGTGCTCGATGCGGTGGCCGCAGGAACCGTGACCCCCAACACCGTGCCCGTGGCATTTGCGGTGCCACTTACCGAAGCACCCGCGCCAGACGCGGTAGACGACGCAGCGGCCGCCAACGCTTCTTGCGTTACCTGCTGCTGCGTGGTGATGGATTTTGTGGTGACGTTTTTTAACGCCCCAACCGCCTCCTCGAGACGCCGTTCGCTCACCAGTTGCGACAACGTAGCAAGAGATTCTTCGAGCGCCTGAATCACCGACGACGTAGAAGATGCAGAGGCGCTCGGTGCTGCGGCACCCGAAGAGGACGCGGTGGTTTGCGCCGTGGCTTTTGCCGCGGCGATCGCATCGCTCACCACATTCACATGCGCCTCAAGTGATGCGTGGGCATCCACCGCCATATCACTATCTGGCCCGGCACCCACCAATACCTCCAGCGCTTTCATCCCCACATCTGCGGCTTTGGTTTGCACGGCCGACACACGCTCTTGCACCTCCAGCGGCAATGCCTCTTTGGTATCTGCAAGAACCTTTGCGGTTTCCACCGCGCTTTGATCCACCGTCTTCGCGATCTCCATCACCTGATCCTGGCCTTCGGATGGATCCTCTTGCACATCCGAAAGCTGCTGCTTTAACGTATCCAAATCCTGCTTCAATACATCCGTGGCAAGCGCGGCGCGTTCCTCTTTTTTCTGCACATCCGTATTTGCGATCGTTTTTAACTCTTCCAACCGACGCGTGGTGAACGCCGCTTTCAAACGCACTTTATCAGACGCCGTGCCCGCGAGCGCCAACCGTGCCTGCTCGGTGATGAGCTTTACCGTAAACAACTTGTCTCCCGGCAACGCGCGCTCTGCCGCACTCACCGAGGCGATGGAACCGCCCAACACCACGGCCAACACCGAAAGCACCGCGAGCGCCGGCCCACGAACGGCCTGCGTTGCCTGTTCAAATAACGCACGAAAAAAAGAGGTACGGCTCCGTTCCGCCAGTTCCCCGGACGGCATGGTGTTCCGCACCTGCATCAATAACGTATCTCGCGTTGCACGCACCCACGCCACATCAGGATTGATGCCGCGTTCGCGGTCGCGCAGCGACCGAAGGGTGCGATACAAGTTCATGATTATGATTTATTCATCTAATGCATCTAACGCTTTCTTTGCACGGTGGTATAAAACTCTCACATGGCCTGTTGTCTTTTCCATGATCTCGGCGATCAGGTCGAAGGCGAGGCCGTCGATCAACCGGAGGGTTAGAACGTCGCGGTAATCATCTTTGAGGCGTTCGAGCTTGCCCATCACGAGAGCCAGCTCTGCCCGTGCCTCGATGAGCACCCGTCCGTGGCCAGCGTCCGACACCTGCATGTCGTGGCTGTCGTCACCCCCCTCTGCAAGAGAAGACTCTGAAGCATCAGAAAACGTTACAGCCAAACTTCGGGTGGGGTGCAACGCCCGTGTTCGGTACCAATCCGCAATGCCATTTCGGGCGATTCGATAGAGTAGCGCCCGTATTTCGCGCACCTCCCCATGCTCCTGAAGAAACCGCCAGCACTTTAAAAATGTCTCGGATGTAATATCTTCGGCATCTTCTTTTGCCGGAAGCTTTAGCAAAACAAAGCGATAAATCGACGAAACATATCGATCATACAGCTGCGCAAACGCCTCCGGATCTTGCCGGAGACGGATACGATATAACAAATAACGATCCAGGATATTTGTCATGACGCGATGTGCTCTTCCACGGGAGCAGGTGCGCATGCCAGCAAACGATAAAACCCACCAAAATGTCGGCAAACATTAGCCTTATTGTAAGGAAAAGACAAGGCTCCCACGGTTGTTGATGGACAGGATGTCTATTATTTTTGATGATTTAAAATCTATTTGTCCAGAATGTTCTGGACAAGTTCTGTCATATGTGAAAATATGGAATGCAACTTCTAAGGTATGCTCCTAGCGATGCTGCGGAACTCGTCCGCTTCGCGGGACTCAAACAGTCCTCACATCGCTAGGAGCATACCTTAGAAGTTGCATTCCATATTTTCACATATGACCCCCGACACAAAGGCAACCCCTATCCGTCTCTCTCCAAACGAAGCCGCACGCCTTTTCGGTATCCATGAAAAAACAATCCGGCGCGCCATCAAGGAAGGAGCGATTCGATACGTGGTTGTTCGCGGCCGCTATAAACTCCTCTTTGAATCTGTTTTGTCGTGGTCGCAACGCACCACCACCGTGCGCAACAAGCGCGACCATGCTGGTATCGGCCAGTGGGTTGGCCGATGGGATATTCGCAACACGCACTACTCCCCACGAGCGCCCGAAGAAAAAACATAAAACCACCACGGATCTCCGTGGTGGTTTTATGTTACCAAAATATGTTACACGGCCATGCGGCGAACCGCGCGGGAGCGAAAACCTGTACCGGGGTTTTCACGGTAAACGTCGTATGTAGCTTCGGCGATACGGTTCCAATCATGCCGATCACGGATGCGATTGCGGAGAGAGGTGCCGAGCGCGTCACGTTCGGCATCGTTCATAAAGGCCATGTACTCCATGGCGTACGACAGTGAGCGGACATCTCCCACCGGTACGGCCGGAGCCAGGTCGCCCGTGAGTTCCGTGTTTTCTGGAATGTCACTCACGATCGCCGGGCGCGCGTGCGCCAACGCTTCCAACAGCGCAATCGACATCCCTTCAGATGAGCTCACCGACAGGTGGCAGGCCGCGTGCGCTTGCAATGCGGCGAGCGTGTCGCCATGCTGCTCGCCCACCAACCGTGTGTGGCTTTGCGCAGACCATGCACGAAGTTCGTTGGCGTAATCATCTGTCCACGAGGAGCCTCCGGCAACAAGTAATGGATAGCTGGCGGCCAGGTGCGGATTCCGTTTTGCAAACAGCGCATGCGCCTCCATGGCAATATGCACGTTCTTATGCGGCACAAGCCGGGTGGCCATCAAAAAATACCGCTTGGGCTCTACGCCAAAGGCCGTGAGCGACGCGGCGCTTACATCCTCTGGCACACACACCCCGTTGGGCACCACGGCAGGCTGGCATTCATACACATCCAAGCAATAGGCCGCGAGCGCATCGGATACGGCGATGGTGCGGTGCGCAAACGTGCAGGCACACCACTCACCTAAACGCAACAAAAGTCGCGCCACAAATCCCCACTTGGCATGCGTGCGATCCACACAATGAAAGGTAGAAATCACCCGCGCCTTGGGATGGAGCACGCGCGCCATGGGCAAAAGCAGGGACGGCCCAACGCCGTGCACATGAACCACGTCCGGACGATCCTTCATGGCGAGCACCAATGCCGACAACGTGTGCGTGATGGCATCCAAATGTTTTGTACGCAAACCGTAGCTAAAACGGCGTGTTACCCCCACAGGAGACGGAGCATTGCCCACATACCAGGCTCGATCAAACGAAATAACACGCGCCCCAAGACGCACCAATCCCGCCGAAAGCTCTTCGACGTGGCGTTCGATCCCTCCAGAACGAGCAGGGATCCCTTTGTGGCCAATCATGGTGATTGTCATAAATAGGGGGTTTTCGCCTCTTTCTCTCTTACAGCCGACAGCAAAATATAGCAAAAATCCCCTTTTTTGTCAAGTGTAAACGTCATTTGCCCAATCAAACAAAAAAGAGGGTGCCGTACACCCTCTTTTTAAACCAATGTGACGCTACTCCACCACCACACCGCGTTCGCGCTCGCCGATGTACTCGGGTAACCAGGATGTTTGCGGGGCGGAGATCGCTTCGAATCGAAGGGGGGTTTGAAGGTCGCGCGCGATGGCGGTGCTCGTGCCAACGAGAGGGAGCAGTGAACCGAGATCGCGAAGCGTGGGGGTAACCTGGATTTCAAAACCAACCGTGGCTTCGGGCTTTGCTACGCCACCATCACCACCTAAAAGTGGAAGATCCCAACGAACCGTGCGATCATCAGCAGCCACGGTTCCCCCATCGGCCGCCGTAACATTTCCTGTGGCACGCACACCCGGAGGCAGGGTGGTGCGTACCACGAGATCTCGCACCGCTTCGCGCAACGGACCCACCGTCCAAAAAACCCAGTAGCGTGTTTCGAGCCCGATCTGTGGCGGCTCTGGCCCCACGCCGAGCTGATCACCCCCGGTAGAGGTGTAGCGAACCTGTGTTGAAAACGGCAGCGCCATGGGTGAAGCGCCGATCGTGGCAGAGCCCAACACCGCCGCTCCTGATGCGTCGATGAGCTGTGGCGCAACGAGCCACTCATGGTTCCCGCCCGCGCGTGCCGCAACGGCCGGAAGACTCATAAAGGGCGCTGATGGAGAAACGATAAACCGCAGCGCTTCGTTGGATGAAGGCGGATGTACGGCAAGCACGGTGGTTTCGCCAGGGAGATCCGTCCATTCCAACGAAATCGGTTGCTCCGCATCGGCAACAACATCTCCCGAAACAGATGGCACAGATTCCACCGCCACGATGCGCGACTGCCAGGCATTCGACGACACATCGCGTGAGGCGGCTCCCACTGTCCACTCCAACCAAATTTCTTCGGGCGGAGCCTCCCCTTCTGCTCCGGCGGGCGTGGCTTCTACAGGAACAAAAATCCATCGCACTTCTTTTGAAGCGAGGTCACCTAATACAATTTGTGACTCTGCGTGCGACCAGGTTTCTCGGAACCCCACATGGACAAAGGGCATTTCTGTGTCCGTGGTGTTCTCTATACGAATGGGAACGACCGCCCCCCGCGGCACCACGCCCGGCATGCGGAATGCATCTGGGACATCTGCCGTGAGCGCGGACCCCTCGATCTGGCGGCGTTCAAGGCCAAAAAATCCCTGTCTCCCAACGCCATCGCCGTCGTATTGCACCGAAAATCCAAATGGTACCTCCGTGTGTTCCATCGCAAACAACCGCACCACCACATGCGCCGCAATCTCATCGCCAGATTCCACCGTTCCCAAAAACATCGTTCCATCCGCTAACAGCGGTGGCTCCGCAGAGAGCACCTGCGCCCCCGGTGGCAAATGCCAGCGTAAACGAACATTTGTGTGCGTAAGGCCATCAACCGATCGCGCCACCACCCGAATAGGCGTGGGAGCCGCCGCCAATAGCGGACGCGCATGCATCGAAATCGCCACGCCAGAAATCGGTTCCGGCATTAACGCAAACCACACAGCGATCACCACGAGGACAGCGGCCAGCAACAAAAGAGCGGCATCAAACAAAAAAGTGGCGCGGGGGTGCGTGCAGGTGCCATCGTAGCAACGGAAAAAATAACTCCGCAGATGCGAGGTGAGCGCCCGCGATGGGCCCATCGCCACCGCGGCCGCATGACGCGTAATGGCCGCATGCGCGCGAGGGTGATGAGAGGAGGAGGAAGAGAAAAAAGAGAACATAGTTGAGGAGTAAGGTATTTGGGTCATGGCATGGCAAATGTGGCGTGAGGACTGTTTGAGCCTCGCGAAGCGAGCGAGTTCCGCAGCGTCACATTTGCCATGCCATGACCCAAATACCTTACGGAGTAGGTGCAATCCCCGACGCCAACATTTCAAGCTTACCATCGCCATCAACATCCGCCACCGACACGCGCACGCCAACGCTGCTTGGATCCGGCGACATCACGAGCTCCTGCGTTTGTTCGGCACGACCGTTGAACAACCGAATCCGTGGCGCCGTGCCCTGCCCGCTCCCGGTGATGAGCTCATCGCGGCCATCGCCGTCCATATCCCCCATCGCCACCGAAACCCCACCCCGTTCGCGAGCATCAAATGCAAACCAACTACCACCCCACACGCCGCCATCCGTTTTAAACACCCGAATGTGCGGCCCGCCACCCGGGCCTGCGCCGGTTGCTACCTCGCGTAACCCATCACCATTCAAATCGCCCACCGCAAGCGATACGGTGCCGTGGAAGGTGGGGTACGGCCGCCAGGCCGCGCGCACCGTGCCATTTAATTCCACCACGCGCACATTCGCCGTGTCGTTTGCCACGGCGAGTTCCCACGGTGTGTCGCGATCCATATTGCCGGCCGCGAGCGTGATTCCTCCACGATATGCCGTGCCAAACGGGCGCACCACGCCGCTGCGCCCGCCACCATAGGCGATGCGCACCTCACCGCGAGCCGCCGTGAGCGTGTCGGTGCGGCCATCACGATCCACATCTTGCAGAAGCACGGTGGCCGCGCCAGTGGCACCAGATTGTTGCGCAAAAAACGCATTGCGCGGCTGGGATCCGTCGGTGCGATACACGCGCACAAAATCGCCGTTGCGGAATGCCGTGCCCATCCCGATGGTGGAAACGCCCGTTCGTTGATAGAGCAATAAACCGTCCTGCCCGGCCACGGTAACGCTTGTTTCGGCGCGGCCGTTGTTCACCGTAGCATCTTGCGTACCGCGTAACCGTTCGTACACGCCGGGCAATTCCACGGTGGCTGCTTTCGCGGTGCTGTTTACAATCACGGCTCCCCGTTCATAGTCGCGCCACCATACGCCATCAGATGCATCGCTCCCGCCAGGAGGCTGCAGCCGTACGGGCGCGCCCATCGGGGCACCGAGCGAGGCGTCGTACTCATCGTACCACCAGGCCTGGCCATGGTCGCGATCGCCAAAATCAAATGAATAATATCCATCGCCTAAAAGCGCCGTGCCGAGCGTAAGGCGCACGAGCTTCCAGTTATTGGGATCCCACACATTGTTAGGGTTACCGTTGATCGACGCGATGGATGGCGTTTGATTGAGCCGCAGGGAGGTTTGATAATCACGAAACCCGTTCACCCATCCGTAGCGGGGAAAATTCTCAAATAAGATCCCGTTGGTTACGCCGGCATGTGCGGCGGAACCGTTCCCCATAATGAGCGCGTTCGGCCCCAAGCGACGACGCAGTTCGCGCGCCATTTTTTGCCAGCCGTCCTTCCAGGCACGATCGACGTCGGCATCCGGCTCCGCACGACCATCATTGGTAATATCGAGCCCCTTGCCCGCAAACCAGGTGGCGTTATCGAGCGCGTTATCCAAAAAAATCCCGTCCCATAGGCCGCTACTCCACACCTCGCGTTCGATAAATTCCGGCAACGCGTCGTTCCATCGTCGGCCGCTCCCATCCATGGGTGATCGGTCTGTTACATTCAACATCCACGCGCCTGGCCAAATACTCGCGCGACTTCCGCCCTTGTGCACGTACCATTGCTCTGGAATGGATTGCGCCAGCTTGTACCCAGGAAACCACGACTCCTCTACAAACCGCGCGGAATCGATATTTGCCGAATCAACGTACGCTAAAATCTTGATGTTGGGATTGAGGGTGCGCAACTGCCGTATTTTTTCCGGGAACCGCGCCTGCTGATCCATGTCCATCACAACCAAATCCCATTTGGCGAGCTCTGCCACATCCTGATCCGTGATCTGCCAGTCGAACCACAGATTCAACAGCTTCGGCGCCTGATGCGTGCCCCGCGCGGCGAGCAACGGCTGCGCGTACAGCATGACCCCCGCGACAAATATCGCAAAGCCGACACAGCGGATCAACGAAGAACCCATAGGCGCATCATACCATCCGAGCTACCCAAGGCGTAGCAGTAATCTCAGAGGTCGCTGGAAACTCATCTTTTTCTAAAACACATTGTGGCAGAGGTTTTTTTGGGCGTGAGGACTGTTTGACGACGAGCGAAGCGAGGCGGAGTTCCGCAGCGCCCCAAAAAATCTCTGCCACAATGTGTTTTAGAAAAAGATGAGTTTCATTTCGTATACAACCGTTCCAATGTCGCTAAGTGATCATTCCAGTCATGAAATTTTTGAATGCGTGTGCGACCCTGTGCGCCCATACGGAGACGGAGATCGTGGGAGATGGCTTGCAATCGCTCCAACGATTCTGCCCACGCCTGCACGCTCGATGGGTCGGAGAGGAATCCTTCCTGCCCATCGGTGATGAGTTCCGGCAATCCACCGATGTTGCTTGTTAAAACGGGCACCCCTTCACCCATAGCCTCGAGCACGGCGAGCGGGGAATTTTCGTACCACACGGATGGCACGGCCACGGCCTCTGCCGTAACACGCAACGGCGCGAGCTCTGCGGGGGGTACGAATCCCAAAAAAGAGATGTGCGGCGCGTTGAGCGTGCGTACTAAATGCCGAAGCGTTTCTTCTTCGGGGCCGGTGCCTGCGATACGAAGAGGAAGCGAGGGCACGCGCGCAGAGGCACGGATGAGTGTTTCGACTCCCTTCTCTGCCACAAGCCGCCCCACAAACAGCACAAAGCCGCCACCGAGCGGGGCAGGCGTGGCAGAGACCTCGGCCGGATTTGGCAGCACCGTAAATTTCGCTGCGGGCTCTCCCCACTCCTGCATTTTTTTTGCGTAAAAAGCCGATGGACAGATAAACGTGCGAACGGTTTTTTCGTATGCCTGTGTCATTTTGCTCACCGACATTTCTAAACCCGCCAGAATATTTGCCGAGGCAGACGACGCCAAGCAGTGATGAATAATGGGATTCCAATACTTGCCGCCCTTGCACCGTTCGCACACCGATCCCTCAGTGAACATTTTATAATTTGGGCAGGCGAGTTTTAGATCGTGCAATGTTTGCACGCACGGAATCCCGCTTTTGCGGATCACGCCCAAAATGCTTGTAGAAAAATGATGATACACGTTATGCAAATGAATCACGTCCGGGTGAACCTCGCGAATCACCCGCGCCGTGGCATCACGCGCTTCGGCGTTCCACAAAAAGGCCCATGCTTTTTTTGCATCACGCGCCGCCCCTTCGGATCGTGAAAAATCGTACTGATGGATAAAATATTTTGTATCAGGCGACGGCGCGTTGGTGGGCGCGCGCGTTGAAAGAATATGCACCGTATGCCCAGCGGCTGCCTGCCGCGCCATTAATTGTTGAAGATAAATGGTGGCACCATCTTTAGGGGTAAAAAACTTGTGGATATGGAGGATGGTCATAGAGACGTGGCGGAATAGACCCTTTCGGCACATGCGTT
>JBDKJL010000034.1:0-9321 GCA_039796615.1 Candidatus Parcubacteria bacterium
GGAATAGACCCTTTCGGCACATGCGTTATGCGGACGCGAGGACTGTTTGACGACAAGCGAAGCGAGGCGGAGTTCCACAGCGCCGCATGGCGCATGTGCCGAAAGGGTCTATTCCGCCACACCCCTCATGTGCGAAGCAACGAATGATATAACGCCGCATACGCCTTGATCATGTTCTCGATATCGTAGCGCGCGCGGATGGTGGGCGCGAGGGCGTGCGCCTCGGCCACCGCCGCGCTGCTTTCCATGAGTCGGGTGGTGATGGCCTCCTGCCATCGCACAGGGTTGTCTAGCGGCAATAACGAATGACGTGGTGCAAATTCCCGAAGCGCCGGAAGATCGCTCGCGAGCACCGGCACGCCGGCCGCCATGGCTTCCACAAGCGCGAGCCCCATCCCCTCCCACTGCGACGGAAATAAAAAGAGATCTGCATCTGCCAAAAGGGCGGGGATGTCTTCACGCCGCCCTAAAAAATGCACGCGCGAGGCAATCCCTAATCGCTCCGCGGCTTCCTTAAGCGTGCGTAACAGCCGCCCATCGCCCGCGATATCGAGCCGCCAGGGCGCGGCGACGCCTGCGAGCGCCTGAAAAACACGCTCATGCCCCTTTTCTGCCTCCAATCGACCCACCATCAATAGCCGTGGCACATCACGGAACGGACGCGGGCCGCGCGATCGTACCTGATCAAGCGCAATCCCGTTGGGAATACAGGTGATACGCGCCGCAGGAACACTCAAATCCTGCTGCACATACCGCGCCACATCTTGGGAAATCGCCACCACCCGGGTCATCCGACGCGCCGCCCACCGACGCGCCACACGCCGCACCGCGCCATCATCCTGATCCACACTATGCGCCGTGGAGAGATACGCCGCGGGGCGAATCGCGGACGATGAGGGAATGAGACGCGCCACAGACGACCAAAAATCTGCGCCAAACAAATGCGTATGCACAATATCCGGCACACGCTCCGGCTCGCCAAAGAGCCGCGTGTGCAATCGCCGCACCGTGGCCATGCGCCCTGAAAATGATCGAACGGCGGATGGAGCAAGCATCGCCCATCGCACGCCACGCGCGCGGAGCTCCTGTTGCAGCGGCCCGTTTTCAAATAACACCAACACCCGCGTACGGAACCCGTGCGCGGGCAACCGCGCCGCCAATTCCACAGCCACCCGTTCCGCGCCGTATGGCGAGAGCGTGGGAAGGATATGCGTAATGAGCGGCAGCATATCAGGATGCGTCGGGATGTTTATGCGCTGCGCCGAGCACATGCCCGGCCGCAAACAGAATCCCTACGGGCAACCACATTTTGCCACTCCAATAACTGGTGCTGAATAGCTGATAGGTAAACGCCCCCGCCACCGCAATGGCAATGATGGTGAACGCTTGCGCCGTGGCGAGCGGCGCACGGCCGGTGTGCGCCCATCCATAGAGGCGGCGGCGAACAATCCACACGTATCGCACGATCCGCCACACCACCCATCCCATGGCCGCAAGCCCGACGATACCCGTTTCGGCGAGCAATTTTTGCAGAATCCCATGCGATTCGAGCGGCGCGCCATATTCAAATAAAAAGAGTTGCGTGGCCCCAATGCGATCGATAAATGTTCCAGCGCCCATTCCGATGATGGGGCTGGCGCTCCACAGCGTGAGCGCAATCTGCGACATCATGAGCCGCGTGCTGGTGGATCCTTCTACGAGCGGCGTGGAGCTAAACGCAAACATGGCGAGCGCGAGCGGTAACAGCAACACAATCCCCACAAGCGCGGTACGCATCCATCGCGCGGCCTCCTGCCGCCACACAAGCCAGGCGGCAAGCCCGGCCTCCACAAACAACACAATCCACGCCGTGCGCGCAAAGGTGAGCAACGCAGCAAGAATTTGCGCCCCGATCCCCACCAACAAAAATAATCGAAACTGCCGATGTGCCTGCACGCGATCAGACGGTGCCGTGGGCGCGGGAGAAAGCAAAAGCAACGCAAGAGAAATCGGAATTGTTACGCACAGCCACTCCCCTAACTGATTATGGTTATCGCCCAGCGGCATCACGCCCAAAAAGGGCAACGGCCGCGCCCGAGGAAACAATCCGCCCGAAGCATCTGGCACGGCCAAAGAAATAAGCCCCATCACCGCCGCGGCGATCCCAGTGCCGGTAACAACGCCGAGCACCGTTCGCAGCGTGCGCGACGACTGCACCATGTTCACCGTGAGCGCCACGTACACCAAGTACACCCACAGCACCGGGCGCAATGCATATTTCACCACAAGCAACACGTCTGGCTGGAACGAAGAAAACGCCGACACCACATGCGCCGCCACAAGGGCCGCCACGGGCAACGCCAACGGAAACCACGGCCGCCAGTTGGGATCGTGTCGCTGCCCCCATAGCCACACAATCTTTGTGGCCCAGGCAATCATCAACACCATTGCAACCACCTCCACCACAAACACATCAATCGATCCGCCAAACGCCCGCTCACCGAACTCCAACGCTCCGGTGGAAACACTAATCGTCACACCCGCCGCTGGCACAAGCGCCACCAGCACACTATACGTAGCAACGGGATACCGATAGGCAAAAAGCACCGCAATCAAAATGGCGATCATCGTGATGGGGCTCGATGGCGCCCCCGCCGCAATCATCACCCCCACCACCGCCAACACCAAAAACGCCGCCCACCCTACAGCGGGCACGGCACGCATATCCCAAATGGGGGTTCGCACACGGAAATTGTATCACGATGCCGTGCGCGATCCTAAAAACAAAAAACCACTGGAGCGTGCGAGGATTTGCACAAACTCCAGTGGCGACATCGCGGGCGAGCGCCGGCGATGAACTACAATTCGGGGATCGGTGAACGAACAGGCCCAGGGATAAACCCGTAAAGCGCTGCCAGACTTGCGGCAAGCAACGTCTCTGCCGAACGGATGGCTCCGCTGTTGACCATCTTCCAAAATTCTTCGGGAGAAACGAGCAAAACTTTAATATCTTCCTCGCGCGGAGTGAGATCTTGCTCTGAAACCCGTGTGCACCCAACGGCCACGAATAGATCAAATCCACTCGGAGATTTCCGCGGAGCGATCCAAATTTGCTTGCTGTTCAGCGGGAACACCCGCCGCGGTTCAAATCCCGTCTCTTTGCGAAGGCGTTCTGCGGCGAGCGTCGCCGGATCTTGATTCTCCAGAGCCAATCCAGCTGGAGATTCCATTACGACTTCTTTTACACCTTGCTTGAACTGTTGGACGAGAGCAATCCGTCCGTCGTACATCACGGCGAGTGTCGTGACACCGTCCTTTTTTTCGAAGAAAACGAATGTCTCCGGCGTCCCCGTCCTAGGGTTCATGAAGTCTTGCCTCTTCAGACCCAAACCATAGGTCTTCTCTCCGGATGCGACGATGGAGACTTGCTCTCCAACCGCTTCCCACACACGAACGTCACCTGCGCCCGCGTTCCCCGCTGCAACCACTTCCGGCTCTCCAGCGGACGGTACATTACTATCTACTTTTATCGATGCCATACGATTCTCCTTGCGCCAGGCAATATCCGCAACATGCGGACAATCGTGCCTATTGCGTGGCGGTTGTATCAAAAAATGGGAAAAGGGTCAATCCGAGATACTCCCCTGAGATACCCCCTCATACGCCGTCTCGTCGTCGCCACCCCCCCCTCATGAGTCCTGAGGGGGGTGATCCCCCTAAAATTCAAAACCCCCTTTCCTAGTGGATTGGGGGTTTGACGTTGAGGGACGAGCGATTCGCATGTCATTGCGAATCGCTCGTCCAGTTATTGTACAAGGTGAGAACAAACGTGTGACAAGGGCGTTCGTTCGAATGTGGGCGCGATCAGAGAGCGCAGGAGACGGGCTCCGAAGAGCTGCAGTCACTATTGACTGAGTCTCCGCAGATCTCGTTGACCCACACCTCGCCCGAGAGCGGAGGGCGAACCGACGGATCGTCTGGTGCACAGTCTTGGCCGTTCAGGACTGCATCGCCATCGGAGTCTACTGCCGAATCATTCAAT
Organism: Candidatus Parcubacteria bacterium; assembly: GCA_039796615.1. Classification (GTDB taxonomy): domain Bacteria; phylum Patescibacteriota; class Patescibacteriia; order 2-12-FULL-60-25; family 2-12-FULL-60-25; genus 2-12-FULL-60-25. The sequence continues at coordinate 4,022 of JBDKJL010000034.1, forward strand.
CCTGGCAGCGTCCCATCAGCACGGAAACTGAAGTGCACCTTCTGAACTCCATTCACAGTTCGCTTGACGATCGCGAACTTCTTGAGAGGAGCGAGCCCGCTCATTCCCGCCGCGCCACACCGCACCGTGATGTCGTGGTAAGCCGAGTACTGACCCGTGTGCCCGTCCACTCCAGGACTCCACGAGCCATCACCGATCAATCCAGTGCTGAACCAGAAGTCCAACTCCGGCTTATCGCCTGGTACCACGCAGTCCTTCGCTTGTCCCGATCCCGTGCATTGCTGCGCGGCGAAGAACAGCGCCCCGTCTGGCGTCTCGTAGTTAAACAAGAACGTCGGCATGTTCACCGAAGAGCGAATCTCTATGGTACATGTGACGGGAGACGGTGGCGGTGACACCAAACAGTTGTGCTCACAACCGTCGCCGTTTGTTTGATTCCCGTCATCGCAAGCTTCGGCGCCTTCTTTAACGCCGTTGCCGCAGTCAGGAACCTTACAAAGGCTGGTGCACACATCCGTGTTGCTGGCGTTACCGTCGTCGCACTCTTCGCTACCCTGCCGGTGTCCATCGCCGCAAGAAGCGTTCTTGCAAGCGTTGGTGCAGGCGTCGGTGTTGAGTTCGTTGCCATCATCGCACTGTTCACCAGCGTCCTTTACACCGTCGCCACACTCTGGCGTCGGTGCAGGAACGGGCTCGGGTGCGGGTTCTGGCTCGACGACTGGTTCTGGCTCGGTCGGTTCAGGCTCGACAATGACTTCTGGCTCTGGATTCGCTTCGGGCTCTGGAGCAGGTGCCTCGAAGCATTCCTCACCCATGGTGTTAACCAGGGTAAGGCACTCCATTGCAACGAGACAAACTGTCTCGTTTGCTGTGGGGCTTGCCTCACACACTCCCTCGCAGAAACCTTCTGCGAGATCCTGTGAGAACCCGCACTGCACGCCCTTGGCGGTGCAAATGCTGAGACAGGTAGGCTCCGACGGACAATCGCATGCCGCCGGGAACTCGCCGTTCTCGCAAACCCGTTGGCCACTGACGTCGCCGCCGCAACCGCAAGCCTCTGGGAACCCATCGACGCAGGTGCCGTCAGTTGGCTCATCAGTCTCCTCGACGGCATCGCTGGATTCAGACTCAGACGGCTCTTCCGTCTCTTCATCCGTTTCCTCCGTATCGTTGGATGGCTCATCGCTCGGCGTCTCATCGGACGGCTCTTCCGTCTCTTCCTCTTCCGTTGTTTCTTCGGAAGCCGGCTCCTCATCCGTGGGCTCACTCGGTGCTTCGGTCGTCTCATCGATGACAGGCGGCGGCTCTTCCTCATCTTCCTCAGAAGTTGAGGGGGTCGACGGAAGCGGGGTGGTGCAAACGCACTCTTCCCATCCACTCCTATCTTCCTTGCAGAGTTGAGCGCCGTCCCGACCGTCCTGGCACTTGCAGCCGGGGCTTGCGCCCAAGATGCAGGCCGGTTCCGGTGCGATGCCGCTCGGCGCGGGAGTTTCCTCCTTCACGCCAGCGTCAACACTTTCTGCAGACGACTGCGGGGCGCTTTCGCAACCCAGCAGAAGAGAGACGAGAGCCGGTAAAATCATCATCCAACCAATTTTCTTCACGGTTTTCTTTGTTGCCACGTTGCCTCTTATTCTCCCCGTAGAACGGGGTGTTCCACTAGGGATATTAGGGTTAGAGTTTTTCTCGCCCGGAAGCGAGATTGTCGAAGGATTCATGCGGAATTGCATTTGTCCTTTGTTCAGCATGAACAGGATAGAATAACACTTTTTAGAGACTTTGTCAAGCTAATTATACAAATAGAGCCAGATATTGGCTCTATGTAGGGATGGAAAAATCAATCTTTGGCTTAGGTACGCAAAAAAGGGGTGTTAAATATCACGGGGGTTTCGCTTGGCTCATTTTTGGCTAAACCCTGAGCATCTTCTCGTGTAGGGCGCCCGGCTGCCCAGGCAAACTCAAACATGGCACGAAGCAACCCGGCAAAGGATTCGCTTTCGATCAGGCAGGCCATGAGGCGCGGATTCCCGGTAACCAGGTACACCAAACGATCGTATGCCCCAAATTCTCCCTCAAAGGCAAACGGAATGGTGTGCGAAAAACGCACCTCGTGAAGCGGCGGCTTAAACCAATCCGGCAACGGTGGGATCGGAATCCCGGCATCTGGCACATACAGCAAGCGCGTACGCCGGGCGTAACGCAACATGCGATGCCGACGCTCCTGATCCTCCATCCCCGCGCGCACGATGTGCGGCTCCAGCCGAATAAACACATCATGGTGATCCGTCATGCGCTCCGATAAATGATCGCGCAAACTGCGTAACCCTTCCGACCCTTCATAAAATCGCACCACCGGCTTGTTTGGTTGCGCGCGGAACAGCGCCTCGAGCGCCGGGATAAATGTGGCGATGGTATCTTGCCGCGATCGCAACGCGTCCACCTCACGCGCGATGAGATCAAGAAGTTTTTTTGGCGCTTCGGCCGTGTACACTGTTCGCTTATCTTGATCGTATTGCGACACCAGGCCGCGCTCTGTAAGCGACGCGAGCACGGCATAGAGCGTGGAACGCGGCACATCCGCCTGCTCCGCGATTTCCTGCACACCCTGCGGCCCCAACGTGAGCATGGCCGCATACACCCGCGCCTCCTTATCGCTAAACCCGATCTCTTGAAGGCGCAAAAAGATCTCCTGGTTCATACGGGCGCTACCCATTTGTTCCCAACCATTGCGTGAGCACTGGCAGCGTGGCCTCGGCCGTGGCGCGCCAGGTGTATTGCGCGGCCTGGCGAATCCCTCGCTCGCGCAATCGTTCTGCCAATCCTGGTTCCATATCCAGTTGATCCAGCGCGTGCACGATGGCGTTTAAATCCCCGGGCGGCACAAATAACGCATTCCCCTCGCCCAACACCTCGGGCATGCAGGAATTATCCGCGGCCACCACCGGGCACCCGCACGCCATGGCCTGCACGGGCGGGATCCCAAATCCTTCGTACCACGACACATGTACCAGCGCGCGCGCGGCGTTCATCAAAAACGGCAAATCTTCCTCTGGCACATAGCCTAACTCATGAATGGCCGTGGCGAATGGCGACGCCGCGATTGCTGCTTTTACTTGTTCGTATCCTCTGCCGGGCGTTCCCACTAGCACCAATTGCGTTGGATCGCCCTCCCCCCGCCGTTTTTTATATTCCGTAAACGCCCGTACAAGATTGGCCGTATTCTTTTTTGTTTCCAGCCTGCCCACGGCCAAAAAAAACGGCTGCGCCAATCGATAGGTTCGTAATCGCGCCTCTACCTCTGCCCGCGACAATCCGGGGCGATACATCGTGTGATCAACCCCGCACGGCGTTACCGCAATCCGACGCGTATTCACCCCATACAACTCCGCGATCTCACGCCCCGCATGGGCAGACACCGTGATAATACGCGCATCGGTTTTTGCGATGCCCCGCGTAGACGCTTCGTGATACGACCGGTTGGCGTTTGTATACAAATGCGGGAATCGACGAAACCCCACATCGTGCACGGTCACCACACTTTTTTCGGGATGAATAATGGGCAACACATGCGCCGGCACAAACAACACATCCACCGGGCGACGCAACATTTCCCAACTCATCCGCACCTGCGTCCACATCCGCTTAGGCGGCCACCCCGCACGCACCTCATACCAATTTTCCGGCAGCACAGCCAAATCCCCTTTTAATGGCTCACGCGTGTACAAAATCCACGTATGCTTATCACCGGCCGTAAGCGCCTTTAACTCCTGAATCAGATGAAACGCATACCACTCCACCCCCGTTCGGTTTGGCCGGTTGGCACGCGACGCATCAATGCCGATGGTCATATGGGGAGGATTCTCTCATTTCGATTTAGTTAACACAACAACCCCTACAGCTCTTCCACACCAAACTCTCAATAGGGACTTGCTTTGACCAATCCTCATTAATAAGACCAGTCGGAACTTTGAATTTCTTTCTTCCCGCTTTTAATGAGTTCGAGAAGCCTTAAACCATCCGCGCGGTCAATCTGTAAAACGTCGGAATCATCTTTCATAACCAACAACCACTCCATGCCTTTAATAAGAAGTGGCAAATCTGAATCATCAATTTCGTATTCCTTTCTTTCTTTATATTTTTTATCTAGCTCTTCAAATTGCTGCTTAGCATATCCTGTATCAGATGCGACATCTCCATAGTTCAACGTATAACTGCAATCCATGACGTCTCTCAAGACTGAATATGTTGCTCTATCTATACTTAGCATATGAATTATTTTCTCTTACCATACTTAGACATGTCATCTGAAGTATGATTTTTAATGTACGTGCTTTGAGCGCCCTTAGGGAACATCGTTGGGCTGCCATTATTTGTATTAATGAATATCTGACCTGTTTTCGAACTCCCATAATACTGCTTATCAACCGATAAACCAGTTAATGGATCGGTTCCCTTAATCCTAGAAGAAAGATTTGCCGTATCATGAGTCTCCTTCGCCATGCTTGCAATGGCTTCCTTCGAAAATCCAGGATATCTGGTCGGATGATCTCTGAGAATATGTTCGGCAGCACGAGAATATGAACCTTCAACTCCAAGTGGAGATGATTTTATGCCTCTGCTTAAACCTTTTGCTACATCATCTATTTTACTTCCAACGGTCTTATACCCCCCTCCCGGCCCAATGAGTCCACCAATAAAGAGTGCACCGGCTGCGGCTTTTTCAGTTTGAGACGCATTAGGATCGCTGACGGTCTGATACGTCGAATAGGCATCGTAAAGCGTTAATCCGACTTCAGCGATAGCCCAAGCAGCAAGGATGAATGGAACGATCTCACCACTTGGATCCGAATAGACAATGGGGTTATTGAGTGCGTAGTTATAGGAGTTCAGAGCCTGTGGATTCGCAAGGTGTTGCTGAAGCGTACGTCCATACCTCTGCTCAAATCCTGTCTTTCCAATATCAAGGAAGGAAGGATCCTGACTCACAAACCTCCCTCCCTTCCCACTCTGATACCTCGCATTCATGTATGTGAGGTCTGTGGCGGCGTCATATTCCTGGCCGATGTACTTCCGCTGCTCGGAGAATGCCGTCGTTTTTTGATCGAGGCGAATACCACCAAAGGGGTAGTAGTCCATGAGCTCAATGATGGATCCTGTGGCACTCGTTACGACACTCGATCCTGAGAGGTGATCCGTGAGGGCATACTGTACTTGCGCTGTGGCACCAGTACCTGTGATCGTGGCGATGACTTCGTCACCTAAGAAGAGATGCTTCGTCGCAGCGGTAGCAATGTTGTAGA
>JBDKJL010000035.1:0-36080 GCA_039796615.1 Candidatus Parcubacteria bacterium
TAAACACTGCGAACTACACCCGTCGCCATCGTCGGGGTTGCCATCCTCACACGCCTTTCCGGCTTCCGCCAGATTCCCATTTCCGCAGCAGGCTGTTTGATTAGACGCGGTACACGGTAACACTCCCGTATACACACACAACGTGGCATGGCAGCCGGGCACCATCCCAAACGCCGGGTCGTTGCTCTCACACGCCTCACCATTTTCGAGCACCCCGTTCCCACACAATGCATAGATCGTTTGCGATGACCCTTCGTGCAAGCACTGCGCGCTACACCCGTCGCCATTTGCCGTGTTGCCATCGTCGCAATCCTCGCCATCCGCAATATCCCCATTGCCGCAGGTACTATCACCTGCCGCAGACCCAAGCGATCGGCAGGTGGCAGAACACCCACGGAATGCTCGCGGCACGCACACCCCACCATCAGCGACACATTGCGCCTCACTCTCTGTGCAGTCTGCCCCTTCTTCCGTTGCTGCGTCCGCACCCACCCCACGACACACGCGCCCCATGTCGCATCCCTCCCCACGATCCTTGCGGCCGTTGCCACAGGTGCCGCCTTGCGAAATCGGCGCCACCGGATTCCATCGACAGGTATTGCTACAGGCATCGTTTGCATCCGTGTTTCCATCGTCGCACTCCTCCCCACCGCGGCCATCTATTGGCAAAACGACACATCTATCCCCCCAAGCCGTTACGCCCCTTTGGCAGTATGCGGCATGCGTTGTTTCAACAATCCGATTGCCACACCGTGCCGTTTTTCCTTCTTTGCCCGCCGCACCGGTGAGCACACACTGATCGCTACACCCGGCTGGGAGTGGCGCGCCCGTATCGATCTGCCCCTCATGCACCAACGTGGCCACTTCCGGACGTGTGGACGACCAAGAAAGACCCGTCACCGCCACCATCTGCTGCCCTTGCGCGGCGCATCGATCGGGCGCAGAAAATGGCACGGCCACAAACGCCTGGCGGGCACCCACGCGGCTCTCATATTTTTCGAGAGGAGCCATCTCTAACCGATCGATCGCACACTGCGCCGCATCCCCGGCGCGCACCCGGAAGGTCCAGGAGAACCCCAGCGGATCGTTTAACCCCGAAAGCGGCACGCCGGAGAGTGACCGAATGCCGTCCGGTGTGCCTCCATGCAAGGTGACACGATAGAATCGGCCCTGCGCCAATAGCGGTACTCCAGAAGCATCCGTGGGCGCAATCGTAATCTGGCGTCGCCGCGCGTCGCTCGAATCTGCGGGCGACACCAACTGAATCGCATCGTCGGGCAACGCAAGTGGCGCCTCCACCTCTAAACAATTTTCGTTACGACACGGCTGAATGGTGACCGTACCGGCATGCACCGTGGCCGGATCAATTTCCGTTGAAAGCACCGCCCACGCGGCCGCGTTCAAACAGGCTTCATCACACGCCGGGCCAAACCGCTCTACTTCTGGCGGCACGAAGGAGATATACAAATCCGCACTTCCGGTAACGCCGGCCGTGGCCGCACGAATATTCACCGGGTCGTCGCCTGTTTCCAAATACGCCGTGGCGCGCTGGCGGCACGATCCCTTTAATGGCTCCAACGGCTCCGAGCGACTGGTAATGCTCGCGCGCCCATCGCTCGCCGACCACTCCCAATCATATGAAGTACATTGAAGCACCACGCAAGAATCGTTCGCCGCGATCGGCCGCGCCACATGATCCGACGCAAGCTCCCCCTGCTCCAATACCGTAAACGGACTTGGTGTAACGGCGATGAGCCCCAGCGCACACGGCTCTTCCGAGGCGCGCGTGCGGAACCGGAAACAGTACGCGTTCCCCTCCCCACATCGCGCCGCCTGCTCTTCCATAAAGGTTCCGGCATCGCCCAATCCCTTTATGGCCGTGGTGAGCACCACTTCATAGGTGGTGTTGGGCGTAAAGGCCGCGCGTGGCGAAAGGGTAAGATAATCCTCTGCCGCATTCACCGGCTGAACATCTGGCGATCCCGGCGCTAAATCAACCGGAGTACGCGTGGCACATAGGTCGGCTCCATCGGATGTACAGGCGTACAACTGCACGGCGTTCGTGGATGGGGCCACACTGGCCGGCTCAATTTGTGTGGTAAACCGCACGGTGACCGTGGCGTTTACACAAACAGCCTCTCCGCCAGATCGCCCGGTCCATGGCGAGGGAGACGGCAGTGATCCCGCTTCGCACGATTCCACCACGCGTGGCGCGCGCGGGATGGTGCCACTCGAAATCTGCCAGGTGAACATCGCCTGTTCAGCCACGGCAACGCACTGCCCGCTCGGGCGGCACGCGCCATCGGCGCAGCATTCTTCCGCCCCCGCACACGCATTTGGCGCTTCCAAACAAGAACGCACCTGGAACGGGAATCCATTTGATGCCACCCCGTTCGACGCCGGCGTTACGGTAACCGGGCCGGTAACAGCCCCCGCCGGAACGGCCGTGCTGATTTGTGTGTCGGACCACGGCGCGCCATCGGCATGCCGATTTTGTGCAAATGTTACCTGTCCCGGCCCTGCGGTGAGCCGCTCGCCGTGCACCGTAACGGATGATCCTACCGGTGCCACCGATGGAACCACCGCACAAATCCCCGGCGTGGGCGTGGCCGTGTTAATGGAAAAATTCACCTCTTCCGATGGCGAAACCCCGGCGCGTGCCGACACCACGCGCACCGCATACGATCCTGCTTGCACCAACCCCGTGCCGTTACGCGTATAACTCGTTGGCACTTTTACAACGATCGATCCATCTCGCCAAAATGTAGCGGAACATTGCGCCGGGAAGTTGGTATCGGCGAGCGCCTCTCTGCCCGTGGCAACATCGCGGAAAAACACCTGGCCGGCCGTATCCCCAAATCCCGTTCCTGAAAGCGTCACGTATGCCCCCACGGGCCCTGCCGCCGGTTCAATCGACGCCACCGCCGGAGCGGTCACCAACGAACCGCGTGATGCTACCGACAGCATCACCGCATTTGAAACGGCGTTCCCCACACGCACACGCACGGCATACGCCTGATCCGCCACATTCGGGATAAGGGCGCGCGCCTCGGTGTTCGACCATCCGGTGCTTTGTACGGATCGATCATCAAATAAAATGTCTGCTGCCGTGTTGCCAAATCCCTGCCCGATCAATCGAAACGCCTGGCCAGCGCTCCCCGACGTGGGTGCCACGGCACAGATGGCTGGCCGCACCGTATCGTTTACCAAAAAATCGAGGATGAACGGTTCCGGAGTGAGATTCGTGGTGTCCGAAAGGCCACTCACCGCATTCCGTAATTGAATCGGGCCGTTTTGCGCGCCCGCTGGCACCTCCACCACCACCTGCGTGGGCGACCATGTCCCAATCCCTTCCGCCATACACGACGATGGCGCAGCGGCCACCACGCCACCGTTTCCATTTAACCCCAGGAACGTTACCTGCCCCACCGTGCCAAAATTTACGCCGCGAATGGTGATATACGATCCCACCGCACCATCACCGGGTGTCACACTCGTAATCACCGGTTGCGCCACACACACATTTTGGCTGCAGGTGCCAGAGGCGCAATCCGTATTTTGCGCACAGCTCCCGCCAGCACATGCGCCACAAAACTCCGGCAGCCCCTGCGGCCCGCCACAATCGATCCCTGTTTCTGCGCCATCCTGCACCCCGTTAAAACAGGTGTTTGGCCGCACGGCCACCGACACGGGCGCACTGGTGTTCACCCCGGAATCCACATCATACGCCGTGGCCGTAAGGGTGCGCGTGGTGCCCGGCGCAAGGCCGGCCGTGTTCCACAACACGCGCGCATCAAATTGCGTGGGGGAATCCCCTGTGGGCGTTATTTCACCCACGCGTTCTGTTCCGTCCTGGAACGATACGTATGCAACGCCTGTGCTATCGCGCACATAGGCGTTCAAATCCACCAGCGAATCCGCCGGAACGGATTGCCCGGTGAGTGGATGCGTGATGCTCACCTCCGGTGGCGTAATATCCACAGACGTTCCCGTGCGGAACCCTGCCTCGCACGAGGGGGAGAATCCGCCACACACAATTTTTTGCCCAGACACATCCTCCAGCGCATTGCCGATCACCACCCGATAGTCCGTGTTCTCTGCAAGGCAACGACGATCTTCGTTTGGTGCTGGGCACGGCTCGCCCGGCGTAAAACGGATCACGCGGCCTTCCACCGACACATCACCGCCGATCTCCGTGCCGTCTGTGGTGCGCACGGTGATGCCTCCCGGAAGCTTGGCACTGTTCTCGGAAACATTTTTGGTGAACACCACTTTTACGATCACCTTACGCGTGTCCACCGATCCCGTGGGGGTGATCCCCACAATCGCAAACGGCTGCGGCCCCGCACCACCGCCAAATCCGCCACCGCCGCCTCCTGGGCCGCCACCCGGACCCGTCGCCACCACCCCGCCACCACCCGTGGCCTGGATGAGTCGCTCAATCACAAACCGCGTGATCCCCCAGCTCATTAAAATAATAATCAATCCGATCACGGCGTTCCGAATAATCTTGATCGCCGTGGCCGTTTTTTCCGCATCCCCCGCGCTCGTCATGTATACAAACCCGGCATACACAATCAACACCACCATCACGATGGCTAAAAGCCCTAGTGATACATTGATGATCCGCGTGGCAATAACGCGCGGATCTGTTTCGGGCAGAATCACCGTTTCTCCCACTTCCGTTAAACCCACGTCGATTTGTGCGTGCGCAGGCGTGGGCTGCCACAACGCCACCCCTCCGGCACCGAGTGCCAGCGCAAGGCCGAAGCAAGCCAAGAGGCGTTTAACCATGGGAGAAAAAGCTAAAATCCTTCACATCGATCTGTCTGCCGCGTGCCCTGGCAGCAGTTTGGCCCACCTGGGCCTTCCGGACATCCTGGCCCTGCCGCCGGGTTAAAGCAGTTCTGGTACAGATCCTGAATGCCGGAATTCAGCACCGGATCGTACGCCGTACTCGACGCATACGGCCGATGCGCAATCCGCACCTCGCTCTTTACGGGCAAGTCCTCGATCCCCTCCACCGGTTCGTTCTCTCCGGTGAGCGTTTCCACATCCGTGCTCCACCAAAACGTGTCGGCAAACGCCGCCGGTTCGCGTGCCACAATCTGTGCGTGCTCCGTACTCACGGATGAGTATTGCAACAACGTATCAAATCGCGCAGTCACCGGGGCAAACCGATCCACGTTTGAACGGCCGGGGCTTTCCGATTCTGCTGGCGGCATCGTGGCCTCGATCATGGGCGGTTCGCGATTCACATCATCGGAGGTGCCAAAGGTCCAGGAATAGTCATCCGTTCGCGCGCCCTGTGCCACGCGATCGCCATTGCCGTCGAGCGAGTTCCCCGTTACGTCCACCACACCGTCGTACCCGGATTGCGTAAACTGCGCGGCCGGCCCTTCTCCATCGAGCGTGGCGGCCTGCGCAACAACGGCAACGCTGGTGCCGCCCGGCAAACAGAACATCTCACGCCCGCACGCGTTCCGCCCACACGAAGAAGCCGGGATAAATTCCACGGTGCGGTATTGGTTGGAAATACGATACCGTCCGTCCAGCGGCGCGGTGGTGCCCTCGCCCGCATGCGTGCGAATATTTTGGAATCCTTGCCCGCCCTGCACAAGCCCGGTGGCAGAGGTGGGGTCAATCGCTTCATTAAAGGTCAGCTGCACCACGATGTTTGGCGCGTATTGATTCCCGGCGCGCGGCGTTACCGCCACCACGCGCGGCGGCGTAAGATCAACCGTGGTGCCCACCTCAAATTGCCAGGTGTACCCGCTGGCAAACGCCCCACCAAATCCCACATCGCCATCCTCGAGCAACACCCCATCGCGACCGCCCTTTAATTCCACCGTGTATCCGGAATGGCCATTCGGATTCCCCAACAATTCCACGGGCTTAAACACAAATGTGCGCCGATCTTCCATCACGCGCACACGCACACGATCAGATGCGAGCGCTGTTTCCACCCCCGCATCGGTGCGATAGATTTTCACCGCCGCATCATTTAACCCTTCGGTGGCTGTGTCGTCTGCCAGCGTTTCTGGCGTGCCATGATCGTCATATCCTTGAATAATCGACGCGATACGCACCGGCGCACGGAACGTTACAATAATCGCCGTGTTCCGCGGCACATCCACCGCATTTCGCGGAGGCAGGTGCGATTCGATAATCCCGCCACCCAGTGACCCAGCCCCCGTTTGGAATCCACCACCCGGTTCACCGCTCCCGCTCCCAAAAATTCCTCCCCCTCCGCCGTTTGCCTGCACCAGCGCATTCAACACAAATCGCGCGATCGCCCACGAAGACGCGATAATGATCAGGCCGATCACGGCGTTCCGAATCAATTTTTGAGCTGTCTCCACTTTTTCCCCATCTCCCTGTGCCGTCATCCACAAAAATCCGGCGTACAAGAGCAGCACCAAAAAGATGATTCCGAGCACGCTAAAAAAAATCGCGATGATTCGCCCGATGATCGCATACAAATCTGGCGCATTCCCAATCCCTGCGGCATTCGCCACCTGCTGCGCCGCCTGAGAGGACTCCGCCGTTTGCGCCAGCAGATCCGGCGCAACAAAAAAGGACGCTGCAAAAAGAGCGCCAACAAAAAGAGCCGACATCCAGACGTGCCGGAAAGAACGATCGAATTGCCTGCCGACAAGAGCAGGAAGGGCATTCCGAAGCATGGAGCGGAAAGCGTCGGATCAACGGTGACGCGGCGGAACCCTCCTAGTATATCCTATCCGCCGATTTACCGCTGCCCCGAACCCCTTACGCGCCAAGCAACCGCTGGGCGATGGCACGCACCATGTTGCCATCGGCTCGCCCGGCGGCCGTTTTCATGGCAGCCCCCATCACTTTTCCCACATCAGCGACGGAGGTGGCTCCAAGCGCCGCGATCGACGCCACCACAATCTTTTCCACATCCGCCTCGGGCATGGCCTCCGGCAAATACCGACGAATCACCACGAGCTCGGCCTGCTGCCGATCGGCGAGGTCTGCACGATCCGCCTTTTGGAAATCCGCCAGCGCATCCTGGTATTGCTTTTGCAGCGTCTTTAACACGGCCGTTGCCTCCTCTTCGGTTACGGGGTGGCCTGTATCAATCTGTTTATTCTTAAACGCAGCACGCACCAGCCGAAGCGTAGAGAGCTCCTGTTCATTTTTGGCCTTCATGGCCTCTTTCAAATCGGCGTCGATGCGTTCGAGGAGCGTCATAGGATCAAAAAAGATGTGTGTATAAAAAGAGGGAACGTGCGCCGGACGTTAGAGTGATCGTACACTCCAACGCCCGGGCGCGGCACAACAACATTACCGATGCGATTTCTTTTTCGGCTCTTCCTTTAACTGACCGGTTTTATACAGATACTGGTATTCTTCGCGCTTTTCTTCGCGACGAAGAGCCCCGGCATGCCGCTTGTTCTTGCTGGGTTCGCCGGTATGGAACCGGATTTTCTTTACCTGCAAGCCGCGACCGCTCTGTTGGAAGCGTCGCTGGAACCGTCGTAACAGGGCGTCAAATGTTTCGCCCTTTTTCCGTTTTACTTCAACAATAGGTCGTCACACTCCTTTCTGATTCTAAAGATAAACTCATCCGTGGACGCACACGTTCCGACCGTCCGTCCTGCGCAAGAAGGTACCGGAAACACTCACAAACGTCAACCAACTGAGAGCCCGTCAGATTTGGATGAGATGCGCCGTGCTGGAGCCTTGAAAAAGCGCAGGCGTACTAGAGTACGGCGAGCTTTTTCAAGGCGAAGCACAAGCAGATCGCCAAATCTGACGGGCTCCTATGCTTTGCCGAGCTTGCGCTGCAGCTCATGAACCACCTTGCGAGCGTCCACCGTTTCCTGTGTGCCCGCGTCCATGTCGCGGATAATCGCTGTGCCATCCAACACTTCCTTTTGACCCACGATCACCGCCCACTTGGCGCCCATCTTGTTGGCCATTTCCATTTGCGCCTTAATCGCATCCTTCGAGAGGCATTCCCCCACACGAATCCCGGCCGCGCGAATATCCTCAAACAACGCGAACGCCTTTTTGCGCCCCTGCTCGCCGAGTTGCGCCACAAACACCTCGCGTGTTTTTACGGCACCGAGATCCGGCTCCAACTCGCGCATGCGCGCCACCACCCGTTCCAACCCCATCCCCATCCCACAGGCTGGCGTGGGGCGACCGCCCAATAATTCCAGCAAGCCATCGTATCGCCCACCACCGGCAAACGATCCCGTAGAAGATTCTGGCGTATCCACCACCGGTAAAATTTCAAACACCGTTTGCGTGTAATAGTCCAACCCACGCACCAAATACGGATCGAGCTGATACGCAGCACCCGCCTCATCGAGATATTCCAACACGCGCATAAAGTGCGCCTTGCTCGCCTCGTCGAGCCAATCCACAATCTGCGGGGCCTCGGCCTTGAGCTCATCCATCCCCGGATCTTTGGAATCGAGCAGGCGGAGCGGATTTTTAAGCAACCGTTTTTTATCATCTTCCGACAGCTTATGCCGCTTGGTGCGGAAATATGCCGTGAGCGCATTTTTATAGTGCGTGCGGTTTTCCGGTGTGCCGATGGAATTGATGTGGATCGTGGACTCCACCCCTACGGCCTTGAGCAATCGCCAGGCCATAAACGCCGTTTGCGCATCGAGCACCGGATCCTTGTCGCCTAACACCTCCAATCCAAATTGCCAAAACTGACGGTAGCGCCCACTTTGCGGGCGATCGTGCCGGAACATCGGGCTCCAGTGCCACAGCTTTACCGGCTGCGGCTTGTTCAACATCCCATGGTGGATGTACGCGCGGCCAATACCCGCGGTTCCCTCCGGGCGCAACGACACTTTTTCTCCCCCCATGGTTTCAAACGAATACATTTCCTTTTCCACAATGTCCGTGGCCTTGCCCACCCCGCGCACATAGAGCGCCGTTTCTTCCACGGCTGGCGTTTCGATCCGCTCATAGCCATACTCTTCGGCCAATCGCTCCGCTTCACGGAACAGTTTTTGCCAATACGGCCACTCGGCCGGAAGAATGTCGCGCATGCCGCGCACGAGCGGCAACGGTGCCGGACCTTTTTTCGATACCGCCCCGATCACCGGGGGTTCGATCTTTTTTGGTTTCGCCGCAGGTTTGGGAGAAGGCATAATCACAAAAGGTTACAGGTCATACAAGGGGGTCTCAAAGACTTTCCACCGATCCACCGGCCAACCGCGGAGCCACACGCGCCCCACGATCGCTGAGGATTTCACCGCACCAAAGAACCGTGAGTCCAGGCTGGAGGTTCGATTATCCCCCATCACAAAATATTCATCCGCACGAAGCGTGAGCACCTTTTTTTCACCGAGCAAGTACTCATCCGGCAAATACGACTCCTCATTCAACACCATCCCATTTGGATGATCGTTGTTATACACCTTCACCTCCGTATCTGTCACCTCCACCGTTTCTCCGGGCAGTCCAATCACCCGCTTGATAAAAAACTGGCTCGGGTCTGCCGGATAGCGGAACACCACAATCTCTCCCCGCTCCGGCGTGCGGAATCGGTACGACAATTCATCGATAATCAGATATTCATGATCAAAAAAGCTCGGCTCCATCGAGAGCCCCTTCACATAAAACGGCTGAATCAAAAAGTATCGCACCGGAATAATGATGGCGAGTGAAATGGCCACCACCTGCACCAACTCAAAGAAAAAGCCCAGAGCGGATGAGCCTTTTACGGCCTCCGGGGTGGGCGATGATTCGTTCCGTTTCCAGGCGAAAAATGACATGTTGATGGGAGACCCTAGCGTACGCCCCTCCAAGCGGTTTGTCGAGGGGTGCCACCAGAGCCCTTTTATGACACACATCGTGAGTGATCTCCGTTTTTATGGCACACATGGGAGGTGTCCCTGATTTGTGGGCGAGAGCTGTTTTTTCTGCCTCCCAATATACGGAACAACCTCGCAGCCCACAAATCAGGGACACCTCCCATGTGTGCCATAAAAACGGAGATCACGGCTCATGAGCCCCTCAAAAAACAATTGGATCAATTTCGAGTGCCTGATGACCCAAAAATCCCGCGCGCCACACAAACGTGTCCCACCGTATTTCGTACAAACCCGTGAGCGGATCCACAAGGAACACCGACTCCATCGCTTCTGCCGAACCACGATATCCGGCCACCACCGACGTATGTTCATACATCGCCGCTGTGACCATTTTCCCCGCCGGCGTTTTCCATGTCATCACCCGTGGGGATTCACCCACCGCAAGCCACACGACTACCGGGTGCCCCGCGTCGATCGCCCGCACCATCGCCCCGGCGTCGTTTGATGAAATCCGTTCCACTCGCGCATATTTTTTTGCCACCGCCTCGAGCGCTCCCGCATGAACGCCATATCCCGTGCTCGGCATACGTCCATCAATATTTCCCACAAACCCCACATCCGGATCGCCCCAGGTAAACGCGCCACTCTTCGCATCCGTCATGCGTTTAGGTGTACGGTCGCGTGGCAACGCCGCAAGCAGTGTTGCTTCCGGGATATCCACCCCCAATGCCAACAACGCGGAACGGAGCGAGGCGATCTCGCACGACAAGGCATGTTCTTGCCGATGAAATGGAACAGAAATCATTTGTGTCGCTCCCTTCGGAGGCATCACCGCCGCAAGGAGTCGTTGCACATCACGCTGCAACCCCACACGGATCGATCCCCACGCCGGATGCGGTAATGACACCAGCATCGCCAACAGCACCATGGCGGCTCCCATGCACACCAGAGCGCCGATCCATTTCCAAGATCGTAATCGAGAGAGGGTCATGATGATGCGGGCAGGCGGCGGATCACCTGCATGGTTTTACGATAGAACCACCATCGTTCAATTTTTCCGGCGGCAAAAACGGTGCTGCTTGCAATGATCGATTCCACTGATCCGATCAGTGCCAAGAGCCAGCCATTGCCCGTAAGATGCGGCACGAGTGTAAACACCGCGGCCGCGATAAGCGGGGCGGAAAGCGCGCCGATAAACAATCCCGATCGTGCCGGGTTCGTAAAATCCTGGCGAAGCGCCGCTCCCCACAGGGTTTGCCCGGCACCGAGCGTAAACTTTCCTTCCTGCACCAGTCGCACATACGCCTGCCGATACATGCCGATAGATTGCAGCGCCGTGGTGAGCGATAGCGCCACGGCCGACAGCCCAAACACCACTCCGGCCCAGGCGATATGCCCCGCATGGATCAATGGCTCCACCTGGAATGCCCCATACGTGGCGAGAATAAAAACGGGAACAAGAATCCGCCCACGTCGCGCCAGCTGCCGCCAGGTAAATCCGCTGCCGCGAAGGGCAAAAAGCTCCGCCGTTTCGGCAAGCAGATCATCGGCACTCGCCGCGAACACCTTTCCAAGCCCGCTCACCCAATGCTCGAGCGTGTGAGCGATCGGCCCCACAAACAACATCGCCTTAATGATCGTTTGCGCCGTTTCGGTGCGCGTGTGCGCATTGTCGAACACCACGCGATGCACAATGGCGTCGATCGCCAGCGGATAAAGATCTTCGTTCACCTGGCGCATTAATGCCTGCGCCTCCGGCCCAATGCATTGATTTTTTAAATCCACGAGCACGATCTTTCGAAATTCAAATCGCTCGGCCAAAATAATCCGCGCCTCTTGATACAGGTTTACGCCCCCCTTCTCGGCCTGCTCCAGTTCATCACGCGTAAACACCGGGATCTCTTCCTGCCGCAACAATCGCGCAAGCCAAGGGATCACCGTGTTGGCCTGCGACAACCGCGCGATGCGATCCACGGCCGTGAGCACCCGTTCCGGTGTTTTTGTAACGATCCGCACGCCAATCCCATATCCTTCCCCCAACAGTTTCCGAAATGCCTCAAACCGCTCCGGATGTTTTGCCAGCACAAATCGAATTTCCACGGGCAGCAGATCTCCCTGTGTCAGCTCCGCCGCATTCGTAACGACCGTTACCGTATACCGATCGATCGGCGACGGGCGTTTCACAGGAACGATCCAGGAAAAAAAGGAGGTCATGATGAGGGGGATTATAGCATGAAAGACACCGGCACTTCGTAAAAAATACCCCGCGAAAAGCGAGGTATTTTTCTGGTGGACGCACCTGGGCTCGAACCAGGGACCTTTCGAATGTGAATCGAACGCTCTAACCAACTGAGCTATGCGTCCATTGGAATTTTGTGCACGGATCATACATACTCCTTCCATGATTGGCAAGACCCCTGTACGCGACCTCTTGAGCACCTCCATCGATCATCTGGATGCAGAAGTGTTGCTCGCGCATGTACTCAAAAAAGATCGGATGTGGCTCCGCGCACATCTGGATGAGCCGGTGGCCACAAAAGATCTCGCGCGCTATCAATCGCTTGTTACGCGACGTAAAAAACAGGAACCCGTAGCGTATCTGATCGGCAAAAAAGATTTTTATGGCCGCTCGTTTATCGTTACCAAACACACGCTCATCCCCCGCCCAGACACAGAGCTCCTGGTGGAGCGGGCGCTGGCGGCGCAGGGAGATGTGTATTGGGATGTGGGGACGGGAAGTGGGGCGATCGCTGTTACGCTTGCCTGTGAGCAACCCAGAGCCGCGATGCTTGCAACAGACGTGAGTGCCCGTGCGCTCACCGTGGCAAAAAAGAATGCGCGAGCGCATGGCGCGCCGGTGACATTTCTTAAAAGCAACCTCCTCCAACCCCCTGCCTATCGCTGGCTCAAAAAGCATCGATCAGATCATCTGGTGATCGCCGCAAATCTCCCCTATCTCCCCATCGCGGACAAAAAAATCCTGGCCAAAGACGTTACCGCATACGAGCCGTCGTCTGCGCTCTTTTCCGGTGCAGACGGCCTCGCGCTTATCCGTCGGTTCCTTGGCCAACTCGCGCGACACATCCCGGAGTGGGGTTATGCGCGCGTTACGCTCTTTTTAGAGTTTGACCCACCACAGGTAAAAACGCTCCGCGCCATTCTTAAAAAAATATTTCCGCAATCGGCCGTTGTGATCCATCAAGACCTCGCGGGCAGAAACCGCGTTGCAGAGCTGTCTATGACGCGCGCGTAATCTTTGCACCGAGTGCCTGCATTTTTTCCACAATATTTTCGTACCCGCGCTCGATGTGTTCAATGCCCGTCATCCGCGTGGTGCCTTCGGCGATCAGCGCAGCGATGAGGTAGGAGAATCCGGCGCGTAAATCCGGAATATCCACCTCGGCGGCCTTGAGCGGCGTGGAACCCACAATCACGGCGCTGTGTGGGTGGTTCCGGTTTTTGAACCGGCATTCTTTGGCACCCAAACAATTTGTTTGCACCGTAATATTAGCCCCCATTTTATTCAACGCCTCCGTGTATCCAAACCGGCTTTCATACACCGTTTCGTGCACAATCGAAACGCCCGGCGCTTGCGTAAGGAGGGTCACAAACGGCTGCTGCCAGTCGGTCATAAACCCGGGGTGCACATCTGTTTCGAGCGTCATGGGCAAAAACACTTTTGGCGCCGTTACCCGTAACGTGTCCTCCCCCAATTCAAACGGCACGCCCGCACGGCGGAGCGCATTTAAAAACGACAGCATGTCCTCCTGTCGCACACCGGTCATGGTGACATCCCCCTTGGTGATCGCCGCCGCCACGGCGAACGAGCCGGCCACGATCCGATCCGGCATCACGCGATGCGTTACCCCGTGCAACCGCTCCACCCCCTCGATCACCCATGTACGATTCACCTCCAACGAGATAATTGCTCCCATGCTTTGCAGGAGTTTTGCCAAGTCCACAATCTCTGGCTCCATCGCCGCATTTTTGATCACCGTCGTTCCCTTGGCACGCACCGCCGCCAACATCACGTTTTCCGTAGCCCCCACCGATGGATACGGCAACTCCACCACCGCGCCATGCAAGCGCCCGTCGGGCACCGTGGCCCGATAGCATCCGTTGCGCGCAATCTCGGCGCCCATCTGCTCCAACGCATCAAGATGAAAATCCACCGGCCGAGCTCCAATGCGATCGCCGCCCAATGTCGGCGCTTCGGCCTTACCGAATCGTGCCAACAGCGGCCCCAATAACAAAATCGGAATACGATTTTTTCCGGCAAAGGCCTCCGTAATCACATGGGTGTTCAATCCGGAAGCATCCACAGTGACAGCACCGTCCCGACGCGTGATGTTTGCCCCAACCGATTCCAAAATCTCAATCGTGAGCGTCACCTCCCCAATGTCTGGCATGTTGGTGAGGGTAACGGGCTCATCCGCAAGAAGGCAGGCCACAAGCTCCTTGGAGGCCGCGTTTTTTGCCCCCGGAATATGGATGGTTCCGTGCAACGGCGCCCCACCCGTAATCAACAGTGTGTCAGGCATATCTTATTCGGCCGCAAAGGCGTCGCCGTCTGTCACCGCCGAAATCCAGGTGGTGCCGCGAGAAAAAAGCACATCCGTGCCATCAACGCCCGCGAATTGCATATGTGAGCCTTGCGTGCGCGTCCATTCCACCGTGCGCATGCCCCCGCGGGTAAACACCTGCGCCGAACCCGTGCCCGTGGTGCGCAGCTTTAACCGACCGACGCCATCCAGCACCGTAGCATCGGTCCGTAATATCACCACATTCGTGGCCGTCACCGGTGTTCCGTCGGCGTCGCGCACAATGCCCCCCGTAGCATAATGGCGCGTGTATAACCCCGTGGCTGCATCATAAACCCATCGTGCGCCATACGCTCCTTGGTATGGCACCACGATATTTCCCACCGTTACCTCTGTCGAGGTAGGCGCATCACCGTATGTCCACGGCTCAAATGATCCAGCCGTAAATTTTTTCCGTTCCGCCGCCTGGAGCAACAGATCCATCCGCGTCATCACATTGTGGGGCGCGATGCGGCTCGGTGATCGCCAAAAAGCCCATCCGTTAAAAAATTCATTCAGATCACGAAACCCTTCAAACGACCCCACAAGATCAAGCGCGTCTGGGCTCCCACCCACATGCGCGTAGAGTGCATCGAGGCCGTTTGCCCACTCCACATAATAGGGTCGTGCGCTCCGCACCGGGCCAATCTCGGCCACCGTGCTCGACGCGTCAAACACCAAAAAGAACCGCGTAATACTCCCCTCCACCGGCGCTTCAAATACGAGCTGCGCCTTTGCCGGGCCCTGCAACGGCCAGGCATCTGTGCTGTTCTCTACCATCACGCCCACGGGAAGCAGATGCGTAGATGATACGTGCACCAACACACCATCGAGCGCCCGCTCATGCTGATTTTCCAATACCACGGTTTCTTCTTCACCTGACACGGCCGCATCCGTAGGTGTTCGATCTTGCAACGCATACACAAGCATCGCCACAGAAAGCATCATCAGCCCCACCACACTCGCAAGAACGATCTTCCATTCCTGCCGCGCACGCATCGGCAGCGATTCAAAAAACGCCGCCGTCCATGCGGCCGCGCGACGAAGAGATGAAAAACGAGGAGAGGATTCCATATGATAGGGAACAGGCTACGAAAGAATCGTTTCTACACAACTGGCCGCTCCAGGATTTGGATGCGGCCAGTATATACTCTGCGAACGAGTGGTGTCCAAGACGTTTAAGATCCTTTCTTGTCGTCCTTCTTGTCTTTGTCATCTCCGGCTCCTTCAGCGGCTTTCTTCGCATCTTCTTCCGCCTTCTTTTCTTCCGCCTCTGTCTTCACGACGGCGATATCACCCACCTGCGACTCTTCCATCTTCTTCAACTGTTCTTCCGTGAGCGGCGGGGTCACGCTGGCGATGGTAAGGTGATGTTCTGTGACAATCGTTACGGCAGAGGATACCGGCAACCCACTCACCATAATGGCATCTTCAAATGTTTTCAGAAGGGAGATGTCTACCACGATCTCGTGCGGAAGGTCGGCCGGGAGACACTCTACTTCCACCGTATCCATGGATTTCATGAGCGTCCCACCCAATGCCTTCACCGCATCGCTTTCTCCGGTGAATCGGAGCGGGATACGTGCCGACATCTTTTCGTCCATACGTACTTGATAAAAGTCGATGTGGAGCGGCTCCATGGTGAGGTGATGCGGCTGCACCTCGTGCACAATCGTTTTGATCGGCGCGGCGCCGTCCACCACCAAATCCACCAAGCTCGAAGAGCCGGCGGTGGCGTACACCTTACGAAAATCTTTTACCGGAACGGAAATCGCGCGTGGAACCAATCCGTGGCCATACACCACGGCCGGGATGCTGTTTGCGATGCGCACGTCTTTGACGCGCTTTCCAACGGTGGTACGAACCTGTGCGTTGAGCGTGAGGGATTCCATATCGAGCGGAATGATACGTAAAAACTGCTTGAACGTCAAGGGGTGTCAATCCAGCCGTTCTTCGTTATACCGAAAGCGGCGAGGACGCACTCTGTGCCAACCATGCCTGGCAAATAAGGGCACTTTCTCGCTCCAAATCCTGGTGGGCGCGCACCACATCATCGGCAGAAATAGGCGTGGTGGGATGGATCCGCACGGCATCTTGCGCCTCCATATCTGTGACAAGACCCACCGAACTCACCCCATGAGGAGATTCGGAAATCGCGGCCAAAAGCGCATGGCGGCACTGTTTACAGGTGAGATGAAACAACCGCGGCTTGCCCTGATCCGCACGCATGGCCGGGAGATCCCCCAGCAAACGGATCGATGCCGTATCGTATGCGGCATGGCACAACGGGCAATGCGCAAGAAGCTGCGGGATAGGGGCGGGCATGGTTTGAGTATAACGTGGAGCAGGAGGAAGGGCAACGCAAGAGGTCTCCGCTCTGCGACACTGCGCAGTTTAAGTCTTCTCCTAATGTTTATTTAGAAAATTTCAGCGTAGAAAGGATCTGCTCAATCATGATCTTATCTGCGCCCTCATATTGCATTGAATCAATCACGTAAATCATCGGATCCTGATCCGTCTTTCTAAAAACCGCAAATAACGACGGGAACATTTTGAGAGTCATATCTTGGCACGTAGGGATGCGCAGGCCATCGATCAAAAGATATTGCGAAAACCAATCATCACTTCCACAGATCTCAGGCGTCATCCGACCTCCATGATCAACGGTCTCATTCGGCACGCTGGCCGAGATACGTAAGAATAACGGAGAGCCTTCGGTCTCCGTTGGGGCGTAAAGATCTTTCAGATCCTGAGGCGTTCCAATATCCAGTGTCAAAAATCGCTTATCGAAATCCGATGATCCTTCACGTGCTTCCACAGAAAGCTCCGGCGGGTATTGAATCGAAAAACCATACGCCTCGCTGGTATATGTTTTCCAATCTTTGGTGCTTTCTGGAGGAGTGAGTACCCGCTGTGCAGGCAGCTGCCTCGACATATCTCTTTGCCTCGAGGGAGTTAGGGCTCCATCATGATCCTCTTTATTAAAATTCATGATGATCAAAAAAATTGCGAGCAGCACAACAAGGCCGCTTCCGCCGTAAAGCCACCGCTTATTTTGTGTCATAGGAATTCAAGCGTAGCGTAAATTGTTTTTATCCCACAGACCTCTTCCGAAGCGCAATGCTCTCCGCGATTCCCAGTGACAACATCATCGCCAAAAGGAATGAGGATGCGGATGATAAGAATGGAAACGGAATCCCGGTAACGGGCATGATCCCTAAATTCATTCCAGCGTTAATGAGAAGATGCACCAAAAACAATGCGCCGATCCCAACGGCTAATAGAACGGCAAAGTCATCCTCGGCATCCCGTGCGCCAACGTATAACCGGAAAAAGAGCAGCCCGAATAATCCCAACACAAAGGTGATCCCGGTGAATCCAAGCTCCTCGCCCACCACCGCAAACGTAAAGTCGGTGGAGGCCTCTGGCAAAAATCGCAACCGTGCTTGCGACCCCTCGCCGATCCCTTTTCCAAACAACCCGCCGCTCCCGATGGCGATCTGTGCCTGCGTCACATTATACCCAGCGCCGCGCGGATCGCGGGAGGGGTCAATAAACGCCAGGAGCCGATCACGTTGGTAGGGCTGCAACAGAGAGGTCCATAACAGCGTGCCCACCACAAGCCCGGTGCCAACCATCACAAGGAGCGATCGCCATCCAATCCCCACAAAGAGTGTTACCGCTCCCCACAGCGCCAAGATCACCATGGCGCTACCAAAATCCGGCTGCAACATCACGAGCGCCGCATAACCCATCGCCCCGGCCAGGCTCCCCAAAATCACATGCCAAGGCAATGCGCGATGCGTAAAGCGCGAAAGATACGATGCGAGAGACACCACAAAACACACCTTTGCCACTTCTACCGGCTGAAACGATAGCCCGCCGATCGAATACCATCCGCGTGTCCCTCGAACCGTCTCCCCAAAAAAGAGCACCCCAATAAGAAGGAGGGCTCCAACGGCATACACGGCAAACGAAAGCCCCCGAAGTTGCCGATAATCAAAAATCGCCATGGCTCCCAAGCACACCAATCCAATCGCCGCCCCCACTAACTGTTTTTGAAATAAAAAAAGATCCGCTTCCGGACGCGAAATCCCAATCCCATACATCACCACAAGCCCCACCGACACCAACGCACACGCCACAAGGAGCATCACCCAATCAAACCGGAACCACAAAGAAGAGATCCGCATATATTCATCAGACCATTTGCGAGAGAGGTTCGTCAACCGTTCTGGAGTGGAAGGAAGTTTTTAGACCGTTCGCACAAATGCCAAGCGCTCAAAGCGTTTGTATAAGAGCGTCACACCGCTAGGGTCCCGCCCAGCGTAGCGCCACCGTGGCGCGTAGTGTGGGCGGGTTTGCGGTGTGACCCCCACCGCGCCAGCATCTGCGAACGGTTTAAAAACTTCCTTCCACTCCAGAACGGTTGACGACTCCATCAATCTCTCACTGTTGCGTACTAGGAAGATACACAGAGTCATCCAAAAAATTCACCACCGCTGATATATCTGTGTTAGTAATCGCCGGAAGCGTTTCAAGCCAATCCAGTTGAACGAGACGCCGCTCACCGGGGAGTACATTCCCCAACACAATCGTGGTGGCGGCCACCGGCATGGTGGCGCGGCGCAACACCACATACACCGGCACCTCCCAAAACCCATATGCGGAATCATTCACCAACGTAAAGCTGCTCCGTGAAATACTCTGCGTGCCCGAGATCACCCCTGGCGTAAATTGCACCTCTTCCACACGGAACCGATCGTGTCGCGCATGCCAGGCCGGATAATCCCCTTCCACAACGGATGGATCGATACGGTGCCATCGAATATTTTCCACCACAAGAGTAGCTGTGCGTGCCCCCGGAGCGGATGGACGAAAACCAAATGCACCCAATACACGCCGCTGCTCCGGCAATAAAAATCCCTTCTGCGGCGGTGTCTGCTCCCCACTCACATTAAACCGATACGTAAACTCCATCCACCAGGCATCATTCGGATTTTCAACATCCACGATCATGTCCAGGCGGTCACTTGGCCCCGAAAACACCGACACCGTGCCCTGTTGAGCATCCCGCGGCCGGTTGCTCTCGAGACGCGTGGCCAAAAAAGCGTTTTGCGCGATATCTTGCGTGATCCGAGATTCGCGTTCGTACGAAAGGATAAAGGCATCCGTGAGCCCCCACAGCACGTACGACCACAAAAGGATGTTAATCCCCAATAAACATCCGCGACCCGCTCGACGGAATGTTAACCGATGCCGCACCCAAAAAGAGGCGGCGTCCAACTCGCCCTCGGTAAACCCGCTTCCAACGCGGTCGTTCATAGGGAGAGTTTAGCACACCCCGCCCCTCTCTTGCTCCCTTTATGAAAAACCCGTACGCTGTCCCCATCCTATGGCCACTGAACCGAAGAAAAAAGCGAACTACGGTGCGGATCAAATCACCGTTCTTGAGGGGCTCGACCCGGTACGAAAACGCCCGGGGATGTATATCGGATCCACCGGCCCCGAAGGGTTGCATCACCTCATTTGGGAAGTGGCCGACAACGCGTTCGACGAAGCCATGGCCGGGCATGCCGACACCATCACCGTAAGCTTGTTGCCAGAGAATAAGGTGCGCGTAAGCGACAACGGGCGTGGGATTCCGGTGGAAACGCACAAACAATATAAGGTGAGCGCCTTAGAGCTTGTGCTCACCAAGCTCCACGCCGGTGGAAAATTCGGCGGCGAAGGAAGCGGCTATAAAGTATCCGGCGGGCTGCACGGTGTAGGGGTAAGCGTGGTAAACGCGCTCTCCGATGAATTGCACGTGCAGGTGGAGCGTGATGGCGGCGTATTTGAACAAACGTATGAACGGGGGAAGCCCACCGGCAAGGTAAAACAAACGGGCAAGAGCAAGAATCACGGCACCACCGTTACCTTTCAGCCAGACCCAACCATCTTTACCACCATCGCCACAGAACCATTTGATCTTCAGGTGGTGCTCGATCACTTCCGCCGCCAGTGCTATCTCACAAAAGGGATCAAGCTGGTGGTTACCGACGAACGCGAAAAGGGGCGCCGGGATGTGTATGGGTTCTATTTTGAAGGCGGGGTAAAAAGCTACGTGAGCTTTTTGAACCACACCAAGGAACCAAAGCACGAAAACATTTTTTACGTGGAAAAAACCGTTGAGAATGCCGAGATTGAAATGGGGATCCAGTACACGGACGAATACCAAGAGAGCTTGCACGCGTTCACCAACAACATCATTAACCCGGAAGGCGGCACGCACGTGCAGGGATTCCGCACGGCACTCACCCGCGTGCTCAACACCTACGCACGCGCCAAGGGCATCCTCAAAGAAAAGGATGGGAACCTCTCTGGCGAAGATGTGCGCGAAGGGCTCACGGCCGTGATCTCCGTAAAAATCCCGGAGCCGCAGTTTGAAGGCCAAACCAAAGGCAAGCTCGGCACGGCCGAAGTGCGCGGCTATGTGGAAGGGGTGATGAACGACGCACTCGCCACCTTTTTGGAAGAGCATCCGCGCGATGGTGAAGCGATCGTGGGCAAGTGTTTGCTCGCGCAACGCGCGCGCGCGGCCGCCCGTGCCGCCCGCGACACCGTGCTGCGCAAAGGCGCACTCGATGGCCTGATGCTTCCGGGCAAACTCGCCGACTGTGCCAGCAAAGACCCAAAGAACTCCGAACTCTATATTGTGGAGGGAGATTCGGCCGGCGGCTCTGCCAAGCAGGGTCGCGATCGCGAAACGCAGGCGATTTTGCCGCTTCGTGGAAAAATTTTGAACG
Organism: Candidatus Parcubacteria bacterium; assembly: GCA_039796615.1. Lineage (GTDB taxonomy): Bacteria > Patescibacteriota > Patescibacteriia > 2-12-FULL-60-25 > 2-12-FULL-60-25 > 2-12-FULL-60-25. The sequence continues at coordinate 21,175 of JBDKJL010000035.1, forward strand.
TGGAGCGTGCGCGTCTGGATAAAATGCTGGGCAACGAACAGATCAAGAACCTGCTCATCGCTATGGGCACCAACATCGGCGAGCAGTTTGATCTCACCAAGCTCCGCTACGACCGCATCATCATCATGACCGACGCCGACGTGGACGGTGCGCACATCCGCACGCTCTTGCTCACGCTGTTCTACCGCTACTTCCCAGAGCTCGTAAACACCGGCCACCTGTATATCGCCATGCCACCCCTCTTCCGATTGCAGAAAGGCAAAGCCGTGCGCTACGCCTTTTCCGATGAAGAGCGCGACAACGTGATCGCGGAATTCCAAAAGATGAAAGAGGAAAAGGCTGCCGCGAAAAAAGAAAAGGACGTGGCCGAAGGGAACGAAGAGATGGGTGACGAAAGCGAACCCGAAGAAGGGGTGATCAAAGTGGCGGGCATCACCATCCAGCGCTATAAGGGGCTTGGAGAAATGAACCCTGAACAACTATGGGAAACCACCATGGATCCTGCCCGCCGCACCATGAAGGTGGTCACCGTAGACGACGCGGCCAAGGCAGACGAAACCTTCGACATCCTGATGGGCGCCGATGTTGCCCCACGTAAAAAGTTTATCCAAACTCACGCGAAGGAAGCCGCGCTGGATGTATAGGAAAACGGCCGTGAATCAACGCCACACCGGCTTGAAGGGGAGGATGCTTGCCATCCTCCCCTTCTTCTGTTATCCTAGCCATACAAAGCCCCTACGGGGGTTTTAAAAAACCGTTTTTCCAAAGGAAACCCTATGGCCAACCCCTTCATCGCCACCCGCACCTATATTCTGCACTCCATCGCAGAGCTTAAAAAAGTCACCTGGCCCAGCCGGGAGATGACCGTGCGCTATTCCGTATTGGTGGCCGCGATCTCCATCGCCACGGCCGCGTTTTTTGCCACGCTCGACTTTGGGCTCCGCACGGGCGTTACCAACTTCTTCAACCGTTCTGCAAGCGATGTCCCCGCTGCCGAAGTTCCCAGCGCTACCGTGACGCCGGAATTATTGGAAGTGAATGGAGAGAATGTGGCACCAGAAGTCATTCAACAAGAAGGGGGTCTCGACCTCGCACCATAAGAATACATTTCTATGCCTAAACAAACCTCAAACCTTGGCCGACGTTGGTACGCCATTCACACGTACTCCGGCTACGAGGAAAACGTCGCGGAAAGCCTAAATAACCGCATCACCACGCTTAAGATGCAAGACAAGATCTTTAACGTGCTGGTGCCCACAGAAAAAAAGATCAAGATCAAGAATGGCAAGCGCAAGGTGGTGGAAGAAAAAATCTTTCCCGGATACGTGCTCGTTGAAATGTTCGTCACCGACGACTCCTGGTACGTGGTGCGGAACACGCCGAACGTTACGGGGTTCATCGGGACCGGAACCGTCCCTGCCCCCCTCTCCGAACCGGAAGTGGCAGCCATCCTTAAGCGAAAAGGGGGCGAAGATGGCAAAATGGAAGTGGAGGTGGATCTTACCGAAGGCGTGGCCGTGCGTATTGGTGACGGCCCCTTCAAAGGATTCGAGGGCAAGGTGGTAGAAATCGATGGCGCGCGCGGCAAAGTAAAAGTGCTCGTTTCCATGTTCGGCCGCGAAACCCCTCTGGAACTGGATTTCACCCAGGTCAAAAAACTGTAACCCCGCTCGCACACGCATGTATGGATGGGCAGGTGCGCTTCTCGCCGACCCCTCATACATACGTCTTAATTCAGCCAGGGCGTCCATTTTAATGGGCGGCCGACGCACTATTCAACTATGGCAAAGAAAATTAAAACTCTCATTAAGTTACAAATTATGGGAGGGGCTGCTAACCCCGCTCCGCCGGTTGGAACCGCGCTTGGCCCGCAAGGGTTGAACATCGCGGAATTCTGCAAGAAATTCAACGACGCCACGGCCGATCGCAAGGGCGAGGTGGTGCCGGTGCTCATGACCGTGTACGAAGACCGTACCTACGACTTTATCCTGAAGATTGCCCCGGTATCGGAAATGCTCAAAAAAGCCGCCGGGATTAAAAAGGGCTCTGGCAAACCGCTCCAGGAAAAGGTGGGGAAGGTTACCAAGGCGCAAATCCGTGAAATCGCGGAAAAGAAGATGGGAGACTTAAACTGCCACACCGTGGAAGCCGCCATGCGCCAGGTGGAGGGCACCGCTCGCCAGATGGGGCTCACTGTGGTTTAGCCCGGTCTAGCCAAAAAATGGGCGATATGTTAGTGTAATCGTGGTTACAACGTGCGAAGGTCCGGATCGGCGTTTCGTCGTAGAAGGGTCATGCGCAGACGGGTACCGTCCTGCATTCGTAGGACACTAAGTCACAAACGCTCCCTCGTCGCTTTTGGCGGCCGGGAGCCAACCTTAAACGCATGCCCACAAAGTTGTTCGTCGGAGGCATTCCTTACCGCACGTCGGAAGAGGAACTCCGGCAGCTCTTCTCCCAGGCCGGCGAAGTGGTCTCCGTGTTCATTCCGATGGACCGTGAGATGAATCGCCCGCGTGGCTTTGCCTTCGTTGAGATGGCAGACGACGCCGCTGCAGAGAAGTCGATCCAGATGTTTGATGGCACCGATCTCGGTGGCCGCAACATCGTGGTCAACAAAGCACGTCCGAAGGAGGAACGCTCGTCGTTCTAAAAACGGAATAAAAAACACTCGCTCAAGGGCGAGTGTTTTTTATTTTAACGGCGGAGCATTACCGGACTGCCCTATCTTGTTTTGACCGCTGCGAGATTGTTCCGCAGGGGGAGGGGCAGAAAAAACAGCTCTCGCGGTCAGAACAAGATAGGACAGTCCGGTAATGCTCCTTTGCCCTTATTGGACCGTTCCTGATCGGACTTGTACGGCACCGGGGAAGACAATCCAGGGACGCTGAGCAAATCCGGTGCCCGTGAGGGAACATTCGTTGATCCCAATGGCGTCACCTGTGGGGTTGGTGTTGCTGCGAACACGCGAGGCGTCGTAGCAACCACCGGCAAGCCCAGGACCTTGCGGAAGATGTAGAATCGCGGAGGACGCTAGATCAACCGGTGCCCCTTGGGCATCTCTCCCCGCACGGCACTCCCCGGTACACCATCCCCAGTTATCCATCACGAGCACGCGCGGGGTGAACCGACAGGCGCTCGTGGCCTCCTCAAAGCATCCGCCCTCTGGAGCCAGGCCCAACAAACAGGTGTCGCCCGGCTGGCAACCTGCGTTATCGGAACAGAGATTTTCCTGATCGCGCGAGCATCGGCCTTGCGTGGCGTCACAGGTTGCTTCTGGCTGTTCAACCAAGCAGGTGTAGGCATGACGGAATTCGAAGTATTGTTCTTCGCACGCATCGGCATCGTTCCCAAAGGGGATACGCGGCTCGCACACCCCATCACCAGAACCCGCCGTAGCATCGCATTGGCTATCAGCCGTACAGCGATTCCCTTGCAACGGGCCATTGGCACAGTTACCGATCGGTAAGCAGCGTCCACCGCCCGGGCGGCAATCTCCATCGCTGGCGCAGGTGAGGCCGGGCCAAGATTCGCATTCTTTTTCTGTTTCGCAATAAGGCTTGTGGTTGCGCATGTGCGCATCGGGCAATTCGGTGAGGGGTGATCCGTCGCCCCAATCGATCGCCACGCGACGAAGCGGCATCTGTTCGTGCGCTGCCCAGGCGTAGAACCGAAGCGTGGCGACATGGCTCCCTGCCCCGCCGCTAATCGCGCCGTTACTCAATCCATCGATGTTCAACGTTCCAAGCCCGGCGATTCGGCAGGTGCCCCCTTCGCAGGTGCGCATATCGGGCGCGGCGACCTGCGGAGGAATCGGGGTGTAGTATTTTGCGTAGGTGTAATCCTGATCGTTGCTGGAAATGTCGTCCGCATCCGCGTTCAACTGGTCGAACCGCGGCGTAAAGAATCCGGACGTAACGTCTGTGGGCAGCGGCTGACGATCGCTCACACTGTTATTTTCGGTGCGATCGTATCCGAACAGCCCACAGTATTCGTCGTCGGGATCCGCACACAATGTGGGTCGAGGCAGGTATCCAGGTGGGTGCGTACAGACGTTATTATCGAGCCGAGTATCCGTTACTTTATTCGGGGCATTACCTGCAAGAAGCAGCGCCGCAGCGTCGGTGATCGCTTCCGTGGGATTAGCAGGATTCCAACAGGCCGCATTGTCTGCATTTACTTGTGGGTTTCCAGCGCCATCCGAGGCCACGGGGTTACACCATCCGGCCGCATCTGCTTGCGCGGCGCGGAACTGAGCGTCTGTCATATTCGCCGGGCGGCAATCATTATCCGTGCCACAGATCTCCCCAGCTTGCGACCCTCCACGACAAATCCCTGTGGGCACTGACTGTCGGCGACACTCGGCGTCGTTTGCACACGTTTGCTGATCACGGGGGCCACCATCACAGAGTTTTGCATCTGGGCGCTCATCTCCGTTGATATCGACGGATGCACACGTGGCGTCATACGAGCGATACATCAATGCGAGAGGCTCACAGGCAGCGTAATGCGCGAGCAAATTTTCCAATGCAATATCTTCCAGAGGATCTGCTGCACCGGAACAAGCCGTATTATTTCCCCCCACTGGACACGCGCGACCATCGCGCGGCCCCCCATCACAATACCACCCATTAGTTCCTCCTCCAGCTCTTCCACCAGAGGAACGGTATGTACATGAGCCTGTTTCACCGGCATCTCCCGTATCAGGATTCTCTACAAAACGAATGTACGGAGGAATGTCGCCTGTAAGCTTCTCAATCTTTAACTCACCGGCATCAAGGTTCGCAGGCCCTGTGATCGACCCACCCCGAACGATATCCGTCCCTCCGATGGCAGGAACGAACCCCGGATATAGTTTGAGAAGCGACTCATCCTCTTCACCAACCTGTTGAGCGAAGAATTTTGTTTGATCCGTTAGGGGACCTGGAATCACAGGTGCAAAGGCTTCCCGCATTAAACAGGCCTCCACATCTCCCGTTTCCGCTGTGTCTGCGCAGTTATCCAGTGGAGGATACGATCCTCCTAACCCAGATGTAAAGGCGTAGAAATTCTTCGGATCTGCCTCGCCGAGATCACGGAATCGGAATCCGTATTGCTGTGCTTTTGTGATTTCCCCGTCATTATTCGTATTAATATCGAATAGGCTATTCACATCCCCAGACGGCCAGTAGTTGCGGATGGTGTAATGGCAATCAGCATTCACCTCACATTGCGCCCAAGGATGCCCCTTGCACGTTCCGAACGGTTCGCCGGACGGCTTAATACAATCTCCTCCGGTTTCTACGCTATCGATGCGGAGAGGACATTCCGGGCTTTGCGAGGGCTGACCCGCGCCTTCGGTAGGGCGTGTGCAGTAGCTGGCCGTGGTGTCGCCCACACTGTTTACGCCGCGCACGCTATCTTCGGAGCAGCGGAAGGCTCCGCACTGGATGGCGCTCGCGCGGCTACACCCAATCGCGGTACTGCACGGGCTGCACAAATCAGACACCGGGCAGGTTCCGGAGCAGCGGTAGTATCCGGTATTTGTTTCCGATAGTGCCTCCCAAACCGCCCCCCCGGCACCACGGTTTACCAAGCACGCGCCATACCCCACACTCAACACGCCATCGGGCTGCTGGGTTACCGCACCTGAGTGGCAGATGTCTGGATCGGCCGTACAGTCTAACCCACGATTTACGCCGCTAAAGGAGTTACACACTTTTTGAGAGAACACATCAGAAGCGTCTAATCCGCCTTTTAAGCACTTGCCGCCAAATCCACAGAACTGTTGAGATATTGATGCCTGCGTCCCCGCGTCTAAGGCCTCAATGGGCGGACACCACTGGGCAAAGTTCGGGCTTGCCGGATCGGTACAGGCATACCCCTGCCAGGTAACGCCGCGTGGGTAGTATCCATACACGCGATAGATGCGCGCAAAAATATTTGAGAGCATCCCCCAGTTGCTCGTGGGATACTGACCGGAGCTAAAATACGTTTGGCCGGAATACGTAAAGGTGGGCGGATTGAGCGGATTGATATCCGTGGCACGAACCCCGCTCATGTAAAGCGGCTCTGTGCCCGCATCGGCCGTGGCGAGCGAGGCGCCAAACGGAATGTTTGTGCTGTTCCAGTTGATCCCATTATCCAACATTAATCCGGAACCCGCAGAATTACGGTCGGTAAACGCGGTGACCTCGTGCGTATCTTTGGAGATGGTTTCGGCGAGCTCACGGCAGATATCCGCCGTGTTCACATCCATGGTCATGTAGATATACCGCGTGTCTGCCCCCGGATGGCAGGCGGTGACCCACAACCCCACAAATTGGAATGGCCCCACGAGCTGATCCGGGCTCTGGATGCTCTCGGCGTCCTGTTCATTTTCAAAACGGTTTGTATTTTCGAACACCGCGCGGATGGAGAAGTACGGATGGCTAGCATCACACGCGCCATACACCGGGCTGCGCGATAGGTGATCCAATCCATTACGGCCGATATCTTCGCTAAACGCCAGGAACTTGCGATCCTGATCTACGCTGCGATAGTCCAATTGCCAGGTTTTCACAAAACAGCGACGTTCATCCCCGCCACGATCGTCCCCCGTTTGCACCACACAATCCATCTTTACCGGGATCCCGTCTGGCGATCCGTCTTGGGTGAGCACCTTGGCGCGGCGGCGATCGAGCACGCCGCCCCCTTCGGCCAGATATCGCTGGAACGCCGCGTGCCACTGCCGATCCACGGGCACCCACTCATCGCGGCTGCCGTCGTAGTCGGCCACGGCCACATCTGCCCACTCTTGGGTGTAGCCACAACCGATTTTTTCTTTTGGTACCTCAAAGGAGAAACTCGCAATGGCGTCTTCCATGGAATATTCCATGGCCACCTCGCGATCGAGTGCCGGGAACCCGAGCGTGGCCTGGGCGATATCATTGGGGTTAAACAGAATGGCGTACTCGGCGTACGATCGGTTTCGCGTGAGCCCTGTTGTTACAAGCCGCATGGCATCCTTTTGCAACACAAACGGCTGGCCTTCGTCATCGATATTCTCACACCGTTCCCCGCTGCTAGAGCTCTTTGGCGCTGTGCCGTCGATAGTGGCGCCCTTTTCGTTGCCCGTACACCCGCCCCAGAACAGGAAGTTTGTGCAGCTCCCATCGGAGGTGAACCAGTCGGCGTAGAACAGCGCTTTCATTTCACCCGCGAACGTTCCCTTGCTATTGGGCATGGGACCAAGACCACTGGCACAGCGGAAATCCTCCCCACAATCTGCCGCCAGATTTGTCTTGAAATCCGTCACGATATCGCGTCCGATATCGTAGGCGTTATAGAGCCAAACGGCCGGAATGGCACTCAGCGCCAAGTGCACCCACTCAAACCCCTCTTCCGGCATGTCCTTTGGCCACCAGGAAGGAGGCGCCAGGCGCTCCACCCGCGGTGCGCGTACCGGAGAGGTGCAGTAGTAACGGCCGGAGGATTGCGGCGGCTGGAATCCGGCGCTTGGTACCCAGTGGTAGGCATCGCCCGGCCCGGCAAAAAAGGGAACCGGGCTCCACTGCAAACACTCATACCGCCCGGTGTCCTGCCCAAGCGTACGAGCCAAATCATATTGTAAGCATTGCCCCACCACGCCGCGGGCGAGTGTGACACCGGTGATCGCTCGACACGTACCGCCCGGCCCACAGGATGCCGACGGATCGGCTGCCTCACGCGGGGTATCGCCCGTAGTACCTTCTTCCGCAGAGGTCACCACCCGATCGGTGCTCCCCTCTACCCCCGCATCCACGATACAGGGCTGGCTTTCGCGTGGACCGCCCACGCATACGGCGTTCACCACGTTCGTGGAAAGCGGCTCATAGAACTTCGTGGGGCCACCATATTGCACCCGCTTATAGGTACAGGAGCATTCCTCGCCAAATTCACAGAAATTGCTCTGCGTGTACCCTGCCACGGCATCACGCGCCCTGGGCGGGTTCACGCTCCCATCCCATTCGGTAACAAAGGCGTTCCCAAACGGTGAGTCCGCTTCGGGCGCGGCCTTACACTGCGCATCCGGCAAACTATGTGATAGCACCTGATCCAACTCCGGCCGCGTGGTTTGTGACAATCGCTGAATCAAGCTCAACATGTTGCGGTTATCCGACACCACCGCACCGCCTTCTACGCCCGTATTTGGTGGTTTTCCTTGATCAACAGCGAGCCAGCAGTAGTCGCCATTGGCAGAGAGAACCCCTGCGGCATCGGCGCGGAGCCCAAAGGACACATCGAGATCTTCAAAGTATACCTTTGTTCTGTCATCTTGAATATTTGCGCGCGGTTTAAACACACATGCAAACGGCGCAAGGTCGTTAATCCCTAAATCGTTAACCCCTAACAGGTCACGCTGACTTGGTTTTGCGGGCGCAGCCCCATACACCGTGTCGTAAAACGCTCCGGCGGCATCCGATGATTCGGCTTCGATCTCAATCGGAACGGTAACCACCAGGCGATAATCGCGTACCGAGCGGCTGCGTACCGTTGGGTCTTGTGCGAAGAGCGCGCCAATAGCCGCAAGCTCCGTGTCCATCACCTGGAACTGATCTGGAATGGATGCGCCGGAGTAGTCCTTTGCGCCAAAGCCGGTTTCGCGTGAGGCGTACACCTCTGAGGTAAGCACATTGTAGGCCTGCAGCACGGTGCCTTCCGACGTACGATCCACATAGCTGCCACAAAATGGCACCGTGTCGCCCCCCGGTGCACCACCCGATTGATGGCACAACGCAAGCGACGAGCACACGTTGCGGTATTGCCCGGTTTGCGGATCGTACACGCTTTCGGAGGTGGAGCAGGAGAGCCATTCCGAACAGGCGCGATCCGGATTCACCTGGATCACGGTGTTTGCATCGTTTTTAACACAGGTACCGATCACGTCCGTGGTTCCAGCGACGAAATCGACTCCACACTCACTATCTTGTTGACAGGCTCTCCCCATGAACAGGTTAACCACATCCGATCGATCTCCGTTCGCCTCGCATTCTGGCTCATTGCACACAACCCGCACATTCGTACATGCTCCTGGCACGGCCAAACACGACGCGTGATCGGGCTGCGCCGCACAATCCACGGGCGCCACCGGGTTGTATTGGCGTTCCTGATATAGCTGATAGGTGGCGGCTGTGCTGTAGAGTGCGCGCGGATCGCTTGTGTCGCGGAATAGCACACAACCACGGCCCGGATCCACCACTCCTCCGCAGGATTCTTTACCCAAATCTGAATTGTTCACCACAAAGTACGGGCGGCCGAGCGGATGCAGCGGATCGCTTTCGTCATTCACATCACGGAACTCCGTACACTCCGCCTGCTCTTCCGGACAGGTTCCTGCCCATCCCTGGTAGGTGTCTCCCGCTGGCGGGCGATATGCTGCGGGGTCTGCCCCAGCCCATCCGTTGAACCCTGGGTCACCCGTGAGGAGGATCCCGAAGATACCACCATTCTCAATACGATCCGGATAGCACGGGATGTCTGACCCTGCACGGAACCATCCGTCATAGGTGCCTGCCGTGAGCATTGGGAAGGTAGAGGTGGCCTGCACGCTCACCGCACGGCGGTATTCACAGGCGTGCGTGCTGGGTGCGCGGAAGTAGGCCGTGCCCTGCTCTTGTGCCGCGCTATAGCTGTACGCTTCGCAGAAGAGTTCTGGCTCGGAGCAAAGCGCTTCGTCGTAGTTTGCCGGATCGTCTTTTAGATACACCGTGGTAAATGGCGCTTCAGGGTTCAAAGCCGATCGATCTGCCGTGTAATTTGGTTTGCCAAATGCTCGGCAGGAAACGGCATCTGAAGAACAGAAATATTGTTCATTCTCGATGTAATACTCGTAGCGGTCTGCCGATGCAACGGTGACCTCTGGATCTGTGCCGAGTGACGCGGTGTGTTCCCACGACTGCCCATAGGCCGACGGCGTGTTGCGCGTGTTCACATACGCCGTACACCCAATGGCTGTTTCGCGGCACAGGCGCGTAAATTGTCGCACAGCCACCGTGTTGCCATTGCGATCGGTATAAGCACGGCACCCCAACATCGCTTGCGGCACGGGCGTGCCCTCCGGCGTGCGGTCGCACGATGCGGGCGTGTTCCAGGCGTCCTTTACGGCATACACCAGATCGCGCACCCGCTCCACCCGAATCTTGTCGAAGAACACCGTGTCGACGCCGGGCACATCAAAGGCCAAATATCCTTCCGGAATCGTTGCTGGAATCGAGAACGGCCCCGCACGATGCGTTTGCCAATCGGATGAAAGCGGAATAGACGCCACCGTTTCGAGCCCCTCCGTACTGCCATCGGCGCGGAACGGGGTCACGCTCAACGAGCGGCCATTTTGTCCAGGCGTTTTTGCCCAGAACGACAGCTCATACAACGCACCGGATTCAAGAGGCATGGGGCCAATAAACACCCGCGTGGCAGATCCTTGGCGCACTACACGTAGCGAGGCATCCCCCACAAGAATCGCCTCCTCTGAAAGCGCAATCGTTCCTCCGTTTGTTTCACCAAGTGCTCCAACCGCCTGGAAAGATGTGGTGAGGAATTCCTCCACAAACACCTCTTCTTGCGCACGACCCTGTGTGCCCACATACGCCCGGCATCCGGCAAATGTGGCGTTACATTGAATGGATCGGTCGAGATCGGCCTGATACACACACTGATTCGTGGCCGGTTGGAAGGTGCCACCCGTTTTTTCGCAATCTGCACGCGTGGATCCTTCTTTGCGGAGATTTCGACAGGTGTCCGACGACAGCACCGTCTGCGATTCAAATCGATAGAACACGCTCCCCTGTGGGTCGTAAAACTGGCGACAGTCTGGATCAAGCGCCTGCAAATACGACCCTTCGTTACACGCCATCGGATCTTTCAACACGCCATCTAGCCCTGGTTGCGCCGCAATGCGCGGACCCTGTGGCAACGGAGCGGCGGTGTCGCGCTTAAGACTCCAGGTTTTAAGCTGGTACCCGCTCGTATCGCTCCCCTCCCAAGTGTAGTACGTTTGGGAATTCGCATCTGGCTGCTCACACGCGCGCAGATATCGGAGCGCCATCTCTGTTTCTCCGCCCTGGCTCGCAGCGTCGAGATTGGTGAATAACTCACAGCCCACCTGTTCGGCACTGCATTGCAAAGCCGTTTGCGGCACAAAGAACGCGGCCGTTTCATCTTCCGGATCGTCACCGCGTGCGTCGGGGCTGCGGGTGAGATCGAACGCACTCGGAAGCTTGCGGTATTCCGCATATCCCACACACTCGGCCGGGCAGGCATCGGAAGAGGTGAGCACGGCCGGAATCTCCCCGCCCGCCGGATCATCGGCCGGGCGATAACCCTGGCAACCCGCTTCGGCCTGACGACACACCTGGGCAAAGTTCCCACACAGCGGATGATCCTGCGCCGCATTGCCCGTACAGGCCAGCTCATCTGGTGGCACGCGCATGTTCACGGTGGCAAGCGACACGCTTAATCCCTCCACATAATTCGTGGGGGTTTCCGATTCTTCCAACTGAATCGCATCGATGAGTGGCGATTCATTTGCCGTGCGGCCTGCCTGCACCCGCACATACAAGCGCTCTGTTTCTGCGCTTGTAACGAACGTGCAGGCAAACCGTGTCCACGCGTCACCCAGATCCGAAGGGATGTTCACGCCTCGCTGTGTACCTCCCACGTCTGAACAGCCACTGCTCTGGAAATAGCTCACCGCCCCATCCGATGCCCGCTCGTCATCGGCCGTGTACTGCTCCACATACACGGCCGCATCACGCGGACTTTGCGCGTATCGACGCGCAGAGAACGACAGCACATATTGCCGCAATGGTTTTGCCGGAGCATGTGCCAGCATAAATACCCCGTTGCCCTGCGAGGGCTCTGCAAAAAGGGACTTTGCTCCGTGCGATGCCGCAATGCCGTCTGTGGGGATGGGCGCCACATACGTTGGTGCGCCGTCTTCCGGACCCCAGCCCACCGGGAACTCCGGCGATCCGCTCACATCTTCAAACGATCCGTTCGGCACCAGGTTTAACGCCGACTTCCCGGCCTCCACGCGGCGTAACGATGAACACCCATCTTCGGATGCATCACACGGCACCACATTCTTGTCGAAAAATACCCGATCCATCCCCCCAAGCGGCGCCTCGGCAATTTGAACGCCCGCATCCCAGGCGATCGATGAATCAACGGCTCGATCGGGGTTACGGAACCGCGCATACCACATACATCCCACATTTCCCTCATTGCAGGAACCGTAATCCAATGTGCTTCGGAGATAGCTCACCGGCCGGGCACCTGGGCCTCGCGGGGTAAAGGTGCGGCAACTCGCAAATTGTGCCTGACAGCTTGGTGCATCAAACTGCCAAAAGGTCTGTTCGGCCATGCAGTATCCGTATCCACCGATACAGTTGCCATCTTGATCACGCCGCAAACAGGTGGTGGTGTCTTGGCACTCCTGCACCCGTTGTCCGGTACCGGCCAAAAGCTGATTCCCAAATCCGCGCGTTTGGCATTGCGCCGGGAACACGGTGAGAACCCAGTTAGGATCAACCAGGTGACAGTACGGATGCGTGGCGTCTAACTGCCCCTCCTCATTACAATCATCAAAGTGGCTAATCGCTTCTCCGAGCGTGATGCACCCATCCGTCTGAGTACACGCTCGCTGGTTCGCCGGAGAATCCGCCGCCAGTTCCCATCCAATCGGCAACACGCGCGCCAAGCGGAGCTTGCGCAGGTTGGCAACACAGAACGCCCGCGATTTGCAGGTGGGATCCTGGTTCTCCTTAATCCGCGTGGAGGGGATCAATTGCCAGTCGGAGTGTAAAAAACCCTGATCGAGCATCTGGCGTACGGTGAGCCCGCTGCCCTGGCGCAGCCCCGTGGCAAACGTCTCATCCATGGCGCAATTCCACACCGTGCGCGCCGCTCCCGGACAGGCCGAAAGCTCCGTAAGAAGATCCTGCGCCTCCGTCTTCACAATATGCGGCGTTTTAAGATCAGAATACTGGGTGGCAAAGACCCCCTGCGGATCCAAACTCCCTAACGGGGCTGTGAGGGGATTAAATAGATCGATCCCCGACCCATTGGAGCCGCTTGTTTTGATCAGCCCCTTCGCCACTTTTTGAAGCAGGCGCGACAGCAGCACGTTTGTAAAGGTGGAAGCCGTCACCACGCCAAGCTGCGCCCACCCCAAATTAAAGGCGTTGTTTAAAATAGCGCCTGTTTCTGCGCTCTTGCGGCTGGTTTCTGCCTCTACGAGCTGATGCTCCACGGAACGCTGAACCGTTTGCGCCGGTGTTTCGATGGTTCCCGAAATAAAATCTGTCACGCTCCGGTAGCCCTGCCCCTCCAACCGTTCCTGCACTCCTGCGAAACGCTTTTCTGCCACAAAGTCGAAAAAGGCCATGTGAGCACCGATCCCAAAACTGATATCGTTTCCTCCCACCTGGAAGTTCGATCGAATATTTTGGATCGTTTCAACGTTGCTCAATGATTGATACGACGTGTCCCAATTCGCCACAATATCTGTCCAAGAACAGGTTGGCTTAGGGCGACCCACCGTGTTTAAAAGACCCGGAAGCTGTAGCGCAAACTCCAGTGATAACTCCGGAAAATTCGGTGGTTGGCACAAATCAAGCCCTAACACCCCCTCCGTAAAATTATCGGAGAAGGTACCCATGAACTCCCCAAGAGCGTTAAGCGTGGTGTTACTAATATATTCTCTCCAGTTTTCGGAGAAAATAAATGGCCCCTGCCCCTTAAACCCGCTCGCCGCCCATTCGGCCGTGTCATACGCCACGGTTTGCGCAAAATAGGTAGATGCATTCAAAAATCCTAAATACGCCGCGTAGGTTAATTGAAAATCCAATCGCTTTTTAATTCGGCCGATCGTTAACTGATACTGCCCCCAGTCCGTACACATCACACCGGTGCCGAGAACCGTGGCGCATGGAAAAACTTCCGGCTGGCCTTCCGTTCCCTGAGAAACCGAGTCCTTAATCCCCGCCGCATCCGGGCCCACCGGCGCTCCGGCCGAAGACCCGATCCCCCCCTCTCCCGTAACAAGCCCGCTCATGCCGCTTTGCGCCTGTGCCACCGGAATGGCCATCAAGCCCGGAAGCGCATCCGCAATCGGCGCTCCCATCACCAACATCGCAATCACAAACCCGCTAACGTATTTTGCGAGTCCGCGTGGGCGAAAAGACATAAGGGGCTATGGGGCACTTGGATCCGCTTCTGCTTCGGGACCAGATCCCTGCTCGGCAACCGACTGATCGTACGCCTCCAAAATCTGCGCATCCGTATAATTTGAGAGCTCTTCCTCACTCACACCCGACAAACGGAGATACGCTCGAATGGCCACCACATCACGTTCCGGCAGCCCTGGGGGCTCATTCCCCGTACCCGGCACGGGCGTGGATCCGATCGTTCCAGGATCTGTGGGAGGGACAAATCCCGGCGTGCTCGTTGCCACCCCCGTTCCCGTTACCACGGAAATACACGTTTTGCCCGTGGCGCAGTTCGGATCTGTGCCCTGGGCAATTTCCAGGTTATCCGCGATCCGATCGGAGTCTGAATCTCGAAGGTAGGGAGAGGTGCGATACACGTTCAGCTCATCGTAGTCCGAAATACCATCTTCATCGGTGTCGGCGCGGCGTTGATCATCGGCCAACTCCTCGGCCGTGGGGCCAAGCTGCCGACGCAGTGCCACCAGCGCTTCTACGTCCGTGGTGAACGGTCGAAGGATGGTGCTCCGAAGTTGCAACACCGAAAACGTCACGATCACGAGCGCTGCCACACCGAACACCCCCACGGCGATTCGTTGTTCACCCGTGAGGGCTCGCCACCATTCACGTAAAAGAGATCCCAGAGCGACCATAGGCAGTTGGAGTATAGCATAGGAGAGCGGTCGTTTCACGGAGAGGATC
>JBDKJL010000036.1:0-16616 GCA_039796615.1 Candidatus Parcubacteria bacterium
TTCTTCCAACTCGTTGCGCAATGCTTGCTCCAAAAAATCCATCAAAAAACCAACTTCTTCATCTGTTCGTTTCCAGTTTTCTGTTGAAAAAGCAAAAACAGACAGGGTTTGGATCCCCCGCGCCAAACAGGCGTCCCCAATCTTCTTTAAGGTGTCGTACCCGGCTTGATGCCCCGCAACCCCCGGGAGACCCTTATTTTTTGCCCATCGGCGGTTACCATCCATGATGATCGCCAGGTGCCGCAACGTGGGGTCAGACATACGCAATTGTTCGGTGAAGCATACGGGGAACGGCTCTGCCCGTCAACCGCGATAACCCATTCGTATTGAGAAAGGATCCCTTGCCAATCCCCCCGCCTCCTGTTACCATCCGCACGGAAAATCACCGGGATTCCCATCGGGCTATAGCGCAGTTGGTAGCGCGCTTCGTTCGGGACGAAGAGGTCGTGAGTTCGAGTCTCACTAGCCCGACCATCAAAAAATCCCCCTGCATGTGCAGGGGGATTTTTTGATGCTTACATCGTCGTTTCTTCGGCCGGAGCCTCTTCTGTCGGCGCTGGCATCGTTTCTTCCGTGGTTTCCTCCGGGGCCATCGTTGTGTCGTCGAGCAACATAGGATGTTTATTTTTAAGAATAAGCGCTGAAACCGTACCGGAACAGACGGCATCCGTCAACGAATCTGTCAACCCCGCCCTAGCGCCGCGCATTCTCCTCCGATATGCTTTGTGCATGATCAATCGTGCACAGGCCGTCCGAACCATCGTGATGGCTATTCCCCGAGGCCGGGTGGCAACCTACGGGCAAATTGCCGCTCTGGCAGGGATGAAGGGAGCTCGCGCCATTGGCACCATCCTCCACGGCAATCAGGATCCGGTGCAGCTTCCCTGTCATCGGGTGGTGAATGCGCGCGGCCGCGTGGCGGCATCGTATGCGTTTGGGGGAGCCAACGCGCAATATCAACGCCTCGTAAAAGAAGGGGTGCTCTTTAAGCCGGATCCTGGACAGGCCATCCCCGCGGTAGATTTAGAGCGATGCCAATTTCAACCAGCGGCATCACAAAAAAGCATCCACAAGGCACGCCCTTCCCGGTCATCTTCTGGGCAGGTACGCTCTAGCGTATGATTGACCGAAAATATGATTGAGGGAAAAATAGATTCTTCCGCAACAGAGGCTGCGAAAGCTGCGGAACTCGCCCGCTTTGCGGGACTCAAACAGTCCTCACTTCCGCAACCTTTGGGGCGGAAGAATGTATTTTTCGGTCGCATGCGACCGTTGGTTCTTTTCTGTCTCTTTTCTCTCTTTAGCATCTTTTTTGCTGCGCCGCTTCGAGCACAGGAAACAGATACCATTGGAAGTGGCGCCGCATCTGCCTCTCAACACATTGGCTCATACGAGCCGGGGCGTATTACGGATGTGCGGCTCGAAGCGGTGACGAGCTCGCAGAGTGGGCAGCTTCGCCAGCTCTATGACGTTGCGCTCGATGGCCAACAGGTAACGCTTACAAGCGACGTCGAAGGGAACCCGTATCGCCTCACCCCACGTATCGGGGATCGCGTGGTGGTGTTTGTGTCACCAAACGATCAGGGGGAGCTCCAATATTATCTGGAGGGATTTGATCGACGCACCCCGCTCTTGGCGCTCGTGGCGTTGTTTGTGCTCACGCTCGTTCTTCTCGCGGGTCGACAAGGGCTCAAAGTGGCGCTCTCCATCAGCATTTCGATTGGCGTGATCGGCTGGATTCTGATCCCGGCATTCTTGAATGGCGTAAATCCGGTGCCCGTGGCGCTCCTGTTGTCGGGAGTGCTCACGCTCATCTCTACCGGGCTTTCTACCGGATGGAATCGACAATCGCTCATCACCTCCATCGGCACGATGGGCGGCGTGCTCGTGGCGTTCCTTATCTCGTATCTGTTTTCAAACTGGGCAAATCTCTCGGGGCTCTCTTCCGAAGAGGATCGCCTGTTCTTTAGCCAAAACCCCACGCTGCATCCGGGCGGGTTGCTCTTTGCCGGGGTGATTATCGCCGCCATGGGGGTGGTGGAAGATGTGGCCGTATCCATCACGTCGGGGGTGGAGCAGGTGCGCCGCGCAAATCCACACCTGTCTTTTAAGGAACGGTTCCGTGCGGGGATGGTGATTGGCCGCGATCATATGAGCGCCCTCGCCAACACGCTGGTGTTTGCGTACGTGGGCGCGTCGCTCTCCACGCTCCTGCTCTACTCGCAATATGGTGGTTCCTGGCTCAAGTTCCTCAACTTCGACACGATCGGCGACGAAGTGATTCGCTCCCTCTCTGGCACCATCGGCCTTATTTTTACCGTGCCGATCACCGCCTTTTTGGCGGCCTGGGGCGTTCAACAGATTCGCGCCTCCCGTATCCGACGCCGCGTGGTACAGGTAACGCCGTCCGACACCCCTACGGAGTAACCCACGGATACGGCTCGTTGTACGATGTTACCCTGCCGGCATACGTGGCCAACCATTCTTTTAAAAACTGCGTGGCGCGCACATCGTCTTCGTTATATTGAATAATGCCGTTGAGCACGGCGCGATCCCCTGTTTCACACCATCGTTCATACCAATCGATACTCGCGCCACCGGATTGCAACTCCCCTGTCCAATGGAATCCAAGGAGTTTACAGATATATTTGAGGCCATAAAAATACAGCGGATACACCACCTGTTTTGTTGCGATGGGTTTTAGATCAATCATCCGATCCATAAACACCTGGAGCGCTGGCGAGCCGCCATGCCGCGTGATGAGCAGATTAAGCCGCGTTACCTCGTAGGGCGCATAGTGGTACACCACGTATGAATCCGGAAGCGTTTCCACCCATGCTAAAAATTCACGCCACATCACCCCCTCGTCTTCCGGCCGCTCGGCGATAAACGCTTTATACGTGCCGCCCTTGGCACCATCGGCCAACAAGAATCCGAACAGATAATCCGCATCGTTTGGTTGATCGCTTTCGATATCAAAATAAATTTCGAGCGGAACGGAAGGGAACGCGATCGGCAATCGCACAAACACCGTGCGGTCGCGCAACGCTTGCGCCTGGGCTTTTACAAACTCCACCGTTTTAAGCGTAAGGCCCGGAGCCGCTCCGGCGATATCCGGCACCGAAAGGGTGGCCGCATCGTTAACTGTATGAATTCCCAAATCGCGCAGCGCCGCCAATTTTTTTACATCCACGTTATACAGCAGCGCGATATCGTGCGCCGCCTCTGCCTGGCGCGTACAGGCCACCCCCCACGGGCTTGTGTCCATACACGCCTTGCGCAGCACGAGCGGCGGTTTTTCTCCGGCACGAATCCGTTCAAGAGCCGCCAAGACAGCGGTGAAATCGGCCATAGACTCTTGTGGATCAAACCAGTGCCATTCCTGATCGCGGTTCACGATGGCCGCCCGCGTGGGCATCGTGCCCTGGAGGCGCTGTAACAACACGCTGTAAAAAACCAGCTGCAATCGGTGCGTCAGTTTCAATTCATGTGAGGACTTAATGTCGACGGGGACATAGTGCCAGTTGCCCAAGCGCGAAGCTCCTTCCTGACGCAATAAAAGATCCGGCCGCCCATGCCAATCACCGTCAATCAGCGTTCCTTGATAAATCGTTTCCACCCCCTCCTGCATCGCTTGGAGCGTGGCCTGGAATAACGCAGAAACATCCCCCGCCGTGGAGAGTTCTCGCACCGGAGCCTCTTTTATGAGCGTCGCCATCACCGCGCGTTCATGCGAAACGCCATCATCAAGCCGTCGCTCTTCGCTCGCGGTAAGCGCGCGCTTGAGCGCCCGATCTTCCGGCGACGCAAAGCGATCAAACCACGGCCAGTGCGGGCAGGTGATGTACGTATAAAAATCGGAGGCCGTGAGTGGAGGTTTAGGCATGTCAGGAATCGGCATGATGCAGGGGGTCTTTTGCAGATGGCGCAGAGGGACGCGATTGATGCGCGCCAACGACGAGCGTTGCAAACAATGTACGGTATCCAACCGCGGCGCCAAGAGCGGCACCCAATACGGTGATGATCGCTTGCCACTCCCCTCCCACTCCCCAACCGATGAGCGCCCCAACGGCCATGCCAACCCCCGCAGGGATCAGAATCATTGCGAGCGCCACCCCCTTTCGTCGTGGGATCGGCAACGTGGGAACGGGCGGAAGGGGCTTTTGCTTGATCGGTGGAGGCGCAGGCCACATATCAGAGACAGCGTACCGTGGGGAGAGGAAAAAGAAAACAGCGCCGTGAGGCGCTGTTTTCGATTCTCTACCGTATTACTTTGTTTCCTTATGCATCACATGCTTCTTACAGCGCTTACAAAATTTCCGTAATTCCAAACGCGTCTTCAGCGTTTTTTTATTCTTGCTGGAATGATAATTCAAACTCTTGCATTCCGTGCACTCAAATTTGATCAGGTTATCTTGGGGCATAGCAGGAGGATGAGTTGGGGGGCGCTCGTGCGAGAGGCCTGTAAAAGATGGAGCCGGCGGCCGGATTTGAACCGGCGACCATCTGTTTACAAAACAGGCGCTCTACCACTGAGCTACGCCGGCCGGCAATCGCTCGAAAGCGGGAAAAGCATATCGGATGGCCCAGGATCCGTCAAGGATGACGGACATCTTTATAAAAAATACCCTGCATCCGCAGGGTATTTTTTGGTGGGTGGGGAAGGGTTCGAACCTTCGAAGGCACAAGGCCAGCAGATTTACAGTCTGCCCCGTTTGACCGCTTCGGTACCCACCCGCTGGAACGTATAGACGGTATGTCCACGTTCCGCTGGAGCCGTTGACCAGGATTGAACTGGTGACCTCGTCCTTACCATGGACGCGCTCTACCGACTGAGCTACAACGGCATGTTGTCGATTTTCTCGCGAAGAGACTGGAGCGCTTGGCGATCGCGCACAAGCGGACGAAGCTGTTCATAGCGCCGTTCGGCCTCCTCGCGATCGCGGATGAGTATAGCAGCCTCGATAGATAATTCAAGGGAGCGGGGGTTCCCGGGCTCAAGATCCGTGGCACGCACGGCCGACGCCCACGCGTATTCCGGCGAGCCGTGTGCCAAATAAAAGGCCGCGAGCTCCGCATGGCGCAACGCTTGCTGTGGCGCAACATCCACCGCGCGCTTGCGCATGGCCTCGGCTTCTCCCATATTCTTTTCGGCTTCAGCGATTGCGGCAAGATTGGCGTAACAGGCGTCATCGCATCCTTGGATCTGCTCAAGAAACAGCAACGTCTCTTTTGCCTGCGCGAACATTCCCTGTGCCATATACAGTTCTCCCAACCCACGATATGCCTGGAGCTGCCGGCTGTCTTGTTTTAATACCTCAAGATACAACCGCTCCGCAGGAGCCCATGCCCGTTTTTTGAGATGTGCCGACGCCTCATCCAAAAGATCTCGTAACGGCCCAGGAATAAACGGATCAATACCGCCATCCCGATGCATCGCACCGGCGGTGTGCGACAGTCGTTGCTCCCAGGATTGATACGCCTGAACCATCCGTGATCCCGCCAACCGACCAAAACGATTTACGGGCGCCAATAAATGTCGCAACCGACGATCGAATCGTTGGCGCACAATCCGCTCCCGCACCTGCCGCTCCTGCTCTGCCTTAATCGTAGCCGGATCAAGCAACCGAATCTCCTTCCAGTGCCTCCACAACACCACCCCCATTACGCCAACCGTTCCGGCGGCGATTACAATCAGCGCCCAAAAAAGCAGAGAAGACATAACAACTCACCAAACGGACAGGCTCCTACGCTGGCAACGCGGCGCGGCAAAGGATGCCGAAGGATCGTGGGTCTAACGACTCATGCCCCACCAACACCCCATCAATCCCCGTTGTGGTGAGATACGCTCCCACATCATGTGCATCCACAGATCCACCATACAGGATGCGCACCTGATCTGCCCACTTTGCGCCCCATGCTTTTGAAACAGCCGCGCGAATGGCGTCGTGCGCCACCTTTGCCTCCTGTGCCGGGCAATGCTTCCCCGTACCGATCGCCCACACCGGCTCATAGGCGAATACCGGCATGGCGGCGTGCCCCCCGCGTACGGCGGCGTCGGGCTTTACGGCGGCCAAAAAGGCTGCCGCCTGGGCACGGATCACTTTGAGCGTATTCTTTTTGCGGCGTTCGGCTTCTGTTTCGCCCACGCACATCACGGGCACCATTCCGGCGCGTTGGAGGGCTGCCGCCTTTTGTGCGGCCATCTCATCCGTTTCACCCACATGGATGCGCCGCTCGCTATGGCCCACCAAGCACAACGCCACCCCGAACTCCTGAAGCATGCCGGTGGAAACCTCCCCGGTGTATGCCCCGTCGGGCTGCCAAAATACATCTTGCGCGCCCAACATCGGGATGGTGGCGCGGCCAAGCGACGAGCGAGCGGCGGCGAGTGACACAAACGGCACGGCCACGGCCACATCGAGATCTTTTGGCAAACGCTCCCGGCGGAACGCACGAATCCACGCCCCGGCTTTGATGGGGCCGTAATGCATTTTCCAGTTTGCAATGATGAGCTTTTTCATACGCTATGATCGCGCAAAGCGCCTTACGCGTACTTCCTTACTCCCAAACGAACATTTTCGCAAGTTTTTCCTTTGAATCAAACGGGCCAATCACGGCACGCGCCATCCGATCGGGGCGGAACAGCGCACGCGCCACGCGGCGAATATCGGCCGCTGTGACGCGCTCGATGCGGCGCATCCGTACTTCTGGCGTGTCGAGCGTGCGACGGAACATCCATTGCTTGCCATACCAATCAGCCTGTGTGGACGAATCTTCAAATGCCAGGAGCAATTTTCCACGCAGGTGATCTTTGGCACGCCGCAGCTCATCCGCCTTCATGGGAGCGGTGGCCGCTTTTTTCAGCTCGCGGAAAATTGTTTTAAGCGCCTCATCCACCCGTGATCGATCGAGCCCGGCCATCACCGAAAAAATACCGGTATCTTCCATGGGCTGATGCGACGCGTTGATGGAGTAGCACAATCCACGCCGTTCGCGCACCTCGATAAACAAGCGCGACGACATACTTCCGCCAAGCACCGTGGCAAGCAATGTGGCGGCGTCCGTATCCGCGTGACCCATCGGCAATCCGTAAAACGCCAACGCCATTTGCACCTGTTCCGTTTTTTTGGTTTGCAACGAAAATGGCTGCGCGAGCGTTTCGGGCGCTGTGAACGCCTCGAACGCTTTGTCGCGTGGCTTGGCCGGCTCTTTTACCTTTCCAAAGGTTTTTTGGAGCAACGCGAGCGCCTTTGGATGCACCTTGCCAGAGAGCGCAATCGTAAGACGCGACGGAATGTAGTACGCATCACGATAGGCAATCAATTTTTCGCGCGGAACCGTTTTGATCACCTCGCGTGGCCCGGCAATATTCCAACCAAGCGTAGAGCCCTTAAACAACGTTTCTTCCAAAAGATCCTCGATGTGCATGCGCGGGTTATCCTCATACATGTTGATCTCCTCCACAATCACGCCGCGTTCGCGATCCAGCTCTTTGGCATCGTAGTGAGAATGGAACAACATGTCGTGCAGCAAATCGATGGCGAGCGGTGTTTGTGCCGCATCCATCTTAATGTAGTAACCGGTAAAATCCTTGCTCGTCATGGCGTTATACTCTGCGCCATATTGATCCAGGGTTTTGCTGATCGTTTGCGTATCCGGGCGACGCTTGGTGCCCTTGAACATCAGGTGCTCGATAAAATGCGACGCGCCGTTGATGTCTTTGGTTTCGTAGCGCGACCCCACCCGGCAAAACACAAAAAGCGTCATGCTCTCCACGCCCTTTTGCGGAATCAAAATCACCGGAATGTTGTTAGAGAGACGTTTGAGCGTGGGTTTCATAAAGATAAGAGGTGACGGGTTAGTGGGTTGCGCGTGTCGTGATCCATGCGGGGATTTCTCCAACGGCCACCTTTTCCTGCTCCATCGTGTCGCGATGGCGAATGGTCACCGTGCCGGCCGAAAGCGTGTCGGGATCTACCGTGATGCACCATGGGGTGCCAATCTCATCCTGGCGGCGATAGCGTTTTCCGATACTGGCTGATTCGTCGTATTCCGTCACAATCCCCTGCTGACGCAAGGCCGCCACGATCTCCTGCGCCTTTTCCGCCAACCCGCCTTTCTTTTGCAGCGGCAAAACGGCAACGGTGACAGGCGCAAGCGCGGGCGGCAAGCGCAGCACCATGCGCGGCTCCTTATCGCCGCCATCCTCGGCAGAGGATGGCGCTTCGTCGATATCAAAATGCTCAAGAAGCACCACGAGCACCGTGCGATCAAGCCCCCAGGTGGGTTCAATGGTGTACGGTAAAATCTTTTCGTTTGTTTCCGGATTGAGCCAGCGCAAATCCTGTTTGGTGGCATCTTGATGGCGTGCAAGATCAAAATCCGTGCGGTTGGCCAGGCCGTAAAGCTCTTTCATCCCAAACGGGTATGCATACTCCACATCCACGGTGCGGGTGGAATAATGGGCGCGCTCTCCATCCGGAATTTCGTGATAGTTCACGTGCGACGGATCCACCTTTAACACGTCCGTCATCCAGGATTTCATCTCCACAAGCCATTCCTCGAAGGCGCGCGGCGCATCTTCGGGCAGGCAGAAATATTCAATTTCCATCTGATCGAACTCGCGCGTACGGAAAATAAAATTCCCGGGAGTGATTTCATTGCGGAACGCCTTCCCCACCTGAGCGATCCCGTACGGTAACCGCTTACGCACGGAATCACGCACGTTTTTCCAGGCCACGAACATTCCTCCGGCCGTTTCCGGGCGCAGATAGGCCACAGATGACGTATCGTCGGTAACACCAACGGACGTTTTAAACATCATGTTAAACGCGCGAATATCCGTGAGCTCCCCGCCACAATTGGGGCAACGGATCCCTGTGATGTCGAGCGGCTTTTCGCGATCATGCCCTGGCTCGGCGGGCTGCGCTTCGAGCAAATGATCCGCACGGAACCGATGTTTACATTTTTTACAATCCACGAGCGGGTCGCTAAATCCGGCCACGTGCCCACTTGCTTCCCACACCCGCGGGTTCATAATCACCGGCGTTTCCACACCCACCATATCGGCGCGACGGCGCACAAACCGATCCCACCAGGTATCTTTAATGCGTTTCTTAAGCTCCGCCCCATACGGGCCGTAGTCCCACGAATTTGCAAATCCCCCGTAAATTTCGGAGCCGGGGTAAATAAACCCACGTCGCTTGCAGAGCGACATGAGGAAATCCATTTTTTGATCGGGAGAGATGGGCATACGATCTAAACGGTCATGATCTCTTCTTCTTTCTGTTTTAAAATAGCTTCGATACTCACATTCAGTTCTTTGGTGCGCTTATCGAGCTCTTCGAGCAAGCGTTGCTGCTCATCTTCGCCGATCTCTTTTTGAGATTGAATTTCGTCGCGTATGCGTCCGCGAATGTTGCGCACGGCGATGCGTGCGTCTTCCCCTAACTCATGCGCCTGTTTTACAAGCCGCTTGCGGTTTTCCTCGTTCATCGGCGGAAGCGACAGACGAATGGTGGAGCCCATGGTGTTCGGCTGCATCCCTAAATCTGCCTCGGTGAGCGCTTTTTCAATCTCTTTTGTAAGCGCCTTATCCCACGGCTCAATTTGAATCGTTTTGGGATCAGGAATGGAAATGGAAGCGACCCCCTTTAATTCCATCGTGCTGCCGTATGCAAACACCGAAATCGTTTCCACCATCCCTGCCGATGCCCGCCCGGAACGCAATCCCTTCAACTCCCCTTCCAGGTGCTCAATGGCAGAAGCAAATTCCGCAGCATGTTGCTCAATAGGATTCGGCATATTGTGAGAGTTATATGTACCTGAAAACCGAGCTTCGTGTCAATAAAAGAACAGGTAAACAGCTCACGACGCGAAGCCCAAGCAGCTCGCGGTTTTTGAAACGCTACCTCTCCGGCATGGGACCCATACCAACATAAAGAACTTTTCCATCCTCTGCATCCACCAAAAGCGTCGTGGCCGGACGCGTGCTCGGCAATTTTTGGCTTGTCCACGTTACGCCGCGGTCCGAAGAAATCACGAGCGTTGATGCGGTAACGTATTGCAAATCCTTACTCTCACGAGGGTTCACCGCAAATCCTTTGATATCCACTTCGTTTGCCGGGCTAATGAGCGACACGGCTTGCCAGGTTTCTCCGCGATCGTCGGAGCGCAGCAGGCCATAGGGAGACACGGTATACACCGTGGTAGGCGTAAGCGCGTCGACGACCAAGTGCGTGATGCGACGAGCGTTATCGAATTCAGAAAGTTGTTTGCGAATAGCCAGCCAGGTATTTCCACCGTCAAGGGTTTTCCAAATCCCATCACCACGGGTGCCCGCATACACGATTCGCGAATCCTGTGGATCCACCACAATGGCACTCACGGCCGCCTCGGCGCGCTTGGCCACAAGCCAGCTGCGGCCGGCATCGGTGGAACGGAGGATGTCTCCTTCAGACGAACCGGCATACACCACGGTGGGGTTGAACCAATCCACGGCAATCACGGTAAAGGCTTTATCTGTTTTGGGATCAAACCAGGCCTGTTTCCAATCGCGGCCGCATGTTTCTGTTTTATGAATCTTGTTGCCCTGCGCCGCATACACCGTGCATTTATTCTTTGGGTCTACCGCCACGGCCAGCACACGCCCAGTAAGCCCAAATGGTTTCCAAGAGTCCCCGCCATCTAAGGACGATAGCAATCCGCGACCCGCCGTTGCAGCGTACACAGCCTTGGTGTCTTGTGGATCTACGGCCAACGCGATAATCGTGTCATCGGCAATCGACACCCCACGCGGCCCTTCGATCAACACGCGCTTTTGCTCCCACGATGTGCCGCGATCGTCTGTTTTAAACACCCCGCCGTCTGGACCTGTGGGCGGCGGCGTTCCTCCCCCGCATCCTTGACCCAAAAGGAGCACTCCACACACCAAGCACGCTGTACGAACAAAAGAAGCGTAGCGCATATTGTTAGATATGATACGACATTTTGAACGATCAGGCTAGCAAAGAAGAAACATCTTGCGCACGGGTCGCGACGCGTCGCTGCGGAACTCGTCCGCTTCGCGGGACTCAAACAGTCCTCACGCCGCTCTGCGACCCGTGCGCAAGATGTTTCTTCTTTGCTAGCCTGATCGGCCGCGTGTTAATTCCAACTCTAACCAAATGCGCGGCGCAACGGATCCGCCCACGCGTGTGCGTGCGGCGATGAGGGCGCGGCCGAGTGCTGTGGCGGCGAGAGATGGCGCTTCGCCAAAGCGTTGACGTAACGCATGCATTAAAAGAGACAGCCACTCCTCCCATGCTTCCTGTGGATCATCTGCAGCGTCGGCACGGCGCGCGTCGGTGTCGATGGCGGCAATCGCCTCTCCGGCAGATGTTGCCGCAAGCAACACCTCTACGGTTCGCGTGGCCTCTGCGGCACGGCGGCGAACCTCCACATCCTGCAACCAGCGCAGCGCGTATCCTGGCCTGCCCGCGGCTTGCCTCACGGCCTCTTGGCGTTCTGGTTCTGGAAAGGGCTGCGTAGCAAGCCACGCAGCGATTGCGGTGTCGGGCACGGGCGTAAGCGCCAGGGTGGCCGTTCGGCTACGCACGGTGTCGGGCAGACGGCTGGCGTCACGCGCCACAAGCACAAACACCGCTCCTGCAGGAGCTTCTTCCATCTGTTTTAACAACGCGTTTACCCCTTCTTCATTCAATCGATCTGCTTCAGGAAGATAGGCCACCATCCGTGGCGCCACCACCGGCCGCTGCTGCAACCGCTCACGAAGTGCACGCACGGCTTTTACCGGGATCATCGACTTCGCTCCCTCCCCTTCTTCTCCGCTCTCGCGCGAAAGCACAGCCACATCTGGATGCGACAACAACGATTTATCGTGCGGCATCCCTGCGAGCGCCCGCACAAACCGTTCGGCCAATGCATGCGCTCCCAACCCCCGCTCCCCCACAATCAAATACGCGTGCTGCGGCCGCACCAGCGCCTGCTCCAACACCCGCTTTGCCGCCACATGGCCCACGACGCCATCAAAAAGAGATTCCATAAAAAAAGCGTAGCGCAAGAGGGACGAAGAGAGCAATGGATTCATAAAATCAAAGAGCCCCTACACGCGAGTCCACCGAAGTGGTTGCGTGAGGGGCTCAATTTGAGAATGTACGTGGTGAGTAAGGGCTCACCGATTCAGAGATGAACGACGGGGAGGTGCGAGCTCACCGTCGGAAGGTGCGGGGGTTCAAGGAGACGGAGCCTTGAGCAAGAGTTGTGCACCATAGGGAACAGTGCACCGTGACAGGATGTCATTGCCGGCGGCATCCTTTTCACACACTTGATTCGGCGGGAACACGTGTTCCATCCCAATCTTGAACTCAGGTTGTCCGGACCACTGAGCCCAGCAATCCCAGCCGGAATCCATCACCCGCGCACACTGTCGACGCGCATCTTCTGTCGACAGCGCCAAACATTCAGCGGGCACTTCGGAACCAGTTCGTTCTCGGACGATGTGTTTCACGACACTTTCGTCCGACGCGGCTCCAGGAGTCTTGAAGTCCGTCCCACCAGAAACCGTCTCGCCCTTGTATACACCTGGGCGCGTACACATGAACTCATTCTGGTTCAGTTCAACGGGCTTCTGTGGAGAGATCCCCCACTGACACTCCGGAACCTCTGGCTCCCAATCGCGACGAACAACTGCGGCGCCGTGGATCCACGCTCTGTAAAGCACAGAGATGGGGTTCACGTTGCTCGGAGCCACACAACGGAAGCTGAGGGAGACCGTCTCCAAACCATCGTCGTCCGAGGGGGGCACTGGACAAGAACCCCAAGCTCCGTTGTCGCCACAGATCTGTTGCCCACCCTCTGGGCAATTCCGAACCGTACTAGGGATGCAGACGCCCGGTGGTTCACTACAACCTCCCCATGCACCGCTCGTCCCGCAAATGCGAGAGCCGCCGTTTGTACACGCGTCGGTGCTACCCGGCACGCACTCACAGCAGACCTGGTTATGGCAAACTCCGGTGCCGCAATCGGCGTTAGAGTCGCATCCTGGGACAGTGGGTTCGGGATTCGCTTCCGGCTCGACAACGGAAGGTTCGGGGTTGGACTCGGGCTCAACGACGGGAGTCGTCGGTTCCGGTTCGGTAGGAGGCGCTTCGCACACGCCGTCCTCACAAACCCATCCAGTTCGACCAGACGTCCGGCACTGGTGGTTACCCGCGCAGGGCAAGCACTCCTTCGGACCACCAGCGGTCCGGGGGGTGCACTGCCCAGGACAATCGGCATTGAGTTCGCACTCATCACCGTCCGTCGGGGGTGTCGGCTCTGGCTGGTTCGTGGGCTCGGGGTTCGGTTCGGGCTCATTCGCGCCCGGGATAGGCCCGGTGCACTCACAAGTCTGGAACCCAAACAAATCGGCCCGGCACTCTTGCGCGCCACTCCGGCCGTCCGGACAAGCGCACGCCCGACTTTCACCGGGGTCGCAAGCCGTGTCATCCGTCGGTGGAGCTTCTGGCTCCGCGTCTACCGGCGGCGACTCCTGCCCGTCGCCCTCCTCACCTTCCATACATGCCCCCAGGGATAAGCCCAGAGACATACAAACCAAAAGAGCAATTTTTTTCATCGTTCTCTCCAATTTTAATTGCTTGAATTACTCCAAGCTCAAATCCGCTATGAGCGGACTAGGTTGATCTGATTCTTTCAAATGTAGCGAGCAAAGACACCATTGTCTCTACAAGCCGCATGAGGCGACCAGGAATCCTGATCGTTTCGTGCAGCTGCAGGTTTTAAGAGTGTCTTAAAACCTGCGAGAGCTTTTTAATGTGCGATTCCCACAACCCAGTGGGGAGAGACAGTATTGCCGAGATACTGTCTCTCTCCCGAACGCGCTGGTCTAGAACTGGACTCCGGTGCCGAGGTTCATGGCACCAAAGAAGACGAAATCAGAGCGCGATTCGCTCCGCACGCCCTCGTTGTAGTTTTGGTAGGTGTTGGCACCCGCCAGAACTCCGACCGTCCAGAACCAAGCAGGCAAATCATCCAGTGTCCAGTCGATCGCAAGGCCACCTCCCATCATGTGGCTGTCGTTCGGGCCGAGCGTTGGCTCAGCACGATATTCGAGTCCTCCACGAAAGGCCGCTCCTCGATCCTTATCATCCGAAATGTCCACCACCAGTCCCGTTCCTGCAGCAACTGCATAACGGTACTTGTCGGCATTCAACGAGAAGCCACCACCGAAGTGCAGGTAGAACCCCACGCGATCCGGACCCCCGTAAAAATTCAAGAGGGTATCGGCACGTAGGTGGAGACTCTCGGGGCCAGGGCCAGGACGTAGGATCCCTTCGGCATTGAAGTAGAGGGCGGGGACGGTCGCTGGCGAAACGATCTCGGAGCGAGAGGACTCTGGACATGCGTCCGGATTCTCTCTACTACAGAACGTTGCCGCTTTCGCTGCGCAACGCTCTTGCAAGGATGCCTCGGGCTTGTCCGGGATCACGGGACAGTAGACGTTGACTAACGCCTCCAGCCCGCCGTTCGTTCGATTGAAGACGAATTTCCAGGTCTCCCAGTTGAGCCCCGGCGTCTTCTCTCCTTCGGGAGGAGCCGTTAATTCTTTGTGCCACTCTCCGAGAACCTTGATGAGCGTTCGGGTATCCACGCAGTCCTGCGTCTCAGATCCGCCACAAACAGCGTCTAACTTTGCGTTTGCAGCATCGCGGAAACGGTCAAACTCTTCAAAACTAGGAACTACCACCCCCTTGGCCTTTCGACCAAGGTACGGAGCATCCTCGTCCACAGAATGCACTACGACACCTTCCGGCGTTACGCAGTACATGAGCCCGTCGGCACGGGTCTCCTTTGTAGCCGGGGGTGGGCAGCCGAGGGAGAACGGATCTAGCTTCGGCGGCGCGGCAGCTTTCTTATCGCCGCCACTATTGCCTCCGCCTGCTCCAGTCTTTGGAGCCTTCTTCGCGTCGGCCTCCCGCTTCTCGCACTGTTCGGCGCGGAGCTTGAAGGCGTCACGGTCGGCTTCCGTCTTCGCGATTTTCGCGAAAAGACTCGCCTCGGCCTCGCAGGTCACTTTAATCTCGGGGGGGGCTACTTCTTGAGCATCGACTCGCGTCGCGCCCAAGAGCATCCCGAGGCTCATCCAGAAACAGAAAAATGACTTGGACATCGTAACACTCCTTGCAGCACGGGCTGCTTTGTTTGCCCGTGCGGGCTTGGTTTGGTTGGGTTGTTTTCCGGATCAAAAGCATCGTGCTCTCAACCCGGGGGAATTGTTTTGAAAGATCGACGAACGATCCCAGAATCCTCACGATTGAGCGATGCTCAACCGTTCGACACTGGAGCCGCCACGCACATCTGGCAAAAGGAGGAAGATTCGCCAAATGACGTCGCGGATTCAGGGTCGAAAGAATGGCTATGGTGAACGGGATACTATACCAGAGAACAGCCAATTTGTCAAGTGATGCTTACTTCTATCTCCTCAATTAAGCCATTTTGGCTTAAAATAAGCACCTTTCATTACTTCATCCCCTACCTCAACATAGAGAAAAAGGATTGGGAAGGGGGTGGGATCACCGATCATGACCTTATATAGGCAACGGATCCCCTTAAAATAAAAAGACCCCGCATTAAGGAGCTTATCGTAAATATTAAGGATTTTATAAAAAGCTCTTTTAGATATCCCTTTTCCCCAATACCCACGCTAAGCCCAACAAAAATCCGGCAATGCACCCATATGCCGCGTTGGTAAGGAAGTCGGGTTTCGCGAACCACCGAGATGGAAGCGGTGCGTCGATCACCTGAACGCGGATGGAAAATCCAAAATAATTTGGCGCCTCTACCGCAAGCTGTTGCGCGGTGCGTACGGCAAGGGTGGCCGCCTGATCACGATTGGTGTGATAGGCCGTTACTGTCATCACCCCTGTGCCGGGCGCCACGTAGGTGGAGATGGCGTTACGCCATGCCTGACGTTTTGTGATTTCATCTTCTGGAAAATACGCACGCAACACCGAAGAGTCGCCCATGATCGCTTCAAAAAATGTGGAGGTGTATACAATCTCTCCCAAATTTTGCGCGATGCGTTCCGTACTCTTAATCGCCGTGTACGGATCGAGCCCCGAAGAATTTGATTGCGTTACAAGCAACCGCACCGAGCTCGAATATCGCAACGGCTGCACCAACGAAAACGCGAGAGCCAAAATCAACCCTAATAGCGTTACCAGTGCCACTTGGCGCCAGGAGTAGAGAATGAGGCGGAGATAGTTTGGCTTAGACATGATCCGTTATAACTCTTCACTTGTGACGACGCTCTTTAGCATCACGGGGATTTCCAGCGTCTCACCATCGCGAAGAACGGTGAGGGTTACTTGCGTGTCGGGGCGATACGCGGCTAAGAGCTCTGCCAAATCCATGGATCCATCAAGTATATCACGCTCAACGGCCTGAATCACATCACCCGCGCGAAGCCCGGCGATGGCGGCCGGAGAGCCAAGAATAACGGCTGGGCGACGAGCTGCACGCGTATCCTCTCGCAACCAGGCACCGCGAACGGGCAGGGTGTTTTGCGGCGTGCGCTCCCCAAATCGTGCCCAGGCCAATTCCACACTCCGCAC
>JBDKJL010000037.1:0-12080 GCA_039796615.1 Candidatus Parcubacteria bacterium
TCCTGCTATACTCCCCCCATGTCTCATTTCCTCATGTTCGGGAATCATCCTCGGTTGTCGCTCGCGGAGTATCGCGCGGTGTGTGGAGAAGGCGTGCCAACGCCCACGCTCGTGGCGCACGCGGCGATTGTGGAAGATACGCAATGGGATGGCGCGCGGCTCATGGAGCTCTTGGGAGGCACGGTGAAATTGGGAGAGGTGTTGGCCACGCTCCCCGTGGGTGAGGTGGATGCAGAAAAGCTGGTAGAAATTTGCCTTTCGCGCCCGCGGAATATGGGAGATCGCGAAATCGCGTTTGGTTGTAGCGTGGAAGGTGGATCACCTGGCGCAAAACGAAAGTTGGAAGAACTCCCGCTTAAATTAAAACGCGCGTTTAAGGCGCGCGAGATCCGTAGCCGATGGGTAACGAGTAAAGACTCCCCGTCGCTCTCCCCGGCGGCTGTTTCTAAACTCAAAATGACAACAGAGGGATATGACATCGTGCTCATCGCCGACGGGCAAACAATTTACGTGGGCCTCACCACCCACGTACAAAACGCCGACGCCTGGAGCGCCCGCGACTACGGCCGCCCAGTACGCGACGACGAAAACGGCATGCTCCCGCCCAAGCTTGCGCGCATGATGGTAAACCTGGCGCAGGTGAAAGAAGGCGAAACATTGCTTGACCCTTTTTGTGGCAGCGGCACCGTATTGATGGAAGCGGCACTCGCAACACACGCCGGAAAATTGCTCGGCAGTGACTCAGAAGAAAAACAAATCGCTGATTCTATTAAAAATACGGACTGGCTCGTAGAAAAGCATATTCTCACCATCGCCGACCGCGAGCGTACGGCATTCTTTCAAAGCGATGCGCGTAAACTCGCAGACCACGCTTCTGCAAAAAAGATCGATGTGGTGGTAACCGAAGGCTCCCTCGGCCCGCTTCTCCGCGGCCACGAAGGCCAAAAGCAACTCGACACCAACCGCGATGTCGTAACCGAACTCTGGAAAGACACGCTCCGTTCGCTCCATCCCCTGCTCACCAAAGACGCACGTCTTGTAGTGTGCTGGCCATCGTATAAAACATCGCACGGCCTAAGCCGCGTGAAGTTGGATGATGATTTGGAAGGATTGGGGTACACCCTCGTGAATGCCCTCGCCGGTTGGGACGACACCGGCGCGCCGATGATTTATCACAGGGAGGGGCAGAAAATAGCGAGACGGATTGTAGTGGTAAAGAAGAAATAGGAGCGCCTTATATTATCCATATAATTCGGCGTGCGTACCGATCAGAAGAAAAATAGCGGTGTCATTGGAGAATAGGTATAGTGCTCGAATACCACTGGTAATACTAATGCTCCGGCAGCCGGGATAAGCGTGGCCTACGGCGACATTACGAAAAAACGGGTGATGCCGATTTTTGATGAACCACGGTAGCTGTTCAGAAAAAATGCGTTGCGTTTCTGGCGACAGCGTTTGAACCTGTTTTTGAAATGACGTGTGAAAAGCGATCTTCATGTGTTAAGAATACCCATTGCCTCTTTGACGGTTTTGGCGGCGGATGACAGATTTTTTCCTGTACGCATATCGGCCAACGCCGCTTCCAATTCTTGCGCCGCATCCGGACAAAGAGGTGCGTCGACCTGAACGAGGTGAAAATCCAACGCCCCCTCTGCATAGGCTCTTGTTGCGTACTTCAACACAGACGCAAATGGAATCCCCTGCTCTTTAGCCCGACGCATGGCACGTTCCTTCACGCCCGACTCTACCGTAAAAATGACCTGGCTCATCATATAGTTTAAAACTATATGAGCGGATACGCTCTGTCAAAAGGGATCTGATTCGGGTGCCGATAACCTATCACCGTGAAGAACCGGGGGCTGCACGGCAAATCGTGGCGCTAAAAAAAGAGCGGTACTCGCCCCGTCAGAAATGACAGGGTTTTCCCGCTATGCAACTCAAAGTATTCCAAGCTCTCTCTTCTTTCGATCAGTGAAGCCCTCACCTTCGTAGTACCCTTGTTTAAAGTAACCAGCTCGGTGAAATAACTCGCACTCTTGAAATCCAGTCCTATCACCAGATGTTAGACGTTCCACTGCTTCCGCTACCTCATGCGGCATGAGCCAACAATGAGCCGTTGCATCCGTATCCCGAAACACGAAAGGACGAGTCATGAGATCATTCGGGCCCATGACACTACTGACGTTTAATAGCGTGAGGCCGAACCCCGACTGTGCGCCCACAACCTCCATCCCTCGTTTTTTCATTTTTTCCATCACCTTCCACCACGATTGGTGGACGAGCGGCTGATGTTTATCTGAGAGCCCGCCAAAAATGATGGCCTGAGTCGGCAACTCCATCTGCACAAGAGTATCTAACGCACCGAAGAATACTTCATAGCTCAATGTCATTACCCGATCATCGATCCCATCCTCGTCGTGATCGTTAGATACTCGGATGACTCCATCCATATCGATCTCAGTAGGATATACGCCGAGGGCATGCACATAGACCACCCTTTCATACTGTGAACGATCTACCTTACTTAGTAGATCCCGAAGCCCTCTGATGATGTCGCTCCCCAGGGAACAAACTAGAGTAGCATCTGGCATTGCTCCATTCTTGAGAAAGAACTGGTAAATTCGTGCCCGCCGTGCAAACCCATAAATCGTATTATTTGGGTTTCTGCTGAATTGCGCGAGGCAAGCGCTCCCGATTGCTCCGGTCACGCCGTTAATCAGAACAAGATTCTTCATGAGCAACCTCCTGTCTTTCTGTTGTATTTTTATTTGCTCGAACGATGTATGAAATCACAAAATACTTGTTGATATTGTCGAAGGATCTTAATCTATGTTTATTGTCAACGCATTAGATCATATAATAGTTTATTTGTCAATATACTAAGCAAAAAAATAGCATTAAATTAAAATAAATCTTTACTTTTTAACAAAAGAGTGGTAGGTTCTATCTCTATGAAACCAACGAAGGGCCTCCATAACCTAGAAACACTGATCTTGGAGGAATTAAAGACTGGGGCAAAAAAAGTGAGCCGGATGATTGAAGCTATCCAAAAATTACGGCCAGGAACGACAAAGCAGGGGGTCTACGCGATGCTGCGAACATTGCGATCAGAAGAAAAGATCGTCGCTCACGGCGGCTTTGCTTCACTGAATAATATCTGGTTGCAAAAGATGGTGACCTATTTTACGATTGCGCAAAAAAACTACACAAGCTCTGACACGCGCGATAATGGTTTTTTAAACTTAGCCGATGGCGAACAGGTTCAGTATTTTTTTCGAGACCCAATTCAGACGGATACATTCTGGTCACATGCGTACGGCATCTTGTTAAGCACGATGCCGCCGAGAAAACCTGTATATCTCTATAATCCGCATGAGTGGTTTCTTTTGGCACATCGAGAAAATGAACGTGCGGTCATGAACACAGTTGTCGCGAGTGGGCGTGGCTTCTATTTGGTTGCAGGCAATAAAACCCCATTGGACGTCTCTCTCGCAAAAGAGTTTGATGGCGTTCAAATGCGATATGCTATGGCGGATGCGCCCCTTTTTCTGAAACAGAATTATTATGTCAATATTCTTGGAGATTATTTAATCGAGGCATATCTAGACCCAAGAACCGCTGAATGGATCGACGCATTCTTTCATTCACGAACAGAACTGACGCCCGAGGCACAGGCGGAGATTGAACAGATCGTTCGTTCTCGCGGCAGATCACGACTTGTTATTTCACGGAGCGCCAAAAAGGCAAAAAAACTTGTGGCGTTGTTGGAAAGATCTTTTCAATAACGGCTATCATCAACAAACAAAAACACCTCAGGCGTTTCGCTCGGTGTTGCACTTGCTTATTGAACTGGGGCGTGTGTCAACGGGGTCGCTCCACCCAATTTTTTGAGGCAACAGCGATTGAATCAATGTCGTTCTAAGAATTATTCCGCATCCTTTTTCTCCCATACAGTTTTGAGGGCCTTGTGGTGATCTAACATCCTCCCGCCTGCTTTCACAAACTTGAACATATCTGTTAGGAATCCGGTCATGTTGGCGTTGGTGATTTCAATCGCAACGCCCTCCTTCCAGTTGATCATAAGGGTTGTTGTTTTGAAGATCCAAATTTCTGCGTCGTAGTTAAAAAATTCATCTGGAAAAACGGCATAATCTGCCATACGTCCCTCAAGGCTTTTTACGGCTTCAAGATTTTTTTGAGGGTCTTCCGCAATCTCTTTTTGATATGCTTCATACGCACCCTCATTCAATAATGCATCTAAGATAATGTGATTAGCTTTAATTGCTTCGTTAAATTCTGCTAACTGTTTAGGGGATATTTTTTCGATCAACTCATTCCAAGAACGATGGTGCTGAATGGCGTGTATGCGCTCGTTCTTATTTTCTGCCGCGATACGTTTGTATGCGGGGATGATTTCTTTAGAACCCACGTGAATAATGAACTCGTCCCTCTTTGAGATGCGGACCCGTACCCCTTTTTTCTCCCTGTTTGCCACTTCAATATCTTCCAGTGTCTTTTGCAGCTTTTTTGCCAATCCCTCAAGCGAGAGAGCAGCGTACACGTACCTCTTCCCCACCTTTTTAGGAGTCACGAGCTCCTTGGTGACCAAGCTCTGTATCGCATAATTAATACCCGTCCGAGACAAAGACGTATCTTGAGCCAACTGCTGGACACTCTTTGGTTCCGTTAGGGCGTCCAGAATAGTCGCTTCAGTATCTGTGAGGCTCAGCATTTTGAGCGCTTTATCGTTCCAATGCATGGAAAAATGATACAATATAACTATAAAATAGTCAAATATTATTTTTTAAAAGAGGCTTATCTAAGGCAAAATATAGATATTTTTAGACAAATTATCAAGTTTAATAGACAAAATATATTTTTAACGATATACTGGTGTTAACATAAATATCGAAACCGATCCTTTGTCCGAGCAGATCCCCACCAATTCTTGGAGATCCTCTTGGGCCAAGGATACGGCAATTTCGCACGTACTTTTTACAACATGGCTCATAAATGGAGAATCGAATGCATAAGTACACAGTGTGGACCAACCTCAATCTGGATCTCTCTTCAAATATCCCCCTGTCTCAAGAGGATGTATGTAAACGTCTCCTCGAAGCCCTCAAAGGAGCGGGGTTTAAATTCAACGAAGAATATTTGATAGGATCTCTTCTTGAGACAATAGATGAGCGCGTCCTCTATTCCTTCCGAGGAGCGGCCGTGGAGTTCTATCCCGATATCCCAGAAGTAGAGTCTGCTCTGGAACAGATCCCACCGACCAAAGTGCTCCTTGTTGTGGTCCTGCGTGGCCACAAACACTGCCCCCTCGGACAATATCTCATCGCAATACCAGCAGGTGCTTTGATGAGCCTGCGCGACGGGGGTCCCAAACAACACTTATCAGAAGCGGTAAATTACAAGGTATTGCGCGGAGATGAACCCCTGAAGCTCCCGCCAAATACCCACTACTGGGATGGAAAGAAATGGAAGCCGATGGATTTTTGCTATTACGACAAGGGGCGGAGGAGGCGTGTGCCTCCTGAACATCCAACAACAGCATGAAACCTTAACACGATCCGAGCACCCTCGCTCGGATCTTCACCAGAGCGATGGTCTAAAAAAGACGATCGTTCCGGAAGAAGAAAAAAAGAACCTCGACATCGGCAGTTTTGCACGTACTTTATTCAAAGGAGAGGCACATCATGGCAACAACTCAATATTATTCATTTGACGAGAACGGAACGGTATTCTTTTTTCGCGGAGAGAGCTTCGCTTATCCTGTCGGGGAGAAACAGGCTGCGGAAATTGCTTCCGCGCTCAACCGGGTGAAACCAAATGAGTTCTTTTTCGCCCTAGAGATCAGCACACCCGACCACATCCTGCATACGCTCGTGAGAATTCCGACCACCCGCACTGGGAAGCGTCTCGGGAGGCAAACGAGAGACGCCGTGCAGCGACAGCTTCTGTTAGCACTTAAAAAACCTCTTGCGGAAGGCAGCGTGGCGCTGGAGCTTCCGGAAGGATCCCGCGTCCTCAAGAACAACAGATGGTGCAAAGCAGGCGTCGTCTGAACATCACTTTTTCTCATCACCCGGCAGCAAGGAACTCCTTGCTGCTTTTGCTTTTATAACTCCGGATATATCTGATTCCCATCTTCATCAAAAACTTTGATTGCCTGCACGGGGCAGGACTGCGCCGCTAACAAAATCGTCTCGGCGTCTGCGCCGTTTTGGTCCACGACGTAGGCCTTGTTTTCATCATCCAACTGGAACACGCCGGGGGCGACGGTGACACAGGGAGCCGCGCCGATGCAGAGGTCGCGGTCTACTTCGACACGGGAAATTTTGAGAGGTTTGTCGGACATAGAGACGATTATTCAGCGCCAAAAAACTTTTCTTTGTAGAAACGGATGAGCTGTTCCACTTCTGGAATACAGGAGGGATCACCGGTGCCCACTTTGGTTTTGGCTTGGACTTTTTCGAGCGTGTCCGCGCCGTCTAGCACGGCTTCTTCGATGTCGTGATCTGTAATCTTGAGCACTTTATCGATAATGCGGCCTACTTCCACTTCGATTTTTTCAGGCTGGTTGGCTTTGCGATACCAATCGTTAATGGCGGCGCGGAGGGCTTTGTCGCCGAGTACCGAGCAGTGCACTTTGCGCGCAGGCAGGCCGCCTAACCGTTCCATAATGTGTTGCGGTTTCATTTGGCGGGCTTCGGTGAGAGTCATACCGTCGTTCTCGGTAGCCATCACGCTCATCATGGAGGTGCTGGCGATGGCGCTTCCGCAGCCGAATGTTTTCCATTTCAGGTTCAAAATACGTTCGGTGGCTGGGTCTACCTTAATCCAAATCTTCATGGCGTCGCCGCAGGCCGGGGAGCCCACCATGCCCATGGCCGCGTCGCCATATGCAGCTTCGTCTTCATCTTTCATGAAATTTTTGGGACGGAAAAAATGCTCCTTTACTGCGTCGGAGTAGAACCAACCTTTGTCGTTTTTGGGGGCCACCACATCGCCTTGGCGGGCTTCGGTGGTGGGAGCGGTAATAGGAGCGTTCATAGGGTATTTTTATGTTCAAAATATTTCATGTCCAGATTCACGGGGCTCATCACGCGGAGTTTTTCTACGATGCCGGGCATCACGCTGATGACACGTTCCACATCTTCCATCGTCGTTGAGTGGCCGAGCGTGAAGCGCATGGAACCGTGCGCGCCTTCGTAGCTCAATCCCGTGGCAAGGATAACGTGGGAGGGATCAAGCGACAATGAGGCGCAGGCAGAGCCGGTGGAAACGTAAATGCCCTCGGCGTCTAGGTACAGCACGGCGGCTTCGCCTTCGATGTCGAGGAAGGAAACATTCACGCTGTTGGGCAGGCGATCTGTGGGATGGCCGTTCAGTCGGGTTTTGGGAATGGTAAGCAACCCTTCGGCAAGCCGATCGCGCAAACGGGTGAGGCGCGCGTTTTCTACTTCTTTTTCAAGTTGCACCAGGCGCAATGCTTCGGCCAGACCCACGATGCCCGGAACGTTCTCCGTACCAGAACGCAGATTTTTTTCCTGCCCGCCGCCACGAATGAGCGCTTCGATTTTAAGGGCGCGGCGTACGTACAGCGCACCAATGCCTTTAGGACCGTAGATTTTGGAGGCGTTTAAGGTGAGGAGGTCGACATGCAGCTTTTCGACGTCTAAATCCAACACGCCCGTGGCCTGGCAGGCGTCCGTGTGGAAATACGGATACACGCTGCTTTGCTCCTTACGCCACTTGAGGATGGCACGGCCTATATCCGCGATCGGCTGAATCGTTCCGATTTCATTATTGGCATACATGATAGACACAAGAACCGTATCTGCCCGCAACGCCTTGGCCACATCACTTGGATTCACCGTGCCATATTCGTCCACGGGAACGATAGTGAGATCCACCTCTCCGCGCTTGGCCAAAAACTGCAGCACTTCGAGTACGGCCGGATGTTCTACCGAAGAAGTAATCACGTGCTTCCCGGCTTTGGCGTGCGCACGGACGGTGCCTGTGAGCGCCAAGTTATCGCTTTCCGTGCCGCCAGAAGTGAAGATGATTTCGTCTTCGCGGACGTTCAAAATACCCGCGATAGTTTGGCGCGCGGCCGTCACCGCCTCTTTGGCACGCAACCCCGGCGTATGGAACGAACCCGGATTCCCGGCCATTTCCGTAAAATATGGCTGCATCACGCTCAAAACCCGTGGGTCTAACGGGGTAGCAGCTGCGTGATCCAAGTAGATTGGTTTCATGTAAGGGGTAGGTTACAAGGGAACGGTGAAAAGAGGAAATTTGTGTTTAGAGAATAAGCACAGGCATAGGGCTTCCGTCACGCTCGCGATGTTCTCGCGAGGGACGTCCTCCCATCCCGCCGGAGCGGGATTCCGGACACGCACGCAGCAGACGCCGTGGGCTACGAACGCGCTCACGTTCCGGAAGCCCTATGCCTGTGCTTATTCTCTAAACACAAATGCTATACTCCCCTTATGCTCCATCGCATCCTCCCTATTATTGCGATCATCCTCCTTGGGCAAGGATGCCTACCGCCGCAACGGAGTGCCGTGGTGTCGGAGCCAGAAATCATTACGGGAGAGCCATCGCCAGAAGGAGCCGTGCCGTTCTATAACGGGTTCGGCCCGCTCCCCGGCCGAGTTCCCTTCCCCACCGACTTGCCAGACGCCGTTCTGCCAACCGTCATTCTAAACACCGAACTCCCCGCCATCCCTCCAAATGTGACGGTGCTGCGAGAGTGGAATCGTGCTACGGATGATATTTTATTGCGAAATATCACGACGGCTTTGGATGTTCCCATCGGAGCACTCGGGCAAGATCCCACAGGTCAGTCTCTCTCTGTGAACTGGCAAGATATGGAGGGTCACCAATGGACGTATCAAGCGCCCACGCCCCGTCTTTTGTTCGCACGAGGAACACGTGAGGTTCTGCCCGAAGCAGAAGCATTTCCATCTCCAGAGGATGCCACAATAACAGTGAACGCCTTCCTGCGAGATCACGGGGTCAATACGGTTGGCTGGGGCGTTCCTCAAGCCTATCCATCGTACGGCGAAGATGGTGCGATGAGCGGCACCACCGTGGCGTTCGCCGCGTCTCGAGATGAGCAACCCGCAATGATTGAAACGGGTCACTCCTTCCCCGCCGCAGAATTTCAACTCGATAAAGTCGGGATTCGGGAAGCATTCATGGCCTTGCCCGTGCGGCTCGATCGCTCCAACTATCCGTCCATCACCAGTGGAGAAGTGCTCACTCGATTACGGATGGGTGGTACAAGCCCCCTCTTTAATACCTCCCCTGCCACGGTTATTACCATCACGGATTTTTCCATGGTGCTCTATCGGCATCTTGGGGCGGATGGACGAATTTACTACCTCCCATCTCTTCGTGCAGAAGGCACCGTTCGCAATGGCAATCGGCAGGATTCCTACATAACGCTCATCCCGCTTATCCAAGATTCCGCCTTTTTAGAGTTTAAGTAACGCAGGTAAGCGATACTCTCTATAAATCGCATAAAGCCCAATAAACGTGGGCTTTTTAAAATGTCTCCGTCAACTGGTCTTGACGGTTATCCTGGTGTCTGATACCCTTGTCGAATCGATATATGGCAACACACACCGTCTACAACTGCCTGCGCACCTTGCGCCAGGAAAAACGCATGACCCAAGAGCAGCTCGCAAAAACGGTTGGCGTGAGCCGCCAAACCATCTGCTCGATGGAAAAGGGCGACTACGTACCCAGCTTGAGCTTGGCGCTCTTGATTGCGCAGCATTTTAACCACCCGGTGGAACATGTGTTCCAATTGAAGAAGATTTGCGACTAATCTCGTAATACACGTGTATAAAACTCGCCCTCTACATGGGCGAGTTTTGTGTTTAAAAACCCTCACACCGCAAGCGCTGTTATCACCATATGAATAAAGTATGCACCGGCTGGTTGGTTGGCTGGAATCGTGGAGGAGACGGCGATCCCCATCAGATCCCAATAACAGCCCGTGTCTGCACTGCCACCGGCCGTTGCGAGGGTGAGGGAATCACGCACCCCTTCTGAAAAGTTTGTAGATGGCTCAAGCGATACCCCCGTCGCAGTGCATCCCCCTTCTGGGGTAATGGATCCTTGATTTGGGATAAATCGTAGCTGCCCACCAAAGGCATCTGCATCTGCGCCATCGGCACCGTTGGCCGTTGGGTCGTTGTAGTCGTAATCCGCAACGGCACCATCCCACACGGCTGCGGTGGAACTCGCCGCAATAGAGAGAGACCAATTGGGGCTTCCTGTGGAGTTGGTTACGCGGATACGCTGATTCGTAACGCCGAGCGTACCCGTGGCCGTTTGAACGGAAAACGAAACGGTACTCGTAGCCATGGGCATAAATGGACTCGCCACGGGCGAACCGGCCGCGTCCACAATGTCGGCGCTGATCCCGCCCCCGCTTGCCGTGGTGATTTCGGGATATACAGCGATAGCTTCGAGCGCGCTGCCGCTGTTGTATACCACGCGGAAACAATAGGTTGTGGCATCCGGTGCCGCATCGTCGATGAGGGAGAAGTCCCACTTACCGTCTTGGCCGGAGAGAATGCTACTTTGCGTGGCGAGAAATGGATTTGATTCTTTATAGGTTTGGTTCACAATAGTGCGCCCGCCGTCTGTGGGGTCGCCCGCATTTGCGGTAAGCACCACCCCATCGGCCACCGACGCGTTGTCGTTAAACGCAATCGCCGTGGAAGCCGTTACATCCGTATAGGCTGCGGGCGTTCCCCCCGAAGGGCTTGCGCATGTCCCCGCGCCCTTATCAACGAATTGTAATTTAAATGTTTGTCCGAGATCATCCGGGATCATATTTTTTCCAACGCGGAGCAACAACCGTAATCGGAACGCTTGCCCGTCCGTGGTAAGCACCGCAGTGGTGTTTTGGGCGGCGAGCGTCGCCCCCACATTCGCGCTATCCAGATTCGCAAACCATCGATACACATCCTGGGTGCTTGTGGGCACAGGGATAAAGCGCCAATGATCGAATGCGGAAAGGCTCAAAATTCTGCCGGGCGGAAGGGTATTTTCGAGCGCGGCTCCCCCATCGGCGTTGGTCCAGGTAAACGCGGAGCCGTTATAAAACAATCGCTTGGCGAATACATCACTATTCGTGTCCTGCACGGTGAGCATCAACTTATGACGCTCAAACGGATTCATAGAAATG
Source organism: Candidatus Parcubacteria bacterium (assembly GCA_039796615.1). Lineage (GTDB taxonomy): Bacteria > Patescibacteriota > Patescibacteriia > 2-12-FULL-60-25 > 2-12-FULL-60-25 > 2-12-FULL-60-25. The sequence goes on from JBDKJL010000037.1 coordinate 11,219, forward strand.
TTGTACCACTTTTGAGGGTTCCCAAATACCGGTGAGGGTGTGGCGTCTGTGCCTGCCGTAAACAGACCGTTTGTGCCGGAAACGTACCCAATATTTGTGGCCGCAGAATCGTTGTACACAATCACGCTGCGGCTAGCCGACCCCCAGGTCACCCACCCGGCGGTGAGCATGTGCGTGCCGGATGTGGGCGTTGCCCCGCTCGTATCAACATCATTCACCGCTGTCCACGCGGTGCCGCTCCACCACGCGGCCTGCACATCCTGACCCGCGTTACTCATCGAGCCAAACACGATCTCATTAGAACCCGGATTTGCCGCGAGATCCATCGCCGACCCCTCATTCGCAACGGTCGGCATCGCCGTAATGTTGCCCCACGTGCACGCAGACGTGCCCCCCGTGCAGGTGCGGTACGCAATGCTGTTCACGATGTCACTCCCCGTTGAGGTAGACCATGCAAACAGTGCATCTCCAGAAAGCGACTCATATTCGATATCAAACGGGTCGATATCTTGGGCGGTGGTGATGATTTCCAAGTTTGCGGATGACGGATTAACGGGCTCATTGGTAAATGCGGATCCATCCCAAATCGCCGCCGAAAGATCTCGATTATGATCGGCCCACGATGTGGCGATAAGGTTGCTCGATGTACGGGGGTCTGAGGCCATCTTCACCCAGTGCACGATCCCCGAGGTTCGCGCCGGGTTAAACGTCTGTTCCGCGCTCCAGTTATTGGATCCGCACCCGGTGCCGCCGGACTTTGTGCGGTATCGCAATTCGTTCGTGGTAACCGCGTTTGCGGAATACACCACGAGGGCATCCCCGGTGTTGCTCTCATACGCAATATCAAACCGCGTGGTGGTGG
>JBDKJL010000038.1:0-153419 GCA_039796615.1 Candidatus Parcubacteria bacterium
AGGCTACGAACGCTCACGACTCTACAAAAGCGCCCCTCCGGCAAAACGCTCTTAAAATTTCTCTTCGTGCTATCATATCTCCATGACGCTACGCACTTACATTTTATTCATGGCGATCGGAAGTGCCGTTGCGTGGGGCGCATGGGCGGTGGTGCTTTTTAATATCAATCCTGATGAGGCCGGCCTCGCGGGGGTGTTATTGTTTTTTATCACTCTCGCGATGGCGCTTATGGGTACGCTCTCGCTTGGGTTCGCCGCGTTCCGTGTGCGGGTGTTAGGCCGTCGTGATGTGGTAAGCCGAGAGATTCATGCGGCGTTTCGGCACGCGTTTCTGTTTACCTTCGTAGCGATTGCTTCACTTGTTCTTTCCGCAAACGATTTATTGCACACCTGGCACCTCATGGCGCTTGTGGCGTTTGCTGTGGCCGTTGAGTTTGGTCTTTCTTCGATAGATGGTCGTCCGGCACACCGTCATCGTTCTCAAATGGACACATAAGAGGTTCATTGCCATATAAAAAAGGGTTCTTTAAAGAACCCTTTTTGGTTCATTTATAAGCCCTTGCGCTCATAAAACAGTGTGCCTATGATGGGCTCAATCCCTGATTATGTTTCGCAACGTCCTCGGCTACCTCTCCAAAGATATCGGGATCGATCTTGGCACGGCCAACACGTTGATGTTCGCGCGTGGCCAGGGGATTGTGGTGAACGAGCCATCCGTGGTGGCAGTGAATACGCGGAACGGACAGATTTTGGCCGTGGGTCATGATGCGCGTGCCATGCTTGGAAAAACGCCGCCGCATGTGCAGGTTACCCGGCCGTTGCAGCGTGGGATCATTGCCGACTTTGAAGTAACGGAAAAAATGTTGCGGTATTTTTTTGAAAAACTCCATCGGGAATCTTCGGCTTTCTTGCCCCGCCCACGCGTAATTGTGGGAGTGCCACTTGATGTCACCGAGGTAGAACGAAAAGCGGTGGGGGATGCGGCGCTGTCGGCCGGAGCGCGCGAGGTGCATTTAGTGGAAGAGCCCGTTGCCGCCGCGATTGGTGCGGGCATGCCGATTAGCGATCCGGTGGGGAACATGATTATTGATATCGGTGGTGGCACCACGGAGATTGCCGTGATTTCATTAAACGGCGTGGTTACGGCCAAGTCGATTCCCATTGCGGGGGATGAGCTGAACCGGAACATTATTCAATATGCTCGAGAGGTTTTTAATCTCTTGTTGGGAGAAAAGGTGGCAGAGGCCGTTAAGATGGATGTGGGAAGCACCACCGATCAGGCCGAACCCATGGAAACGGCCATGCGCGGGCGCGATTTACTCTCGGGACTCCCACGGGAAATCACGGTCACCGATGGGCAGATCCGCGAGGCGATGATGCGTTCCGTGCGAGCCATCGTGGATCACACCAAGGCTATTTTGGAGATTACCCCTCCAGAGTTGGTGGCAGACATCTATCGCCGAGGGATTGTGCTCACCGGGGGCGGCGCGCTCTTACGTGGGATGGATCGGGCGATCACACAAGGCACCGGGCTGCCCGTGCGCCTCATGGATGAACCGCTGATGGCCGTGGTGCGTGGCACCGGATTATTGCTGGAAGATCGGAAACTGTTGCAAGACGTCGAAATCCCGCTCGCAGAGCTCATGCGCTAATGTCTATCAAACCTCGAACGGTTCTGTTGATCGCCGGAGGCCTCGCCGGCCTGCTCCTGTTGATGTTGGCCGGGGTGATTCGCCCGGTGCGGGAGCGCGTGCGTTTTGTGCTCTTGCCCGTGGCACGCGTAACGGCGTCGATGGGGGCGGGGATTGGCCGTGCGCTCCATATCGACCCAGGCGCAGAGGCTGCGCAGGAAACCGTGCGGGAGCTCGAGGCACGTTTACGATCCATCTCGGTTGATTACGTTCGTTTACGTGCGCTGGAGGAGGAGAATCGATCACTGCGTGCCCAGGCACAGTTTATTGCCGACACCGGGTTCCGCACTTTAGGTGCTCGCGTGATCTCGCGTGCGATCCGATATGAAACGGCCGCCATTGTGATCGATCGTGGCGCGCGAGATGGGATCGAGGTGGGGCACCCGGTGGTAACAGACGACGGGATTTTATTAGGGAAGGTGTTCTCGCTGGGTGAACGCACGGCCACCGTGGTGCTGGTGAGCGATGAACGGAGCCGTGTGGCGGCGTCTGTAAGCGGAACGAATCGGTTAAGCGGGGTGGTGGAGGGGCAGGGCAACGGCACGGCGCGATTCACGCTGGTGCCTCAATCAGAACCCCTCGCACAAGATGACGTTGTGGTGACAGCGGGTACGGAGGATCGTGTGCCGGCCAACCTGGTGATCGGTTGGGTGAACAATGTGGAAAGCCGCCCCACAGATCCGTTTAAGAGCGCGGCGCTGGAGCTCCTTGCGGCGATGGATCGTGCCGACCTGGTGTCGGTGATTCTTCCGGCAGGTAATCGTTAAGCGTTATGAGCCCTTCCCGTCAATGGAATCGGCGTGCGTTGGCAGGAGCTATCGGCCTGGCGGCGGGGATGGTTGATGCCACCGTTACGGTGTGGTTTCCCGGGCTGTTTTCTGTGATCCGATTTGCGTTACCAGGCGCCCTCGCGATCACCGTATTCTCCTCCCTCGATCGGGCGCTCGTGGCGGCGGTCGCCGCAGGGATCGTGATGGATGTGTTGCAGCCATCATTTGGATTCACGCCGATTCGGTTGGCGCTCGTATGCGTGGCCGTGCGATTCATTTCACAACAATATGTGACAAATCGTTCACTCATCGGATCCGTTGCGCTTGGGATCGTGGGTCTCTTGATTGATCGATCTATTCTGGTGGGTGCCACATGGGCTCATGGATTTATCGGCGAGGCATTTATTCCAGAAGTTCATGCGCCGCTGTGGGCAGAGGCCGCGTGGGTGGGTGCATGCATGGCCGTGCTCTTTTTACTCTTTGCCGCATTCAGCAAGCGGTTTTTGCCATTTTTTACGCGGCGATCATAGCGATGATTATGTCAGAAACCCCCTCATCCCTCAACCCATTTCGCCTGCAGTCACGCCGCGGTGGGTTGACGGTTGAAGAGGGGAACACCGGCGCGATCCGCCATGAGGTACTGTTTGAAGATCAGGTTACCCGCTTGCGTGATCGAGCCGTGTTTGTGGGATCGGGGCTTCCGGCAGCGCGAATGCGCATTGCCCTGATCTGCGGGGTTTTGGTTCTTGGGCTTCTTGTTGCACGTGCTGGGTGGATGCAATCTGTTCGGGGTGAGGCGTATACGCTTCGAGCGGACGATAATCGATTTCGCCATGAGGTGCTTCCGGCGCGTCGGGGGATTATCCGCGATCGGGATGGGGCGGTGCTCGCAGAAAATGTCCCCACATTTCATGTGAGCATGCGTTGGAGTGATCTCCCGTCTTCGGACGACGCGCGCGCACAGGTGGTGGCGCTTGTGGCGCGGATGATCGGTACTACGAGCGAGGAACTTTTGACGCTTCTCCAAACTCCCGACGCGCCGGTAGATGAGTGGATCACGGTGGCACGTGATGTGTCGTACGACCGTGCGGTAGCGCTTCAGGTGCACCTACCCGAATTGCCCGGTGTTTCGCTTGCCGTGGCGGCAAAGCGGCATTATCCGGAAAGTCGCGAGACGCCCTCTCTTTCGCATGTATTGGGGTATGTGGGCGGGGTGTCTCCGCAGGAATATGCCGAGCGCCGCGCCCAGGGATACCGTCGTACGGATGAAATCGGAAAAATTGGGGTAGAGGTGGCGTATGAAGATCAGATTCGTGGAGAGCCCGGGGAACGCCGGAGCGAGGTAGACGCGTTTGGCCGCCCGCGCGCCATTGTGGGGGATCGCGCGCCCGTGGATGGAGAAGAGGTGCGCCTCACCATCGACTTGGCGTTGCAACAGGCGGCCGAAAAAGCGTTGATCAATGGGATGGCGCGCGCATCACGCGTGATCGCTCCGGGAGCCACAAGCACACGCGCCGTAACGCGTGGCAGTGCTCTGTTGATGGATGCCCAGGATGGATCCATGCTCGCGCTTGTGTCGCTCCCGGCATTTGATAACAACCTGTTCGCCGGAAGCGTTTCCTCTACCGCGTATCGCGCCCTGGTGGAGAACGAAGACCACCCGCTCTTTCCGCGGGCGTGGGCCGGGCAGTTTCCAAGCGGTTCCACGATTAAGCCGCTCATCGCCACGGCTGCGCTCGCCGAAGGAGTGGTAACGCCCAATACCACCGTTTTTTCCGTGGGAGGCATCAACGTGGGTCCATGGTTTTTTCCAGATTGGAAAGCGGGCGGGCACGGCCCTACGAATGTTCGTTATGCCCTCGCCTGGTCCGTAAACACGTTTTTCTACTATGTCGGCGGGGGATACGGAGAATTCATTGGCTTGGGGGTTGATCGGCTTACAGCGTGGATGGAGCGATTCGGCCTTGGATCTCGCACCGGCTTTGCGCTACCAACGGAGGCAACCGGGCATGTGCCCTCGCAGGCATGGAAAGAGGAGACAAAAGGAGAGCGTTGGTATATCGGCGACACCTACAATCTTTCCATCGGCCAGGGTGACCTTCTTGTAACCCCTCTACAGATGGCGCGAATGACGGCCGCGATCGCAAATGGCGGAACGCTCGTTGAACCACATGTTGTTTCATTGCCATCTACCGGCCATCAGCTAGAGGTAGACCCTGCCGTTTTGGCAACGGTGCGTCAGGGAATGCGTGAAACGGTCACATACGGTTCTGGTCGAGCCCTTTCTATTCTCCCCATGCCCGTGGCCGGGAAAACCGGCACGGCCCAGTGGCGTTCCGATCGCCCCAACCACGCCTGGTTTATCGGCTATGCCCCGGCGGAAAATCCAGAGGTTGTTGTGGTGGTACTCCTTGAAGAAGGCCAGGAAGGCTCTTCCTACGCCGTGCCCGTGGCCGGAGATATTTTACGAGCGTGGTGGGAGGAGAAGCAGAGTCCATAAGATGTTTGGTTGACGCCCGGTCGGTGGTTTGTTAGCCTGTTCATGAAGGAAGGGGTTTACGCGCGATCCGAAATCAGGACGCGCGTTTCTTGCTCCAAATATCCAAAATACCCCATATCCGCATGCAAATCCCCAAACGCCGCGCCCAAATGCTTCGAACGTATCCTATGCAAGACAAAGTAAATTACGTCACCGCCGACGGGCTCGAACGCCTCAAGGCCGAACTGCACGAGCTCAAAACCGTTAAACAACGGGAGCTCGCCGAACGCCTTGATGCCGCCCGGCAACTTGGTGATCTTTCCGAAAATGCCGAATACCAAGAGGCCAAGCATCAACTCGGCCAGGTGCAAACGCGGATGTTGCAAATTGATCAGTTGCTCAAAAACGTGATGGTGATCGAGCACGAACCCGGCGGCGCAGGCACCGTAACCGTCGGCTCTACCGTGGTGGTGCAAATCGGCGGCAAAGAGCGCACGTTCGAGATCGTCGGTTCCAACGAAGCCGACCCTTCTGCCGGGCGCATCTCAAACGAGTCACCCCTCGGCTCTGCCTTCATCGGCCATGCCAAGGGCGACACCGTTTCCGTAAACACCCCGGGGGGCACGAATGTGTACGTGATTACGGAGGTGAAATAGAGAAAAATAGAGAAAGAAAAAACGGGCTCGATGCCCGTTTTTTGTATCTTGTGCATTACATCGTTTCATGACAACGTATCCTTCGTTCGGAAAGGAAAAACGTACCATGACAATTAAACCAGAATCAATCGTTCATCGATTCCCTTGGGCAACCGGGGATGACGCGCAGGTGTGGGTGGTCGATTTCAGCTCAAAATCCACCCCGCTCATTGCGCAGTTGCTGCGTGCGATCGGATTAACAAGTCGCCCACTAAGTGTTGAAGGGCTCGCACAGGCGTGGGCAGGGGAGCAGACACGCCCAAAACTGATCATTCTTTCTGGTGGGAACGACAGCGTTACTCAGCTTGGTGCACCAAAGATTCCAGAGTCTGTTTTTCACGGCATCCGCACGTCGGGAATCTGTGTGCTCGGTATCTGTTATGGAGCGCAACTGCTCGCGGTTCTCGACGGTGGAATGGTGAAAGCATCCGCGACGCCCGAATTTGGGGAGGCGCACGTTGAGTGTACCGCCGGATCTTTTGGCGCGTACCCTGGCGGGAGTGTGGTGATGAATCACAACGACGAAATCGAATACCTCCCGGGTTGGCAGGTTCTTGCATCGACAAATCGGTGTTACCACGCCTTTGCACGTCGGGATAATCTTTTCGCCGTGCAGTTCCATCCAGAAATGGATCATACGGAGCACGGCGGGGAGCTCTTACGTGAGATCGCGTTCAACATCGCTGGATGCACGTCTGATTACGCCTTTGATCCGAGCCAGTTTATCGCAGAGGCACGGGTATGGATGAACGATATCTGCGCCCCGTATGCCCGCGCCGTTTGTGCCTATTCTGGCGGTGTAGATTCCGCGGTGGCAGAAGCGATCGCTCGGCCGGTGTTCGAAGATCGAATGCGATCGATCTTCGTAGATAACGGGTTCATGCGCGCAGGAGAGGCCGCGCGGGTTCGCTCGGTTCAAGGCGGCGAAGGCCTCGTGGTGGTAGATGCTGCTGAACGGTTCTACGAAGCGATTGATCTGATTCCGTTTGGGCTGGCACGCTCGCTTCGTGAGCAGCGGTACTTTGAGGGGCAGTACTTTGAGGATGTTCGGCGGGCGATCGGTGCCACATTCTTTTGTGTCTTTTCAGAAGAGGCACGGAAGCTTGGTCTTCAGCCGGGTATGCGCGCAGCTCTGATTCAAGGGACAAATGCGGCAGATATTGTTGAATCCAGCACAAAGCTCAAGAGCCATCATAATGTTGGGACAATAGAGCATGAGCTCGGCCTTGATGTGATAGAGCCCCTCGCGGGACTCTACAAGATGGAGATTCGCCTGCTCGCGTTGGCGCTTGGGCTGCCCGAATCCGTTGCGTTTGGCCAACCATTTCCGGGGCCAGGATTGGCGCTACGGTTTTCCGGAAGATTTTTCCGCGAATACGTTCAGCCGCTTCAGCAGGCAAACGCCATCTTGGAAGAGATTGTAGCAAAGGCTTGGCCAAATCTGCATGATCCCGCGCGTCCATGCCAGTACTATGTTGCCCTTGGAACCTCGCCTACGACAGGATTGTTGGGCGACGAGCGAGTGATCGGGTATTCGCTCATCGTTCGGATGGTGTGGTCTCGCGCACGCGAAAGCTACAGCACCTTGCACGTGAATGCGTTGTCGCAAGAGCTTCAGAACATGCTGAGTAGTCGGCTCATCAACGAGATGCAGGGGGATGTGCCGATCGTTCGGGTGTTCTACGAACTTACAGGGAAGCCCCCATCTACAACCGAACCACACTAGCCGTATCTTTTGGAGAGCGTCCGTCCGCCTACGTTGAGGAGCGTAGGCGGGCGTTTTTGTTTGACCACCCGCCTCTCCCTCGCTACGATACGTGCCTATGTTCCTCAAGGGATCAGATCGATTACTAAACCGCGCATGGGTTGGCCTGTGGGCTGTGTGGGTGGTGGTGAGCTCGGCCTGGTTCTTTTTATTACCGTGGGCGCAAGAGGTTGTTTCACAGGAAGCGCAGCGGATCCGGCTTGTGGGCATTGGAATGATGTGTGTGGTGATGATCCTGGCGCTTGTGATTTTGGGGCTCATGCTTTTATCTTCACGTGTCACCGAGAAGCGTCTCCTTGCTCCGCTTGTAGCAATCCTCGCGTTGTTGCTTATCGGAGCGTTCGCGCCATCGCCGTTTGAGGTGATTGAGCCAGCAGCACAGACGTCGCTGTTGGCCATGCCACCGGTTGTGTTGGGGCTGTCCTTTTTTTCTATTGGGGCTCCCTTTTTCGCCTTTACGGTCGCCCTCTCTGTGATGACCGGGGGATTGGATCCATTGAGCTGGCATCTTATTTTATTCCTCTGCCTCACGATTATTACGGTTGTTCCAGTGTGGCTCGCCACACTCACGGCAGAGCGGCGCTCTTCTATATCGCGAAAGATCGTCTTCGGTCTTTTCTTCGCCTATTGGCTCTATGTCCTGCTCGGATTTTTATACGTTGCGTGGATCGGTACCACCTCGTTATTTTTTTAACATATTTCTATGCAAGATGAACGCTCTGTCCGTTTAGAAAAGCTCACCGCACTGCAGCGGCAGGGGATCGATCCGTATCCGTCGGCGGCGAGTGGCCGCACGGCGTTGTGTGCAGAGGCGCGGGCGTCGTTTGATCCCTGGCTCGCGGAGGGAAAAGACATCACGTTTGCCGGGCGTATCATGACCACGCGGATTCACGGTGCGATGCTTTTCGCCGATATCCGCGACGCGTCCGGTTCTTTTCAGATTCAGCTTACGGCCGATCGTGGGGAAGATCTCTTTAACCGGTTCCGCGATTTGGTAGACCCGGGCGATATCATCCAGGCCACCGGCACGCTGTTTAATACCAAGCGGGGAGAGCCCACACTCGCGGTGTCTGATTGGGCCATGCTCACAAAAGCGATCCTTCCGCTCCCGGAAAAGTGGCATGGATTGCAGGATGTCGAAACGCGCTACCGCGAGCGCGAGATTGATTTGATTGCGAATGAAGAGGTGCGAAATCGGTTTATTGTTCGTTCCAAGCTCGTTTCTTCCCTCCGACGATTTTTGGATGCGCAGGATTTTTTGGAGGTGGAAACGCCCATCCTCCAGTCCATTCCCGGAGGAGCAAATGCGCGTCCATTTATCACGCATCATCAGGCGTTGGATATCGATTTGTATTTGCGGATCGCGCCGGAGCTCTATCTCAAGCGTCTCATCGTTGGAGGATTTGAAAAAGTATATGAGATTGGTCGGAGCTTCCGAAATGAAGGGATCGACTATGCTCACAATCCGGAGTTTACGACGATTGAGCTCTACTGGGCATTTGTCGAAAAAGATCGGTTTGTAACATTTATGGAGGAGATGGTAACGACCATCGTGGAAGCGGCCGTTGGGTCTACCAAGGTTCCGTATGAGCAGGGGGAGCTTGATTTTACGGCTCCATGGAAGAAGACGACGTTTCGCGAAGCTGTTCGCGACGCTTGTGGGATTGATATCGACGACCATCGTACGGCAGATGCGCTCGTGGCCGCTGCTCACGCCAAGGGGCTTTCGGTGGATTTTTCGGGGTGTGTTGGGATCGGAGAGCATTACGATCAGCTTTTTAAAAAGACCGCCCGCGCTGGGATGACGCAGCCCACCTGGGTATTCGATTATCCGGTAGATCTTAAGCCGTTGGCGAAGCGGTCGCCCGCCGATCCGAGCAAGAGTGCGTGTGTCCAACTGGTGGTGCAGGGCGCAGAAATTATCAATGCGTACTATCATGAATTAAACGATCCGGTAGATCAGCGTGAGCGGTTTCAGGAACAAGAACGGATGCGTGTTGAGGGGAGCGAAGAGGCTCAGCGGATTGACGAACCATTCCTCCGCGCCTTGGAGCACGGGATGCCTCCTACAAGCGGGATGGCCATTGGGATCGACCGGTTGGTGGCCTTTATTACGGATTCCCCAAATTTAAAAGAAGTCATCTTATTCCCAACGCTTCGCCCTGAATCCGGTGTATGACCGTATTGGTAACAGGAACATTCGATGGCTTGCATCCCGGCCATGAGGATTTGTTCCGGCAGGCAAAGGCGCTGGGGGATCGGTTGGTAGTTGTGGTGGCGCGAGATAAAACGGTTCAGGCGGTAAAGCATCGTATGCCTCGGATGGGGGAGGTAGCGCGTTTGCAGGCCGTGGCAGCGCATCCGTTGGTTGATTTGGCCGTGCTTGGTAAGGAAGGCGACAAGCTCCAGGTGATCACGGAGATCGATCCAGACATCCTTTTACTCGGTTACGATCAGGCAGTCTTTACGGACGCCCTGGAGGAGCGTTTAGCGGCACGGGGGATTGCTCCGCGGGTGCTGCGGGCGGAGCCGTTTCAGCCAGAGCGCTATAAATCGTCTCTTCTGTACGAGAGCGGGGAGAACGGGTAGGATAAAGGCCTTACTATGCTCGATATCACGTTTATTCGCGAACACGCGGATTTGGTAAAAAAGAATGTTGCGGCGCGCCATGTGTCTGTGGATGTGGACGCATTATTGAAGGTGGACGAAGAGCGCCTGGCTCTTTTAAAAGAGGTGGAGACGCTCCGCAAGGAGCGAAATGAGGTGGCAGGCCGGATGAAAGGGATTGGCGCCGACGAACGGGATGCGCTTATCCAGCGGGGGAAGGAGATTAAGGAAATGCTTTCGGTAAAAGAAGCGGTGTTCACGCAGATTGATCAGGCCTGGACGGCGTTGTTGTTGCAGATCCCGAACATGTCGCACCCCAGCACGCCGATGGGAAAAGATGATCATGATAATGTGGAAGTGCGACGATTTGGTGAACCAGCGTCGATTCCAGACGCAAAAGATCATCTTCAGCTTGGCGAGATGCATGATCTTATCGATTTTGAACGCGGTGCCAAGGTGGCCGGAGCGAAATTTTACTTTTTAAAAGGTCGGCTCGTGATTTTGGAACAGGCCCTGATCCGTTTTGCGATCGATCAGTGTATCAAACACGGGTTTACCCCGATGACCACCCCGGATGTGGCGCGCGATACGGTGCTCGTTGGAACCGGATTTAACCCGCGTGGCCCTGAGTCACAGATTTATTCATTAGAAAATTCAGACCTTTCTCTTATTGGCACAGCCGAGATTACCGTGGGGGGATATCACATGGATGAAGTGATTCCAGAGGCAGAGCTTCCGCGCCGTTACGTGGCTCTTTCACACTGCTATCGCACCGAAGCGGGAACCTATGGCCGCGAGTCGTATGGACTGTATCGCGTGCATCAGTTTTCCAAAGTCGAGATGTTCGTGCTCGCCACGCCAGAGCAGTCCGAAGCGCTGCACGAAGAGCTATTGCGTATCGAGGAAGATATCTGGAAACAGCTCGAGGTGCCATTCCGCGTGGTGGATATTTGTACGGGGGATCTCGGTGGTCCGGCCTATCGCAAGTACGATTTAGAGGCCTGGATGCCCGGGAAATCTTCTGACAAAAAAGAGGCTCTGCGTGGTGATTGGGGAGAGGTAACGTCTACCTCAAATTGCACGGATTATCAGGCGCGCCGCCTTAACACCAAAGTGCGCCGGACAAGCGGTGAAACGGAGTTTTTACACACGCTCAACGGCACGGCCGTTTCCTTGGCACGCGCCCTCGTGGCGATCATGGAAAACGGTCAGCAAGAAGACGGCTCCATTCACATCCCAAAGGCCCTCGTTCCATATTGTGGATTTGAAACACTCACCTGATTATGAAAACGTGGGTGGAAATTTCCCGTTCGGCATTGCGATATAATTTAGCTGTTCTTTCGGGTGCAGCAAAACCCGCGAAGGTGATTGCGGTGATAAAATCAAATGCATACGGACACGGCCTCGGCGTTGTCGCAAAGGCTCTCGGCACACTCCCTGCGTGGTTTGGGGTTGATTCTGTAGAAGAAGGGATAGCGTTACGTCGCCTTGGAGTCAAAAGACCAATCCTTGTGATCGGATACGTGTTGGAAGGCTTGTTAGATATCTGTGTAGAAAATTCATTATCATTTGTTGTATATAATATTGAATCATTAAAAAAAATATCACGGATCAAGGCAAAAAAAGGAGCGTTTCGGATCCATCTCCCCATCGAGACAGGAACGACGCGTGAAGGGTTCTCTTTAAAAGAACTATCGGCCATCCTGACATGTATTAAACAGGCACCGTCGATTCATTTAGAGGGGACATACATGCATTTCTCCGATGTAGAACGGGCTAAAAAATCCTCCTATGCCCAATTGCAGTTACAAAATTACTGGAAGGCGCTTCATTTGATCAGCGCATGGGGAATGTCTCCAGGGCTTCGTCACACCGCTTCATCTGCCGCGGTGCTATTGCGTCCAGATGCACGCTTTGATCTGGTGCGTCCGGGAATATCCCTGTACGGCTTATGGCCTTCTCAAGACGTGCGTGACGCGATTCATGTCCACACAAAACTCCGTCCGGTGCTCACATGGAAAACGGTTATTGCACAGGTAAAAGATGTACAAAAAGGCATTACGGTGGGCTATGACCGTACGGAGCGTTTAAAGCGACATTCTAAGATTGCCGTTTTGCCCGTGGGATACTCGGACGGGATAGATCGGAAATACTCATCTCGTGGGTATGCCCTGATCCGCGGTCACCGCTGCAAAATTCTCGGCCGTATCTGTATGAACATGTGCATGGTGGACGTCACGGACGTTCCTGGCGTACGGCCAAACGATGAGGTCGTATTGATCGGAAAACAGAAAAACCAGGAAATATCGGCCGAATCATTTGCCGAAACGATCGGAACGATCAATTACGAAGTGGTTACACGTATCAACCCCTTGATCGAACGTCGGCTTGTTCGATAGTGAGGTGTTATGGCTTAGAAAGAAATAGGATTTTGCCCAAGGGGGTACTTTGAAGGGTCGTGAGCGTTCGTAGCCTAGAAGTGTTCGTTGCATGCGTGTCCGAAATCCCGCTCCGGCGGGATGGGAGGACGCTCCTCGCGAGAACTTCGAACGACCCTTCAAAGTACCCCCTTGGGCAAAATCCTATTTCTTTCTAAGCCATATCTTCTCATCGCTCTTCCTGCTAAAATCTTTTTCATGATTAAGAAGTGGCTTGCAGCGCCCCGGAAGAAGAGGGAAGAGGGGACGTTTGTCGCGACGCGAACGCAAGCATACAGCGCTCGGCGGCGAGCGGTGCTAGGATTTTTAGCCGCCGTGGCCATTTTTGGATGGACATACGTTTTTTTTGGATCCGGCGTGCTCGATGTCCAAACGCTGCAAATCGAAGGCCTCACCACCCAAGACAGGGGAGAGGTGGCGAGGGGAGTGTGGCAGGCGATTGAAATGCAGCCCTCGTTTCCCGGTCAGCAGAAAAATTTGCTGCTTCTGGATGTAGACGCGCTTTCTGTACGTTTAAAAAATGAACTTTACATGGAAAAGGTAGCTGTGGAAAAGTTTTACCCCAACATTTTACGACTCAAGCTAGAAGAAAAGCAGTCGTCGGTGATTATCGCGGCCAACAACGAGTTCTACCTTATCGATCGTCACGGGATCGGTTCTGCCCGTATTGCGGATGAAGAACAAGGCCAAATCCTCTCTCGGATCAGCCAGCCCTCTCCTACGGCCAAAACAGATACGCCAATCCTTACCATCAACCGTGGCGTGTTTTTTGCCGTTGGTGAGCCGTTCGTGCCCGAAGCCACGGTGCAGGGGTGGCTTGGAGCCTTCCAGGAGCTCTCTAAGGCGGGCTTTGGATATCGAAGAGCCATCTTAGAGCATCCAACCACCACAAAACTCGTCCTGGACCTCTATGAGCCCTACGACGCGTATTTTGATCTCCTCACACCTGTAGAGTCTCAAATTGAAGCGTTCTACGCCTTTACCAAAATGAAACCGGCAGATGCGGATATTCGATCGTATATTGATGTGCGTGTTCCTGGACGCGTTTACTATAAGTAGACCGCCTCGTTTAAAACCTCACTAGTGTCGTATAATCTATATTGTGCGACGTTAGAGGATATTATTTAATCCCGCGAATTGCGGGCTTCCCTCTCTCAAACGTATCAAAAATTAAGTTCGCAGTGCATCAGTCTCAAAAACAATCTTGATCCTGGTGTCACCTATTTTGTTTTCAATGTGCAGGGGCTTTTTGTGGGAGCCTTACCTATAACGATAGACCGTCTGTAAAATTTTGTAAAGTGGGTAAGTGGATAATCTACTAGGGAAGTCTCCCCTGCCCTTCGGCCCTTATCAGCTCGGCGACCCAGGTGTGGCTCCGTTGAATGCCCATTTTTTTGAGCAATAGAGAAACCGCCCGGGTTGAAAAACCCTGTTCGTAAAGCGCAACAGCTTTTTTCTTTTCGTCGTCTTTTTTCTTCTTTTGATAGGGCGACAGCTTCATACCAATCCGTCCCTATAAGTCTATCGGCCCGCGTATGCTTTTGGCAATCACGCGTGCTCAACTTCTTGTACGGTTGCGACGAGTTGTTGTGGCAATGTCACGGGTTCCTGCGCCATGCGTTCTTTCAGACCTCTCTCGCATTTGTCGCCGAGCTTATCGTGGTACTCACGTTCGACCGCATGGTTGCGGACGTTGTAGTAGATCTGCGAGCTTGCGAGATGAGCGTGTCCCATGTGCGCCTGGAGATAGGGCGGATACATTTCGGCATCGACTGCCCTCATTCCCCATCCGTGTCTGAAGCCGTGAGGCTTGATGAGCGTCGGATCGAGTCCGGCCTTTCTGCAATATTCTTTTAGGATTCGTTCGACTGCGCGAGTCGTCAGTCTCTTGCCATGCATGATGCTGATGAAGAGAGCTTCGTCTCCGGTGTAGCAGTGCCTGATGTCGAGGTAGGTCAGGAGAGCTTTGTGCGTCTCTCGAGTCCAGAACACTTGGCGGTGCTTCACTGAGTCTCGCCTTTTTCTTGTGATTACTACGGCCGCCTGCTCCCCTTCTTTTACGCTGGAAACATTGAGGCTGGTGAGTTCGGATACTCGCATGCCCGTGTCATAAAGAATCCGGAAGAGGCAGGCGTCTCGCGCCAGCAGGAATCCCTGCGATCCGTTTATTGCACTCATCAGGTTTCTGAATTCGTCGGGCGTTACCGGCTTGTGCGATTTGGCGGTGATGCCTTTCTTTACAGGAATCACTCCCCATAAGAACGGCAGTTTGATTTTGAGTTCGCGCTCGAAGCCTGCGAGTGTCTTCCACATTTGTCGCAGCGCGATCATTGAGAGATTGATTGTGTTGTCGGCGACCTGTCGCTTTTCCAGATGTCGGCAATATCCAATAACGTCTTCAATCACTTTTAGTTTTTCTATATCTTTGTTTTCGATGAATCTTTCGAACCTTCTCAGATGGTCAACGTACAATTCGAGCGTTCGTGTTGAGTAATGTCGCTGTCCCCATTCGAGATACTTGTCTACTGCTTTATTGAATTTCATGTGCTTTTAAATAATTCAACCCGTCACCATAGCGAGATGACGGGTTGGACTACCACGAAGAATGGCTCACACGATTCGACGTCGCGTGTTGACCATTCCTCATGCAGGAACGTTCCGCAATCCTGAGCGGGGATATTGGAGTTGCCTGGACGAGTTTTGACCGCCTCCGCTATATGTCTCTTTCGAGACGAGGCGATTAAAACTTGGGTAACAACTACAACATGCCGGTTGTGGTTTTTTAAGTCAAACGTCTACATGTGTGGATTGAGTGGATAAACTGTGTACACAGTTTCTTAATTGACAAAATCGTATGCTTATGCTAGAACACCGAACGACTTTTGTCGGCTTTTTTGTCCCCTGAAACGGGTGCGGTTCTATCTGCCTCGCAAGAGGTTGCTCAGCCGCACCCGTTTCAGAGGGGAAAAATACCGCTAAAAATAAGGCATTTCCCTACCCTACTTATAATGGTAATACAAAAAGCCACCGCATTGGTGGCTTTTTGATTTGCGAATTTTTATTGTCCGGACTCGCCGTTCTCGATCAGTCTTTGCTCTTTCAAATATCTCGTCACTGCATACCAGGCGGCGTTAATGATCGGAATGAGAAGTGCCCATCGGGGTTCGTTTTGTGCGTATGCAATCAAGATCGGAAGGATGGCAGAGACGCCTGAATAAAAGAACACGATAAAGAGGTGCTTGAATGCCTCTTGTGCTGGTGATGTCATGTGGTTTGTTAGATAAACTTTTTAATAATTGCCAGCCCTTCCTCAATCTTTTTCACTCCGTCTTCCAACGTTGCGCTCGGCGTTTGCTGGTCTGATGCGAGCGCGATCAGTTCATCGATGATTCTCTTGTCTGCCGACGGGCAGTTCGGCTTCTGAGAAAAGATTTGGTAATGCCCGATGACGTGTTGCCGGTCGATCGGTATCTGCCATCGTTTACATATCTCTCGTATCAAATTTGCGCTTGCTCTTTTCATCTCTTCAGTCCAAATGTCGTTCGGCTTTCCTTCGTGTTCGATTCCTATCGTGTAAAGATTCGGGTTGGTGTCCGGCTTTATAAGGCTCCAAGAAGGCTTATCGACCCTACCGGCGTGCCACGCCGTGTCGCTTTCTTGGACGTATTGATGCACCTCTCCCCTTTTGCCGATGCCGTAGTGTGCGCTGACTTGCGAAGAGGTGCTTCCGAACCAGGAGTCGGTTCCGACAAGCGTGCCGTCCATGATGTGGATGACCACGGCCTCGGGCCGGTATCCTTTGCGTCCGCTCCAAAAATTAGGAGAGGGCTTTTGAATTATGTTCATGCGTTTATTTGCTAATGGTTAGTAACAAGTTGATGACCGCAGCGACTAGTCCGCCGATCGAGGCGGTTGCGATGATCCAGAAAAACCGCTTGAGCCAATCGACATCCGTGCTCACTTTCGTGAGGTCTGTCTGGATGTGGACGAGATGATTATCTTTGATTTCGTTCACCGTTTTCTCTACGCGATCGAGACGCTCGTCCTGCATTTTGTTTTGGTAGGTATCTTTGTCCATGCGGTTATCTGCTCATCTCTAGTAATTGGTCGGCGTTCATTCGCTGGTTCGACCCGCCCGTGCTTTTCTTCGTTGATCCTGACTGGCCTCCTAGAATCTGTCCGACTGTCGGCGTGTCCATGAATTGGCGCACGGCCGATGGAGTAAGTTCTCTTTGGAAGACTTTCACTCCTTTCAGGTCGCCCTTCTGATAGTCTTTGCCCGATGTTTTGTACTCCTCGAGCTTGATAAGAAGGTCGATTCCTTCTGCAAGCTCCTGCGCGAATTCCAGAGGACGTATCGAGAGCCAAGTGCTCGGGTTGATTGCAGACAGAGAGGAGGCGGTTTCTCTCACGAAGCGTTGCTTTAGTTTCGACACGAACGTGCCGTCGTCTTTTTCGTCGTCTTCGAAGATCGTGTGGAAGAAGGTGTAGATTCCGAGCGCGCCTACAGTCAGCTTCATCAACTGGCGTGCTTCCTCTGTTTTCAGCGTGGCTGCTTTCGCGCCTACTCCCTCTGCCGCTTTGAATGCGTTTATCGTTTTTCTTACGTTCGATCTTGCAGTCATGAGGAACGGCACAGCCCAGGATTTATACATGGTTACGAATTGCACTTCGGGCGTGCTGCCGAGTACGGATTTCGTATCTTCGAGCGGATGGAATTTCGCCATGTTCAGCTTGATCTGCGCCAGTCTTTCAGCGGTGACCCTGCCTGTTTTCCATTCCTCGTTTGTAAGCGACCCGAGGAAGAATTGACGCTTCGCGCGGTACGCCACGTCCTGCAGAATGCCGAACGCGCCCGCAAGGAATGTGTCGCCAATGTCGTTTGAAGCAGAGATGATGTTTTCAAACGGAGGCTCTCCGACGACGCCGTTGAATTCTCTCGCAAGCACCTTGCCTCTTCCTGTTAGGGCGCGACCTATGCCTTTTGCGTACGCTCTTGTGGTGAGTCCGATATAGTTGGACATTGCTGCGCCTCCGGCCGAAGCCACTCCGGTGATTACGTTGAAGCCCAGGTCTTTCACGGATAGGAAGAGCTTGAGCGCACGGAGTCGGGCATCCATCTTTCCGCCTTGCGAGACCACGAATTCAATGCGTCGTCCCTTTTTATTGTTCAGCCACTCTCTTACGAAGCGTCTCAGTCGGCCGTCGACGTTCAGTCCGGTTGGGTCTTTTATTTTTGTGTTTCGCTGCAATGAGAAAGTGTAGGCATCCACTTTCGGAATGATTTGGTCGAGTGCTTGCTTCTTTTCGAATGTGCGGACGTAGCTCATTACGGCGCGTGCGACGTTTTTGCTAGGCACCATTCCTCCTTCTCGCTGCAGCGCATATTTGAAGAATTTCTCAAGTCCGAGCACTTCACCTGTCTCCCCTATTGCCTCGAAGTCCACCCGCTGTTCGACGAGCGATTCCCAATATGTTTTTATCGCGCTCACGAAGCCGTCGTCTTTCCATCGTTCGAAGAACGAGCGGGACGTGTGGGTTATATAATCTTTGCGGTATCGCTTCAGCGTTCCTTTCTCGAGCAGTATGTCTCGGTAGCCTCGGAAGAGTCCCTCTACAAATTCTGCGAAGCGAATCTCGGGACCAGTCATGCGCTGTCGCATCAAGTCTTTTTCAGCTGCCGGTGTCTCAAGGTAATCGAAGACGAGCTTGTCTTGAGGCACGAGCATGTCGGCGATGCTTCGCTTGCGGGATTTCCGCGCAGCGAACGCAAGCTCGTCGAGTCGTTTTTTCACGAGCATGACTTTCTGATCGGCCGCTACTTTCTTTGCCGTCCACGCGGTGACCATGTACTTGTAGAGCGGGTTCTCTTCTGCGAGCGCAGGATCGTAGAGGAATTTGTCGCCCCACTTTCCCGCCACGTTTGTCAGCTCCAGGTTGCTTACGCCGACCTGCTTCGCTAACGACTCGCGGATTTCCCGCACTGTTTTGACCGGACCGATGTCGGTATTGATGATGGTCTGTATCATTCGAGGCCCGAGGAACGTGTCGCCAAATTTGAATTGCGAAAGTGCCTCGTCGAATTGGAACAGCTGCTCGAGCGACATCTCTTTGATCGGAGGAAGTTTCAATGCAAGGCGGAGATTGTCCACCTTGTTGTATTCTTTTTCTTTTACAATCGCGTCGACGATCACTTTTTCGTCCATCCATCTCTTCATGCCGATTGCTTTGTTTTCCAATTCTTTGAACCATCCGTTGAATTCTTTCGCATCCATAAAGCGAGGGTCGGCTGCGCCTCTTATTTTTTTCATTTGCACATCGTCGAGGTTGAATGCGTGTTTGATCGCGTTTATTTTCGAGCGTCTGTCTTTGAGCCGCTTGATCATGCTCTGCAGACGCTGGCTTCCTTCGGTGAGTCCGCGCTTGTAACCGGCGCGTTCTGCGCTCTCGACGAGTCCTTTCAATGATTTGACATCTTTTGCAACCTGTCGCGCTATAACGTCTTTAGCCTGGCCGATGAAGGTATCCTTCTCTTTTGCGAGGCGAATTTCTGCTCTAATTCGGCCCAAATTGCCCTGTACGCGCGTCAACGCCTCCTTCTGGGACACATATGCTTGGTAGGCTTCCCTGGCCTCCTCAGAGTCCCGAAAGCCGAGTTCGGTGACTATGCTGTCCCCCTTTCGGCCAAAGATGGAAGTGCCCTTGCCGAGCACCTCGGGAAGCTCCCCGGTGCGTTTATTGACATACTTCGATAGTTGTCGTGCTGGATTGTCCATGACCATCTCGACCGCGATGTCGTAATGGGCTTTAGCCTGGGCCAGGTCTTCTGGCGTGAAGGAAGTTTTGAGATCCTCCACCTTTACTCCTTTCAGGTCGGCAAATACGGACTCCAGATTGGAGACGAGCTTTTCCTGTTCAACGGGTGACGCTCGAGTGACGAAGCTCGATTGATCTGCCTGCCTTGCCATGAGTTCGAGGCTTTCTATTTCACTTACTGGCTTTGCTTGCTTGAGAATATTTTTTGCAGCAGTAGCTTCAGTGGCGACTTCTTTTGCTGGTTTGATTACATCTTGTGCTGTATCCGCCAATTTTTTCACTCCCTTAACTACTTCTGGTCCCACTTCTTCGATTGCTTTAACGACATTTTTTGCATTCTTTGCCGTTTCCTGGATGCCTTTCTTTGCTCCGCTTCCGCCTGGTATTGCATCGGCCAATCCAAAGAAGAGGCCGAGCGTCGGATCAATCGCTTTAAATATGCCCTCGCTCTTTCCTTCAGGATCGGCACCGCGACTCTCGCGGCCGAAGGAGGTCACAGAGATTGGCTTGTCTGTGCCGAATAGTTCTTTTTGGAAGTCACCCTCCGGTACGAACGGTTTGCCTGTGAGCAGTGAGGCGACCGATGCGAATCCTCGCCACGACGCTTGGCCCATGTCTTGAAGTACATCGAGTGTAGCTTTTGGAGTTTCTCTCACCACGTCGCGTATGCGTACTTTCGGTGCAGGCGCAAAATACTCCTCGATTTTTTTAATCGGTTTCTTGAATGGCGATGTGATTTTTTCCCAGAATGCTCCCATAGTTTTATACGCCTGGCGTGAATAGTCGGCCGAGCCAGCCCATGAAGCCCGGCTTGGTCTTGATTCCCCATTCGTCGTCGATAACGTCTGCAGGGGTCTTTCCTCCCTCGATGGTTACGTCGCTCCACAGGTTCTTAAGTTCTGCTGGCGTGCTGTTCGTCTCCCATTTCTTGCGGACCGCCTTTCTGAATTCGCTCTCGCTCATCGTGCCGGTGATTTTCTTTCCGCCTCCGCTTCTAAGCCAGCTCATCTCTGCTTCGAGACGCGCTGCTGTAGTGCCGGAGTATCCTGCTTCTGTCGGGTCGGTGACGCCCTGGCTGATCAATCTTTCGGCTGCGCTGCGGAGTCCTGCGTCCGGTTCGATGCCTTGAGCTATTCGGTCGGCGAAGCGTTCAGACTCGCTCGAGCTTCCGCCTCCTGCCGGTGCGTTGCCGAGCGTCTCGCGTTTTATAAGCTCGCCGGTTTCGCTATTGAATACGTCGCGGTAGAGTTTGCCTCCGGCTTCGAATTCGCTTACGCTCGTCTTTGCCTTATTCGCTTCCTGCAAGCGCAGTCCGAATTCCGCTTCCCATCGCTCTGCCTCTGTATCGAAGCTCAGCTGCGAACGAAGCTCGCCTCGGTAATCGCTGAGCGATCTATCGAAGCGGTCAAGATTGAAGCGCAGGCTTTCTATCTCCCGCTCTTTGTCGGCTGTCTCGTCTGCGATGCGCGTGTTCACTTTGCCGAGCTTGGTGTTGTACTGCTGCGACAACGAGTTGCGCTCGTCTATCAGGTTTGAAATATTGCGGTTTGCCTGCTGCTCGATTTCCGCAGTTTCTCCGGTGATCGTGGCGGCCGAGTAGAAAGGGTTGCGTCGCGTCTTTGATACGGAAGTGTCGCGCGTTCCTTTCTCTCCTGAGATTTGGCCGTCGAGTGTTGCAATCTTCGATTCAAGTTCGCCGAGACCTTCCTTTGCGTACTCTTCGTCGTATCGCTTTGATTTGTATCCCTTCAACGAGTCCTCGGCCTCTTTCAGCTTTGATTGCGTAGTGGATATATCGGACTGCAGTTGCACGGGATTGTATGTCGAGAGAGGCGCATAGGTGCTGGTTGCGCCTGTCGCCACGTTCGGTGTCGCGCCTCGAAGGTTTGCGAATTGTTTTTCGAAGTCCTCCCAGGATACAAATGGTGATGCAGTTTCTGCTGTCATAGGTTTTATTTTTTGGCTGGTAATACCTCAGAGATTCGACCGCTCTTGAGGTCAATGTTGAATTGCTTGTTCGGATCGAGTCCGTACTTCGGGAAGAGTTGCTGGATGTACAGCTGCTTCTGGTGCTCGAGTGCCTGCGCGGTAAGACGATGCTGGTTTACCAATTCCTCGCGTTTCCGGATTTCCTCCAAGTCTTCTCTGTTTAATTTTTTTGGTCGTGAGAACATATTTTTGGATTAGATATCGTCGAACCACGCAACGTAGTGCCAGCTGAAGCCGTTGTAGACCCGCAGCCTCCCTCCTGCTCCGACGCCTGACGGCGATGTCTCGTAATACATCTCTCCGTTCGATGGGCTGCTTGGCATCGTCGTGCCGATGCGGAAGGAAGTTCGTACATCCACGAATCCTCCCGATACTGCGTTGTTGCCGTAGAAGCGGATGATGTCGTTTCCGCTCGACGCTTTGATAAAGAGTCGGTCTTGGTCGGTGGTGTCGATGCAGAGTGGCCGGTTGCCCGAGTCGTCGACCCACATTCGGGCGTATCCGTTCGCGCCATCATCGAGCATGAGGCCGTGCCCGGGACCGGCCTGTATACCGTAAATCGGCGTTCCGCTTATCGACCTGAGATATCCGAACCTCAGTCCGCCGTATGGCGCGGAGAGGTAGCCGGTGCTCGTCAGGTTGAATTGTCCAGCGGTGATCTTCGCCGCGGTCAGCGAGGCGATCTTTGCATCCAGTACCGCGAGGTCGGCTATGTTCGCTGTCTGAACGGCAAGAAGTCCGATTTTTGCGCTCGTTATGGCGGCATTGGCTATGTTCGCGTTGTCTACTGCTGCGAGTCCGATCTTGGCGTTTGTTATCTGAGCGTCGCCGATCTTTGCTGTTTGGATCGTGGCATCCACTATCTTTGCGTTCGTCACGATGGCATTTCCAAGATGCGCGTTTTGTATGACTCCGGTGCCGATGTGAGCAGAGATAATCGTCGCGCTTTCTATTTGCGCCGAGACTGTGATTACTGCTTCTGTTTGAATGAGCTTCGAAGCATTCACCGCACCGTTCTTTATCTTCGCTGTTGCGACTGCTGCATTGGCGAGCTTCGCCTCAGTGACTGCGAGCGCATCCAAGTGTCCGGTAAGCACGGACTCCGGTATGAGTTTCGTGCTGCCTACAGCCTCGTCTGCGATGATGTCGGTCGTCACCGCTCCACTTCGGATTTGGATTGTATCTACCGAGTCCGGCGCGAGCAGTTGGGAGTTCTGTCCATCGTGCGTATGCGGAGGGACTTCCGGCAGAGGAAAGTCCTCTACCACTTCGTCCGTAAATACTTTTTTGACTCCTGCTGTTTTCATACAGATTAGAGAAGCTCTGCGCTCTCGAAGAGCGTTGTTATCGCCACGACGTCAGGCGTTTCGTTTCCAGCAGGATTGAGCACGACCGCGATCTCGTATGTCTCGCCCATTCCCTCTTCTTCGTCCTCCTCATCCGGATCGCCAGTCTCTATCGTGAAGACCGCTTTCGTTTTCCCGAC
The DNA here is from genome assembly GCA_039796615.1 of Candidatus Parcubacteria bacterium. GTDB lineage: Bacteria > Patescibacteriota > Patescibacteriia > 2-12-FULL-60-25 > 2-12-FULL-60-25 > 2-12-FULL-60-25. Next base: position 22,737 of record JBDKJL010000038.1, read on the forward strand.
CTTGTCGAAGCTCTCCGAGCCGTCTTCCATGATTGCCTTGAGCCAGTCGCCCGATTCGTTCAGCCGGTAGTACACCTCGACAGAGCAGTCTTGTGGCAACGGCTTCGTGAGAAGTTTTACAAAGCGATACGATTTCTGGACGAAGGGGTTGCCTGCATCGAATACGAGTCCTTCGTATCTGCCAGTCGCTTTTTTCGTTGCATCAATTGTATCCACTCCGTAAGTGCTACCGTCTTTCCAGGCGACGAATGGAGCATCTCCGTGCACCGTCACCGCTCCAATGCTTACGCCTTCCATTTTTCCGTGTGAAGGAATGTATTCGAGATTCAATGCATACGGATCGTTTTTATTCAGTCGGCCGTAGGAATACACTCCGCACTTGCTTGACCCTGTAGCACCAAGAAGCGGCAGTCCTTTGAAGTTTGCGACTGCTCCCGGTTCTACCCATCCTCCGCCTGGAAGTTTTTTAAGGGGCACAAGATTCGCCGTGTCCCAGTAGTAGAGGCTTCCTGATATGCCCGCCTGCGCGATGATGAATTCGCTTTGGATGAGCGAGTTGATTCCCTTTTCGGCGATCATTCTTCTTACGATCCAAGAAGGCTTTATCTTGTCCCACGTCCATAGCCATCCCTCTTCGATTTTCGGACCGCGGGTCGAGCCGATTATTACCATTGCGTCCTGCGGCAGAAGGCATTTCGTCCTGTTACCCGGCACGATATCGAGTGCTTTGTCGTTGAAGTTTCCCTCGTAGTCGACAAGTGCAAGATATTGGCCGTCGCAAATCAAGAGGACACCTACTGCCATAGTCATCGTGTGCCACCCTGGATCGCCATTTAAGTTTCCGAATGTTGAGACATCGGTGCTCCAACTTCCGGAGAGTGGAATGCGTTTTAGTTTCGTCTCAGTCGCCCAATAAAGGAACGGCACGTAGTTGCTTCCATTCCAATTCGTATATTCGGCCGCGCCGGTTATCGCTCCATCGGGATCGGTGTAGACGAGCGACCATACGCCGTCGCTTCCATTCCTGCGATAGATTTTGCCGGTGTTGCCGAAGCCGTAGAGATTGCCATTTGTTGCTGTGACAAAGAACAAGATGAGGTCGGTCACTACTGACCCCGAATCTTTCTTCAGTGCTTGGTTGCATTTGAGCGTATCGTTTTCGGACCGGATGTTCAGTCCGTAGCCGAACCTGAAAGAGCCGAGCACGCCTTTGTACGCATCATCGGCAATGCCTCCTTTGAATCCGCGTATTTTGTAGGCGTTAAGCTCCATAGTTAATTCGACTTATTGAGGAACCGCGTGCTGGTCGCTTTGCCTGCGAAGCCTGCCTCGCCTGGTTCCTCGTCTTCCCTATCCTTGAGGGTTTGGAGAAGTGCGATCGCTTCCGTTATTTCCTTGTCTGCGTCTGTGCCTCGGTTCGGCAACTTCTTGAGGCATATTCCGAGCGCGAGCTTTATGATCGGCTCTTCCATTTCTTCCGGCGTTATCGATTCATCCGTATCGTTCACGAGCGGTATCGGTCGTCTGCGATAGAAGAGGTCGATTATTTTTCCGTCCTCTGATGGTGTCGGCTTCAAGAGGTACTGGTCGCCGAGCATGCAGAAGACGAAGTCGCTCGCATGGTTTCCGCTCTGATAGTTTTCTACGCTCGTCTTTGCATGCTCTTGGCCGTCTACTTTCAGGAACATCATTCCGCCTGGCTTGTAGTCGAATGGGTTGAAGTACGCTTCCACATCTTTTTCAGTCAGCTGGGTTGAGTGATGGTTCAGGAAGTTCCATCGAGCGAAGTTGCACGCGCGAACGATGGATTTATTTATCCATCTCTTTTTATCCGTCTCGCTCCAAAGTCCCGTCGTCTTCGAGGCGGACATGCGTGCGTTTAGGTCTTGTACGAATTCTTGTAGTTGCATAGTGGTTTAAGGCAGCAATTTTCCGGTGGCACGATATCGCTGGATGTAAGACAGGAGGTTATCGCCAGGGCAGTTGGTTGAGTCTGGCGTCTCGCGGTGGCCGAGCACACGCTCTTTCGGTATGCCTCGTTCTTTTCTGATCTTGTCGAGCAGCTCCTGCAGAGTCGCCAACTGTTCCGCGCTCGGCTGTTCACCTCCGCCCGAAGGATGGAAGGTGCCGCAAAGCGCGATGCCAATCGAGCGGTAGTTCATCTTCTGCGTATCGGCATGCGCTCCGATTTTATTTTCGGGACGTCCTGCAATATGCACTCCTATGCCGTCCAGTGCGCCTGCTATCCAATGGTGGTACGCCACGTCGCCCCATCCGATTCCTATGTGGTTGTTCTTAATCGTGCTGAAGTGCGTCGAGTCTCGCGGAGTGGCCGAGTGATGTACGATGATGAATTCCGGATAATTTGATTTGTCGAATTTTGGAATGTCTTTTTGCGCGGAATGTATCGTGCGTATCGTGTCCCATGCGACGACGAGCTTCGCTGCAAATTCGCCGGTGTTTTTGACATAGTCCCATATCAGCTTGTATTGGCCGTCCCAAGAAGAGCGGTTCTCAAGAACAAGTCCGAGCCTGCTTGATGGAGTCCATCCTTCGCGGTCGACAATTTCTTGCACGATTTCTTTCAGATCGGGAGATTCGTATACGCTGTTTGCTGTCCAGTGTAGGCCGACAAATACTCCGCCGACTGACTCGCCGATAGTCCACTCCGCTTGCGCTTTTGTTTTCTGCCGTGTCGAAGGCCGGTTCGATCCATTGGTTGCGAATGCCGCAGCGTCGTCTTCCGCAAAGCCTTTTATAAGAAGGTTCGGGAAGCGGTTATTTTGGTCGGCTTGGGTGAGCAGGAGGTATGCGCCAAGAATATTTGCATGCTGAGGAATATTGAGTGCGCTGAATATCAATCCGCCTTCGTTTATGTCTGCGCCGTCGTCTCCGAGCGTGATCACGTTGCCGGTCGGACTTCCCTGCCACGTCGTTTTGTTTATTTCCACCCCGTCTCTGTCATTCCCTGCAATCGTGCCGACGCTTACATTTTTCATCGTGTACCAGACCTCAAGTTCCGCCTGGTACCCGTCGCCCTTGATCCTGTCGTAGCAGGTTTCTGCCTGCCCTGAAGAAGATCCATTGTCTTCTATCGTTAGGGCAAGAGCGTTGCCTGGCTTCCATCCGCTTTGCGCGACTATTTCTTCTACAAGCAGCTGCAGGTTTGGGGTCTGCACCCATTCGTGCACTTCCCACTTTTTGATGATGTGCCATGCAACCGAGTTGACTGTCTTTGTGCGCTGGCTCGGCCGAGACGATTGCGAGAAGATTTTAGTGTTTGGCTCTTTTATCCCTTTGACAATGAGCTTTACATCGGGGTCTGCGCTGTCAGTGACCGCAGGCCGAATCTTCAGCCGTGCGAGCACGATCTTTGCATTGCGAGGAACGTCTACGCCTCGGAATCTGAAGGTGGCGGAATAGACCGACCCTCCTGAATTGCCGAGCGTTATAACGCTGCTCGCGTTGCCGTTGCCGTTCCATGTCGTCGCGTCCTGTTCGCGTCCGTCATCAACTGATTGGGCAACTTTTGTTTTGAATTTGGCGACATGGTTCATCGTCATATCTACGCCTTGCGTAAGGCGATGAGCGGCACGTTAAGGCTCCAATCCGTAGGGCTTCCGGTCGGACAAGTGGCTGGCAGTGCGCCGTATGTCTGCGTTACCGCATACCCGAGGTACGGCGTCCCGGTCAGTCCGTTATCGAAGCCGAGGAAGGTTGCGATCGAGTCTGCTGCTGGAATGGCGGCGACGACCATCGAGGTGGTGTCCTGCCCTAGCATTACGAGCCAATAGAGTTTTCCTCCCTTGAGCGTCACGTCGATAGTGATTTCCTTGAGGCCAGTCGAGTTCACGTTAACTTCGCCTGCATCGAGAACGAGCGCGCCCGGATAAAGCGTGCCGTCATTCAAGTCTTCGTAAATGCCCAGACGTACTTTCGGTGTCGTGCCGGTGCCTGCCGTGGCCACGCGAAGTGCGATCCTATCGAATTTCGCCGTCTTCGGAACGAAGAACGGGAATGCTCGAAGCGAGTTCGCGGCTGCGACGCTTTGCGTTGTGACTGTGCCTCCGGTCATGTACGGACCGTAATATCGGCCGGTCTTTTTTGCGCGGAGAAAACTTAAGTCTCCTTGCTGTGGAATGAAGTCAGCCATATGCGTTATTGCTCAACGATCAGCTCTGCCTTGTCGCCGCTTACCTCAGCATCGATGTAGCCTTTGTTGGCGTTGCTGATGCGGAGCTTTACGGCTTCGCCAGGCTCGAGCGTGAATTTTCCGGCTTGCGCCTGCGCCGCCGATTCACCGATCTTTATTGCGCCCTTGTTGGTGCGCTTCGCCTTCACGACGAGTTCGCATGCGCTCCCGATTGGCATATCGGGCAGCTGCACCGCAGTTCCTGCGGTCGCTACTGTTACGTCATTGACTGCGAATTTTGCTCTGCTTTCTACCATATCGTTGTGCCTTTTATTGGTGGATAATGTTCGACCTTTTCTTGAGGCGTTTTAGAAGGTCGCCTCTTCCTTTTCTTTTTCTTTGTCTGCGTCCTTGCTGCCGGTTGTTCTGCCACGGCCGGTGCCCGGCGTGCCCGATCCCTCTTCGTGACCCTGGCCTTTCAACGCCATCTCGCGTCGCTCGACTTCCGCCTCGCGTTCGCTGACTTCTTTCTCACGCTCTTCGAGAGACTGCGCTTCGAGGGCTGAGTCCATCTCGCCGGTGACTTCGCGGAAGTCACGGCCGAATTGCGGACAGGTTTCGAGGAATTTCTGCTCGGCCTTGTCTTCTGTCTCGTAGATGCCGTTTTGGAATTCGATTGTCTTGCCCGGCGTAGTGATCGGAGTGCCGTTGATAACTTGCGTGACGCTCGGCTTCATGACGATGCTGTAATGCAGGCCGTAGCGAGTTGCGTAACGCTTTGATTCTTTTTTGTCTGCCATAAATTTTCTTAATTAATTGGTTGATAAACGTCGACCAAAACCCTCAAGGGCTTCCCCTCGATCAGGCGGCTTCGGGAAGCCTGCGCCGTCCGATCGAGACTCGAGGATTAGGCGAATTCAACAATCGCGTGTCGCTCGGGCTGTTCGAATTGGAGTCCACATTCCGTGAGGTATTCGTCTACTCGTGCGTCTTCGCCGTTGCCTTGTCGGTTCGTGAGGAGCTTAGTGTCTCGGGTTGCGAGGTATCGGTACGTCAGTGTCTCGAGGTCGAGTCCTACTCCGCTCTTTCCGTATAGGTTTCCTACCAGGAGATCGTGCTTGATGAGGTTCAGCGTGCCGTGAGGCGAGAAGTACTTGATGACCGTGAGGCCAAAAGTCTTTTCGTTCGACACGACCTGCAGCTTGTCCATCGCAAATTCGTTGATCTTGCTGATTACATAAGGCGATGCGAAGAGGTACTTCTCGGAGTTTCCGTGACTGAAGAGGAGTTCGAGATATGCCGTGAATTCTGCTCGCGTCGATACGTTGCTCTTCTTCTGCGTGATTCTCGGGAAGAGGCCCTGAGTAAACCGTTTCGGATGGGTCAGACCGCTCGTCAGCTGCTCTTTCTTTCCGAAGAGGAATGCTCGCTCGATGTCGACAAGGTGTTCCGTTGCTTTCTTCTTGGTCTGATAGTCGAAGTCGCTCTCTTTCGTCCAGCCCTTCGTGTTGCGTGCCGTCTCAGTGATGCCGATCGGGGTTCGGAAGATTTGGGTGTAGTTCGATACCTGTGCGACAGTCGTAGCCTTGATCTCGCGTACATCCGCGCCTTCCTGGTTTGCGTTGCCGATGATCCAGATGATGTCGTCGTCTTTGAGGAGTCCGCCGCCAGTCGATGCGTCGCCGATCTTTCGCACAACCGTGAGCGTGCTGGTTCCGACGTTGATAGCCGTAACGAGCATTACTTCGCCGGTCGGGTTGTTCGTAGCCTGCGTGGTTTTCACCACAAGGAGAACATCGCCGACGCTGAAGTAGCCGACGTTGTCGACAACAAGAGCGGTTGCGCCACCCTGGTCGGCCGACACCGTGTCTTCGCGTGCGCCAAACTTATCTTCGAACCACTTGAATTCAGGATCGGTCGTCTCTTTCTTCTTCAGCGACTTGCCCTGCTTTGAAACAGGGTCTTTTCCTGCGTTCGTGAGAATCGCAAGCATCGGATATCGTTCAACATCAAGCAGTGAGATGACATCCGCGACATCGTACTTGCGTGCGACGCCGAGATGTCCAGTTCCGCGTATTCCGTCTGCCATAAAGTTTTTATGCGGTTAGTTATTAATGCGCTGGGAAGGTTCGACCCTGGCTATACGCCAAGACCTCCCAATGGGCTTTTTGACCCACCCGTTCCGAAGACACTTTCGAGGCGTTTTGTTTCGCCCCCTTTGCCATCGTCAGGTGAAGCGGAGGAGCCACCCCCACGTTCAACAACGGCCTTTGCTTTCTTGAGCCTCGTTCTCTCTTTATCGGTAGTAGTGGTTTCGCCCTTGCCAGTGCCGGAGAAGGCGTCAACTTTGGCGCATGCTTCTTTGAGAGGCATGTGCACGCCTTTCTGTGCGGCATTGTCAATCAAGGCAAGTACGAGTTCGCGGTATTCCGCGCTCGTTTTCAGGAGCGGGTGATCTTTCTTGGCTTCCCTAATCTCCTGTGAGACCGACTGCTGGACCGCGGAGCGTTCCTGCACGGTCGTATCGACCTGAGACTGAATGTGCTTGAGCACCCACTCGACGAATTGCGCCGGTGACATCTTCGATAGTTCCTCGTTGCTCGGAATCTCGATCTTGCCTACTTTCGTTTTCTTTTTGTCCGTCTCTCTGTCTTTTTTCTTATCGTCGCCTTCGCCTTTTCCCTTCTTGTTTTCGATGGCTTCGATCTCGCGGATTACATCCTCCCGGCTTTTTCCGTGCCATCGTTCCGGATTTTTAATTTTGGGCTTGTCTTTGTCTTCTTCGCCCTCTTCCTCGTCGTCCTCTTCGTCGTCTTTCTTGTCTTTGTCATCCGCACCTTCTTCCTCTTCTTCGGTTTCGTCTTCGTTTTCTTCGCCTTCCTCTTCCTTTTCTTCTTCGTCTTTCTCTTCATCGTCGGCAGACTCATTCTCCACCTCCTCATCGTTTTCATTGGGATCGCCGAGTGCGTTATTCAATTCTTGGGTTCGTTTGTCCATGAATAGATTTGTTAGATTGGTAAATTTATGAGTCGCGCAGTGCCTTTGCCGCTTCTTCTTTGGCTTCCAGTGCGGTTGCTACCATCGCGAGTACGCCCTCATATGCGTTGATGTTGGCTCTCATCTGTAAATATTCGGAAGCGATTTTTTCTATCGTCATCCCCTCCACGTTCATTGTTCGGAGTTCCGAATTCGTGATGCGGAGTTCGTCGCGTATTTTCGCTTCGAGCCATTTCCACCCCGGAGATTTGGTCATCTCCAGTACGTTCATTCCGACTTCCAGTTGTTTTTCGTACTCGTCTTTCATAAAAATTGGAGGCTATTCCTCTCCCTCTTCGGAAGGTTCGCCTTGTTCCTCGCTGTCCTCGGGGAGATCCATTTCGGGACCGCCTACGCCGAGGCCGCCGAGCTTGTCATTGGTTTCGTTCTGCAAGGCTGTGAGCGTTTCGATAAGGGTTGCAATCACGTCAGGGAGCGGAGTGCCGTCGTCGTATGCCTTCTTCGCCGCGTTCACGATCGCGTCAATCTTTTCCCATTCCTTTTCCATGTCTGCGCCTTTCTCGCCTTCCTTCAAACCGACGGTTTCTTCATCAGCACCTTCTTCGATTTGCTCTTCTTCGTTTTCTTTTGCCATATTTTCAATGGTTAATGATTAATAATTTCGACCTTTACTTTTTGGAGAGCACGAGCGTTGCTGCGTCACCCAGCTCGTACCCTTTCGCCTGATCTCTTGTGAGATGAAGCGTCTGCACCGAACCTCCGGCGACTTGCAGCGACACGATGACGTATTCGCCGCTTATCGTTTTGCTGAGGACGGTGCACTGTTGGGTGATTGTTTCTGCCTTTGCCATATGTGTTTACTTTCCGCCGATAAACGGAAGGCTGTTTAACGCCCTCCGGATGAACGATGGCCGACGCACCACCGCGCTCCCTTCTACGTTCGGTTGCTCTGCGCTCTCGGGGGTTGCCACAGGCTCGGGAGTCGCCTGCGGTGGGGCCTTCTTCTTTTCTTCTCCGAAGAACAGCGTCTTGTACGCTTCCTTATCGGTCGCCTCGAGGATCATTTCTTCAATCGCCCTCTTTCGTGTCTTGTATGCTTTCACCGCGTCGAGGTCGTTCGGATCGGGCTTGTCGCCACCTACAAATCGGTCATGCAACATCAGCGACTCATTCAATCGGGTCTGCTTGTCGGGAGGCACGACCGGCTCGATCTCCACTACGGCATCGACTTTCACTTCCTTGTCCTGCTGTTTGAATTCTTTGAATTCCACTTCGTCGCCGACTATGCGATAGAGCTTGTCTTCGGTCAGGAATTCTTGGTTCAGCTGGACGAGGTTGTTTGCGAGGCGTGTGAGAGCCATTGCGATGTTTCCGGCGAAAGAGCCGAGGCGCATGTTGCTCTGTCCGATAAGCATCTCGACCTTTCCGAGTGGCTCTTGGCCTGACTTCGGCTGACCGGATGCGTATTCAGAGATAGCAAGAGTGCGTTCGATTTCCTCGCGGAGCATCTTCTCTTCGTTTATTCCCATCAGGCTTACTTCCGGCGGACGCTCGATCACGACGTCGTCCATTTTTCGGAGTTCCCATTTCGCGCCAGGCGCGAAGATGATGCTGTCCTTTGTAATGCCAGAGTCTTTTCGAATCTTGATAACAGGGTCGAGCATTAGCACGACATCGTCCATGCGTTGATTTCGGAGATCGGCAATCTCGATGATGGTTGATTCCACCGGCTCGATATGGCCGATCGCCCAAAACTCCCAGGGCAGTTCGTGATCGGGCAAGTCTATGAAAATACGTCCACCGTTGATGCTCTTGTAAGGGTTTTCATCGTTGCGGATAAGTGTGTCCTGATTTGCGATGGTGACGATTTTGCACTCTTCGAAGTCCCAACATTCCCACAGCTCTATCTGTTTTTCTTTTTCGCTCTTGTCGCTTCCGACCTTGATAGTCGCTCCTTCGGCCGAGTCGCTGCCTACCGCGATCTGACCCATTTTCTTGGTGTCGATTTCGTACCTCTCTTTCTTCCAATCATCAACGCTCTTCGACTCGACAAACTTCAGGTTCTTGTAGATTTTGTCCTCGCCTCGCGCCTCTTCCTCCTTTTCGAGTTTTGCTTTTGTCTTTGCTATTCGGCGGATAAGCCACGGACAGTCTTCATGTAAGTCGATGGTTTCAGGAGCGATAAGAATTTCCCAAAGATCGAGGATGTCGAGCACAGGGTCGTCGTAATCTCCCGACTTCATCCATGTGGTCATGCCGATGCCGTTGCCGTAAATACCAGAGGACTTCACCCAATCGCGTAGCCGGACCGTGAGCTTTATGATGTCGAAGTCGTAGTTCACCAAATCGTCCCAAGATTGGAGCGATTCGGATTGAAGGTCTTTCTTTTCGCGTGGCAGGATGCGCGTCTTGCGCTTGGCGGTTGCCATTCGGGACACGACCGTTTCGATGATCTCGAATGCGATCGGCGGCATCAGGCGCGTCTCGTATGCGTAGTTCTGCCGTTCTTGATAGGCGCGATAGAGCTTGTACATCCGGAGATGCTTCGCTCGGTACGGACGCATGAATTCTTCCGCACGAGTGAATCTCTTCTTCCATTTTTCAACGAGCTTTTGTTCTTCTTCAGACGGCGAATAGACCTCGTCGCTTGATGAGGACTCCTTCTCTTCTTCTACTTGTGTGGTTGTTTCTTTTTCTTCCGCCATAAAACTGAAAAAGTCGAGCTTAGAAGCTCGGCTCCTCCATCGACGGGTAGCACTGCGACACCCTTCGAGTGGAGGAGCAGAGCCTCCAATCGGTGTCGAATCATGTTTGTCGGGCAAATAAAAAACGAGGCTCTGACTCCTAGTCCTCAACGCAAAATGCGTTTGAGAACAGAAGTCATAGCCCCGTGTCGTTTAGTCTCCGTAGGAGACGCCGTCAGGCGACGTTTCTGTACCACATAATTCTAACATTGCATACCCAGGGACCGTCAATCCCTGGTGTGGACAGCCTATTTCCCGCTTTTAGACAGGAGATCTTTGAGTATTTGCACCTTAGCAAAAAGCTCGTCGTAAGTAATTATTTCGATATCCTTTGAGTTTCGACGGTAGAGTTCAAAAGAATCCCTTTCTACCTTCTTGAGTTTCTTTATATTCCCAACGATAAGTAGGCAGCATGGATTGATGACTCCGAAAGATTCCTCGCTTTGGCCGCTGATGGTATAAAACTCCTTTTGCAATTTGTCTTTTTGTTGGAGGAGTTGGTTGGTTCCGCCTGTCAGCTCTCCACTTATTGAGTGAGTTCCTCTATAAGCGGCCCCTAATATATCAGTCTCGGGAGTTTTCACTTCGACTATCAGCACATGGTCGGTCAGTTTGTTTTTCAAAAGGAAATCAGTGACGGACCCTCCTTTGTTGCCGATATTCTTTCCTCCCATATAGGCTTCGTCTTTGAACAACACGACCGGCGTTGAGAATACCTGGGAGAGAACCCACGATTCTTTTTTGATCACGTCCTGCCAGAATGATTCGGAGGCGTTGGTCTTGTTCTTTTCCCACACTTCGAGCAAGGCTTCGAGATTGCTGATATTAGTGACGACGTTTATTTTTTCGAGGTCTTCTCGCTTGAGGGATTTGAATTTCTCAAGATTCGATGGGTCTTTGAGCAGTTGCTCTACCACCTCTTCGACATTGTCAGGTGTGAGGACAAATTTATTTGTCCCAAATTTTATGCCGTATTTATCAAAAATGCTGTACCTATTGTTCAGCTGAGTCAGTAATCGATATACCTCCGCGCTGTGAAGCTCGAGCTTCACTCCCTCCGCATCTTTGAGCGAGGTCAGATCGGTAACTTTGTAATCGTCCCAATTGCCTGATGGTTTTTTCTTTTGGAAAATAAAGCAGCCTTTTATGCTGTGTTTGGGTTCTGATGGATTCACTACCATCATCGGACGAAAAACAAGGCGGGTTTTTTCGCCTTCTCTGAGGATGATGTCTTCCGTCTCCGCAGATGTCCTCGATGTTGATTTTACGGTGACGGCTTCAGTCATATCTCCATTCTTTTCTTAGCAACCTCGACGTATTTCGCTTCCTTCTCTATGCCGATCCACTTTCGACCTAGCTTCTTTGCCATGTAAGTTGTCGTTCCGCTACCCAGGAAAGGGTCGAGCACCACGTCTCCTTTATTGCTCGACGCCACGATGATGCGCTTGAGCAATTCCTCGGGTTTCTGAGTTGGATGTATCGCTCTGTTGTCCTTGCCTCGGATTCTTTCTTTTCCTTGCACCAGTGGAAGCGGCCATACATCTCTGAGAGCTTTCGGGCTTCCATCCAGCTGCTTGTCCGGATTCAGTTCTTTGAGCGCGTCATGGTTGAACACCCATCCCTTCCCTTTTACCGCCCATACTACGAATTCGGTTGAGTGCGCGAATACACGCCGAGTCATGTTCGGCATGGCGTTGGTTTTCTGCCAAGTGATTACGTTGTTGATCTTAAAGTCGAGCTGCTTCAGTACGATCATCACTTCCGCAATGTTGTGGTAGCTGCAGGCGATATAAATCGACCCTCCGTCTTTGAGGGTCTGGTGGGCTGCGCCAATCCACTTTCGGGTGAATTGCATGTACTCGGGTGCGGACATTCTGTCCCACGCTTCGTTTACCATGAACCAGTCGCCGCCTGTGGTGTTACCCTTCCACTGCAGTCCCTTACCCGAGAGGTTGTATGGGGGATCGGCAAAGATCAGGTTTACTGACCCTTTGTCGATTTCCGTGAGCATTATGTCTATGCAGTCTCCATTGTAGATTTGATTCGTTTTCATAAGGTTATGTCGTCACAGCCGTTTTCCAACCATCGATGACAGCTGGTATTTCGTCAAGCCATTCTGATGCATTTGCGACCGACGCTGATTTTCCGACGATGAGGTCGTAAAGCTGGAATAGTTGTGCGTGATTCAGGAAGCCGCCACGCTCCTTGATTGCGACGAGTGCTTTCAAAAGCTCTATGAATTGCCCGATTGAGAGTGGAATTATTTTCTGCGGCCGACCTTCGTATTCATATTTTATTGATGTCCAGAACGTGTTCACCGTATCGCGGTGGAGTTTCGGTGCGACGAACAGGCAGTAGGATGTTTTGCTGTTGTCTTTATTCTCAAAGTCTCGCAAGTGTCTCATCACCGGCTGACCTTCGTTGTACCATTGGTCGCGGCCGGTAAGCATAGTAACTTCGCATATCGCGTTGTAAGTTTCGTAGAAGCATTCGATGTCGGGCGTGTTTGCTGGTGCGGTGAAGGTCGGTTCGTTATCATCGCCCACCGGATAGTTTGGCTTGATCTGCAATGCGTCATTTAGTGCGTTCAATCCGAGAGAGACGTACTTCTCGAGAGTGACCGGCTTGTCCTCTGCGTTGAAGATATCCTCGAGCGCGGCGATGTATTCTTTAACTTTCTCGATATTTTGAGAGGCGTTGTGGTTTTCTTTGTCCTGCAGACTTCTGCGGTATGTACGAAGCTCTTCGGCATAAGACTTAAGCTGTGCCTCTGAGAATGCTTCGTATGTTGAACGGTGTGCAGGCGACAGCCCGAGCTTCCCTTCATATGCGCTGACCTCCTCGATCAGCTTCTCGACAATTTGCGTGAGTGCCTCCTTCGTCTCCCACGGTAGTTTCGGTTGGGTGATGTCGGATACGTACTCGATGTACTCTTCTTTTGAAGCGAACGTCTCCGCCTCTGCGTTGTCGTGTTCAAGGAGATTACTTATCTCCACGGACCTTCTTGGCTCAAGGTCTATATAGAAACCACCCCCGCGAATATGGAGGTAGCGCGTAAGCCTGAAGTAGCGGATCGCATTGTCTCCGTAGTCATTTAGGTTATTGATCAGCTTATCGACTTCTTCGGTGTCATCAGTTCCAAGATATGCGATGGCAAATTCGCGGCTGTAGTCATTCAGTATTTGCCTTTTCTCTTGCTTGCTCTTGCCGTCCATCATGTCTCGCAGAGCGATTACTTTCTCCGCATACGAGTCGATGTCGCGGAAATTAACGAGAGAAGGTGCGAAGAGGTCAAATTCGTCTTTGCTTAGTCCCTTCGGTTCGTTTCCTCTCTCGATTTCCTTTTTGTTCACGCGGTCAATCAAATGCAGTGCACCAATGAAGGGTTTGATGTTGTAGGTTCCGTCATCGCTAAACTCGCTGCTCTCAGGATTGGGAATCTGCCACTTTATGAAAAAGCGGAAGTACACGTCACCGATGTCGATTTCGTTTTTGAGGAAGGCGTTGCCGAGGTCGGTGATTTTAATTTGCCCCGAGGTTTGCTTTGCGATAGCCAGTCCCATCTTGGTGAGCGGCGCTACCGATGTTCTTCCTCGAAGTCCTGGGTCGCCGCGGAGTACGGTTGATCGGCTTTTCATGTGCTCGAAAATCTCCTGAGCTTGCTCGTAGCTCATCTTGTCGCCCGACGTCTCGTAGTATTCGAGCATTGCGTTTGAAAGTCCGGTGGGCTGGTACAAGCGATGCTGAATCAGCAAGGTTTGGAATTTAATCTGCCCTGCCTCGTCAAAAGCCTCGCCGTCCATTTCTTTCAGGACAGTGAGAAAGGGCTGGATTCGCTCCGGATTTCTTACAGTTGTTGATAGTGACCAGATTCTTTTCATAAAATTATTTTGTCACGCGGCAGTAGAAGACACGCTCCGAGTTGCCGGAGGCGTCGCTTTTGCCAGCGGTAAACCCTCTATAGTCTCTTTCAAAAATATCGACCGTTCCCCTCATTCTCAAGGTTTCCAATATGCTTTTATCCGAAATACGAGCGTTTGAACGGCTGTTTTTCGTGTCGGCAGTATTATTGTACGACAAAAGTATGTGTTTTGTCTTGGCGTTCAGGATCAGGTCGCGGAACGCTTCGGGGGCCGTCTTGAGGCAGTACTCGCTCTTCAGGTGATCTCGCTCCTCCATTTTCTTTGCCACACCCAAGACTTTCGGCTTCTTCCACGAAACGATATTCTCGAGCAGGTGGTACGAGTCTCCGTATTGGCGTGAGTTGTACGGAGGGTCGATGTATAAAATGTCGGTTTCGATTTCTCTGACCAGTTGATTTGCGTCCTTGTTGTAGACCTTATTGTTCTGGTTGTTGTGCACGTTGACGTCAGGCACGAGGAGTTTTATTTCCTGAGTGGTATCAAGCGTCTTTCTGTAGGCTTCGTAGTGACCTACGGTGTTTGCGACTCTGTCCATTGCATAAATCAGAGAAGTCAGAAGGATTGCTTTTTCTTGGGGGGTAACTTGAAGAGCCTCGATCTCCTCTCTGATCGCTCCTATCTTTTTTGCGTTCTCTAGCGTGAAGTATGTGCCTCCGAAATTCTTCGACACGTAATTCTGACCCGATGTCTTCAGATTGTTTAGGTGATTGATGAGGCCGGTGATTCTTTCAGTGTCATAAGTGGTCGTCTCGAGCCAACACTTCAGGCTGGTATAGCTGCTGCCCAATATGTCGTTCGCAATAATCTTCACCCCTGGTCGACTGAAATGATTCGCCACCGCGCCAGTGCCGCTGAAGATATCGCAGAATGATTGATACGATCCGCACTTCTCTGCGACGATGTCGGAGATGAATCCGAGCAGCTTCGACTTGTTGCCGATAAAGCGGCGGTTATAAATCTGCAGTCTTTGATCGAAGGTGTTCGCTGTCCTTGTGAGAGGCAGTAGATTGCCTTCTTTTGTAACAAGCTCGAATCGGCTTCTGACGATTCCGGTCAATCTTCCACGTATCTCCAAGTCTCTGTCTCTTACAAAGATCGGCTGGTACTCAGCGTTCGCCGGTTGAAGGCGATATCTATTTTTTTCCAAATAGATTTTCTTGAGAGTCGCTTTGCCTTTTACCAATGCGACACCGATACCTCCATTTTCAATTTTTGATTGTTCACAAATCACTACGATATCGCCGTTGAAGATTTCAGCGTCCTGCATACTGTGTCCCTGCACTCTAAGTGCGTGATGGTCTTTTCTGCCTACCACGAATTCGCGCGGGACTTTAATAAGTTCCGGCGAAATTGTTGGCGCGATCGGTGCACCAGCCGAGATAAATCCTAGAAGCGGTATCTCTACGAAGTCGGAAATCTTTTTTTCTTTTTTTATTTCGATTGCCCGCGCAAAGTTTTCACGTTTCTGTAAGTAGCCTTTGTGTATCAAAGCGTTCACATGCTGGTGAACAGTCGAGACCGCAGAAAGTTTTAAGCCTGAAGCAATTTCTTCGAGCGTAGGAGGAAAAGTATTTCTCTTGATGAAACTTTTTATAAAATCTAAAACTTTTTTCTGCTGCTTTGTTATAGGTCTCATTTTAGTGCAATAACCCTGTGAATTATTGATGTTTTTAGTATACCGAAAATATACCGAAAATGCCAGTAAAACTGTGGATAACAATGTCGCTGTCGCCGCGTCGTTGAAACAACAAAAAAACGGCCACTTGGCCGTGTTCTCTGTTTTCGTTTTTTGTATGTGTTTTATTCTCTAGAAGAAATTTGTGTGTCCTTTTGTTTCGCTCGGCTTATCAAATATCCTGCAACGTACGCTATGACTCCGAGCACATCGCCGATTGCGAACGGACCGAATGCCGGTGCGACCGCTGGATCAAAAAACGATCCGTTAAGGAACGTAAATCTTGCAATGACACTAAATATGACGACGAGGCCGAGACAAACAAGCCCTGCCTGAAATGGTCTTAGACTCATGAATAAAATATTATCACTTTCGGGAGGCAGGCATAAAGCCCGCCACCAGGAGCTCGTGCCTTTCGGCCCGAACGCACCCCTTTCGGAGTACGACCATCCAAGGAACCCTGATGACGGGTTGTATACCTTGGATGGATTTATTGCCATGCCCACCGACCTTTGCAGGCTGACTGGGTTTAGGCAAGTTGTAAAGATATTTTACTACATAAAATACTTCTCGGATAGATTTAGAAAAGAGAAAGGGGCTACCCACGATGTGTTGTGGATAGCCCCAATTTTTTCGACCGCCTGCGGCGGAATTCAAGGGATCAAAAGACCCAAGAATTCAAGACCTCAAGGATCGATTACTGCGGGAGGAAGGCCGACGCGGAGCCGTAGACGTCGTCGGCACCGTCGAACCAGACGGCGTCGAACCACACCTGGCCATCGACGAAGAGGAAGACGGGCGCGCACGAGAAGACGCCAACGGCCCCCGGAGCGTATTCGTCACCGGCGCAGTCGACGTACAAGTCGTCGTAGTTCATCAGCCGCTCGGGATGCGTGAGCAGCATGATGCCGACTGCGAATGCGCCGAGACCGACTTCGTTGACCTGCATGACCTCGCGTGCCCGGCGAACCGAGCGACCGCGATGCCGCAGACCGAACTGCGCCGCCACGACGAGGATGTCGTGATTCTTCTGCTCGTCGCCGAGCGTCTGGAACATCTTCTCCGTGCGGGCCGACTGCTTGAGGTAGTCGGGACCGAGTTCGCCTTCGCGCCAGTTCTTGAACTTGCCCTTGCGCGTCTCGCTGATCTTCGCGAGCACCTTCTCCACGGCTTCGCCGTAGGTCGGGGCGATCGTCTGCCACTTCGGGATGGCGAACCACCCTTCCGCGTTGGACGGCACCGGCCGTTCCGCGAGCTTCTCGTCGGCGAAGCCGACGCCCGGGAACAACTGACGCAGGATGTTGGTCTGCTCGGTGATGCCCTTCGGCTTGTAGCCGGAGAGGTAGCCGTAGCTCGACTCCACTTCCTCGTCCTTGAACTTGTCGGAGACCGACAGGTCCTTCAGCGAGGTGATGGCGGCCGTGCGGATGGCCTCGGCGAATTCGTCGCCGTGTTCGATGACGCGCTGGGCGCCGGGGTTGTCGAGGCCGAGGTCAGCGAGAACTTTCTCGATGGCGTCGGAGCCGAACCGGTTGATCTGTTTGATCTGGCCGGTCGTTGCTGCTGTCTGAGTAATCGCGTTCATGCGTTATCTCCTTTTGGATTTTCCGAATCGCTCGGATAGCGGCTTCCTCTACGTGAGGCGAGCGCGATAGGCACAACAAATTATGCCGATTGCGCTTGCCTCACCCCTCCCTTAACTCAAAGAGCATTCTCTATTAGTATAACAAAGTCATAGCGACTTGTCAAGTATTGAGTTTTGTGCCTTATTCCCTGCTATAATTATGCATGAGTATAGGCTCATGCACGGCCGTTCACGGATTGCCGTCGCCGAACTCTATCGTTTCAACGATAGCAACCAGAGTCGCGGAGATCACGATTTCCGCGAGCGTGTTGTGTTGAGGGGATACTGCTTGCCTTTGCCTAAGACGGGTTTCGCTCGCTATGCGGATGCTGTCGAATTAAATTCAAGACAGGGAGCGCATAGTCCTGTTTCCAACAGGAAGTAAGGCTCGAAGTCTGGTGACACGGATGGGCAGGGGCAATTCTCCGGAGGCCGATGGCGACTTCTCGAACGCGCCCATCTTCAACTTCGACGATGGCCAGGTGAAGTTCAACGCCAACTGGTTCGACAATGCCAACGACAACTACGGCTCCGCGTCGGCCTTCCTCCCGAAGTCTCCCTCGGACGGAAAAGGCATCCGTTTTATTCGGATGCCTTTTCTCTTACCCGGTCTTTGTGGAGCGTATCCAACCGCCGAGCATGCGACCAATCTCGTCAATGACACCTTCGAGCGCGACATACTTTTTTGCGTCTATTGCCTTCACGTCTTTCATCAGACGGACGAACACGCGAAGCATGTTGAGCTTGAGGCTGCATCGTTCGAGCGTTGGAGCTTTTGTTGCTTTTTGTTCACCGCTCGCCTGCAGGATTGCCTCGAGCACGTCGAGTATCAGCTGCTCGCATCGCTCAAAGATGGTGAACCTGTCCTGTTTCGGAACCACCTTCCTGTAGTCATGGAAGAGCTTGTAGAGATCGTATGCCTTCTTGAAGATCGGGATATCGAAGTCATTCATAGCCATGAAGATTTATAAGGATTTGTTTAATCGGATAGTTTCGCTTGGCAACCTGGTTTCGGCCTGGGAGGAATTTCGCAGTGACAAAGGCAAGAAGGCTGATGTTCTGGAGTTCGAATACTCCCTTGAGCCTCATCTGTTCTCCCTCCGGCGCGAGCTAGGGTCCAAACGCTACTCTCACGGCTCGTATTCGGGTTTCTATATCTGCGACCCCAAGGTCAGGCATATCCATAAAGCCACTGTGCGTGATCGCGTCTTGCACCATGCAGTCTTTAGGGTTCTTAATCCGATCTTCGAGGAGACGTTTATAGCGAATTCTTTTTCTTGCCGAATCAACAAAGGCACTCACAAAGGTGTGCTTGCCGCCGAGCAGATGATTCGAGCGGAGAGCAAGAACTACACCATTCCCTGCTTTGCGCTGAAATGCGACATCCGCAAATTTTTCGATTCGGTAGACCATAGAATTCTTTTGGCGATTTTAGAGCGACGCATCGCCGACCCCGATACGATGTGGCTGCTTCAGCTGATTGTGGAAAGTTTCGACAAGGGAGGCATGAGTCTCTTTGACCGGCACGGCCTGCCGATCGGGAATCTCACTTCCCAGCTCTTCGCCAACGTCTACATGAACGAATTCGACCAATTCGTTAAGCACGAGATGAAGGTAAAGTACTACGCACGCTATACCGACGACTTTATTGTGGTGTCGGCCGATAGGAAATATTTGGAGAGCCTGATTGGTCCCTTTCAGAAGTTCCTCGAAGATCGGCTTCGGCTGTCGCTCCACCCGAAGAAGATCTCCATTCGCAATGTTGCGAAAGGCATAGATTTCCTCGGGTACGTTGCCCTGCCGCACTACAAGGTACTCCGCAGCAAAACGAGACGGCGGATATTCCGCAAGCTCAGGGACCGCGTAATGCAGTACCGGCGAGGCGATATCAGCGAACATTCGCTCTCTCAATCACTTCATTCCTATCTAGGTGCGCTTTCCCACGCTGATGCCCACCAACTGAGCGAAGACTTAAAGAACCGCTACTGGTTTTGGCTTCACGAATGAACGCAAAATCCTCGCCAGGCCATTCTGCATACGCGCAGAACAATCCTTTGCGAGGATGGCTTGGATGGCTTTGCGACCGTGCCCGTAGCCGGGGTTAGGTCTTTATTCAGTTGTGGAGATATCTTAGCAAGTAAAGTAATTTGAGGCACTCCTAACTTCTTTTCTTTTTGTTTCTTTCCGGTTCTTCTTCGCTCAATCTGTCTATCTCTTCTACAAGAAACTTCGTTATGCACTGGCTTTTATACGTCAAGAATTTGATTTGATCCTCGTTGAATGTGGAGAGTAGACGGTAATATTTTTCAGTCATAGGCCGGTAATAAACCATCGGCAGAGCTGCTTCTTTGACAACGGGACGTATAATTACCTTTCTCCTGTCTTTAGTATCGCGAGTAGTGGTGAGGCATCCTCTTTTTTCCAGACGAGTGACGACGCCTGTTATTGCTCCGGTCGTGAGGCCGGTGATCTTGGCTAGTTCGGTTGGGGCTGCTTGCCCTTTTTCTAACAGATAGCCGAGACAAGACTGCTCGGTCATGGTCATGCCAGTTTTGTTTGCGACTAATTCTCGGAACAGTCCATCGAGCCGATACTGCCTGCCTCTCACCTTTTTGTATTCATCGAGGAGTTTCTCTAGTCTTGGATTTATTTTGACTTTTCCGATTTTCGTTTTCCGTTTAGCACTCATTCGACTAATCCTAGCTTATTTTGCGCCATTTTCCTAGCTTGAGAAAATCTTTACTTTTTCTTTAGATTTTCTTTACCTTGAAAATAAGTGGATAACCTGAGTTGAGAATACTTCCCTATCGAAGCTAACATCCAACACGGTCGGGACCGACGTGCCAATGGATTCGCCCATGCGCGCGGCGAAGTGCTTGGCTGTTAGATTGATCAAGCGAGAAGCCGCTCGGAAGAGCGGTTTTTCGTTTGCATAAATAACAAAAGCCTCCGGATTGGTCGGAAGGCTTTTGTGCTCTAAGTTACCTCTATCTCAATCGCCTGGCTATTAATCTGTTCTAGTAGTAGGCACCTTTGTAGGCATCCCACACTACGCTGTACCAGCCAGCATTCTCTCCGGTTGCGTCCTTAAGTTCGACGCGTACGATCTCAGTCGCATTGCCCGGGTCGTTATAGACCTGGACGAATTGATTGTAGTAAGCGTACTGGTCCAAACCAAGGTTGCAATAGGTGGTTGTGTCTTCATAAGGCGCATACGGGAACGTGTACCTCCACACATTTGTGCAGTACTTGGCCGAGTGCGTCGTCCCGATTGTTGGGATGAACGGGAACTGGTCAGAGTAGTTCTGTGGGAAGTGCTCGTTGTAGAAGTTGTGCGCCGAATAG
This sequence comes from Candidatus Parcubacteria bacterium, assembly GCA_039796615.1. GTDB lineage: Bacteria > Patescibacteriota > Patescibacteriia > 2-12-FULL-60-25 > 2-12-FULL-60-25 > 2-12-FULL-60-25. The sequence continues at coordinate 43,177 of JBDKJL010000038.1, forward strand.
AACAACCATCGGAGCCAGTTGCTTGCCGTATATTGCGTGTTGTAGACCCACTTGCAGGCACTTCGGAGACCGCAGCTCGAAACGGTGTTGAAACTTCCACTCTGAGAGTAGAAGCTACCGTTCTCTTCGAGCGTGTAGTTCGTTTGTGCATGTGCGGGAGTACTGAACGCGAATACCGCTATGGCAAGCACAGCGGCTGCGAAGAAGGAGCCGAGGACGCTTTGCTTAGCTATTGTCATAGGTTATATGCCAACTGTGTTGGAGTAGCTAAGCAAGGTTCCGCCGACAGTGAGGCCGACCTGGACGAAGCGCATGTTCTCGCCGATAGAAGATGACTCCCATCGGTAGAAGAATGCTTTGCCGTCCTTTGTGCCGATCTGTGGCTTCCCAGCCAGAAGAGAGGCGTCGGCACCCTGAGACTTGGCGAATTCAACGGCGACCGGAAGGAGAGTGTCCTTCGTGTATCGTTCGGTGAAATCGTATGAGTCTGCAAGGTTTGCATCACTTTCCTTTTCGCGCGATGCCGGACCGATCTGCACCACTTTATTGGTGTCCCCATCGATCCAGTACGTGTAGCCTTTATCGTCATTGATGACGAGCACCGCTTTCTTGTGAAGGTCTACCCCTCGCACTGCATCTCTTTCGGAGATGTAGGGATTTATAGATACCTTTTTGAATTCGGTACTGACGTCGCTTTTGGCGAGCGTCCTAGCAACATTGCCTACGACAGCTTTTGCCGAGTCAATGCGCTCAGGCGACACGTTGCGATCAATAAGTCCCAGGCCGATCGATGTATTTGCCGCTGGCGCTTCCTCCGCCTTTGTCACCTGAGTGGTGGCAATGTTGGCGAAGCCCAGGACAGTACCGACGGCGAGACCTACTGCCACCGCTCCTATTGCGAATGTTCTCGCATCTAAGGTTTTGATGTTCATGTTGTCGCTTGCTTAGGTTGATAATATTGCCACTCCTCCGACCGTTCCATTAATCGGAGCATGACCAATCCGTGCGCCGGGGAACAGGAGTGGCAGGTTCGAAGTGTCCCGACTCGGGACGAGCCGTAGCGTAGGCGAAGGCAAGTTTTCGGAGATAAAGTTTTTCTAAATATTTAGTAAAGAAAAAGTAAAGATTGCCCCATAAAGCAAAATTGCCCCGAAAGGTTAACTTTCGGGGCAGCATTTGTCCGGCATAGTCGCGCACCATATTGTAGCGGCATGTGGTAAGCATGGCAGTGCTACGATAGTCAGCGAGCTGGATGGTTTACAGGCTAAGTATCTTAGTAAATAAAGTATATCAAAAGCGCGACAGTCTATCACCTCTCCCTGTGGATAACCTCTTAGTGTCTAAGATACTTAATTCCTTATGATTTCGCCTGCTGGAGTGAAGCGGGTTGTTACTGCTGCATCGAGCGCGTCGTAGCCAGGGTTTGCAATTGCTCTTGGCGGGAGTCCTGCGTGAATGTACGTGTTGAATTCCTTCCAATCGTCATTGCGATCATCGGGCGTTGAGAACCACCACTGCACGTTCTTTGCGTCCTCTACGTGGAATTGCAATCTCCAATCCTGCTGGCATTCCGGAGTCATGGGTTGCTTGCCATCATCGCAGAATGATTCTCCGTATGCTTCGCGCGTGTTTACGAGATATGCGATTGTCCCCTCGCTTTTGATGGGACGACCGGCATCCAAGTCCGCCCATATTTCTTTCGCTCGGTCGAAACGATCTTCGGAGTGGCCGACTGTATCTCTTTCGACAATGGAAGCGACAATCAGTGCCTTGTCCCAATCTTCCGGTTTTAGCTTTGATTTGAATTGGTATTGCTGCTCTTGTGCTCTCTGTCTGAGCATCATTGCGACGTCGTTTGTCGAGGCATCTTTCGGAATGTCGTATGCTCCCGACCCGATATATCCTTCCTGCATCGTATACAGAGGCGACGTGTCGGCTTCCACAAATTTCTCTATCTGAGCGTCGTTCCATCCAAGTTTGTCCGCGAGCATGAATGCGACCTGTTCTTTGCGGAGACCGGCTGGTATTTCAATGTGAACCGTTATTGGTGTTTTCTGGCCGGACGCAGTGACTATAAAATATCCGCAAACGGCTGCGACGATCAGCAAGCCTATTCCTAGTAAAATTTTATTTGTTTGTGACATGGCAGTGCTTTAATTTGCTTATAATATTTCGCAATACTTTGGGTGTTTTAACAACCCTGCCTATACACTATCGGCCCGGCGGTTGAAGTCAAACGGGTATCTTAGTAACTAAACTATATCACTTATTCTTCGCTCAAGCTACAGGTCTATGGGTTGAATGGTGTCGGTTTCGGGTGCGAGACTTGAGGATTTCCCATCGGAATATGCGATTGTCCTGAATGAAGATCGTGACGCTTCCGTAGCCTTCTTGCTTCACTTCCTCGATTGCTTTAGCGATGTCGAGCAGGATGAGTGTCTCCTCTTCGCTCTTATCCCTTTTTGAATTTTGTTTATTTGTTTGGTTCATATTTGAGACGTTTCTTGAGAGCGACATGCCAGTAGAGGAGTGCGTGCCAGAAGTGGTCTTCCCCCGTAGTCGAAGCCCACTCCCTTTTTTCCTGACCGAGCTTGTCTGTCACTGTTCTCGCGTACATGGTCTGCGCGTGCTTGATGAGAAGCTGGAATACAGGCGAGTCTTTCGGCATGGAGAAGGGTATCTTGCCTCGTCGCAACGCCGATATCGTGTCGTCGATGATGCGATTTCGGGAGGTGAGCACTTTGATTTCATCCTCGAACGGTACGTCTTCCTTCCCTTCTTTCTCGTCGTTCCACCGAACGACTTGAAGCATCTTCGGATCGTCTTTGTAGAAGTTCACGTACACGCGGTACGGATATTTTCGGGCAAGCGCAAGAGCTTCTTCGGTGTACGGCATAGCGTCGATCACAAGGAGTCGTATGTCGTAGAATTCGATAAGCTCTTCCATTTGCTGCCACCTGGTGCGAGTGCCGTGGTCTTCGAGCCTGCCCATCCAAAATATTCCGTTCTCGTTTCCAATGACGACGTGGTTAATAAGTCCGGTGTCCGAACCCATCACATTCCAATTTCCTCCTTCGGCGTTTCGGCCCGTTAGATTCTTGAGGAAGAGGCTTGCCGGTATCTTCTGGTCTGCGCTCAAGTACGGAAGTCCGAGCACGAAGTTGTAGAAATACTGCAAGTCTTCAGCGTCTCGCTCTTCCTGCAGGAGGTCTGCTGCTGTGCGCCACGGGCACATCATCTGTGATATCCAATATCCGCTTATCCTTCGGTTCGGGTACTTCGCCTCCCACACTCCCAATTCCGCAACGTCGACCGATGTGATTTCCTTCCGGCATTTGCTGCAGATATAGATTTCTTTTTTTCTGTCGACATTTTCCTCCCAATCCATGTGCTGCCGGTAGCGACAGTGCGGACAATTGAACCGCCAATGCTTCTGGTCTGACTGCTGGAAGAGATGGTCTACTCCCGAGTTCGGGATCGTCGGCGTGGAGAAGTAGTGCTGGCCTCGTATTTCGGAATAGCCGAGACGCGATAGGTAGTCACGGATGACTTCGGGCTTCGACTTGTCCAGCTCGTCGTGAATATTCCGGTCGGAGGAGAGCATAATCGCTTCCTTTTCCGTGTGCGTACCCTTGAAGAACAGGAAGCCTTTGCCTATCTGCTTTTGCTCTACCGAGTCCACATCTCTGTGGCTCACGCCCTCCATGATTGAGGGGTTCACTTTGACGATTCGGTTCACTTTCGACCGCACGAATTCCCCCACGTCGTCTACAGTCGGGAGCGTATAGATTTGGTTGATGCCCCAATAACGTGCCGCATGCAGGGCACGGAGTATCTGCATCGTGCTTGCTCCGACCTGCGACGCCTTGCGGATAACGAGCATGTCCGACTCGTCCGTGTAGATGTCGAGGAGGAAGCGATGGTCGTTGAATTCGAGTGTCCGGTCGCTCTCCGTCTTTATCTTCTTATTCTTGATCCAATACAGGATGCTTGCCTTTTCCTTTTTCTCTTCCAGTTCCGCGTTTGTCATAGAATTGTTTGATGGTGGTGTTGAGAGCCTCACCCAAAGCCTTTTCTTCTTCGTCCGGAGGAGTCTGTTTGCTTTCGTCTATGCCCACCGCGTGAGTATGCTTGCCGAGCGTCTCTCCTAGCTCGGTGCGGAACATTTCCCATATCGTTTTCACGTCGCCGGTCGTCACGTCGGTATTCTCTTTCATCTGCTTGAGCGCGAAGGTAATGGCTTTCTCGAAGTACTCGGCAATGCGGTGCACGCGCTCCGCTTTGATGCGCTTCGTTTTGTCGCGGAGTCCCTCTAAATCCTCCTTGAGTTTCAGGTCTTTGCGCTCCACCCATCGGAATTTCTTTGACCACGTTTCCAGCGTTGTATCGCTTGGCTTTTTCCCGAGCCGATCGGTAAAACCTACCCAAGATTCACCCAAGTTTTGCCCAAGCCTGTCCCATAGGCGGAGCGTCTTCAGCAGGCTTCCGGCTTCGCAGTACAAAAGCCAGGCAGTGTATTGCTGCTCTGTCTCTTTCGGCATCTTCGAGGTGGTGAGCGCAGGGGTCGCCATGACTTTACTTTTTCTTTACCTTTTCTTGAGGATTTCTTTACTTTGTCGGCTTCACCTTCTTCCATCGGTTGCGGATAACGTCGCACCATCGCGGGTCGAGTTCCATCAGATATGCAGTGCGCTCTGTCTTGTTGGCTGCGAAGAGGGTGCTGCCGGACCCGCCGAACAGATCGGCCACGACCTGCCCGACCTTGCTCGAGTTTTTGATGGCTCGCATGATGAGCCACTCCGGTTTTTCGGTAGGATGCGCCATTTTGGTCACAGCCTTGCGGGGCAGTTCCCATATGTCGCTTTCATTGTTGTCGCCGAAGAAGCTGTGTCGCTCCCCTTTCTTCCATCCGTATATGATCGGCACTCCCTTTTCTTTAGCCTTCTTCTTTTTCGCCTTGAGCATCTGCTCGTACTGCTTTTTGTAGTCGCCCCAACTGATGGCGAAGGAAGGCTTTACCCAGACTATCGTTGAGGAGAATTCTAACCCGGCATTCTGCAATTCGTAATACCAGAGCGGGTAGCTCGTATAGCCCGAGCAGACGTATATCGACGCGCCCGGCTTTAGAATCGTGTTGCAGTTTTGGAATACTTTTTGGCTGAAGGTTTTGAATTCTTCGTCGCTTTGAGCGTCGCCGAGAATGCGTCCTTTGTCAGTCGGGAATTTCTTTTTCGTTTCGTGGCTGGTGTAGTCGACGTTGTACGGCGGATCGGTGAAAACCATATCAGCTTGCGCTCCGTCCATCAGCTTTGCGACATGCTCGGGGTTGGTCGAGTCGCCGCACATGAGGCGGTGTCGGCCGAGTATGTAGACTTCGCCCACTTTCGACTCGGGCGTCTTGATCGCTTCCATCTGCTCTTCGAGCGTCTCTTCCTCTTCTTCCTCCTGATCGAGCACGCGCATGTCGAGAAGATGGCTGATCTCCATGTCATCGAAGCCGGTGAGCTTCAGGTCGAAGTCGGCGCGGTTAAGCTCCCACATGAGTTCGGCCACTTTCTCGTCGTTCCAGCTGCGCCGCTCAGCTACTTTGTTGAGGGCGAGCGAGAGTGCCTTTTCCTCCTTTTCCGGAAGATCCACGAGGTCGATGTTCTTTTCAGGCAGCTTCTCCCACTCCATCTCGCGCAGAGCCATGACTGTCATGTTTCCTCCGACGATCATTCCCTCTCTGCCTTTGTGCACGTTAATGGTAATAAGTCCGCGCAAGCCGAAGCGTTCGATTGAACGCTTGAGCGCGTCGAGGTCGGCCCGCTTGATATCGCGCGGGTTGTAGTCGGGATGCACGAGGTCATCGAGCCGGACCGTCTTTGTCTGTTTAGTTATTTTTGCCATAGTCGTTTTATGATTTCTTTCACCACGTTTACCGTTACTGCGTTGCCTATGCACTTGTATCGCTGCGTGTCGCTCACGCCTTCCGTCCAATCGTCGGGGAATCCCTGCAGGCGTTCGCACTCGAGCGGAGTCAGTCGGCGCACTTCCATGTCATGGAGGGTGTACTGCTGCATGCCGGTGTCGAGCGTCTGCGCTATCCCTTTGCCCACTCTGCCTCTGCGCGTTTTGCTGTTCGGGACCGACAGGTTTATGGAGTCTCCCTTCCGCGCCTTCGCATATCCTCGCTTCGTCGCTTCAGGGACTTTCACGTAAGGCTGTCTTCCTCCTCCCTGCATCGTGCTAAGAGTCGGACTGATGCCTTCCGCTCCGTAGACTCTATGAGTCGAGTGGCGCGGATTGTTCAGCCTCTTTATTTTTTGTGCATCGAGTTTATCTTCAGCAACATACGACCCTGTCGCGGTCGCTTCGTATCGCGCCGTAAGGGTGTTAGTGACTGGTCTCTGTATCCGAGGAGCCGACGGACCGTGCGCTTCGATAGGAAATACCGCCGGTCGGGGCGTGCCTCTAAGATGTCCGACAATGAACACTCGTTCCCGATTCTGGGGGACTCCGAAATTCTTGCTGTTAAGCACCTGCCATTGAAGGTCGTACCCCAAGTCATCAAGCGCGGCGACGATCGTATAGAACGTTTTTCCGTTGTCGTGAGATAAAAGCCCTTTGACGTTCTCAAGGAGTAGAAGGCGTGGCCGCTTTGCCCTAACAATCCGAGCGATTTCAAAGAAGAGCGTGCCTCTTGTATCTTTGAATCCTTTCCTTTTTCCGGCGATAGAAAACGCCTGGCAGGGAAAGCCTCCGACAAGGAGGTCAAAGTCCGGTAGCTTCTTCGGGTTGATTGCTCTGATGTCTCCATAGTTTTTGTGGTTGGGAAAGCGATGCTGATAGATTTCGATTGCGTGTCTGTCGATTTCGGAGTAGCCCACGCAAGCAGGCGGTTCTTGTCCTGGGCGGACGAGGTCACTGTGTTTGCGAGGCCGTCTGCGCGAAGCGCGAGCGTCTTCATGTGCCTCGTCGCCTTTTCTATTCCCTTTCGTCGCAAAGCTTTTGCCTCTTCCGTTCTTTGCTCTGTCAGTTGAATCCACATATGCCTGCTCTATGCCCAGCTCAAACCCTCCGATGCCGCTGAATGTGCTTAGGTATCTCAAGGTTGCGGACGATCATCCGGCCGTCTTTTCCTCTTCAATCATTTTTTCTATCGTCTCGCGGGCTGCGTGCAGTCGCGCGATTTCCTTTTCCTGTTCGGCCACGTATTCCTTCTTCGTCACTGAGACGGAACCCACGGGACTTCGGCGTTCGAAGCCCTCGAGCACATCGTCATCGGCTTTGCCATCATGGATGCGGATTTTCACTTCCGCTCTCACGATGTCTTCGAGAGTGTAGTCGTGGAGAGTCTCTAGCGTTTCCATTCGATTTTTCATGGAGCTAGTGATCGCTGGTTATGTTGATAATGGTTTTCTCTTCGGGACCGCGGTCGGTTCGGGTGGAGACCCACCCCACGTAGCGATGGTCGTCGTTCGGGAGCATGCCGACATCCTTCATGGCGTCGATCCAAACTTTCGAGCAGACGTTGTCGCTGTCGTATGGCCGCTTTTGAATATGCCGTATGTTTATGTTCACCTTTTCCTTGATCGGCTTTATTCGGCCTATCAAGTACGCCCCTATCGCTTTGCGCTCCTGGTCGACGATCCGCTTTCGCGTCCAGTAGTTGGCTACTGAATAAATCGAATTCCAGGACGGGGAGACATACGGCACTTCAAGCGTTATTTCCAACCGCTTTCCCATGCGTTAGGAGTTCGACTTCTCCTTGTGCACTTCAGGCACTTCGAGCTTTACGTTCACGCGAGCGTCTTCAGTCCGGCCGACGCTGCGGACGACCCTGCGAATCGCATCGATGAGTGCGCCCTCCTTGCCGATGACTCTGCCTGCGTCGCCGTCGGCGAGTTTTACTGCAAGCAAAATACCCATGTCGTCACGGGTTCGGGTGATCTCAACGTGGTCCGGATTGCGGACGAGCGCAGTGAGAATTGTTTTTAATACTGTCACGTACTTCGGTGTATCGTTTTCCATGTTTTTAGTGGTTCTGCATTCCGAGTGGCTTTTGATTTTTATTGCCATCGTCCTGCCTTAATATGTTGTTAATAGATTGCATTCCTCCTCCTCTCTTTCCTGGGAAGTATTTCCGCGAGACCAATACGGCAGTGATGTCAGTGGCTTCCCCGCACCACGGGCAGAGTCGATGCTCGACTCCAAGCTCATCGTAGGCACAAGACCGACACTTGGTTCTGCTTTTTAAGCCGACGGAAACATTCTCATTTCTTTTTTTATTTTCTTTATTCTTATTCTGTCCACCTGTAGGTGTATATTGCGTTCCACCTGTGGGTGGAACCTTTCCACTCCCTGATGGATCGCCTTTGCGTATTCCACCTGCAGCTGGAACCTTTGAGAAAGCAATCAGCGGTATGATTTCCTCTCGGTTTCGACGCTGTTTGTCTCGGTACGTGCGTAAAATATACCCACGTTCCTCGAGCTTATTGAGCGAGTTCGATATCGACTTCGGGCTGGACCTTACGATCTCGGCCAAAGTGACATTCGACGCTGTGCATTTCTCGTTCTTCAGCCTCGAAAACCAGTACACGACCCCATACAGCTTTGCCTCCTGCGCCCCTATCTCGTCATCCTCTAGTAGTGGGTAGGGGATGATGAGGAAGTCGGGTTTGTAGATGTGGCCCATAGGTCATGGAGTGTCTCCGCGACCGATAGCACCGCTTCCGCCTGCCATCGCCAGTAGGGACTCCAATATCCCGATTGCCCTTCCAGTCCGATCTGCGCCATCGAAGCGAAGAGGATAAGGAAGTTCATCCCAACGAGAAGCAGGATCGTCCCTCCGATGTAGGAGGCGATCCTCTTTAGCTTTGCCATGTCTTTGCAGTGCGCTTCCGACCGCTTCGGAACACGCAATTACGTTACGTTGATAATGTTCGACCAAGAGTACGGATTTCGTACTCTGAGCTAGTGGTATTCGGGTCGAACCCCATCAGCGCAAAATAAAAAACCTTCTTCCAAACTGGAAGAAGATCGTTTTTGGTTGCTGATATACTGCGGAGAAGAGAGCGTTAGTCGTTACCCATGTTTTAATCGCCTCGACGCTGTTAATGTTCGAGATTTCCTGGACTTCCGGTCCATTGTGCGACGCCGGTTCCTATAACTTAATTTGTGCGACGCAAGTTATTTCCGGCCAGGAATGCTGGGGGCTCGATGAGATCAACGGCTCCCCTTCTCCCATCTGTTTTTTCGAGCCTGGCGATCGACGCTCTTCCCGTTCCCTCTTTAACGTACCGCTTGACGCTCCGCTCTTTTTCCACGAACATGCACGTGGTTCCGAATATAAAAATCAATGAAAGGAAGTGGTGATACCCATGTCGGCAGTCTCGTTACGGTCGGAAATTTCTTTGCGATTTGAGTGGTTGTCGGGGCATGATGGCGTGCTCGAGACGAGAGATCCCCTCGCCTCCCCCATCGGCAAGCTGTTGGAGTGCCTTACACCGAAGCGTCGTGTAACCGTTGTAGGATTATGGGAGTTGCTTGCCGCGCGCGAAACGCACCTTCTTCTTGCGTGGGACGGCAATCAGCTCGCGGGAATGGCGACGCTCATTCCATTTCATCGTATTGGTCAACGTGGCGGATGGATCGAGGATGTCGTGGTTGATCCGAAAGTCCGAAGGCGGCATGTCGGGCGGAGGTTGATGGAAGAACTGACGCGGCGAGCAAAGGAGCTCCAAATGTCCCGGCTCGTCTTGATGAGTCATGCAGAGAATGGGATCGCGCATAGCTTTTACGCTGCGCAAGGGTTCAACACAGAGCGCCACGTTGTGTTCTGCAAGAAGCTCAAGAAAGATTAGAACATTCTCATGACGGTTCGCGCTTCGTAAAAGACCACGGTTCTCCGCGGTCTTTTGCCTTTTTAGGATTTCTTTTTGGAACGGAGCTATTGTGAAATCGATGGAAGTCCTACAGACGTTTCCACGGTTGTTGTGATCGTGGGCTCAAGAATCTCGCCAATCCGAATGTCGAGGCTGTGAGAGTGCTCGTGTGTACCGTCGTTCCAGCGCGCCACCACCGTCACCACGCCAGATCCCTGATCCGCGGCCGTGAGCACACCATCATTCGTGAGCGTGGCGAGCGACGTGTCCGAAAGCTGCCAGGTGGCGTTGCGTGTGATTTCATCCTGTCGAACGGCTCCCTGCTCATTAAAGCGTGCGATGGCGTCGAGCGTGAGGGATTCGTCATTTGGGAGCGAGGTGATCGGGCGCCCGGGGCGAATTTCGATGCCTTGATAGCTCGAGTGTTCCATCCCTTCGTGAAGGGTGAAGGGGCCGGCTTCGTCGCCGATTTTTTCATAGGAAGACAGGTCGTCTCCAAGTTGTCGGCGCACGGCTTCTACGCGCTGCAGAAAGGCTTTGTCCGCCTGCAGTTGCGCGCGAATCCACGGATCGTTGCGGGTTTCATCGGGCGTTGGCTGGATGTGCGCCGTAAACGCATCGGTGGGGGCGTATCCCGCGCCGTCGCTAAACGAAAATCCGGACTCTAGGGTGCCGGTAACGCCGCGATGAACATCGAGGCCAAGGTGGCCATCAAACAGATCGATGCGGCGGGCGCTCCCTGCCGTGCCCGGATGAGAGGTCATCACAAACGCCGTACCACGAACGGTGGCTGTGAGCGTCGCTGCGTGGCCGGTAAAGGCGCTATCGGTTTCGAGGAGATTTAAGACACGGCTCCATACGCGGCCACCGATCAACGTGAATTCCACCTGCTGGCTGCGCTGGTTTGTTTGTTTTACGGTGGCCGTATCTACACGCACCTCCGTGTGCGCATCGAGCGCAACGCGGCTCCCCGAAAAAAATTCCAGGCTCACACTCCCCTCGCCCGTACGAATCAGATCCTGCTCCTGAAGCGCCATCCCCTCGGTTACCGGAGACGGTTGTTCGTCGCGGATCAGTGTGACGTCCCCCGTTGGTTCAACGGCCTGTGCTACAAGCGCTGTGAGGCCTGTTACGGGCGGTTCCACGGTGCCGTTCTCAAGCGTGGGCGCTCGCTGTATCCAAAAGGTGGCAGCAAGAATCAGGAGGAACACGCTCACAAGGAGCGTGAGGCGCGGGGAGGAGAACGACATAGAGCTATTTTATGCGGCGTTTAGATCCGTTTGCATGATCCCAAAAATATTTCCATCTGGGTCTTTGCCGTATCCGAGCCAGCCCGCTCCGGGGATGGCTGTTTTTGGGACAGCCACGGCGCCGCCGGCCGCCACGATTTTTTCGAGCAGCGTGTCGACGGGTTCGTCTACTTCCATCGTGCACACATAGGCATTCACCGCCGCGCTTTCTTTAGGGGTTTCCCCACGGCGCATCACGAGCCCGCCGTTAATTCCGCGCGTGCCGTCTTCTCCCGTTTTTACAATGCAGTATTTTATCGACCCGTCCCATTCGGTAAATGTCCAACCAAATAGCGCTCCGTAAAATTTCTTTGCCCGTTCCATGTCGGTAACATGGATCTCAAAATGGGTGATGCGGTAAGACATATCACTTATATATAAATGGAATGGTCGCCGACGTCAATAAACAAAGATATCTGTCCGTTCCTTTACAATCCCCTTTTGTGTAAGTGGAAGGCGCCTTAACGATCGTAAAAAACGCGTAGTATAAATGATCCGTCGTGCCGGCATATCTATGCCATGAGTTCCGCGAGTGATCCCTTCAGCTCTTTGAGCGTCCCCTCTTTTCGTTCTTTTTTGTATGCCGTGATTGCCTCACTTGCATCGATCTCCTCTAAGTAGCGACGTACCGCTGCTCGGAATAATTCCGAGTGCGTCATGTGCTGACGTTTCGCCTGCCGTGCCGTTGCTTTTGCAAGCATGGGAGGGAGGGAGATCGTGACGAGGGAGGTTGAACGCATAGTATTACTTAGTAAGAAGATACATCTGTAACAGATTAAGGTCAAATAGCGTTTTTTTAAGGCCTTCAATAAGGCTGATCAGTTTGACCCGCCATGAAACGCATGGTAAGAGAAACGCGTCCCCGCACTTCGTGAGGACAGAAAGATTGAGGTAAAGGTTCATGTCGCACATTTTTCATCTCATCACTCCGGGCAATATTTTCTGGGTGATCGCTATGGGAGCCTCGATCGCGGTTCTCCTCGGCATCACGGCGATCCGTTTACTGTGCGGAAAGGAAACATTCCATCGGTGGATACCATCGTGGTGGTATCCGATCTTCATGGTTCTCTCTTTGATTGGGGCGGCGGTCGGCCAGGATACGCTTGTGCAGTGGCTCCATGGGCCTTTTTTACAAAAAGGAACCAATGTCCTTGCACTTATAAGCGAGGATGGGAGGATTAAGAAGATTCTTCCAGAGGCTAAGAAAGTATGGAAGAACGAAGGATACCGCGAGGTTCCAATGACACGGACGTTTCTCGTGTTGGAATGGATGGACCTTGGGTCTGAAGGAAAAATAAAGGAATCCCGATGTGCGGTTGAAGTGAAGATCGTAGATTTCGACGCGTATACCGCAACGGGAGGCCGGTTTGTTGGGACCGTGGACAGCCTGAACCGTCATCCGTCGAAAGATGATGACTCATTCTATCGTATGGCTGTTCCAGCGATCACGTTCCTTCGTTGGTGGTGCGCTGACCACTTTCTTGGTAGGGAGATGTTGCAGGGGGACCAGCAGCAACGATTCGTGCAGGCCGCAGAAGACACCTTGCGCGACGATAAATTGTACGTGGGGCGTGGCGTGGCGTTTCACGTACAGGTGAAGCTGCCAGAGTGACGAGGTCTACTAGGTCGAGTAGCTTTGAGGGGGTTCTGTGGACATCGTACATGCCCACAGAACCTCTTTTTTTTGCGCACCAATCGACGGTTATTGACACACCGCGCACTCCTCATTCGCCACATCTCTTTTTGCCACCTTAATGTCGATGCTGTCGGCTTGGATGGGTGCGGAGGAGCGGAGGTAGTAGAGTGATTTTACCCCAAGTTTCCAGGCGAGGCGATGCACTTCGTCTAGATATTTTCCGGAGAGAGGGGTTTCAAAGAACACGTTGAGCGATTGCGCCTGCTCGATATAGGGCTGGCGATCCGCCGCCTGCTGCACGATTTCGCGCATGTTCATTTCGTAGGCGGTGCGGAACACTTTCTTTTCATCGTCCGTAAGGAAGTCGAGATGCTGCACGCTCCCCTTGGCCGCGATGATGCTCTTCCACACCTCGGTGGTATCCATCCCCTTGGTTGCCAACACGCGCTCCAGGTGAACGTTTTTTACCAGGAACGATCCCGAAAGGGTTTTTTGCAAAAACGCATTGCCCGCCATCGGCTCTACGGCCGGTGTGGCTCCCCCGCAAATGAACGCCGTTGATGCCGTGGGCTGGATGCTCGTGAGGTAGCTGTTGCGGCGCGTTCCCCCATCGAGCGGTACCCCGCGCTCTTGCCCCAACCGCGTAGAGGCGGCCACAGCTCCTTCGTGGATTCCTTTAAAAATTTCTTTGTTGATGAGCCGCGCCTGCAGGCTTTCAAACGGCACATCTTTACTCATCAAGTACCCGTGATATCCCATTACGCCAAGCCCCACCGAACGTTCGTGCCGCACGGAATTCACCGCTTTTTTGAATTCTACCGGATCGGCCATCTCGCAGAACGATTCCAGATTGTTGTCGAGCGCGGTGACGCAATCGTCTGTCATGCGCGACACCAAGTGCTTCCATTCGTCGTATCGTTCCACATTAAAGCTCCCCAGGCAGCACACGGCCGTGCGGTCTTCTGTTGTGGGGAGCACGATCTCCGTGCAGAGGTTGCTCTGTTTTACGAACAGCCCCTTTTCGCGATGATGCGCCGGAATCGCGCGGTTCACCGTGTCGATAAACAAGATGTACGGCTCCCCCGTTTCCGCGCGGATTTTGAGAATGCGTCGCCACATCTCGCGGGCATCCAGTTCCTTTACCGTGGCCTCATAGTGCGGATCGACCAGCTTATACGTGGTGCCCGCCTCCACGGCGCGCATAAACTCGTCGGTGATCACCACCCCGTTGTTGATGTTCAAACACTTGCGATCCATGTCACCTCCCGTGGGTCGGCGGATCTCCAAAAATTCTTCGATGTCCGGATGATCGATGCGGAGGTATGCGGCCGCCGCGCCACGGCGGATGCTGTTGCGGCTCACGGCGATCGTTTCCGAGTCCATGATTTTGAGGAATGGGATCACGCCAGATGATCGCAGACCGCTCTTTTTAAGCGGGGCATTTTGGCCACGAAGATCTCCCCAGTAGGTGCCGATCCCGCCGCCGTATTTCGCCAAGAACGCGTTTTCGCGGTAGATGTCGAAAATGCCCTCCAGCGTGTCGGGAACCGTGTTCAGAAAACAGGAGATGGGCAACCCCCGATCCGTGCCAATGTTCATGAGCGTGGGCGTGGCCGGCACAAACCATTGCCGCACCATGTAGTTATATAGCCGCTGTGCCAAATCACGATCGCCGCGTGCCATGCCCGTGGCCACGCGCGCGTAAAATGTTTTGGGGTTCTCACAAATCTCCCCATCGCTCCCGCGCAAAAAATACCGATCGCGCAAGTTCTCCAGCCCAAAATACGGCAGCTCCGCAGAGGGCACGGCGTCTAAATCCAAGCTCTCCTGAATGGCGCGATCGGCGGTGTAGTGCGGGCAATCCCAACTCCCCTTCCCTTCGGTTTTTTTGAGGATCTCTTCGAGCAGCAGATCGCGGGCAGCGGCGAGGTCGTTGTTCGACAGGGCGTCGATCACGGAGGCGTAATACATAGAGGTGTTATTGATGTTTATGTATGCTTATTTATCCCAGTCTTCAACAATCGTGCCTTTGGAATATTCCGTGGCGCGATTTTCAAAGAAGTTGGTGTGTTCTTTTGCATTGATCATTACATCCAGCCAGCCCAGCGGATTGCTCACATTGTAGAGCGGATCGAGCCCGAGGTCGCCCAGCCGACGATCCGCGATAAAACGAATGTATTGCTTTACCTGTTCGGCCGTAAGCCCGGCGATCACGCCGCTGCCGAAACAGGTGTCGATAAAGGCGTCTTCCAGCGCCACCATATCGCGGCAGGCGGAGAAGAGCGTTTGCTGCAAGTCATGTGTCCAAATGTGTTTATTCTCCGAAATCAGGTCGCGGAACAGTTGGCATACAGCTTTGCTGTGTAGGCTTTCGTCGCGAATGCTCCAGCTTACGATTTGCCCCACGCCCTTGAGCTTACCCATGCGCGGGAAGTTCATCAGAATCGCGAAGCTCGAGAACAGGCTCACGCCTTCGATAAATCCCCCGAACACCGCCAGGTTTACGGCCAGATCTTCCACGCTTCGGATGTCGAACGACTGAATGTAGTCGTATTTTTTGCGCATGGATTCGTATTCCATGAACGCGGAATATTCTTTTTCCGGCAAGCCCAGCGAATCATTGAGATACGAGTAGGCCCACACATGGATGCTCTCCATCTGCGCAAAGGCCGACAGCATCATTTTAATTTCCGGCTTGGGGAACAGCGGAAGCAGCCGGGTGTTGTAGTTGTTGTTTACCTCCAAATCGCTTTGCGTAAAGAACCGCAAGATGTTGAGCACGAGCGAAGATTCATCTTTGGTGAGATGTTTTTTATAGTCGATAATGTCGTTTTCCATCGGCACCTCTGTGGGCATCCAGTGCGCCTGATTTTGTTTGGTGAAGTACTCGAAATAATGTGAATACTCAAACGGTTTGTAGAACGTGCGCGGTGTGAGCATGGTGCAGCTCCCCAGGAGCGGACTTTTTGCCGCTGTGAGTTCTTGCGTTGGAGACGACAGATCCGTGCCGGCATCCAGATTTTCGTGGGGCGCGTCCGGAAAGCGCTGACCAAGCCAGCGGAACATGTAGTCCACCACGCTTTTTGCCATGCGGATATTCGGGTTGCTGGTGAATCCAGATGGCTCAAATCGCACGTGAGAGAATTTGTCTACCAATGTTTTGAGCGGAACACCGTACTGCAGGCCAATCGAAACAGAGGTGGCGAGCGCGTCGAGGAGCCCGGCGAGCGTGCTCCCCTCTTTGCTCATGGTGATAAAAATTTCTCCCGGCGCGCCATCTTCATACAGCCCCACGGTGATGAACCCGCTGTAAGCCCCAATTTCAAATTTGTGCGTGATGGCCTGGCGTTCGTCGGGCAGGCGTCGGCGGCGAGCGGCCACCGCGCGTGTTGTTTGCCCGCTCGACGGCACGCGTGCGTTTACCACTGAAACGGGACTGGTCGCCGCGAGAGCGGCCGTTCCCGGCGATCCGGCAGCGGCGGTGCGTGGTTGCATGTCGGTGGAGAGATAGTGCTTCGCCACATCAAAAAGGTCTCCCTCGATGAGCGCGCCTCCTACGGCCTCTTTTACATCGCGTGTTTCCGGAACGGTGTGGCCGTTGAAGGTTTGTGTAAGGCGTTGGAGCGTGTTTTGAAGCACGCCCTGGATGCGCGGATGCTCCTCTTCTGTTTGTCGCCCGGCGGCGATAAAGGCTTGTTCAACGGATTTTTGCAAAATGCCAATATCAAAGGCTTCCTCGCGTCCATCGCTCCGACGCAATAACTTCATGGAGGTGATGTGTGTCCACAGGGCTTGTGTGGCGGCTTCAATCCCCTGCGAAACATTTAATCGCCCGGTGTTTGGCGTATCAAAACCAAGAGGCTGCGTCATAATGAGGAGCGTGTGTAACGACGTGAGTAAGTTTTTAGAAGCGAGGTGCTCTTCGGTGTGCGTGTGGTTTCATCGATAACGGTGAAACAACCCGGAGAGCAAGGAACACCACCCATCACGCCGGTGATGGAGTGGTTCCCATAGGTATAGTACGCGCGCAATGATCTATCCAGTGGTGGGGTTTTTTGCGGCGCGTTCCCGTGTAACCACAACATCTAGTGGTCACTTTTTAATTATACCACAACATCTAGTCTCATGATGGATTTGGAAGGTGTGGATAGATTGCAAAGTTCCGCATTCTTCATGCGCCATCAAGCAATATCCCGTTCGGGTTTGGAGATTTGGAGCGGTTCGATGTTGTTGGAGACCCCCGCGATTTTGAGCACGTCTTTGTCGATCTTTTGGAATTCGCGGTAGCCCAGGTTGTATTGACGTACCACCGTGTCGAGCGCGCTCCCCATGCTATGTAGGTGCTTATCGTACGCCGACAGATGGCGATTAAGGTCTGCCACGCGCTTAATCACATCTTTTACCCCCTCTTCGATCTGAAGGGCGTTCAACGCATGCAGGATGGTTTGCAGGTAGGCGTAGAAGGACGATGGAGAAACGATCACGACATGTTTTTTAAAGGCGTATTCAATCAGATCTTGTGCGCGGATCGTAACAGCTCCGGTGCCTACCATGAGCGAATGAAAAATCCCCTCAGCCGGGATAAACATGATGGCAAAATCCACCGTTCCCTCTTCGGGAAGGATGTATTTGGCCGTTTCGTCGATGCGGACTTTGAGATCTTGCTTAAAGGTTTTTTCCAGTTCGTTACGCTTGGCTTCGTCGGATTCTTCGGCCATGCGATTCCAGTTATCCACCGAAAACTTGGCGTCTACCGGGATCACCTTATCCCGCACAAAAATGGCGGCGTCCACGATTTTTTCTGCGCCGCGTTCATCCTTTTCGGCGAACCGATATTGCATTTTAAAATGCGCCGCGCCGGGCAGGGTGTTTTCCAGAATCGTTTGCAAAAAATACTCGCCTAAGATCCCTCGTTGTTTTGGATTTTTGAGGATGTTCTCCAGGCTTTTAAGCTGCGTGGCAAAATCCACAATCTTGCGGTTTGTTTCGTCGAGTTGAGAAAGCTTTGTGGTGACATCCTTTACGATGTCAGAGGTCACCTTATATTGCCCCATCACCGACCGATTGGTTTCCGTCATCCGCTCATCGAGCACCTTTCCCAGTTGCGCCACCTGATTTTGCAGAAGCGCAAATACCTGCGGATCGGTGGAGGGCGGCAGATCTGGCCGAGGCATTGTTACGCGTTTCCCCAGCCATACGACAGCGCCGAGAAGCGCCACCATTAAGGCCACCAAAATCAATATCAACGGATCCATAGGCGGCCAGCGTGCCATGCGGGGGGAGCTGTTGACAACTCCCCCTTCACAACATCGAGCCGCTTCGCTATCTTCTTCGCCATATGATCCGAGACCCTTTTGACGGTTTGTCCGGTGACGAGCTCGACCCCCAGGCAGCCGAAAGCGACCAATTGATGGCGCTCGGGATGCATGTGGTGGCCACAGAAGATCCCGAAGAAGATGAAGAACTCGAAGAAGAGGAAACGCCTCCCGTAGGAGACGATCCAGAACTCGCCGACCCAAGTGACGACCTGGACAAGGATGGTCTAAAAGAATTGGAAGAGATGGAAAAAAAGCTCCTTGAAGAAGAGCCGCTTCTTGATTTCGCCACGATGACCGACGAGGAATAAGAATCCTCTACGATCGAGAGACGTTTTTTAAATCACTCTTGCACACAGGCACTCTCCCTGATTTATGGGCGAGAGCTGTTTTCTTTGCCTCTCAATATACGGAACAATCTCGCAGCCCATAAATCAGGGAGAGTGCCTGTGTGCAAGAGTGATTTAAAAAAACGCCCTTCTATAGAAATCTCAAAAAACTCCAGGCGGTAAGGGTGATGATGAAATACCAAAGAAGAGCCGCGGCGGCCCAGGCATGTTGCCACTTCAGGCTATAAGCGAAGGCACCACTAAATCCCACGATGGGGAGCGCAAAGGCGATGGCGTAGTCATTCCGATCGGCCGCTTTGAGCGTGGCGTTTTGGCCAAGGTGCATGAGCGCGGCAAGACGCAGGATGATCGGGAATGCAACGATCGGAATCAGCAGCGGCAGTGGAATCGCTTCCACCACGTTTTGAAGAAAAAGTGTGCCGATCTCCACAAATCGATCGGCGATGGAGCGAACTTCTAGCGTTCGAATCACCGCATCGAGCGTGGCGGGCAAAAAAAGCATGAATAAGAGCGAGGGGGCAAAGAGCGTCCAAAACGCCCAACGCTTCCAAATATACCAATACCACATGGCCGCGGCCGGATTAACCAGGATAGCGGCTGTCCAGAGCGTACGGCGCGCCAGGCTCTCTTGAGGGGTGAGGAAGGCATGAACGGCGCTCCAGCCCCAGAGAAGGGCAAATAAGACGCCGTAGAGCACCAGGGCGAGAAACAGAAGGGTGAGGAGCATGGTTAGAGCCCAAGGCTTAGGTTGATCGCTTTCTTTTCTTCTTCCCGAGGCAGTTCGAGCGGTACGCCGACGGTTTGTATTTGCCCCATCCGATCATTAAATTTCATTTCTCCATGGAGCAACGCGTGCTCGTACACATCGCGAGTAACGCGCACATCTTGCAAGCAGTATTCGCGAAGTTTATCGAGCTCTCCATTTTTCCAATACTCTACCGCTTTGAGACCATCCCCGCTTTTGCCGGTGCCGAGTGTGGCGCGTGCTACATCGTCGAGCTTTACGCGGAAGCCGATGCGATTGGAAAGTTCGAGCATGAGATCGCACAACGGGAATGCCAACAGATCGCCGGTGTAGTGCTGTTGAAGGCAGGGCATGTCGAATCCGATGATGTTGTATCCGATGATGCGTGTGGCGCGTTCAAGGCGCGGCCATAGTTTGGGAAGATCCCCTTCCAGAAAACTTTCAAAGGTATCTGTTTCGTAAAAATACACGCCCACTAAGGACACTTTGAGGAGCGCGGGATTGTACGCACCAACATCTTGAAAGGTGTTCTGTGTTTCGATATCAAGCACAACTTCGCGACGCATAGGAATGCCCAAAGGGTAGCAGGGGGCGGGAGGCGGAGCAAGGGCGTGTTCTTTCTTACTTCGCGCGCTTTCGTTCAAATTCTTTCAAATATAACTTGCGAATGCGAATGCTCAAGGGCGTGACTTCCACGAGTTCATCATCCCCGATGTATTCCAGCGCATCTTCCAATCCCATGGTGCGCGGGGTGTCGAGCCCTTCGGCCACGCCGTCGCCTTTGGAGCGCATGTTGGAAAGTTTCTTTTCTTTGCAGATGTTCACGGGGAGATCTTCGGACTTTGCGTTTTGACCGATCACCATTCCCTCGTACACCTTCATCCCCGGGCCAATGAACAGGCGGCCGCGCTCTTGCGCCGCTTGGAGGCCGTAGCTGTTGCTCTCGCCATCTTCAAAGGCGATGAGCGATCCGTGAGGCGATCCGGTGAATTCTCCCACAAACGGGCGATACCCAAGCAACAAGGTGTTGATGATCCCCTGCCCGCGCGTGTCCATCATGAATTCGTTGCGGTAGCCGATTAACCCACGTGTTGGGATCACAAATTCCAAAAAGGCGGTGCCGTTTTCGTTGCGCATGTCTTTGAGCTCTCCTTTGCGCTTGCCGAGCTTTTCGATCACGGTGCCGCTCATGGCTTCGGGCACTTCGATCTCCACCTGTTCAAACGGTTCGGTTTTCTTCCCCTCTTCCATCCGGAAGATCACTTGCGGACGGCTGGCCTGCAGTTCGTATCCTTCGCGGCGCATCTTTTCGATCAAGATGGCCAGGTGAAGTTCGCCACGGCCGCTCACGGTGAACGTGTCGCCACTTTCGCCCGGTTCCACGCGCAGGGCCACGTCGTTTTGTAGCTCGCGCTCCAACCGTTCTTTGATGTTGCGGGTGGTGGTGTACTTCCCCTCTTTACCCGCAAATGGGGAGGTGTTGATCCCAAACGTCATCTTCACCGTTGGCTCTTCGATTTTCATCACGGGCAATGCTTCTGGATTGGCCGGATCCGCGATCGTTTCACCGATGTTCACATCGGAAATCCCGGCAAACGCAACGATATCCCCGGCCGGCACTTCCGTTGTTTCCACGCGCCCCATGCCCATAAAGGTCATGATGCTGGTGATTTTTGCCGCGGCTTGCACGCCGTCACGATTGATCCAGGCCACGGGGCCGGGTTTGAACGTGCCACGCACTACGCGCCCAATGGCGAGCTTGCCTTTAAAATTATCGTAGCTCACGTTGGCCACGGATACCTGGAGCGCGCCCGTCGCATTGGCTTCGGGAACAGGGATTTCTTTTACGACCGTTTCAAAGAGGGGGGAAACATCTTTCATGGTTGCAAGATCTGCCTCCATCCCCGCCTTCCCCTGCTTGGCCGAGGCGTAGATCACCGGGAAATCTGTTTGCGCGTCGCTTGCGCCGAGCGTAACGAACAGATCGAACGTTTGATCGAGCACCCAATCCGGCCGCGCATCCGGCTTGTCGATTTTGTTGATCACCACGATGATACGGTGCCCGGCCTCGATCGCCTTTTTGAGCACAAAGCGCGTTTGCGGCATGGGTCCTTCTTTGGCGTCCACGAGCAACAGAGCGCCATCAACCAGGTTCATGATGCGCTCCACCTCTCCGCCAAAGTCGGCGTGGCCTGGTGTGTCCACGATGTTGATTTTGGTGCCCTTCCACATCACGGCCGCATTTTTGGCAAAAATGGTGATTCCGCGTTCACGCTCCAATTCGTTGGAGTCCATGATGGTTTCCCCTTCCAGGCCGCGTTCGCGGAAGGTTTCACTTTGCTTGAGCAACGCGTCCACCAGCGTGGTTTTGCCGTGGTCTACGTGCGCGATAATGGCGATGTTGCGTAATTCCATATGATCGCGCGGAGTATATCGGAAAACAGATTTTACGTCAACGAAAAGCCGCCGGGCACCAGGGGGTACACACGGCGGCAGGCTGAGGGGCTCCGAAGAGCCCGGTGAGAGAGCGGCTAAGCCGCTTGATAGTTTTTTGGTGTTCGTAGCTGTTTGATCCGGAATTCGCCACGTCCATTCGCGACATGGCGTTCTACTCTGAAACGCACGAGCTCTCCTGCATAGGTCCAATTGAATTCGACGAAGCTCCCAGTGGATCCGTCGAAGCGAAAAACATTTTTACCCCCACGCTCTCCGAGCTCTTTTTCGAACTTGTCGATGACGAGGGAGGCCAGTGGCCTGAGTGAGCTGTCTTGGACGGGCTTTTTAGTTCCCTCGTCGATCAGCCGAGCCTGGATCTGTCTTACATGGGTTTCTTTGTTGGCCTGTACAAATTCTCTAGAGATGCGGGCGAACGAATTGGTCGATGTCGCCACGGCGAGCAAAACATTGTCTAACCATTTCTCTGCGTTTGTCTCAGCCGCCGCCGTGGGGCGAAAGTGACTGAGATTGGTAAAGCTGGTTTGAGCCATTCGAGACCTTTCTTTGTATATTACCGGGATAGGATTATTCCGGTAACCGGAAAGGATACTCCTCTTTTTGGGGTCGTCAATATCTTCTTTTTATGGGGCGTATCGCGTAAAAAAGAGCTTGGCATGATTCCAAAAGGAAGGATCATTGTGCTGGGTATTCATCCACCACCACCATTCCACCCCCCAAAAGGAGATTTCGCGGATGCCCATGCGCTCTGCAAAGGCGAAATTTTTTTGCATGCGCTGGATGTTGAATGTTTCAAACTGTTCTTCGAGCGGTGTTTCGGTAACGCCGCGCTGCACCCACGGCTCCATCTGGAATTCAGAAATGGAAATTGGTCCACGGAGCCACGGGGCGATGAGCGCGGCGCGGCGGGCATACCAGTGAGGTGGAATCCAGTCGTAGGAAAGGACAGATCCCTGGGGCGATCGCACCACACGATACACGCTTACGCCTAATCGATCCACGAGCGGCCCCGTGGCGAGCCAGGTGGAGAGCTCCCCGGAATCAGTGGTGAAAATGGGGTGATGCGGATCCAGATCACGCACAAGCGAAATTTCTTGCTTAAAAAATGCGCGATCCGGTTCGGGGCATTCGCCAAATCGGAAAAATGCTTCATTCTCTACCTGCCAGGATTCGAGCGCAGGATGTGCGCGATACCGCTCCACCACAGCGGTGATGTAGGTGTTTCGCGCCACATGCTCCTCCGCCGTTGGGAGTTCGGCGGCCCACGTGGGCATCCAGCATTCTGGCCAACGTGGGAGTTTGAGCCCCACGGCAAGAGTGACACGGCCACCGCGGCGAGCGATTTCGTCCATCTGGAAATCGAGAGACGACCAATCGAACGATCCTTCTACGGGCTCCACGATGCTCCAGTAGGCCGGAATGCGAAAACGACGAACGCCCAAGTCGTCGAGAATCGCGGTGAGTGTTTCGCGCCAGTTGAGCCCGAGCGAGGTGGCGTAGGTTTGGCTAAACGTGACACCGGGCGCAAGCGCGACGGGCGTTTTTGTTTTCCATGGCAACGGGAGCCATAAAAAAGCGATGAGCAATACGATGCTCACCCCAACCAGGATGCAGATGGTGAGGATCGGCGCTGGACGAAGGTGGAGAGAGAGCATGTAGAGAGGGGGTTAGAAGCAGAATGCTTTAGCACACACCGGAGGCATGCCTGATTTATGGGCTGCGAGATTGTTCCGCGGGGGGAGGGGCAGACAAAACAGCTCTCGCCCATAAATCAGGCATGCCTCCGGTGTGTGCTAAAGCATTCTGCTTCTAACCCTACACTACTAGCCATAGTCCGATGGCAACAAGAAGAATCGCGACGCCTTTTTGCAACACAACGGGGAGTCGGACGCTCTCGCCGAGTAAGAGTGGTGCGCGTTTGGACAGGACAAACGCCACGAGAACCAGAAAGGCGTATTGCACGGCCTGGAGCGCGTTCACAAGTGCGGCGCTGCCAAGAGAAGTGGCGTATTGCACACCCAAAAAACCGATCCCGCCGAGCACTTGAGCGCCCACAACCCATCCGATGGCGTTTTTAACGTCGCCTTTTTTGGCCGGTTGTTTTTTGAAGAATCCGGCCAGGAGTTCACGATAGGCACGTCGGTCGATCACAAGGAGGAGCACGCCCGCACCGACGCTAAAGAGCCGCGAAAGCGTGAATCCTGATAGGAATCCGTATCCGTCGTACATCGCTTTGGCGGTAACACTGGAGAAGGCGAACAGCACGGCTGCCAGGATCGCAACGCCGATCGTTTTCATCTGCAACCGCTCTGTACGTTTACCGCCAGAAAGAATCACGGTGGCCACGAGGAGAAGAAAAAAACCAGCGCCTTGTGTTGCGGTGAGCGTTTCCCCTAAAAAGGTGGCGGTGCCAGCGAGCGTGATCAGCGGAATGAGCGATCCGACCACGGGCACAACGCGACTCGCTTCTCCGTTGGCCAGCGCGGCAAAAAAAGCCCATAGGGCAAACACGAACGTGGCTCCAGAGGCAGCCATAAGGATCCATCCGCGGGCATCAGGGATCGCTACGCCAAACGGGATCAAGATAAGGACAACGATGGAGAGTGTGCCGATAAGCGCCGCATACGTGGCCGGGCGCTTAAAACTTCCGCGCAGGAGTGTTTTATCGATCACAAACGCCGCGCCATTTGCGACATGGCCAACGATGGCAAAAAAGAACCAGGAGAACATGAGATTATTTTAGCACAATCGTATCCCCTGGCCGCGGAACATCGGCTGGGATGCCGAGCTCTTCGGTAACACGGCTGGCGAGCGCCACGGCCGCGCCCTCTTCGCCGTGCGTGCAGTACACATGTGCGGGGAGGGATGGCGCGCTCCCAATCCAGTCGAGCAACTTTCGTTGATCCGCATGCGCGCTATATGCCCCGAGGGCTACCACGTTCGCTTTTACCTGGATGCGCTCCCCCATCACGGTGACCGTTTTTGCTCCCTCGTAGAGTTTGCGGCCGAGCGTGCCGGATGCTTGATAGCCCACGATGAGAAGCGTGGTTTTTGAATCTCCCAGATAGCGGATGAGATGGTGCAAAATGCGGCCGCCGTTCATCATCCCCGCCCCGGCGATGATCACTTTTGGTCGCGGTGCGGTGTTGATCTGCTTGGATTCTTGTTTAGATGGCGTGCGGTGCAAGTTTGGAAAACGGAACAGGTCTTTCCCCACGGATACTCGCCGAAGAGCCGCGCGGTCGTAATATTCCGGATAGCGTTTGATAATGTCGACGATCTTGATTCCCATGGGGCTATCCAGATACACGTCCACATGCGGGAGGCCGCCATGCTCCCCCATTTGGTGGATTTCGTACAAGATCTCCTGCGTTCGTTCAACGGCAAATGCGGGGATCAGGAGAACACCTTTCCGTTTGATCGTAGACACGATTACCTCGCGTAATCGCTCTGTGCGAACGGCGAGATTTTCGTGAAGTCGATTTCCGTACGTGGACTCTACGATAAGCGCATCAGCCGTGGCTGGTTGCGCCGTCGGTCGCAAAAATGGCGCATCGCGGTTTCCCAAATCGCCGGAAAAAATGGCGCGCGGCCCACCGATCTGTTCCACTTCGATAAACGAAGAGCCAAAAATATGCCCGGCATCACGAAAACGGAATCGGAGATCTCCGAGGGTTACCCAACGGGAATAATCCACGCGCTTCATCCGTTTCATGGTGCGTTCCACATCGGGGATGCCGTAGAGTCGCGGCCGACATTCGCGTTCTTCCTCATCGCACATGAGTTGCTCGGCATTTTCCATCACCACCCCCGCGATATCGCAGGTTGGCGGTGTGGCATGAATTTTTCCGCGGAACCCATCTTTTACCAATTTGGGGAGGCGGCCAACGTGGTCGAGGTGCGCGTGGGTAAGCGCCACACCATCGATACTCGATGGGTCAAACGGAAAATCCTGATAGTTTTTTGCATCCGCATACGCAGACCCTTGGAACATGCCGCAATCAATCAACAGCCGCGTACGTGCGGTTTGTACAAGCGAGCAAGAGCCTGTCACCTCACGAGCGGCTCCGTAAAAAGAGATGGTCATAGGAGGAAGTCCAGATTTTGGAGGAAGTCCAGATTTTTTGCGCACACACGGGGCATGTCCTTATTTATGGGCGAGAGCTGTTTTCTCTTCCCCTCAATATACGGGACAATCTCGCAGCCCATAAATAAGGACATGCCCCGTGTGTGCGCAAAAAATCTGGACTTCACACCTTCATGGCTTAACGGGAAGAGAGGGCTTCCATGGCTCGGCGGAAGGTTTGGCGGCGGAGGGTGTCGCGCTGTGCGGAGGTGAGGGGCGTGGCAGGGTCCGTATTCGTCCAGCGGTCGACATGGTAAATGCCATCGTCGGAGACGTGGAGCGTGGCGGTGATCACCTGCTCGGCAAATGTGATCGATGTGGGTTGGCGCACAATATTCCCAAGCATCCATCGATCGCAACGCACGAGCGCTTCGATGGTTGCAGCGGTGGGGGTGGTTTTGAGGGTGCGCGGCGTGAGAGCGCAGGTAACAAATCCGCCGGGGAGGAGTCGTGATTCCGCCGCATTCCGAACGGCTAAATAAACGGCGTCAGAATCCCTAACGCTTTCGGCGGGCATGGCGGCACTACGGCACAACGAAACAAAAAGCATGTGTTGTGGATCTGTGCACTGACGCGCGAGGATCATGCGCGCCACGCTTACATCAAAAGACCTGTTGGTAAGGAAACCGGAGAGAATAAAGGTTTGAAAGAGGAGCACGACGACGGCGAGAACAACGAGAAGCCGGCGTGCAAACGACGGATCTTCAAAAAGTTCTGCGATGGCCGGTTCAGAGATCCACCATCGCCGCCGCGTAATCCCCTCGGCCAGGAGTATGAGGAGCGAAGCCGCTGCGCCAGAAAGAAAACTCTGAAGCGGTGGAACGCCCAACCAGCTAAAGGTGATGGCAACAATGGGGAATGCGCCAACGGTTAATGCGGCCCACACACTTGCGTGTGCGGTGTTCGGCTGTTGCTTCTTTCGACCGTGCATGTTGGAAGTATAGCACACCAAAGCAAAACATTCTGGCTCAAGGCTATTACGCCGCTGCGGAACTCGTCCGCTTCGCGGGACTCAAACAGTCCTCACGGCGTAATAACCTTGAGCCAGAATGTTTTGCTCTGGTGTGCTATACTTTTCCTACTAATCTTTAACCCCTTTTATGTTCTCCAAGTCTCCTGCATTCCTTCAAGCGAAGTCTCTATTCGCCCTTCGCCTCGTGGCGGCCGTGGTGTTGGTGCTTCATGGGTATCCAAAGCTGTTCGGTGGGATCGACGGTTTTTCGGGGATGTTGCAAATGATGAACTTCCCTTTGCCTATGCTCATGGCCTACATCGTGGCGCTTCTTGAGTTTGTGGGCGGCTTGATGTTGCTCGCGGGGCTCTTTACCCGTTACGTGGCTGCGCTTGTGGCTGTGCAGTTTGTGGTGATCCTGATTTTTGTGAAGAAATTCGCGTTTCCACAATCTGATACGGATCTCCTTATCCTGGGTATCGCCATCGCCCTTGCCTGCATGGGTGCTGGTGCCTGGTCCGCAGACGCGAAGTTTTTGCCAGAAAAGAAGAGCAATTCATAAGGGATACTAAACAAGTCCCTCAACAAAGCCCCCTGCAAATGTAGGGGGCTTTGCTTTATATAGCCAAATGAATGATTTTTAGCAGTAAATTATACTTGACAATATGTAAAGTATATGATACAGTATTAGTGTTCAGAACGATGGGAATGCCCCCTAGCTCTGGACAGCAACCACCGAGGCAAAAGCTTCTCAACAGAAGGACTTTGAAAGATGAACATCGTAACGAAAATTCTCTGCTATCTGGTTTCCGCGCTCCTTTTCTCGGCTTGCGGCCAGGCTATTACGCCTGCTGCGAAAGCGCCCGTTTTCGGAGAGTCGGACATTGTCGTCCCCTCCCTCGAGGAACGCGTAGCGCAGATTCAACTGGAGGCGATTAGTCGCCCTCAGACGGAAGCTGCGACGACTGAGATTGTGGTTCAAGTGGCGAACGATAAGCCCGCTGTAAGCAAGGAAAGCCCCACCAAGATATTTGGATCGATCGACGCTCACACCCACTGCCTCTGGGGAGTCACTGGTCGAGCCGATCTGGGACGCTTTGATAGCAAGGAAGCGGCTTACGAAGCGGGGATGAAGTCTCTCCCCCCGATTCCCGAAAACGTCGATGGAACGATCGAAGTGTTTATCGGAATTAACCAAGTGTGCGGAGCGAAGCAAGAGTACGCCGCACTCTGAACTATTAACCCGGGCGACCTCTTCCAGGTCACCCACTCCCTGAAACTGACCTTCGCACTCGCGTTGGTCTTTTTCTTTTTATGCAAAATAACAGGAGGCGATTTTATCCAATCGCTGTAAAACAATTTCAGCTCCCCACCGCCGAGTGTTGGGGTGGGGAGCTGTACGCGCTACTACAGGGCGTTTGTCGTCATGGGGTTGATACGCCCCGTTTTTTGCGACACCGTGGCGAAGAGCGGAGAAACCTTTTCGACGAGGCTATTGAGGGGAAACTGTAAGGGAACGGATATCTGCTCGACGGCCAACCGTTCAGCGATAAATTCTAAGGTCGTTCGGTGTGCTCGTCGGATCGTTTCCTGGAGCCCTTGGGTTCGACCCGCTCCTTTCCAAAGTGCCAGGGCGGTAGCGGCGGCAAGGCGCTCATCGCATAACTCCTTATCGCTATGCGAGATCCCGAACACAATGGGAATGGAGAAATCACTTTGTTGAAGCCGAATCGCTTCTCGTATTGTTGCGAGCGCAACCGTACGGAATCCGATCATCGCATGCCGCGTTGTGGTCATCGGGTCTCGTGGCTGTACATGAAATGCCCTATTCCATCCGTCGATTCCCACGGCACCGTTCCCGATGAACAGGATGCGCTCTTGGTGGCCAAAGGGGTAAATCAACCGCTCTCCTGAGTGGATCGCCGCGCGCGTTTCTTGAATATGCCGAGCGTTTGCGGCCAAATAGCCGGCCATCTCATGATAGAACGCGTCTCTCCAGGGATCTCCCGTAAGAGCCGCGAGCGGCGGCCATTCTTTTGGGAGGGCTTGTCGGAGACCCGATTCTATTTCGGCTTCGGCAGGCCGCGGATCTTCAAGATGAGATACCCCATAAAAATCTCCACTTGGTGTTTTGAGGGTAATCTCCCCATCGTCCGTGTTGAAGAGGACGACGAGAGGAACCATCGTTCCTTTGTAGATTTTCGCGAAGGTCTCCTGCAACGCCTCCATCGCACTCAGCGCGGCCGCGGTGTTATGTTCCCATATGGCGCACGAACCCGCGCGATGCTTTTTTGAATAGTGGACGACGAAGAGTCGAATCTCGGGCATCCGTCGTGGATGCTGTAACGGGATATGCTTGGAGAGGTGCGCTTGATGCCATCGATGGCCCTCTTCGGTGCTCGCCACAGAGCAGATGTCGTGATCCAGACACCCAGGCGACCGGACGCAGCGGAGCGCTTCATGAGGAAGCTTAAGAGCCTCTCGTACATTAACACTCCCCTCGGAGCAGCTGAACACTGTGAGATGGAAGCGTCTTGCGACGAGCATGAGGATTCGTCCGTCGTGCTCACTGGTTGGTGCATGCTGCGCGCTCGCGAGCGCGTTGGCATGTAAGAGATCTTGAAGAGGCGTGGAACCCGATACTTGTTTCATCTTCTTTTTTTGCCCTAGTTTACGGTGGAATGTACACATCGGCAGACCATCTACCGATTGGGGCAAGATCATACAGATATTTTATTGATGGCGCAAGCATGAGGTTGTAAGAATAAAAAAGACTCGAAACGATGAGCGTTTCAAGTCTTTTTTTGACACTCTTACGCGGCTGTTGCGGATGGGTCGGCAGGCTTTTTGAGATCCTGCCACACGCCGAGAATATTGCCTTCGGTGTCTTTGAATTTTGCGTAAATACCGATCTCTCCTACGGGGGTGGGCTGCATGGTGATCTCTCCCCCACCTGCGGTAATGCGTGTGAGAGCGTCTTCCAAGAGATCTACTTTAATCACCACCATGGGTTTATCCTCTGGCGCTTTGCGGGGAGCGATCGCACCGTTGATCACGCCGAGCGACTTGGGCCAGCCTTTTTCATCCGTCTCAACGGTGTTCGCAAGGCGGTAGTCCCAGTTTGGGATGGGCGATTTGAAAATGCTCCAGCCAAACGTTTTTTCGTAAAACGCCTGCGCGCGATCTTCATTGTCGGCAGGGATCTCAAAGTGAACAACGTGATCCATATGGGGGCAGTATACGCAGGGAGATGTGGAGAAGCAATGGCGTATCAAGGATTTTTCAAGATGATTTTTTCTCTAGGGATAGGGCGCAGGAATTGATGCAATAGCGCTTACCAGTTTTTGTGGGGCCGTCGTCGAATAGATGGCCTAAGTGACTCCCGCAAGCTTTGCAGCGCACTTCGGTGCGGCGCATGCCGTGCGTGTGGTCTGCGATGAGCTCCACGTGTTCGGCATTCGCGGGCTCGTCAAAGCTGGGCCAACCGGTGCCGGAATCGAATTTAGCGTCGCTTTTGAATAAGGCGGCGCCGCAGGATTTGCAGTGGTACATCCCGTCGGCGTGTTCGTTCCAGTAAGCGCCGGAGAAGGGGGGTTCGGTGCCGTTGTTACGGAGGACGTCGTGTTCTTGGGGGGTTAGGTGGTGATCGGAATTTGCGGTACTGGTCATAAGGGATACGCGATCGGCGGGGTGACCTTTCCACGGCTCTCGGCTATCGCCTTCGACCGTGAAAAGGCACCACCGCAACGATCGCTTTGAAATGAAGAGGGAGTCGGTGGCGGTGGTGAGGCTATTGGGGAGATTCGTGAGGGCGTTTGCGTAGGGGGCGAGTAGAGGCGGCAGCACGGCGGATCCATGTCTCGATGTCTGTGGGCTCTTCGAGGATTTCTTCGGGGAGTGACCAGTAGGACATGGTAACGAGGGAGCGATCTTTGGCCGTGTATTGAAACGGGGTGCTGCCATGTTTTTTAAAGATCGGGATGGCTGCGGCGTCGGCTTTAAAGTAGAGCTGATTTTTTGCGATGATCGCGAAGATTTTTTTGTTGAGGTAAAACGCAAACCCGCCAAACATGGGGCGCGAGGTGATGCCGTTAATCCCCTGGAATAAATCCTCGAGCACCCAGTCGTGAAAGGTAAAATCAGGCTTCATATTCGCTGTGGACGGTGCCGATCTTCCCACGTGGTTTTGGGTTTTATGTAGGTGTCGGCGAAAAAGACGATGGCCCAGCGGGCGATGTCGGGGCTGTAGGCATCCTCCCCTTTTTGCACGACATCATGCCAGGTGGGCGGAATGTCACCGTTTGTGAATTCGGGGAAACTGAGACCGGGCATGAAGAGGGCTTTTCCTTCGTCGTGAATAACGTCGCGGAGATGAAGATCATCGATGCCGATACGCAACCCGGGCGCGCTTTCGGCAAGGGCGAGCGTGCAGCCTCCGCGATCGTAGTGCCCTTTGGCGAGGAATTCACCGGGCGTTGCCATGTCGTATTTGAGGAAGCGAACGCAAAAGTTGGGCTCCGTGTGTTCTGGAAAAAAGCGTGCGTGCAAACCGGGATAGGATGCGTCGAACGCGCGCAACACATCGCTCATGGTTTGTTTGCTTTCGTTGTAGATGCGCCGCGCGGCATCTAAGAGCTCTCGGAGTTCGGGGTGCTGATGGGATGCGGCGCTGAATTTTTCCTCGGCGATGGGGTGATAGTGGAAAAATTCTCGGTTATCGATTTTTCCCTCGGAACGTAACCGTCGCTGGTACCCGATATCGGCGCCGCGATCATCACCTAAATCCATGTTGTAATACACCTGTTCCTTTTCGGGGAGCGGCAGTGCTAAGAATCGGACAAATCGGTCAATCGCCTGTTGAAAATCTGCATGCCGCAACGAAAACGGCACGATGGCATGGGATTTTTCGCGGAGTTGCCCGGTTAACTCTTCGAGGGTGAGCATGGCATTGTTGTACCTGATCGTACGGCAGGTTGCAACGGACGTGATCCATTGCCGCCTTTCCGCAAGCGGCGTATGATCACCGTGCACAACTCGTGCAAAAAGGAGTTTCTTAGTGACGGATTCTAAAAACGATTCTTTTGGTCCCCCGGCAGGATTTGGAGGGTCAAGAACCGCTTCCTCTCATAGCGGACAACGCGGACAACAACCGACCTCTGTAACATGGGTCGGAACAGTCCGCGAACCTCCCGTTCGTCCTCTTCCCGCTCCCTCTTCTCCCCCACCTTCGCCGCCAGTGCTTCCGGAATAGCGACGATACGGTCTACATGTTTTCTTCTTCTGCCGCCCGATAGGTTCAGTCCTGTCGGGTGTGCTCTTTTTTATGAGCGGAGTCCGGTTCCTTTTTTAAGAAGAACGAGATTGATGGTGGTAAGAATGCCACCCACAATGAGGAGGAAGCCAAATCCAAGCCACAGGTTTGTGTCGTGAATACCGTAGAATCCGTAGCGGAAGCCGTCTACCATGTATACGATGGGGTTGGCGTACGAAATCGCTTTAAACACCGGTGGGAGCATGTCGAGCGAATAGAATACTCCGCCCAAATATGTAAGGGGCGTGAGCACAAACGTGGCAAAACTTCCGGCGCCATCAAAGTCTTTGGCGAGCATCCCATTCAAAAATCCACCCAGGCCAAATACGGCGGCCGTGAGCGTGGCGAACAGGAGCATCACCCATACGTGCTCAATCGTGGGCCGCACAAACAGCGCCGACACCACCAAGATCACCGCACCGGTGAGGAGCGCTCGCACCACGCCGGCCGTTACGTATCCCACGAGCATGAGCCAATCTGGCATGGGGCTTACGAGCATTTCTTCCACGCTCCGTCCGAACTTCGTAAAGTAAAACGAGAACGAGACGTTGATGAACGCGCCAGTAATCATGGACATCATCACGATGCCGGGCACAATAAAGGCCATGTAGGAGATCCCGGCGACCGGTGCAACCTGTGACCCAATAAAGGCGCCGAATACCACAAAGTAAAGTGTTTGGGTGATGATCGGCGGGATGAAGGTTTGTTTCCAGATACGGAAAATACGGACGAGCTCCCGGTGGAGCAGGGTTTGAAGAGCGATGAAATGGAGGGAGGACATATTTATTGGGTGAGCTCCAAAAACGCTTTTTCAATCTTGTTTGCCGTGGGGCGAATATCCTGCACATGCGCACCGGCGGCGGCCAAAGCGGTGAGCGCTTTTTCGAGCGAAGATCCCTCCGAGATTTCGATGTCGGCGGTTTTGGTGTCGATGGGAGTGAGCTGTAGCCCATCTGCCACGGCAACGGTTGCCGGATCGCGATCGAGTGTGACGCGATAGGTGGATTGCGGGATGGCGTCTAACAGCTCGCTTACCGTGGAGTCCTTCACCTTCTCCCCTTTTTTGAGAATCACCACATTGCGACAAAGTTGCTCCACTTCTTCCAGATAGTGCGTGGTGAGCACGATCGTCGTGCCGGCCGCATTCAATTGTTTGAGGTATGCCCACATGCCGTGACGCAATTCCACGTCAACGCCCGCCGTTGGCTCATCAAGCAACAAGATTTTTGGGCGATGGATGAGCGCGCGTGCAATCAACAAACGGCGCTTCATCCCCCCAGAAAGCCGCATGCTCATGGTATCTTTTTTATCCCACAAATCGAGCGCCTTAAAAATCTCTTCGGCGCGAATGGCCGCTTCTTTTCGTGGCACGCCATAAAATCCGGCCTGGTCGAGCACGATGTTGAACGACTTTTCAAAAATATTAAAGTTGAATTCCTGCGGCACCACGCCGATGCAGGCCTTTACGGCGTTGGGATCCTTATCCAGATCATGCCCGCACACAGTAACCGTCCCCTCTGTTTTTGTGACGAGCCCGGTAAGGATGCCGATGATGGTGGTTTTCCCTGCGCCGTTTGCGCCCAACAGCGCAAAAAAATCGCCGTCTTTTACATCAAAGCTCACGTTTGTAAGCGCTTTGGGACCTTTTGCATACTGCTTCGAAAGGCCTTGAATAGAGATGGCAGGCGTCATAGTTGGGATAGGGTAGCGCAAAACGGGTTAGGTGTCACTCTTCGGCGCATCGCGGTGATCCGTTTGCTGAAGGGCGTGGTTGATTGCGTTGATGAGCTCCGTGATCTCCTCCTGGCGCGTATCGATCCCCTCCGCGAGACCAATTTCCACAAGGGTCCATGGCTGCCCGGGGTTTAGCAACCCCTGCCACACGCGTTCAGAATAGTCTGCGAGAATTTTCCCGTCCTGTTCCTGAATAAACCAGTACAACGCGGTTCCGTGGCCACGATCCAATCGTACTTCTCGAATGGTCGTGCTGTTGGGTAGACGGATAAGATGTGTTTGAACGATCCGCTCCCCCATCCCCTGTAAGCACACTTCTGGATTGTGATGTGTGCGCCAGGACGCACTTTTTACAAGGAGAAGCGTAAAGGCCGTTCCGTTATTTGTTTGCCCGGCATATTTTTGAGCGAATGAAACCTCGCGGTTCTCAAAATAGATTTTTTCTTGCTCGGTGAGCGACAGCGGATTGAGCGTGGTGCCGGGGATGGCGATATTGAACGCACGATCAGATGAAAGAGCGTTGGGCGCATCGCGGACAGGGTCGTAGATGGTCGCAACGACGGTATCAACCGCAAGAAATGCAAGAAGGATACAGAGGGGAATAATAATCACCTTCGTCGATGTCGGCTGCGTTGTCGCGTGGGTACGCTCATCACGGGGTGCGCGTGGGAGAAATCGCGTCGTTAGCCAAAGTGCCAGGAGGCCGCTTGCGATAAAGCCTCCAATGCCGATGATCACATGCATGTGATTGGCAATGTCGGTGAATTGTAAAACGTCATAGAGGTACACGAGGCTGAACACGCGCCAGATATTCAGGGCAAGCAGCGAAACAAGATACACCGCCGTGATCAGCAGAAGCCGAAGAGAGAGCGTAACGCGTTGAAAAAAATACAGCCCACAAAGGAACAGCGCGCCCGTGTACAAACTTTTTACCCCACTGCATGGGAGGTCTACCACGCTGGCATTGTTTTCTGTAAGGATCACGGTGGCGCTGGAAATACTCTCAACCCCCATAAGATTCATGAGGTGGCTCACGATCGATGCCGTGAACACGCGCACGGGAAATCCAAGAAAGGTTTGGATGTGCTCGATGAACGGGAGCGTAAAGAGCACCACGATGGCAAGAAACCATCCACGCCGCCAATGCCGTTGTTCCATGAACCATCCAAGCAGGGCGTACCCTGCCAAAATGGCTGCGCTCGCGGAAAGAATGAACGTGTGCCACAGCGCGGTGTTAAGAAGGTCGAGGCTCAATGCGGCGATAAGAGCGATGGTGACGGCGCGGGATTGCGTGATGCGTGCGGGGTGACGGTGTCGAAGAAAACAGACAGCCACGGCAAGAATCGCGGCGACGATCACCACATGGATCGGTTGGATATCCGCTCCGGTGACAAGGCGCCCCAACCAGGCGAGCGCATTGCGAAAAAAGATTGCGAATAAAAAAAGCACCGCTCCATCCGTATACGCCGCAAGGAA
This sequence comes from Candidatus Parcubacteria bacterium, assembly GCA_039796615.1. GTDB lineage: Bacteria > Patescibacteriota > Patescibacteriia > 2-12-FULL-60-25 > 2-12-FULL-60-25 > 2-12-FULL-60-25. The sequence continues at coordinate 78,431 of JBDKJL010000038.1, forward strand.
TTGAACTCCCTTGCGGCGTAGATCGTGCGATGAGATGTGCCTCATGACCCTCTGTTGATGGATGCCCGGACAAGTGCCGATACCCGCCGCCGTTGGTGGAAAAGGAGCAGGCCAATTCCGCAGAAGATGAGTGCCCACTCTTCCGGTTCGGGCACGCCGCCCACCGTAAGAGCCGCCTGACCCATGGGGTGATTAAGGATTTCTCCTCCCGTAACATCGAACGTTACCTCAAACGCATCATCCTGCCCCGCCGCTCGTTCCAACTGCTGCTCCTGCCCACGGGTGACGAGTGCGATAAACGATGAGTAGGGCGTCACGGCCGGAGATTGTTCCACGATACGGTGAATGTCTTCCGCGGGCTTTCCGGCAGCGATGAGTGATCGAGCCCACAGTGCTGTTGCCGTTTTTTGGAGTGGGTCAGGGCCAGCGACGGTGAGCGTGATGTCTCCGGTGAGCCATGGGAGCAAATCATTGGTCGGCATCGCCGTTTTGAGCCATACACCGTACGCATCGCTCCCGATGACCGCCGTGGGTGCGGTTGAATTTCCGTTTACGGGAAGTGCGAGGTTGTGCAGGGTTTGTGTTGTGCCGAGATGCGCCAGCGCTTCTTCCGGCGACGACACCACTGCTCCCCGATTGGTAAGGATACGGTGGGTCAACGCATCGTGATATGCCGGGAAGCGGCCATTCGGATGGATGAGGTAGAGCGGCAAATACTCGGCGTTTGGTTTTGCGATCGTGGTTTCTTCATCTTCTGCGCTCGCGTCTGTCACAAGGAATACGGCGCTGTATCCCGCAGGAAGGGCATCAAGCGCCCGAATACGATCCGTGCCGCCAAACGGGATGGGCGGCGTGATGTGCGCAACGGATTCCGGTGTAAGGGCGATGCGTTCGCTCAATATGGTGTTGAAGTAAAACAGATCCACCGTGTTCCCCTGCTCCGCAAGGCGTGCAAGCGGCATCTGCTCATTAAGGAACGCCGGGATATCGAAATCGCGGTTGCTGTAAGAGGTGTCGATCATGAGCGCGATACGCTGGCCACGAATTGCCGCGAGCGGATCACCGAGCTCATTCGCACAGCTCCAGGAGCCCTTCATGATCGGATTTTGGCTATGAGGGATGTACAAGAACATCTGATCCGGCACTCCCGGAACGGGCGTTTGTACCACATTCGTTGGGCAAGGCGTTTGTGTGTTGCGCGCGATCATGCCGTTTCGTGCTTCTGCGGCGCGACCATCCACGGTGATCCGTTCGATGGTGTGTTGATCACGATACACATTCCGTTCCTCGGCGATAACGGGCAATGGGATGTCGCGGGTGATATGGGGAACGGTGTACTCAAAGCGGATGCGTTGCGGTTTTATCACGACCCCCTTGTCGACTTCTTCACCCGTTAAGAGCTGCCCTTCCGGTGGAATCGGGAATACGCGCAAGGTGTATTGTCGCGGCCCCACCTGCTCCAAGAGCGCCGGGTCTACGGGTCGGAGCCGTATTTGATTTTCGTATGTGCGTCGTGCTGCACCTTTGGGGGCGATCACCCCTTCATATTCCAGTTCCGGCCCAAGCCACAATCCGGTCATCACGGCGGATTCTGGCAGAGAGAAGGTATAGAAAACCTCTTGAAACTCGTCGGTGGTGTTTGTGTAGGATTCTTCCACCTGCACAACGGCCATGCCGATATCCTCATACATGTTCGCCGACACCAAGTGCTCTGCAACATGAACGTGCGTTTCATCACGATCCAGCAAACTCGCTTTAAGCGGATCGCGGGTATTGGTGGAAGAGAGCGCATCGCGAATCGCCTCCTTTTCTCCATCTTGGATATGCGTGTCGAACAGGGCGCGGTATTGTTTTTCGGCGCGCTCAACGTCGGCGTTAAATGTTCCGCGGTAAATGAAGGGCGATGCTAAATGGTTGAACAGACGTTGAAACCCTTCCGCATTTTCTTTGGTGAATCCCACTTGGGTTTGGTATCCCTCGGTGAGGATATTGCTCGAGGCATCGCCGATATAACGATATTTTGCCAGGTACGCCGTACGAAGATCGCGACGGAGTTCCTCTTCTTCCTGAACAAGGGTGGCGGCGAGTTCCTGTTGCTCGGCAAAGGTATCAACGTGTTGCGTATTGATGGCTTGATACTTCATCGAGATGTCTTTGCCTGATTGGAGGGAGAGGAGAACGCCGATAAAAATCAGAAGCACGGTTGCAGCCCCCGTGACGCCGCCCACGACACGCACAGAAAAATGCTTTTGGAGCCGTGTGAGCGTTGCCAAGAAGGATCGCGCGTACAACGTGGTGGTAATGATCGGAGAGGCCAGGAAAAATCCAAGAGTGACAATGCCGAGAAGAAGGGAAAAGAGGATGGAGAAAAAGGCCAACCCTTTTGTGTCGACAAGCGTTTCCCACACGTCCAGATACGGAAAGGAAATAAATCCACGAATAAAAAAGGCAATAATAATTGGAAGGAAGAACAGCGCGAGCAGCGCGCCATACCCAGCAAGCAGCAACGCCGCTCCTTGGGAAGCGGTATATAGTGCTTGCTGAAGTTTTGTGCGCGCCTGTTCTTTAAAAAGCAAAAAGAGCGTTCCGATCACGCTCACAAAACTTCCAAGGGTAAAATACCACAATACGGGCGTCATCTGCCGAATGAAGATCATCCGGATAAGCGCCAAAAAAATCAGGGGCATCTCGATGCAAAAGAGCAACGTAACCAATTTTTTTGGATCTTTTCGCAAACGGGTAAACGCCCCCACGGCGATGGCTGCCGCAGGGGTGAGGAGTAAAATATAGGCCATCACCGCCACGTTCCAGGGGATCTCCTGCGCCGCATTTGAAAGTTCTTGGAACAAAAACGGCGCCGTGGTGCTCACGAAAAGCATGTAGATGCCGTTATAAACCCAAAAAAGGGCATAGAGGAGGTAGCGATTTGTGAAGAAACGGATCAATGCTTGTTTCATAAAGATGATGGAGAATGCCCCTTGGTAATGTGCCTACTATCGCGTGTGAACATCGGATTGTCAATCCAACCTTGCAAGAGAAGGTTTCTCCACAAAATGAAAACCACCCGATGGCCTCCAGGCATCGGGTGGGAATAGGTTTTTCAGATTTTTCACGCGTATCGCACAATGATTTCGCGCGATTCGCATGGACCGAGCCGCGGAATGATGGTGCCTTCTTCTTTAGGCATCGCGAACTGCTCGAGGGCAATAAGCAAAAGCTCGTCTCCAAACAGAGCGGCGTGTGTTGCTGTTCGTGGAGACAGAAGTTTTAGCAGTTTAGCCCACGCCTCTTTTGCGTGTTTCATGAGGATGCGACGCGCATCTTCATCCGCAAGATACACGTGAGGTGGCTGATCCCCAATGCGTTTGGAGAGGCTCGTGAACAGCTCGCGCCATTTATTATTATGCCCCATATAGAACTCTTCTCGATGCAGAGGAAAAAAATCCTCGCCACAGAGATCCATACACACCGCTTCCGTCGTTCTCATGGCGCAGGGTGTTGGAGAACTTATGACGAGTTGAGGGACAAAGTCCTCTGCTCGCCAGGCTGCCCCAAGCTCTAGGGCTTTCCGGTGACTCTCCGGCGTAAGATCACCGGTGGATGGACTCGGATCCTTCGCGAGTTCGCCATACCGGACGAGCCGCACGAGAGCTTTGTCATTTTGTGTTGTCAAGGGATGCTCCTTTCTGTGTCCAGACTGATCGTGAGCTCATACGTTCCACCTTTCGCGATCCGCAGCGTCAGCGCTGTCGAGTCTTTTTTGCCGCTGACATACCAGATGGTAATGGGAAGGAACGCCGCATGACCGACGACCGCGACGCGGCGATCATCCGGTTTGAGTTGACCCAGGATATACCTCGCGGCCGCTGCCCCGTAGGCATTTATGATGGGTTCAAGCTGGGCGTCCGCAAGCTGCATAGACAACGTTGCGTTCTGGGGGAGACGCTCAAATCCTGACAACAGCTGTTCGCGCCACTCTGGGTCTTTACCGAAATAGAGTGCGTCCGCGAGATTAATCGTCACGCCCTCCGGGCATACGGCTACCGCCGTTTCTATTGCTCGTATCGTGCGGGACACGATAACAGTATCCGGAACAAAACCCTCCCGTTGCCAGAGCGCTCCAACGGCTTGTGCCGTTTCACGACCAGCGGGAGAAAGTGACCGGGCGAAATCATTTGCGCCCGGAAGGGCATCCGCGTGGCACACGAACCGGAATGTTCTTTTCAAAGGAACCTCGCTTGTTGAGAGACACTAGCTCGTTATTGAGACTAGCGAAACGATGATACGCAAAAATCCCTAAAATGTCAACTCTAGCCGTCTTATAAAATTAGGATGTTTCGTGGCCGTTTCGTTTTTTGAGGGCGATGTAGAGCTCAATAAAGGCCAGGAGCAGGCTCACGGCCAAGGGGCCGAGGAGGAAGCCAAAGGGGCCAAAAAAGGTAAGGCCGCCGATCACGGCAAGGAGAACTACCAGGGGGTGGAGTTTCATCCCGCTGCCTACGAGCGTGGGGCCAAGGAGGTTGTCGATAAGCCCTACGGCGATCATCCCCCAAAGCAATAGTCCAAAGGCTGCGAGGGCGTGGCCGGTGAGGAAGAGGAAAATAACGGCCGGGGTGATAACGATCGCTGTTCCCACGCCTGGGATGAGCGCCGTGATGGCCGCCATACTCCCCCACAGCGCGGCGTTGGGTACGCCGAACAGAAACAGCCCGGTGCCGGTGAGCGTGCCTTGAATGAGGGCGATGGCGAGGTTTCCCTTCATCACACTCGACACGGCGGTTTGAAGCCGGGTAACGATAAGCTGATCATCACGATCTGCGAGCGGGCTAAGCGTGATGAGATAATTTTTGAGCCGATCACCATCTTTTACCAGGAAGAAAAAAGAAATGAGGAAAATGATGCTGCCGAGCCCCACCTGTGCAGCGCCAGAAAAAGCAACGCCGATATTTTGAGCCAACGCACCTGCGCCTTGGCGAATGGATTGATTAATATCCACCGTAAAATCTGCCGGGATGGGGAGCACGGTGCGCAGTTGCGCGATCCCCGTGTTTATCGCCTCCATAAATCCGTCGCGCGTGCCTCCGGCGAGCGCTTGGTAAACGGCGCGGGATTCCTGGAATAGTTGCACGCCCAGTGCGGTGATGGGAATAAGAATCACCGCCATGGCGAGCACCGTGGTAACGCCGGCCGCGAGCCCCTCGTGTCCTCGGAACCATTTTCGGAGTCGCTTATAGGGCGCTTGAAACAAAAACGCGAACATCGCCGCCAGGAGCAAGGTGTTGATGAGCGGCTGCACCATGAGCGCCACAAGCACGAAACATCCAACGAGGCAGATCAACAAAAAAGCCATGGATGTTTTATCAACCGGCACATGGTGAGAAGGAGAGGAGCGCATGGATCTATTTTACGATTTTTTTGAAGGGGGTGCAAGCGAAAGCAGAACCCCAGATTCTTTTGGGCACACACAGGAGACACCTCTTATTTATGGGCTGCGAGATTGTTCCGCATCGTGAGAGGCAGAAAAAACAGCTCTCGCCCATAAATAAGAGGTGTCTCCTGTGTGTGCCCAAAAGAATCTGGGGTTCTGCTTTCGCTTGCGTCTATAGCAATGTCTTTAGATCCAATCGTTCATCAAAACGGATCTGGCTCACGAAGTCGGGCGCGTGGCTCACCAGGATAATGCCGCCCTGGTAGGCTTCGAGGGCTTTGGCGATCACGGGGAGGTGACGAAAATTAATGTGGTTGGTGGGTTCATCCAAAATCAACAGGCCCGGTTTTTGAAGCACGAAGCGCGCAAAGCACAGCAGCCCTTTTTGCCCTTCGGACAGCGCGGCCACGGGTTGCTTGAGGAGATCAGAGGTTAAGAGAAACTCCGCGGCTACAGCGCGCAAGCGTTCGTTATCTTTCATGTCCATCATTTCTTCGAGCGAGGCGTAGGCGGTTTTGTCGTAATCCAACCCCGAAAAATCCTGGCGGTAGTAGCCCACACGCAAATCCTTGGCGAACACGGCTCCTTCGTCGCTATTTTCTGCCAGATGCTGGAGCAACGTGGTTTTGCCGATCCCGTTGGGGCCCGAGATCAAGAGACGTTGCCGCTTCCAGAGCTTTAGGACGTACGGTTTTCGTACCGGCGCGCGATCTTTGATCACGGTAATGCTGTTGATCGTAACGAGCGCCTCGGGCATGTCTTGTGCGGGGATGGTGAAGTCGCGGATGGTTTTATCGTCACGACGGATTTCTACGATGTTCTCCTCAGCCTCTTCCACCTGATCCCGGAGCTTGCTGGCGAGTTTACGCATCTTCCCCCCTTTGTTGGCAAAAAAGTTTACTTTGTCTTTACGATCCTGAATCTCTTTAAGCATCCGTGCATTTTGCATGCGATCGCGTTCCAGGCGCGCGGCGATTTCTTCGAGCACGTTGTAATAGTTGCCCACGTATTGCTCCACCTTGCCGGTGTGCACATCGAGATGCAGCACGCCTTCGGAAAAGGTGTTCAAAAAATCCGCGTCGTGCGAAATCACGAGCACGGTTTTGGGATACATCATCAAAAATCCGGTGAGGTGCTCGATCCCCTCTTTATCCAGATTGTTCGTTGGTTCATCCAGGAGCAAAATATCCGGTTCCTGGATGAGCGCGTAGGCCAAAAGCAATCGCGCCTGTTGCCCCCCAGAAAAGGTTTTGATCTGTTGCGTGAGGGGCGCGTCCAGGTTTACCGTTTCGAGCACATTTTTGATGCGGCGATCCAGATCGTATTGGATTTCCGGAAAAGCGTGCGCAAAAAATTCCGACATCGTGTCGTTGTGATATTCGCGCGGCATCACCTGCAATCCAATTCCGATGGATGCGCCGCTTTGAATATGCACGGCGCCCTCCTGTGGTTTTGTAGCCCCGGTGATCAGTTTAAAGATGGTGCTCTTCCCTGCCCCGTTTTGACCCATCACCGTTACCTTGGCGTCTTGGCGTACGGAAAAACTCGCTTCATCTAAAATGGCGCGGCCGTCGTCGTAACGAAAGGTGACGTCGCTAAATCGGATGATGACATTTCCGTGATCGTTTGCCATAGGTGAGGAGGATGATACCAAATCCCGACGATGTCGTCGGGGTTGGGGTGTCGGCGTTGGTTAGAGGTTACGCATGCAGCGCAGCCAAAATGGCGTCGAGCTTGGTGTTCATTTCGCGAAGCAGGCGCGTATCCACAGCGTTTGCCCGGTCTGCGGGGAGTTGAAGAGGGCGCGCATCGTGTTCAAACGGCTTGCGGCCACCACCAAATTTTGGCGCGCCGCCTTCGCTGCCGCCAAAACAGTCGCGGCACAGCACCGGTTTCTTTCCATTCGGACGGAAGGGCACCTGGCACTTTTTGCTGCATTCGGCGCACACGGCGTCGTACAACATCGGCGTGCCGCGTTCGCGGTCGCCATAGGCACCGGGCTTTTTAAAGCCGCCACGGTCGCCTCCACCAAACCGCTTCCCGCCGCTCTTTGAGCCGTATGAAGGTTTCCCTCCGTGTGTAGGTTTATACATATGAGAACGCGACTATACACGTGTTAGGGATATTTGACAAGGGCGGGAGATGATTTTAGAGGTCAAACAACAGAAAATGGGCGTTTTTTGTTGTGGTTATGGTGAATAACGGCTCCGCGGTGACCCCGCATCCATCCCCTGCCTGAAGGGAAACGCTGTCGATCCCCAGATTCCCTTCGATGACCTGAATCCATTGGATACGGCCGGGTTGGGAGGAAAAGACGATCTTGTCGCCCGGGCGTGTGATTCCTCGGTAGAGACGCATCTTTTGGCGCACGACAATGCTTTCTGCCCCGCCGTTTTCAGAAGCGATGAGCTGCAGGACGCCGGGTGTAAGGGTGCCGAGCTCTTTTTCTGCATAGCGCGGAGGAAGGCCGCGGGTATCCGGCTCGATCCAAATTTGGAGCAGATGCACCTCTTCATTTTCCGGGTTGATCTCGCTATGCATCACGCCCGTGCCGGCGCTCATGTATTGGAGATGGTTCGGACGGATCACCGATCCGTTGCCCATACTATCTTGATGCTCCAATGCTCCGGTGAGCACATACGTAAGAATCTCCATGTCGCGGTGCGGGTGTGGCCCAAACCCCTTTTTTCCGGCAATCCGATCTTCGTTGATCACGCGCAACGACCCAAACCCCATCCATGCCGGATCATGATAATCCGCAAAGGAAAAGGTGTGAGCCGTTTTTAGCCAGCCATGATCGGCATGGCCGCGTTCGGCCGCGGGGCGGTGGAGGATCATTGTCCGATTCTGCTATTTCTTCCAAATTCCCTTGGCGGCGCTCCAGGCCAGTTTGGCGAAGAGAACGAGAAGGAGGAAGTACACGAAGTATTGCAACACGAGCAACAGGAGGGTGATGAGGCGCACGGAGAGATCCTGTGCGATGGTATTTACATCACGCACAAATTCTTTTACAGCCATCTTCCAGGAATCCTTGAGCTGTTCGCCATCCAGGTATTTATTCTCAAAGATGTTTACGGAGAACGAGGTGTATTCCACCTGATCCATCTGTTCATTTTTGCCGCGCTCCAATCGATCGAGTTGCGCGTTTACCGTGAGCTGTTCCTGAGTAAGCCGTTCAATCGTTTGGATTTTACTGTCGATAATTTTGGCCAGGCTCGCGGCATCTTGCGAGGCGGTGGCGAGTGCCGTGATTTGATCGTACGCGCGCGTGGCGCTATCGAGGGTGCTTGCGATGGTGTCGCGCTTCTTTTTTAAGATGTCGATTTCGCTGGTAAAATCATCCACCGTGCGCTGGATCGTGTGCGTGTTTTCGGTGAGATCCTTTGGATCCAATCCTTCCAACGTGGCGAGAACACCCTCTGCGCGCGCTTTAACCACTTTGAAGTGGTAGTTGCAATAATGATCGGATTCACTTGCTACCTCAAAAATAATTTCTTTATCGGCTTTGAGGGCAGACACGGCGCTGCAGGTTTTTTTCAGATCGCGTGTTTCGATGGTGGCGTTGTAATCTGTTGCTTCAAAATTTTCTGCGCCATCGCCAACAGCTTGCGCGGTATCCATCGGTGATTCTGCCATGATGTTGCGAACGGACAAGCCCGGCATCCCTATTGGTGCCGTATTACCGATCATTTTGCCGCGCGCAAATAACATATTGCTTCCGTAGGAATCGACGGAAGGCTCACTCATCCCAATGCCGCCCAGCATGCCGCCTCCTCCCATGCGCAACATCGAATGGAACGGTGTGGCCACGAGCCGAACGCCGATGGCGAGCAGGATAATCACCGCAATCGCTATGCCGAGGATTTTAAGCAGGGCAAGCGGTTTTGTAGGGATCTTGGAAAAGTCGATGGACATAGGGAGGGGTTAAGGATTTTTAGAATCTTATCACATAAGCATATGTATAGAGGTATTTTCTGGCACACACAGGCAGTATCCCTTATTTGTGGGCTGCGAGATTGTTCCGTAGAGGGAGGGGCAGAGAAAACAGCTCTCGCCCACAAATAAGGGATACTGCCTGTGTGTGCCAGAAAATACCTCTATACATATGCTTATGTGAGCAGCGCTTCCATATTGCGTATGACGCGCCAGAGCTTGTCATCTTCTGGATGTGGTTCTGCGTTGAATTGTGGCCACATCATGCGGATGAGGGTGACCCAGGGCGCTTTTTTGTGGACATCCAGGAGTTGCTCGACGGTGTCGTCTACGAAAAAAATGGCTCCTTCCCCCATTTGCTGGATCACCTCCCCTTTTGTGCGATCTTTCCATACGTAGTGCGCCTCACGGATGGATGGGCGGAGACTCGTGGCTCCGGCGACTTTTGCGCGTTGGATATCGGGGTGTCCGAATGTGAGAATATCGCACGAGCTCGTGCGAGCAAGTTGCGCGATCGTATCAGCGGCACCGGGGAGGAGGAATTGATTTCCGTCGGCCATGTAGCCGTAGAATCGTTCGATGTTTTGCGGCATGTCTTCTAATGGCATGCCAAGAAGTTTTAGGTGTCCTTCAAAGGTATACCCTTCTCCTGCGCGCGTTTGCGCACGCGCGGCATCCACCTCTTCGGCGGGGTATCCTTGGCCGATCAGTGCGTCTCGAACCAATCCAAAGAGTTGCTCCGTATCGTAAAGCGTGCGGTCGAAGTCGAAAATCCAGCGGGAAGTGTTGGTATTCATGGATTTTTATGGTACAAGACCCTCATGACAACGGCAATTATCGGTGGGGGCGCGGCCGGGCTGATGGCGGCTGCGACGATCTTAGAAGAATCGCCAAGCGCGAGGATTGTTTTGATTGAGAAAAATAATGGATTGGGTAAGAAAGTGATTATCTCCGGTGGCGGGCGGTGCAACGTAACCACGGGCGTGCGCGATGTAAAAGAGGTGCTCCGTAAATATCCGCGTGGGGAGAAGTTCCTCTCAAAAGCGATGTATGGATTTTCGCCCGAAGCGGTGTTCGATTGGTTTCAACATCACGGCGTGCCGCTTAAAACAGAAGAAGATTTGCGCGTGTTTCCAAAATCGAACGACGGCAAAGATGTGGTGGGGGCGTTTGAGCGGCTGTTTCGCGATCCGCGCGTGGATGTGCAGTTGAATGCGCAGGCTACGAGTGTAAAACAGATCGATGGTGAGTTTGTGATCGCGCTTAAGGGTCGAGACGAAGTGGTGCAGGCCGATCGGCTCATCCTTACCACGGGCGGCCAGGCATATCGCCATACCGGTTCCACAGGAGATGGATATGCGTTTGCGATGGCGTTTGAGCACTCCATTACTCCCCTTGCGCCCAGCTTGAATGCGTTTTATACCAAAGAAAAATGGCCGAAAGAGATTTCGGGCTTGTCATTCGTCCGCGCCACCATCACGGCGCATGTTGCCAAGCGGCAATCATTTACTGGTCCGCTTTTGTTTACGCATCGCGGAGTAACAGGCCCAGCGGTATTTGCGCTCTCATCATTGATTGCATTTGAGGCGTATGACGCAGCGCATCCTCTCTCTATAACGATCGATCTTTTTCCCGATGTAAAAACAGAAGATCTGATGCGCCAGCTTACCGAAGCGATCGACGCGCACCCAAAAAAATCCATCGCCAATGTGCTCGACATGCTGTTGCCAAAATCGCTCGTGCCGATCGTGTGCGGTGAGCTCGGTTTGCTAGGAGATCATCGCGCCAACGATGTGCCGAAAAAAGAACGCAATCGCATCATCGCCTGGCTCAAAGGAATCCCACTTACGGTGATCGGCCGCGACGCCGGGGATGAATTTGTCACCGCCGGTGGTGTGGAGTTGCTGGAAGTGAATCCTTCTACCATGGAATCACGTCTCTGCCCCGGATTATTTTTTGCCGGGGAGATTTTGGATGTTGATGGATTTACGGGCGGATATAACTTACAGGCCTCATGGGCAACGGGGAGACTGGCGGGGAGGAACGCGGTAAAGAAAACAGATTAGCGGTATAAAATAAAACCACCCATGCTCTCCAGCAATGGGTGGGGTTGATCGTTGAGGTTTGTTGTTGAGGCCGCCTCGATGTATCGGGGGGCGGACGTTTCAGAGGTTTGGGAGTTCGATTTGGAACCACTCGCATTCGCCGAGGCTGATGTCGAGTATATGATCGTCCTCGCCACTCAAGTAGTAGCCAATGCCTACGGCTAGAATGGCGTGCCCAAGGACCGCGACATCCTCGAAATCTTCGGGTTCACTCTCCTGAATTTTTTGGAGGATCACGCCGCCTCCCACCGCAGCATATTCGAGTATCGCTTGTTTCGCGGGGGAGTTGAGGTAGTCACGCAATGGTGCGTACTGCAGTGTGGCAAAGGCGAGGTTCATCGCCTCCGTCCATGCGGGGTTGAGCCCGAAATATAGCTCTTCCTGCACGAACTCGGGAGGGCGCCCGATGGCGATTTCTGTGGTGCGGCAAGCTCGTGGAGCCGCTGATGCGAGGACGATACGCGGAGAAAATCCATCTGCTCTCCACTGCTTACCGAGTTCTTCGGCTTGCAGGGTTCCTTTGGCAGAAAGCGGACGATCTCTGTCGTTTTTGGCCTGTTCTGTGTGCGCATGGCGCCCGATGCGAATTCTTTTCAAAGGTGCCTACTTTCTTACTGATCCCGAGATTGGGATGATCTAACTATAGCAAAAAATCACTAAAATGTCAAGTTTAAGTGACTTTTTAGCTTAATTGGGCGATTATTCTAAATCAGGGGTTAGGCGCGTTTGAGAACGGTCACGGTTCCCTTATTCGCGTCTACTTCTACAAGATCACCATCTTTAATCACTTTTGTGGCGATTTTTGTGCCGATGATGCAGGGCTTTTTCATTTCGCGGGCAACGATGGCGGCATGGCAGGTAATTCCTCCCTCGTCGGTAACGAACGCCGCCGCTTTTTGCATGGCGGGGAGATAGTCCGGGCGGGTCATCACGGCAACCACGATGTCCCCTTCTTGCACCTTATTGATCTCTTCAACGCTTTCCAAGATGCAGGCGCGGCCTTGAGTAATTCCTTTGCTCGCCACAAAGCCTTTTAGCGATTGCCCTTCGGCGTGCGAGGTGTTTCCGGTGCCGATGAGGTCGAGTGTTTTAATGAGTGTTTGATCCGTTGTTACGTCGTAGATATCTTTTTCCCAAAAAATGATGCAGTACTCAATCCGTCGATCCAGTTCGGCGGGATCGATGCGTTCTGCGAGGATGTCGGGGATTTCGGGCGGGAACGCATATTTGAGCTGCTCAAGTGTGTAATGAGTGCGATTCGCGATCTCCTCCAGCAGAAGACTGAAATAGTGCGTCGCCCAGAACGTTCCTTTTTTTCGTTCATCCTGCCAGGCGTTCATGTCGTCTGTGATGCGTAAAAGCGTGATGAGCTCTTGCGGAAGCTCGAGCGTATGGATGAGTGCATCTTTTTCAGCGCGATGGGTGGTTGCGAGGGATTGAATGGTGGCGATACGTTCATCGATTTTTTCTCCCAACATCTTTTCTAAACGGGCGTCGAAAAACGCCTCATCCAACATGTGGTCTTTAACGTAATTATTTTGGATCCAGAAAAAGGAATCCCGATGCGCGCGTATCAGCGCTTGCCGCTGGGATGGATCGGCTTGAACCTGTTTTGCGATCGCAAGGAGCGCGATCTCTTCCTCTTGTAAAAAGGAGGTGAACACGGGAGCGGTGAGCGTGGCGAAGGATTCTACAAAGGAATGCGCCATCCCGCGTGTTTCCAAGTGCTCTTTGATTTTTGAAGCGATCAACGCGTCCGTGCTCAGGGAAAACCCGTCGATGAGCGGTGAGGCGTTGAGCTTTTTTGTGTAAATATCCGCCAACTGTTCGTACGCAGCACGAAGGTCCGCCGTGCTCCACGCCGCACGGTTTGCCTGGGCGATCGCCGCGCATGCCGTGTAGAATTGTTCTTGCCAGGGCAAGAATGCCTGAACGATTTTTTGGCTTACATCCGGATCGTGTGTTGCCGCCTCGATCATTTGTGAGGCCGTGTATGTGAGCTCTTCCAGGCTGTGATACCAATCTGCACGATTTTTTGAGAATCCAGCATAAGCCAGGCGTTGCCCGAATGGGTATGTGGTGTCTTGGATGCTCGAGATATGGGCATCCCCCAAAAAGAACATGAAGTGCGGGCACGCATCAAAGCGTTGCCGGTACCATGTGGCCTTTTCGATCTTCTGCATCCGTTCCTGAATGAGTCCGATATGTTGTTTCATAGGTTAGGCGCGTTTAAGAATGGTAACGGTGCCGGTGTTCGCGTCCACTTCTACCTCATCCCCATCGTGGAGAGCTTGCGTGGCAACTTTGGTTCCTACAAGGCAGGGTTTTTTGAGCTCGCGGCTCACAATGGCCGCATGAGAGGTGAGACCGCCGGTATCGGTGAGGATGGCGGCGGATTTTTTCATCGCAAAGACGTATTCCGGGGATGTCATGGGCGCGACCAATATTTCGCCATCTTGGAAGGTTGCTTGTTCGGGATCGAGTAAAATGCGCACCTTGCCCGTGGCTTTACCCGGGCTTGCGATGGTACCGTGAAAGGAATCCACAAGCGCCTCAAATTTTTCTTGCGCAAAGATTTCCCAATAGTGTTTTGCATCCGCTTCGTGAAAACGCTCCACGCGGTGAACACCATGGAACCCTCCATATGAACGTAGAGTGACGCGCTGTTTCTCCCGGATAACACGTGGAATTTCGTCCCAGAACAGGTCGAGAAGGGCGTCGGCATCATTCCCGGTGCGTCGTGCCGCTTCTTGCAGAAGAAGATATTTGTAATGCAGGCCGATAAAAATATATTTTTTGCGTTCGTCTTGCCACTCAATATTTTTAACAGCCGTTTCGGCGATATGCTGGATATTCTTATTTAATTTGAATTTTTTGATGCACGCCGTTTTTTTCTTCTGGACGTCTTTAAGACGTGCGGCCGCCGCATCGTCAAAATCCTGCGGAATCTCCTTTTTCCGCTCGCGGAAAAATTCTTCGTCTAAGACGCGTACGCCCCCATAGCTATTTTTGAGCCAGTAGTATTTTTTAGCGTGTGCGGAAATATTTTGTGTTTTGAGGAGCTCGCTCTCCTCTTCTTGGTAGAACGACGCCTCTTCCGGCGCTAACAATACTTCCATGGCTTCTTTGCGTTCTTTCTCTTGAGGGATGACGTGCGCAAGCTCCGTTTCAAGTAACACATCTGCCCCATAGTTTCCAAGTTCCGGTGGAATAGTGGGTGTCCAGAAGGCGATCATCTTTTGATGGTAGTCCGTCCACAGGTCGAGGAACGCGTCATCCGAAAGAGATGTAATGTCGAGTGTATCTATGCGCTGCTGTGTTTTTTCGAGTACCGCAATAGCCTCTTTCCATTCTGCATACAACCCTGCACGAAACGGCTCATCAAGCATCTGCGTTTGGAAAACGCGTACGGCCTCTTTTTGCAGAGAAGGAAAGTCGTTAATCCACACCATACGCTTTTCATGGAACAGCATGAGCCACTCTGGCCAGGGGTATCCGAACCGTTTTTCGAGCATCTCACCACATTCCGTAATAAACTCCGACACGAAAAACACGCGTCCCGGCACAGGCCCCCATCGGAATACATTCTTCCCTGCTGGAATACTGACAGGTGTGGAAGATGGATACTCGGTGGATGCGCGATGCAGAATTTTGATGATGCCGGTGTTCGCGTCCACCTCCACTTCATCTCCGTTATGGAGCACTTGGGTTGCGATTTTGGTGCCGATGATGCAGGGCTTCTTCATTTCGCGGCTTACGATGGCCGCGTGGGAGGTGATACCGCCGCTATCGGTAACGAATGCGGCTGCTTTTTGCATGATCGGAACGTAGGCGGGCGTTGTTTCGGGCGCAACGAGAATCTCGCCTTCTTGAAATGCTTCCATTTCATTTGGCATAAACATCACACGGACAATCCCGGCAACGCGGCCTTTGTTTGCGATAGATCCCTTAAACGTCGTAATCGCTGTTTCTTGTTTGGGAATAAATTGATCTACAAATGCCTGGAGCTCTGCTCCGGTAACCACAACGATACGGCCTTGGTGCATAAACGCCCCATGGCCAACTTTTCGTTTTTCAATTTCTGCCGCGTTTGCCTTGATCCCTTGTTGGCACCATTCGATAATTTCTTGGTGCGTGAGCCAAATAAAATCCTCGTAAGAGATTCCAAGCTTTTTAGACAAATGAGAAAAAAGTGGCCGCGCGGCGTAGCTTACGCGATTCACCGTTTCGGCCGTTTGTAATCGAAGCCATGCAAATAATCGGGCGACTTCGAGGGCGAAGTGAAGATCCGGGGCGTCGCTTATCGATGCCTTGTGGATTGGCGCGTCTGTGACGGTATTTATATCTTCGATGAGTCGCTGCGCCGTGTAAGGCGTTCCCCAAAAATGGTGCGTCCCCACCCAGGCGTATGTATCAACTAACTGTTGGAGGCGCTGATAGAGCGCGGGATCGTTTGCCTGTAAGCGACCCAACGCTGCGTCGTCCATGTGTTTGTAGCCGTGATTTTCCAAATCCTCCCGGAAGGAAAGAAGCTCCTGTTTCTGCTCCATGGAAAACGTTTTTCGATCTGGATGCATGTGGCCGGACAGTTCTTCGAGCGCATATCCGTGCTTCCGTGCCGTTTCGGTAATGAAGTCTTGACCAACATCTCCGATGTAAAAAATCCCGGCCCACGAACCCGTAATCTGGTGGTAGCGGTTAAAGAATTCCCGGAACAATGCGACAGGTTCTTCATCTGTGAAACGCTCCAGCCTGTCGATGAGTTCCGTGAAGTGATTCAGTGCCTTTTCTGAACGGGCGACATATTCCTGGAAAAAGGAAATATCGTTGATTTTTAATTTTTCTTTTGTGAGTGCCTTGATCGCGTGGCTACTTTTTGCATCAAAGAATCCGTGCCCGTCGAACGTGAGCACCTCGCCAGTTACCTGGATCCCGAACGCTTTTAATGTCTCCCCCTCCCCCCACTGGAACCAGGGCGACCAAGCAAGCGTAGGGCCTTTCCATTGACCCATGTAAACGTAATCCTCTTTACGGAAAGAGGGGGCGTCTGGAGTATGACGTTTAAGAATTCGAACAATGCCGTTGTTTGCGTCTACCTCCACTTCATCGCCATCCTGCAGTGTATGCGTTGCCGTTCTGGTGCCGATGATGCACGGCTTATTTAGTTCGCGCGAAACAATGGCCGCGTGGCAGGTGATCCCCCCTTCGTCGGTGACAATGGCCGCCGCCTCGCGCATGAGGGGGACGTATTCTGGACGGGTCATCCCCGTAACGAGGATTTCTCCAAATTGAAAAGAGGAAAACTGATCCAAAGATTTAATCACGCGGACACTCCCCCGGGCGTACCCCTTATTTCCGATGCTTCCGTGGATTTCGTTTGTGCCTTTCTCGGTTTCGCCGACGAATGCCTCATGGATGAGCTTGGCGTTTTCTTCCACGCGGTCGTATGAAATCTCGATTGGTCCAGAATATGGAACGTACACGACATATTCCTCCTCCCGTTTCAGGAGTTCATCTTTGATGGAGGCGACGTAGGAGGATCCTTGAATGAGTTCCTGGCATGGCAAAATATTTTCGATGAGTTTTCGATCCACTCCCGCTTCTTGGAACAGGCGTTCTGCAATGCGCCATGCGACGGTAATCCCCTTTGCGAAATGATTTTTTCGTTCATCGCGTGTTTGCATGACCGTTTGGCAATAACGCACAATGAGCGCCTGCTCTGCGGAAAGCGTACGGATCCAACGGTTAAAGGCGTCTTTTTTCTCTGCCTGCTCATGATCCATGTATGCAAGCTCCGCGCGGGCATGCTCTATATCATGAAGGAAGGCGCCGTATGTTTTTTGAAGTTCTTCACGGACCTGCTCCAATGCGTACACGTTTCGATAGGATGTCCAGAAATATTGGCATGACTCCAGGAGCGTTTCTTCGGGCTCTTTCGCAATAATCCGACAAAGGAGGTCGCGTTTTTGTGCTCGATCGAACGATTCGGCAACCATCTCTGTTGCGCGTTGCCAAATCGTTTCAATATCCTGTCTTGAAATGTTGAGATTGGCCGACTGTACGACATTCCAGCACAAATCAATATCAAAAAAGAGGGAAAAATGTGACCACGCGTTTGTTTCCCAGAACTGATCAAACGCATGTTGGATGGTCGCTACGAGTGCGGATTCTGGTTGATTTTTAATGTATGGACATCGATACGTTTCATAAAGCGCATCAACCGTTGGGAAATTTTTATGAAATTGTTCTAAGCGTCGTTCAAGCGATGAGGGATCTTTTAAAAACGTTTCAAATCCTTCTATGGCGTAACAGGGAAACGTTTTTTCGGGAATCAATGTTTGCGTTTGTCCATGATGCCTAATATTGATGAGCCCGTAGTTTACCCCGCAGTGAAAAACAGGGCTGTAGTATTTTTCCGTGTTGTATCTAGACCCAAAAATAAAGAGGGAGTAATTGTGAAGCGGAGGGTAGATTTTATCCCCGCCGAGTTCATCGATAAATTTTTGCGCGAGAAGCTTTTGCTCACTTTGGCGAGACAGAATACGTACGATTCCATTGTTCGCATCCACTTCTACCTCATCCCCATCCTGCAACACCTGTGTGGCGATTTTTGTGCCGACAATGCAGGGTTTTTTGAGTTCGCGCGCCACGATGGCGGCGTGGGAGGTGATGCCACCGACGTCGGTGATGAACGCGGCCGCCTTTTTCATGGCGGGGAGTAGTTGCGGGCTGGTGGCGGTAGAGATGAGAATATCCCCCTCCTCTACCTTCCCGTTATGTTGCGGGCCAAACACGAGCTTTACCGTTCCGCGTGCAGTACCCGATTGCGCCACCTGTCCTTTGAGTTCGCCGTTATTTTCTGTTTTTGGGGGTATCACGCGCGTTTTCACATACGCATCAGCCTCGCTCCCCGTGATGACCGCACAACCATCTCCATTTTTAATAATCACGGCATGTTTCCATCGTTCTTCCAAATTTGTGGGGAGAGATGCCGCGCCCTCGATCACGGCAATGAGCTCTTGCGCAGTGAGGGTGCCAAGAAGCCGCACCGGAACATTGTATTCTGCCGCCAGCCGCTTGAGCATGCGGTTTACGATCACAAATAGGGCTTGTCGGGCTTCTGTGCGGATGGTTTTGATGAAGATGATGTCTCGCACGGTGCGGAATAGCTGTGCTTCCTGTTCCGTGAGTGCGAGCTCTTTTTGCAGTGCGGCGTGTGGCGCTTTCGGTGAGGGCGCTACGGATTCACGGATATGCGCGATCTGTTCATCTGTAAGGCCTGTGCCGATGTACCCTTGATCCAACCAGAAGTATTTTTTTTGCAATTCCGCGCTTGAGGCACTGCTCTGACGGATATCCGCATACGCTTGTTCGGTATGGCTGAGCGCTTCGGGCGCGCCAAGAACGGTAGCGTAATAGGAGGCGGGATGCGGCAGATTTTTCCGTTGTGCGAATACGCTCATGAGCCGCTCTGTTACGGCGCCGAAGACATCGGCGAAGGCAACCACCATGCCAAAGCGTGTACAATCTGCCTGGATTTCGTAGGCGCGCGCAAGGATCGCCGGATAGTTGGATACGGGGCAAACTTCTATCTGCTCTCGAACCTCGTTCGCATACGCCCAAATCTCATTTGAATGCGTGATGGTTTTTTCTTTTAGTTCATCGAGTAACGGTCGGTTGGTGAGCACGGCGTCTGCGCACGTTTGGATGAGCGTTCGAGAAGGCTCCTCCTCTGTGTAATAGTTAATCACGCTCCCGTTCACCACTTCTAAAAAAGCATCTGGTTCCGACAGACCGATCTGCTCCTTGATGCGCGTATCACGCACCCCTCTCCAGACGTTCTCCAGCGTGAGCACGGATGTGTCGACATCTTGGTTGATGCGTGTGTAGGTGCGGTTTTTTGATTCGGCATTTTGCGCACGGTTTAAAATACGCACAACGCCGTTATCCGCATCCACCTCCACCTCATCGCCATCATGTAGTGCTTGTGTGGCGATTTTGGTGCCGATGATGCAGGGCTTTTTCATTTCACGAGCCACGATGGCGGCATGGCAAATAACGCCGCCTTCGTCTGTAACGAACGCACTCGCGCGCTTCATGGCTGACAAAAAATCCGGTGTTGTCATGGGCGCAACCAAGACATCCCCTTCTTGAACGTGCACCATGTCGCTTTGTTTCTTTACGATTTGCACACGCCCCCGTACGATTCCTTTATAGGCCACCTGACCCGTGATCGTGTCGGACGTAGAGATGGCGGTCTCTTTATACGTATATTCTGGATGACTCTGGCCGAATGCCTCGAGTGTCCCGCGGTAATGCTCCGTTCCGTCGATCATCACAAATGCCTGCAGCCGCTGCTTCAGCTCTTCTTCAGACGGAAGCGCGTTTAATTCATGTGGGAGCACCACGCCCGCCAGCTCCTCAGAGATGCCTCCAAGATGGGCGATCATTTTTCTTACAAAAAGATCATTTTCTGCAAAGAAATCCGTGTCTTTTCTTGATTGTACGGAGATCGCTTTTGCGGCATCCGGGCTACGGTCATCCAATCCTGAATAAAAGAACAGCGTGAGTTTGAAGATCGCATCGTAAATCAAGTCCGTATATTCTTTGATATCCACGACGTCTGTGAGAGGTCCCTTTGAGCGTAATTGCGCAAGCCGTACGAGCGGTGCTTTATACGCACGAGCGAGCTCTTCTAAAAATGCCGGATTGGCATTCGCGGATAGGAGTTTTTCCTGGAACCAGTTGAAGGCTTTTTCGTGTTCCCAAATTTCTACAACCCCTTGATGAACATAATGCGTTAGCATCGGCGGAAACGGATTTTCCCAGCCGAGTGTTGATTTAATCTGTTCCGTTAAACTCTTTACCCACAACACCTGCATGAAGAGCGTGGTGTCACGGGAATAGGATTTTTTGAAGACGGCTTTTTTATCTGCTTCTGTGCGTTTCAAAATCCGCACAACGCCATTATTCGCGTCCAACTCCACCTCATCCCCATCTTTGATGGCCTGTGTCGCGATTTTTGCGCCGATGATGCATGGCACATTGAGTTCGCGGCTCACGATGGCGGCATGGGAAGAAATACCTCCTTCATCGGTGATGATGCCGCCTGCCTTGCGCATGAGGGGGACAAATTCAGGCCGCGTCATCATGGTGATGAGGATGTCACCCCGCTGTAATCGTTTTGCGGCCGGGCTATCTGGCGATGGCACGATGCGCGCGATTCCTTTGACGTAGCCTTGGCATGCGACGGCGCCTTTGATTTCATCGACATCTGTACGTGGGAGACGCTTGCAGAGGCGTTCAAAGAGCTCTGTCGCCTTATCCCCCTCAAGATACGAGATGTTATTTTCGTGATAGATCGCAATAATCCCCTCGCGTTCGCGACGCTTGAGCATTTCGGCATCGATAGATCCTAAAAAGACGTCTTTTACCTCGTCGAGTGTGAGATCATTTAGGAGTGCGCGATCGATTCCCTGTCGTGCAAGGCCTTCACAAACGAGTCGCGTACAGCCATAAAGGCCGACATAATTGAATCGCTTACGGTCATCACGCCAGATAGCGAGCGTTTGAAAAATTTCAAGAGGGTTTTCTTTTAATCCATGTTTCTTGAGAATTTTTTGTTGCTTTTTTGTCGGCGAAACGAACGGATGTACGTGGACGTCTTTTGCCTTCTCCCGCAGCCATTGTTCGTCGATTTCTTGGAACGTTTCGTAATCCGTACCGATCCAAAAAAATTCGTTCAGGAATGCCTCCGCCGATTTCTTTCCCGCATTGAGGTCTGCGAGTGCCTGTTCAAGCTCTGTCACATACGATTGTTCCTGTGGCATGAGAAGATCTGCGGCTTCTTGAGCCGAAAATCCATGCTGCTGCACGATACGGTGGATTTCTTCCTGATCAAATCCGGGATCAAATGAATCGAGGAAAAGGGAAATCCCCCACATTTCCTGATCTTTTTTGAGAACGGTTTGAAACCGCTCCCAAAGCTCTTCGTTGGTGAGTGTTTTGAGATCCGCTCGCCAGATTTCATGAGACGCCTCAAATAAGGCTTGTTTCAACCGCTTCCATTCCGTTTCCCATTCGGGTGGAAAACCGTTTTTTGTTCGTTCAAAAAAGGCGTCTGCGACCTGCTTCATCCCCGCTAAGTCAAATAAGTTTGTGACGTGTTTTTCTTTGTAATACACACACCAATTCCCGTATCCGATGGAAAGGTATTTTTTAACTCCTTCAAATGAGGTAAGAGGATACGAAATTTGATGGAATCCGATTTTACCTCCTTGACGGTAGAGGGGGGCTTCTTGTGAAAAGGCTTCGTTGCCCGCCGCTTTTTTGAAAATTCGCACAACGCCGTTGTTTGCATCCACTTCTACCTCATCTCCGTTATGGAGTATTTGGGTCGCGATGTTGGTGCCGATGATGCAAGGCTTTTTGAGTTCTCGGCTTGCGATTGCGGCATGGGATACGATCCCTCCTTCATCAGAAATGATCGCTGCGGCACGTTTCATGCCGACAATAAAATCCGGAGTGGTTGTACTCGCCACGAGGATTTCTCCTTCTTTGACCGTATTTGCATCCTGACGATTGCGTACGATGCGGACGTATCCACGCGCAACGCCAGGATAAGCGGAGACACCACGGCACTCTGTCGCGGATGGATCTGCTGTGGGGATGACCAATTGGATGCGCTTTTGCATCTCTTTCATCGCCTCTCCGGTGAAAACGCCTTGCGGTGTGATCAAATACCCCTGCGCACGTTCTTGTAGGGTTTGTGCTGAGGGCGCATGACCCGTTGTGCATTCTTCGACGGTCAGGAGGTCGCGATATTGAACGGGTACACCTGTGAATTGGGCAATGGAGTTGCGGAGGACTGCATCGGCTCCTGGGATCATCTTTTCTCCGCGACGACGGAACGTCATGAGGCGTTCTACGATGTCTTTTTTTGTCGGTTGGTGCTCAAGATTTTCGATCCCCCACCAAACTCCCGTATACCATGACCATACGATTCGTAGTGCTTCGATAAACGACGCGAGTTCTTTTTGTGTGAGCGCGGATTCTTTTTGAACGATCTGCTCAACGGCGTCGTAGGCCTCGTTTGCGTATTTTAGAAGCCACTCGATATAAGACGCGTCTTGCTCGATGCGGTGATTTACTTCTTCACCTTGTTTGAGCGTTTGTTTTTTATCGAGAAATAGTTGCTGCGCGCCGAGGCGGCCGACCGTTACAAAATATGGTTCGCTGAGAGATTGACCATCCATCCATGGCTGCGGACCACTTTCCACTTCCGTTGCAATTTGCATTGTCGCTAACGTGAAATCACGCGTTCCAAATAAATCCAAACGCGGAATGGCTTCAGGAATTTCCTCTAACGGCTTCAACGTCGTAATCGGTCGGCTTTGCACGATGTAAAAAATTCCATCTTCCATCGCCCACTCAATATCGCAGGGGAAACCATAGTGTTGCTCGATGCGGAGGATGAGGTTTGAAAGCTCTTGGATCTGCGGTTCGGTGAGCACTTGGGATTCGCCGAGGGCGGGTGAAAGGTCGCGCCATTCGTTGCCGCCGTGTGTTGAGCGATAGAGGGCGCGGGTTTGATGGCTTACGTTGATGTCGATAATCCGACGCGGATTTTTTTCCACCACGTAGCTATCGGGGGTTACCTGGCCGCTCACGATGGCTTCGCCAAGGCCGAATCCGGCTTCGATAATCAGTTGGTTATAATCTTCGGTTACCGGATGCACGGAAAACGCGATCCCGCTGGCGTCGCTTGCCACCATTTTTTGCACCACCACGGCCACGGAAATGCGCTGGCTGTGAAGATCTTTTTCAAACCGATAAAAAATGGCGCGTGGCGTAAAAAGCGATGCCCAGCAGTTTTGGACATTTTGGAGCAAGGTCTCTTCTGTCGTATTCAAAAAACTATCGAGCTGCCCGGCCCAGGCGGCGCTGGCGCTGTCTTCGGCGGTGGCAGAGGAGCGCACGGCAACGTGTTCGGCACCGAGTGCCTTAAACTGCACGCGAATATCTTCGGCGATGTCTTGAGGCATCGCGACACTTTTGATGAGCGCCTGGATTTTTGCCGAAGCCTGCTCCACCGTATGAATCTCCTGATGATTTACGGTGTGGAGCGTGGCGTCGATTTCTGTATTCAGCTCTGTTTCCTCCAAAAATCGGTCAAATGTGCTCGCGAGCACCACAAATCCCGGTGGCACCGGGATCCCCGCCTGGGTCATCTCCCCCAAGGACGCGCCTTTTCCCCCGGCATCCCCCACATCCTCTTTAGAGAGCGCAGAGAACGGTTTTGAGATGGGCATATGTTTATACCCCTTTTTATCGCGTTTTCGGGGGGTTGTCTAGGCGGCTGTGCGGCGTAAAATCCGAACGGTTCCGTGGTTTGCGCGAACCTCCACCAGGTCACCATCGTTAATCGCCTGCGTGGCGGTTTGTGTGCCGATCACACACGGCTTTCCGAGCTCTCGTGAAACGATGGCGGCATGGCAGGTGATCCCCCCTTCGTTTGTGATAATGGCCAACGCTTTTTTCATGAGCGGCACAAACTCCGGGCGGGTCATGCTGGTAACCAGAATCTCTCCTTCCTGGAACGATGGGAAATCCGCTTCCGCTAAAATCACGCGCGCGATGCCCTTTGCGTACCCCTGCGAGGCGGTTCGGCCATAGAGAATATCTTGCGCGGCGGCACCGGCGAACGCTTGTTCAAGATCAGCGTTGAGCGATTGCGCTTCTGCGCCCTCAAAGAGCGTTGCGTCTTCTGAAGTTACACGGATCACGACGCCTTCTTCATATCGGTGCTTGAGCGTGTCTGCGGTTAACGACCCATCGAGGACCTGATCTATTTCGTGCATGGCCAGGAATCGAAGGAGGCGATTCGCGATGCCCGTTTGTTTTTCGAGGTGTACGAGATACGCCTCAATCACATGAAACCCCATCAGGTTGATTTTTTTACGATGTTCGCGCCAGGCCGTGAGCGCATTAAAAAACCAGAGTGGATTTTCTTTTAATCCATGCGTTTTCGTAATGGCACGAATGGACGCTTCTTTTGTGGTTGTATAGGCGCGGAGTTCGGCGAGATCTTGTTGGAGACGGTGAGAGTCTCCGGCATAAATGCGCGCTTCATCAAGAATTTCTTGATCCGTAATTGGTTTAAGACGCGCGTAATTTGCTTGGACGTAATCGAACTGCTGCCGATACGACGTGAGAATGTCTTTGTGCGTGATAAGGAGGCTATCAAGCATCTCTGGGGAGATCTGAATTTTTTGCAAGAGTTCCAAAAAGGCTTGTTTGCGTTCGTCCGCAAACGTCATTTCGGATGGTGTGGAGAGGACTTGGACCTCTTCTTTGTTAAGCCCGTGCTGTTCGGCAATTTTTTTGATCTCTTCTTGATCGACGCCAGTATCGAATGCGTCGATAAAAAGGCTCGAATCCCAAAAAGCGTGGTAGGCGGTACGGAGTTGTTGAAATGTTTCTCGTGCCGTTGTGGTATCTGCGAATACGGATGGATCGAATGTTTTATGGTAGAGCGTTTCGATGGCTTGAGCGTGTGCGAGATAGGCTGCATATTGCGTTTGATAGCCCTCTTGCGTGCCGTATTGTTGATAATAGAGCCGAGCGAGATGTTGGAGCGCCTCAAAATCCCAATACAAAACGCCGTATGTTTTTTGGAAAAACGCATGGAGATCTCCGAACGCGCCACGCTCTCCATTGGCGTTGAGCGCGAATGAGCCCGCAACATCCATCCATGGCCAGCAGGTGATGGGCATGATTTCACCCTCTTGTTTATAGAGTTTTTTGGGGAGAGGGCGGGGTGTCATACCACAATCAGGCGCATTGATATCGCGTGGTTCATACGCGGTTTTTTTAGTCGCTCACGATAACGGTGAATCCGCCAAAGGACATACGCTTCATATCAAAAGGCATGGGTTTATTTTTATATTTGGGGTCGTTCATGCTGGAGTCTTTCATCACCTTTGCGTTTACCTGATCGCGATGTGCGCGGCTCTTGTAGGTGATGTAGGAAAAAATAATCACTTCGCTCGGTTTTTGTTTCACGATTTTGGGGAACGTAAGCGTAACGCCTTTAGGCTTGAGATCATCCCCTACGCACTCTTTATAATCCAACGCACCGTATTTTTTCCAAATACGGCACCCTTCTGCGGCCATGCGGCGATAGGCAGGCAAATTCTTTTTAGACACGACAAGGAGGAAGCCGTCCACGTAGCGGGAAGATGTTTTCATAGGAGGAGATTGTAGCATGGGGATTTTAGTGCGTCTTGGTTGAACTGATAAGGAATCCTTAATAGGTGCTCTGTCTATTCATCTAAACGCTTCTATCGCATCGGTGCCGTAAATTTCTTCGGATCAAACGCTGTCGCCAGTGGTACGATTTGTGCCGCGAGGGTTGGGAGGTGTTGTTGGAGCTCCTCTTTGGAAAAGAAACGGATTTCTCTACATTCTTCTGTGGGCGTGAAGTCGAGATGTTCCAGTTCCATGCGGAAGATGACGGTGAGGACGTAATACCATTCCATCCCACGTCCGGTTCCATGTCGGGTTGTCCAGATATAGGTGGGCGTTTCTTCGATTTGCGTAACGGACAGCCCCATTTCTTCTCGAACTTCGCGTTTGATGGCGTCTGTAAACTGTTCTCCAAAATCAAGACCCCCACCGGGCAACTCCCATTCAGGGCGGGGGTCTGTGGCACTTCGCCCGGTAAAATCTTTTACGAGGAGTACCTTCCCGTCACGTACACACATTCCTTTAGCCGTGACGCGGTAAAAAGCATCTGGGAAATCCGGAGAGATTTGCGGAGGTTTCATAGCGACGTTTACCGCGCCCCATCGTTTTGCGCGGCTGCCTCCAGCTCCGCAATATTCAGTTTCTTCATTTTGAGCATCACTTGCGTAACCCGATTCATTTTTTCTTTGTCATCGGTATGCATGAGCTCGTTCATGTTCGTGGGCACGATCTGCCAACTCACGCCGTATTTGTCTTTGATCCAACCGCATTGTTCGGCGGCGGGAACGGCGGAGAGTTTTTTCCAGTACGTATCGATTTCTTCTTGCGTGTCGCAGTTCACGATCAGTGAGATTGCTTCGTTGAATGTGTAACCGTGTTCGCGCGCAGAATCCATGGCGGCGAACCATTGGCCTTCGAGCATCAACTCGCTAAACATCACCGTTCCTTCTTTATCCGGTTCCATGCCGGCGGGATAGTGAGCAATCATGCCGCGCTTGGCGTTGTTGAATACGGACAGGTAAAAATCCGCCGCTTCCTCTGCCTTGCCGCACAGATCGCCCACGAAGAGGAGCGATGGGATGATGGTGGGTCGCCGTTCGCCTTCTGGTTTTGTGAGAATGAGTTGCCAAGAGAATCCGTATTTGTCTTGAATCCAACCGTAGCGCTTGCTGAATGGATATTCCTGGAGCGGCATCAACACCTTTCCGCCTTCGGCGAGCTTGGCCCATACGTCGTCAATCCTCGTGGCGGCATCTGCATCCTGAGACGGATCAAAATTCACCAAGAACGAAATGGATGGATTGGGTTTAAAATACGGCCCGGCACTGATGGCTTGGAATTCATACCCCCACAGTTGGAACGACACGATCTCGCAATCTCCCGACGGCGTGCCGGAGATCGTCGTAATATTTGTGACAGCGGATTCTGGGAATACGGACGCGTAGAAGGCAGCGGCCTCCTTGGCTTCCTTATCAAACCACAGGTGCGGGACGATTTTTTGCATATGAGAGGTCGATATTATTCGGAGGTTCTTAGCATACCGCATGCCGCCACGATCTCAAAGATGCGGCGCGTAGAGGATTTCTACAAGGGCTTTTAGATCCCCTTTTGCCTTATCGTCCGCTATAAGGCGCCGGTGGAGCTCGGCGGGCGAGAACCAAAAGAATTCGGTGAAGTCATCTGGATTATAGTTTGGCGCTTCGTTCATCTCGATCTCCCACACCTTCATGGACGCACTGAGTGTTGGGTAGTCACGCGGTGTAAAGTGTCCAAGAAATGTTGACGAAACCCGCTCGGCATCAAGATTCAGCTCTTCCATGAGCTCACGCGCAAACGCCTGCTCGTACGTTTCGGGCCAATCCACATGGCCGCCCATGCTGGTGTCTAAACAGTCCGGAAAAATCCGTTTGTGGGGTCCCCGACGAGGAATCCAGATGTCCCCATGGGTGTTTCGCACGAACGCGTTCACCACACGAAAATTCTGCCAATTTTTTTCTCCATTCCGTATTTGCCAGCCATCCCCCACCGGGATGTCATCTTTATCAACATGCCAGATACGGTCTTCTGCGGGTTGATGCGTGCTCATAACGAGAGTGTAACACCGATATTTTTCAATTGGCCAATCAGCGCGTCCCGATCTGTAAAAAGAATAGGGGTGTACCCCACGATGCTGGCCGTGGAAAGGCTCCGTTCCGAATCATCGATAAAAGCGAGTTCGGTTACGGGAACACCTAAGCGCTCCGCAAGCATCAAAAATGCCTCGGGTTCGGGTTTCATATACCCAACGTCTGAAGAAAATAACGCGGCATCGAATAACGCCTCGTATCCTCCGTCTCTAAACGCACGTGCTCCTCTGATGGAGTGATTGCTAAATAGGCCGACCTTCCATCCGGCATTCCGCAATTCGCG
Source organism: Candidatus Parcubacteria bacterium (assembly GCA_039796615.1). Classification (GTDB taxonomy): domain Bacteria; phylum Patescibacteriota; class Patescibacteriia; order 2-12-FULL-60-25; family 2-12-FULL-60-25; genus 2-12-FULL-60-25. The sequence continues at coordinate 106,553 of JBDKJL010000038.1, forward strand.
AATGAGTTCGATCATCTGTTGATCCGCCACCGCTTCCGGCCGACCTTTTATAAAATCCATAAATGAAGACAGAGCATCCTCTTTTCCAAGTTCGGCTAAAATTCGTCGCCACATTTCGGTGGCTTCTGCATACCCTTTTACGCCCGTTCCTTTATTTACGAGATGGCTATGAAGAAAATACGCTCGGCGAAACGTATCCGTGGCTACCCGCAACAACGCGGCCGCGGCCTCATTAAAATTCCCGGCAGGATACTGCACAATCACGCCGCTCCAATCGAATCCAATGGCGGTGATTTTTTTCATAAAGGAGTATCTCACCGCATGGTAGACAAAATCCCCATTTCTCGATAGGGTGTGCCACGCACGCATTCAAGGAGGTTTTACACATGCGCGTTATCACTGGTTTGTTCGTTTACCCCATAAAGTCATGCCGTGGAATCGATCTTAGCGAAGCAACGCTCGATAACCGCGGACTCACCCACGATCGTCGCTGGATGGTTGTGGACACCGAAGGGAACTTTCTCACGCAGCGCGAGCACCCGGTTCTCGCTCGTGTGATCCCCCGCTTTTTGAAAGATGCTCTCACGATCGAAATACAAGGGGACGCGTCGATGCAGGTAACGATTCCTCGATCATCCTGGGAGGGGTCTGATCGCATTCCCGTAACGATATGGGGCGATCTCGCGATGGGCGTTGATCAAGGAGCGGAAGCGAACGAGTTTTTTTCGACGCTTCTTCACAAGCCCGCTCGTCTTGTACGGATGCCGGAAGATGAGTGCCGCGTTCCAAATCGTCGACCGGAGGGGGTCAATGCCCACGTGGGATTTGCGGATGGGTATCCGTTGCTCGTTACCACAGAAGAATCCCTCGCGTTTCTCAATGAGCATTTGCCCGTGGATCAGAGTGCGATTCCGATGGCGAGGTTCCGCCCGAATATTGTGCTAAGAGGCGCATTCTCCCCATGGGAAGAGGAGCGTTGGAGAACGTTCCGAGTCAACCACATCCTCTTTTATGGCATAAAGCCATGTGAACGCTGCTCAATCATCCAGGTGGATCAGCGAACGGGCGTGCGCATGGGTAAGAGCCCTTTAGAAACGTTGGCCAAAGTTCATCGTGTGAATAAGAAGCCATCGTTCGGGATAAATGTGATTCACGCGACCCCCGGCTATCTTTATGTAGGAGCCCCTGTTGCGCCGGTCGAATTTGATTCGGCCTTCGATTCCTCCGTTCTTTAAAAAGCGCGTTCTCTGCTTATAACGACCCCGATGTTGAGGAGACATCGGGGTTGCGCTTTTTTATGCTCGATCAGGGTCACATTATTTACTAGGCCGCCTCGAAGTATCGTGGGTTCTTTAAGGTATCAAAATATTTACCTTCTATCTCAAATAATTTTTCACATAAGCTTTTTACAAACATAGGAGTCAGCAGTAGTCCAGCATAATGACGATAGCGTTCAACTACATCTCGTCTTATTTCATTGGAATCTTTAGCGTGCCATATTCCACCCTCTTGTATCCCACCTACTATTTCATGTGCGTCAAAACTTGGATGAGTAGGATTACTGGCCACGTCGTAGTAATTTGTAAAGAATTTGTCTAAGCCAGAATCCGATTTTATACGAGCATCTCGTTTAGCCATTTTTTCAAGATATTCATCACCCTTCTCAATCATCGTTTGAACGTTTACTGAATCGACTTCTCCCACCCTGAGAGTGCCTTTACCTCGATTTCCGAGCATAAAAGGTTCGAGCTTTTTATGCAGCTCATCTGCGTTTAGATCCTTGCTTAGTAAATCTAGAATCGATGCGAGGAGTGCGGCTGTCTCAAACCACGCCTTTAAGGGTAGATAGATGCCCGTTGTATTTCTACTATTAAACATTTCGACGAATGCGTTACGCAGATAAAGACTTCGTAGCAAGTTTGCACTGATGAGTCTCTGTATCCAAGTATGGATATGTTTCGGATCTGCAACTGTATAGTTCAGATCTATATCCGTGTATATGTAATGCCCAATTGACTCAAGATAGCTGGCCACAGCATCCAGGGATCTGTTCATATGCGCATCTGTTGAATCTTTGAATTCTTTGGGAAGATTTAATTTAGGATTTGGAAAATCTCTCATCTGCATAAACACTCTAATTTTAGCATCTTAAGCGGCTTATTTCACTCACCTAATTCTTGATCGCATCATCCTGTTCCAGATATCTCTTTGACGCCTTATCGAAATCGGATATGTAGTCGCGGTCTTGAGCGGCATTGTATTTTTTATATTCGCCAAGAGCCAAGGACTCAGCGACTTCGTGTGTAACCACACCTGCGTTCGTTAGGATTTGTTTTTCATTGAATTGTAAAAAGGCATGCAATTTTTCAACCCAATCTTTCATGGACATGGTGACGCCATGCTTCGCTTGCATCTCGGCGTAATCTAAATACATGGTAACGATCCTGTTCAAATGATCGAGTTCATTCTCATTTAAATAGTTTTTCGCGATCACCACGTCTGATTCTCGGATTCTGCCCTTCGGTGCGTTTTTCCACGTTGTCAGCCCCATGTTGATTTGGGTACTATCGGCTCGTTCCTTCACGATCTCTGCAGCCGTTTTACCCGTGATAGCGAAATGGAGCTTGTTCTGTACGGTTGCGTAAAACTGTTTGGTGAGATCGTTATCCAAAGAATAGTCAGCACTGCATTGAGCGTAGATGTCGGTAATCTTTTGGTAGAGACGCCGCTCACTCGAGCGAATGTCTCGGATGCGAGCGAGCTGTTCTTCGAAGTAATCTTTACCAAAAATATGACGAGGATCCTTTAATCGTACGTCATTCATGGTGTACCCCTTGATGATGTACTCTCGGAGTCGTTCTGTCGCCCAGATACGGAATAGCGTCGCCTGACGGCTATTCACCCGGTACCCAACCGAAATAATGGCGTCAAGATTATAAAATTGAGTTTGGTACGTTTTGCCATCCGTTGCAGTACGTGCAAATTTTGCACTAACTGAATTTTCGATTAATTCTCCTTCTTTTAAGATGTTCCCAAGATGTTTTGTAACGACCGAGCGTTCAACCCCAAATAATTGAGCGATTTTATCTTGCGTGAGCCAAATATTTTCATTCTTGAGAAATATCTCCACGTTTACCCCACCCTCCGGCGTTGTGTAGAGAATGACTTCTGTAAATGAGTTTTCTGGGATGGCTTTTTTGGGTTTTTTCTGCATAGATTATCTCCTCCCCAATAATGACTGTATGCCACAGAGGATAGGACGAAGAATAGCAAAGAAGGGAAATAATCAAAAATCCGCCCTTATTCAAGACGGATTTTTGATGTCTTCTACAAACGTTGTCTTTCCCGCTCCCCCACCCCCCATTAATCGCGATGAGCCTTTCGTGATGTAGACGACAATACCCAACGCCATCATTTTTTTGCGATCGCGAACTTCGTTAATATTCCCCTAGTTTTTTTGGTTTGCCAGCGACACCACGCGCCATTCGATCCGTTTTTGAGGGGGACACGAACGGATAGAGACGGCTAGCCACACTATCATACCGTATGTTGGCCGATGTGGATATTTGTGTCCACAGAGGAGTTAGGGTGGCAGCGCCTCCCCTCCCCTGATACGCTTTGTGTCTATGAGTTTTGAACTGCCGCCGGTGATTGAAGAGCCTGAAATGACGATCGAAGAACGTGTTCAGTTAGCGAGAGAACTGAGCGAGCGTCAAGAAACATTCCCCTTTCACGGCCTGAAAGAGGGCTCATATGAACTGTTGAAAACGGCCGACGCAGAGGACGTGTACGGGATGACGACGCCCACGGATCTCTTACTCGCCCGGTGCGCCAAGCACGGCATCAAGGTGGTGTTGGGGGCGCATCCTGAATCGGGTAATGCCGTTGCCCTGCCCGGGGATAGTGATGATGTGGTTGCGGACGCCATTCGTCTTGAGCACCTCAAGCTTACTGTAGGTATGGATCCGAAATTGTGGATGCTGATTCGTGCTGACTTACGCAACGCCGCGTGGCGGAAGGTTTGAGGGATGTTGGTGCATGTTATGGCTGTGTCGGCGCGTAGCGACCCATGAGTTCGGCTTGTGCAATGATATGGCCGTCCATTGATTTTTCAATATTTCCTTTGGTTGCGCCTTCGTGAAGGTTTAACAAGGAATCAAGTGCGTAGAGTTTAAAGAAATAGCGGTGCTCCTTGTCTGGTGGCTTCGGGCCGCTATAATCCAGCTTTCCGCGTGTCCCCTGCCCATGGATTCCTTGTACGCTCCAACCTTCGGTGATCTCCGTTGTATTTGGGGCTATATTGAATACGATCCAATGCACCCACACAGACACGCCTGCAGCTTCTGGCACGTCTGGATCATCCATGATGAGTGCGAGCGACTTGGTGCCTTCGGGCACGTCTTCGATGGTGAGTGGTGGGTTGATATCGTCAAAAGCTTGTCCGTATTTTTCCGGAATCACTTCGCCATTTTTAAATGCAGCACTTGTGAGGTTCATGTTTTTATTACAACAGATGTTCGCGCCCGTGTCCATTTATGACGGCGGGGATCCTATCAAAAACGACCGCCTTTCGACAGTCGTTTTGATGGCTCCGGGGGTGGGATTCGAACCCACGACCAAAGGATTACATTTGTCCTCGTGTTTCCACGGGGGATGGACTATATCTTCATCCTGCAAGCAGGATGTGAGGCGCTTCCCCTTCCTTGTGGAAGAGTACTCCTTGCGGATAGTCTCTGAACCTTCCCTTGCGGGCTTGGCTGCTGATTACCGTTACGATTCGATCGATCGCTTTAGGCTTCCAGCAATTCACCTCAAGTTTCAACCGACATTACTGTCGGAAGCTGCGTGATACCTGCGTGCACCTCTCGATGGCAATTGGCGCAAATGAGAGCGCATTTCGCGATCTCATTCTTGATGCGTTCCCACGATCTTGTTGAGCCATCCGCTGAGACACTGAAGTCTTTTTTGGATGGGTCGAGATGGTGGAATTCAAGTGCTTGAGAACATTTATTGTACCCGCAAAGGGCACAAGCACCGCCCTTGTGGGCGATAGCAAGTTCTCGAAGACGCTTGCGTCGTTTTGCGACGGCCTTCTTGAGGTAATCGGCACGATCGGCATAGGTACGCTTGTCTTTCATGAAAAAAGCGTAACATGTCCACAGTCCTCTGCGCTACCGCTGCGCTACCCCGGAATGGGTGTTTATTGTGATGAAGGTGCGGCGAAAGGATAGCGAATAATGGCAATGGCGTCAAACGGTGTGATGCCGTTCTGTGAAAAGAAACAGCCTCCCGCAAGTGCCCAGAGTGGGTGCGGGAGGACTGTTGTGCGAGCGCGTTGGCGGACTAGGACGCCGCTCGTTCAGGCGTCTCCCAGAGAGTTCCGGAGAGCACCATCGCTTGCAGCGTTGCTTCTAGATGGTCTGCCGATATTCGGGCGTAGTGCTCGGCAACTCGTTCCGCGCGACAAGCACAGGAAAGACGGAAGTGCCCTGGATTCAGCTCCCCTTCTTGGAGCCAAGTAAGCATTTTTCGCATCTCCGACGGTTGGGTGGCGATGTAACGTCGCCCCTTGGCCGCCGCTCGTAAAATCGCGGGGCCGCCGATATCCGTTTTTTCCAGCACGTCATCGAGCGAGGCTTTTCCATCCGCAAATGCCTGAATGGCTTGTTCGAGGGGGTAGAGCCCTACGTACACCAAATCGATGTACGGGAATCCCTTCGCGACCCAGTCATCATGATCGGTTGGGCGAGCCAGGAGCCCTCCATGGATGGTGGGGTGGAGTGTCACAACCCGGTGACCAAGGAGGGGCTCCATGCCCGTGACGACATCGACACTTTGGAGCCGCTCGGCGGGGATCCCCGCAGCAATGAGATGCCGGTATGTGCCTTGGGTGGCGATTAAGGTCCACCCAAGATCCGTGAGAGCTGTTGCGTCGTTCTCGACGCCCGTTTTATCGTCAAGGAGGAAAAGAGCTGTTCTGCTTTTTACGGTGTTCATGAAACCTCTTTCTGTTTGTGTGGCCGAACCATGAAACCTTATAGGTTCTTCAAACGTATTTCAAGCCGTCACAAAACCCCGCTTATGGCGGGGTTTATGCGGGGTCTTTTTTTGATTAGTAATCCACCAACCTTCGTACGCCCTCGTGCTGCTGAATTTTTTCGAGCGCCTTTGCTTCGATTTGGCGGATGCGCTCGCGGGTGACATCGAATTCCTTGCCCACTTCTTCGAGCGTGTGGCCTACGCCATCGGCCAGGCCAAAACGCATCTCGAGGATTTTTTGCTCGCGAGGGTTTAAGTCTTTGATGATGTCGTTGACGTAATCTTTGAGCAACTGCAACGCGGCGGCACGATCCGGCGCCACGTTTTTGACATCTTCGATGAAATCTTCGAGCGTGGAATCTTCGTCATCTTCGCCCACAGACGTTTCGAGCGAAATGGTGTCCTGGCTGATCTTGATGATGTGCCGGACTTTTTCCACCTCTTCGCCCATTTCGGCGGCGATTTCTTCGGGGAGCGGTTCGCGGCCTAAGTCTTGAATCAACTGGCGCTCGATCTGCTGGAATTTGTTGATCGTTTCTACCATGTGCACCGGAATACGGATGGTGCGGCTTTGGTCGGCCAGGGCACGCGTAATGGCCTGGCGGATCCACCAGGTGGCGTACGTAGAAAATTTGTATCCCTTGCGATACTCAAATTTTTTCACCGCGCGGAACAGCCCGATGTTCCCCTCCTGAATCAAATCGAGGAGCGAAAGCGATTTGCCGATGAATTTTTTTGCGATAGATACCACCAACCGCAAGTTCGCTTCGATCAGCTGCTTCTCGGCTTCTTTTTCTCCACGCTCTTTGCGTTTGGCGAGCGCCACCTCTTCTTCGCCGGTGAGGAGCGGGATTTTTCCGATCTCCCGCAGATACATCTGGATGGAGTCGGCGGTGAGTTCCAGCGGATTCACCTTGCCGCGCGGATCGTCGGTGCTATGCATCCCGGCCAAAATGGCGTTGCGTTCTTTGGAGCGCCCCAATAGCCCTTCTTTTTGCTCCACGATGCCGATGCCAGCGGCATCCAATCGGTCGATGAATGCTTCGTATACCGGGATGTAATCCTCCACCTCCGGAAACGCGTAAATCAACTCCTGTTCGGTGATGAAATTACGCGACTGCGCTTTGTGAAACAGCTTATCAAGCGTTTCCACGGCCGGTGGCGGTGTTTTAACATACGGCGTTTTTTTTACCACCGGTTTGGCCTTTTGCTTGCTCGTGTCCGTTTTTGGCTTTTCCTTTTTTGGCGGCGCGGCGCGTTTTAACGACTTCTTTGCCACGCGAGCAGCCTTTGCGAGCAAGCGGGATGTGGCTTGCTTGGGGGTGAGCTTCTTTTTCTTGGGGGGCATAGAGATGTTCTTCCTGGGGCGCGAACGCGAGTGCCGCATGGCGGAACCAGCATTCCGGGAGTCCAGAAGAAGATGCTACGTAAGGGTTTTAAATTGCTCGGCCAGCACGGCGATGCGCGCGGCATCTCCGGCCAGTTCTGCGGCACGCATCTCGCTTTCGAGCTGCTTACGCGCGCGGGTGGTATGAAATTGTTTTAGCAAGGTGCACGCATGGAGCAGCGTTGCTTTCAGGGTTTTCCCTGCCCGATCTGGCAGCTCTTTGTCGGCCAGAATGGTGAGGTAATCCACGAGGCGCGCCTGGGAGTCGTTTTCTTGTGCGCCAATGGGTTGAGGCGCAACAGCGGCTTCGTTTGATCGTGGATGATCATAGCGTTCTTTAAGCAGGCTGTAAAGCGGTTGCAGCCGTGATGGAAGAGATTCCGTAACGCCAGGAGGGATCTCTGAAAAGAGCGCGGGGTCTGTAAGCAACACGCAAAGGATTCGTTCGCCGATTTCTTCATCGCGCTCTTTACGAATAGGCGCTTCGGGACGCATGGGTGTGGGCCCGGCAAAACGCCCGGCGTAGGGTTTTGGGGCAGGCGTGGAACCGGCTCCGCGTGGAGCGTCTGCACGCGGCGTCGGTATGGAAACATCTGCGTGCCTGCGTAAGCTTTCTGCGAGCGCGGATGGATCTGCGCCCAAACCACCCGCCAGCTTTTTAAGCCAGTGATCGCGCACAATCGGATCAGCGATGCGTTTGATTTCGGGAAGCACGTTGGCGGCAATCTGTTTTTTGATTTCGGGTTGGCTGATGTCACGGTTCTTAAACGCCATGCGGAAAATCCAATCCATCACATCGCTGGCGTCGCGAATCGCATTTTTCCACAGCGCGATATCTTTGGTGGCCGCTTCATCTGGATCTTTTCCGGCTTCGGGCGGGAGAGTGATAAGTTTGATCGTAAAGTCGCGCGCGCGCGCCAAGTCTAATCCGCGAAGCGTGGCCGCCATGCCGGCTTTATCCGCATCAAAGGCGATGGCGATGTTTTTGGTGAACCGTTCGATGAGGCGTAGTTGTTCGTCTGTAAGTGCTGTTCCGCTGGAGCACACCACGTTGGTGACACCCAAGCGGTGGCTGGTGAGCACATCCATATTCCCCTCCACCATCACGGCCAGATTTTGCCGCTTGATATCGCTCTTGGCCTTATCGAGTCCGTAGAGCACGCCGGATTTTTTATAGAGCGGCGTTTCGGGCGTGTTCACATATTTGGCCTGCTCTTTATCTTCCGACAACAACCGGCCGGTAAAGCCCACCACATTGCCGTGAATATCTTGGATGGTGAACATGAGCCGATCGCGGAACCGATCATACACACTGCCGCGCTGATCGTTTTTTATGGCTAACCCGGCCTTGAGCAACTCATCGGCGGTAACGCCTTTAGCGAAAAGCGCTTTTGTGAGGCCATCCCATCCGCTTGGAGCGTATCCGATTTTAAATAGATCACCGGTAAGATCATCAATCCCGCGTTTGGCCGCATACGCGCGTGCGTGCTCAGCTTCGGGCGATTGCAACAACGTGGCGCGAAAAAATTTGGCCGCCAGTTCGTTTACCTCTTGCAATCGTTTTCGCTCACTCGATTTTTGCGCATCCGCCGCACTCGGCGCCGGGAGCGTAACGCCCGCTTTTTGCGCCAAATGTTCCAACGCCTCACGGAACCCGATCCCCTCCATCTCCTGTACAAACGTGAGGATGTCCCCGCCCTTATCGCATCCAAAGCAATGAAAACTCTGCCGCCCCCGATTCACATAAAAACTGGGCGTATTTTCCTGATGAAACGGGCACAGCCCCTTAAAGCTCCCCGCCCCCGCAGGCTTTAACTGTAGGTATTCCCCCACCACATCCGCCACATCCAGGCGGGACTTAATCTCTTGAGGGGCGTCCATGGAGATATGGTGACCCAGGAGAGGGAGGGAGGCAAGGAGGGGTTTTATCGGGAAAAGATTAATTTTTTGTTTGAAGTTTTTTAAGGCAATATCGACGAATGCTCCATTGAGGAATTTTGGAACAAATGCGGGGATCATGTGCGGATGCGATGACCTCATCAGCACAGTGATCGTTACTTCCCGCGTCGAGAAAGAAGCAATAAGAAGGGTCTTGTTCTTTGATCGCGAGATCTCTTAGGCAGGTGTAGGGATCGTTTATATCGGTGCAAACAGTCCGTTGAGGAGGAGTGAACGCCCCAGCAAAAATCCAAATAATTGTTTTAGGGAAAAAAATAATTATTAAAATGATGGATCCGATTCCGATAAGAGCCGAGATGGTTATTTTTACGCGTTGAGAGGTTTGCATAAAATGAGGGTGGGGCTCGAAATACATCGAGCCCCAGAGTTTTCGCATGAATCCTTAGCAGCGTATCATATGGTAGATACACGATTACATTCGGATAACGTACACGTAGCGGATCTGTTATTTAAGAAACGATGATTTTTACAAAAACCCCTGTGTTTTCCCATTTTCATGCTGACCTGAAAATGGGAAAACACAGGGGTTTTTCATTGTTTAGTTAAATTGACAATTAATACGATTTACGCTACCGTGCCGCCGTCGTGCAACTCAATAAACAAGGAGGTGATGCATGGCGACCAGCATTTTCCCGTATATTCAAAAAAGAATGGATGAGGCTCTCGAGAGAGAGCTGGAGAATCCGACGGTCGGCGATCCGTCGGCCGCCGAGATCGAAGAGGCATCGTGTATTGCGGGGATCTCGATCCCCCTGCAGAAATACCTTAACGCCTGGCGTGCAGAGCGGCCAGGTCAAATTCAGAAGGCGGTTCGAGAGATGCAAAACGAGCAAAGAATGCTTTCCGCGCTTCTTGCGGAGCATGACATTGTGCCACTCGCAATATTGCCGCGTCATACGTGGCAACGTATCTGCATTGAGTGCAAGCGGTATCAATTTTTCCCGGACGCGGAAGCCCGCGTGCGCGTGCATCGAGAATCGCCAGCGGTAAAGGCGACGTGGGTGCCAGATCTGCGGCCAGTGATTGCCATTACCCCGGTGAATGTTATCGTCGTTATCACGATCACGTCTTGTTGGAGCTTTTTTGCGACTCTTCAGCTTTCGTGGTTAACGGCTGCTCTTGGGATCGTCGCGGCGATCGTTTTGCTATGGGTCATTGGATCCTATCAGTCCGCACGGCAGGCGATGCTTCAGAGAAAGAACGTGCGTTCTTTTTTGGCGACGCATGATCATGACCAACGGCTTTCAGCTTTTTTTCCAAATTTTTGTGAGGCCATCGTCCATGACGAACATCTCTTTGGGGAACTTCGTCTTAGGCTCCCAAGACTCGCGTCGGATTTCATCCCCGAATTGTTGAAGGTGCGGCGATTGCTGAATGATCGGTGGTCACTTCAACAGAGCGGTCACACGGACCCTTGTTGCGACGTTGATCAGCGATTAGGGGTTGCGGCTCCGGCAGAGTCCGTTTCTTTTGCCGAAAATGTAGGGACGTTCCTATATCGTCTGTGGTCGGAGCCGGTGTCGATTCGTTCCGCTTTCGATTCGACTGTCGTCCTGTTCCTTCAGCACGGCGACAGCGTGGCGATTCTCGCGGAGTGTGGGGAGTTCATTCCGCAGGACGAGGCGTTTGAAGCCGCGCTTGATCGGGCGCTTAGCGTTTCTCCGATCCCTTGACCCATTCGTGGGTCGCTTGGCCGCCTTTGCGTCATGTACGCGGGCGGCCTTGTTTGTTTAATCTGTTCCAACCCATGTATTTGATGAGGGATCGCAAGCGATTGCGTGATTTTGGTATGGCCACCAACGTTCGATTGCTTTTCCTGATTGACATTGGGGATCAGAATATCGAGCAACAGTCTCCTGTGCAGCAGCAAAAATTTCAATAAACAAAATGAGACACAGCGTAGTAATGAGTACAGCGATTATTTTTTTCTTGGAATGCCAGTGGTGAAAAAGGATTCCATAAGCTATAGAATAGGCGATAAAGGCAATAACCACTTGGATAAGGAATAATTTTACCGTTGGCCCGAATTGCGTGGTTCGTAGCGCACCAAAGGTATATGCAAGGAAAGTGCACAAAAGAACAAGAAGGATTTTTTTAATCAAAGATGTTGGTTGAAAGAAATGGTGCATCATATAGATATCATGGAGAGAGCCCGGCAGCACAGCGCGCCACCGGGTCTCTTTAAGTGGTGAGAGAGTTTTTGCTTTAAGGCAACGGACAATCGGGGAAGTATGGATCCGCGTAGGTATTAATCCACGAGGGAACGTACCCCAAGACTCTCCATTGCAGAGGGCAACAGTAGGAAAGAACTCCGTCTATTGAGGCGATCGCCGTGCATGGATTGGGTACCTTCCACGCTGTTCCACAACCCCACTGGGATCGATAAATAGCATCAATATTCTGATCGTAGAATACCGCCCAAATCAGGGTATTATTTGATTCCGGTGCTACGGAGAATTTTTGTCCATTTTGACCAGGAGATGTATTGTTCCACACGACATTGCCTGGTCCATTAATTCCACCACCGCACAAATTCAGCGCCTGAGTCGCCACACCAAACATTTCAGAATCATTTGGTGGTTCTTGTGAATCATTTTGAGAAGCTTCTCCGTAAAATTGTGGAGTATTTCTCGCGATCGTCGCAAGATTTGCATCCACGATAAAGGACTTCTCTCCTCGATCCACAACGGCCTCTTCGATTTCACTTGAGATGTTTGGTAGCTCAGGCAGGCGATGCATATCGATGCTGCCGTATAGTACGCCGTCTACGTAGACGTCTATCGTCGTGCCCTCAGGGCCGCTCTTTGCGATGAAGGACGGGATCGTAATTTCGCCAGATGTCACGGCGCTTTCTGCGAGCAGCGTACTTTCATCGTCTGCTCGCAAGTATAGAGATATCTGGGATCCCGCTGCGAGTTCGGGGCGATCTACTTGATGCGGGCTTGTTTCGCTTCCGGATGCGGCAATGATGGCGACGCCTTCAAACGCATTTGTTTGATCGTTTGGCGATGTAATTGAGCGAGACGCTTCAGATGAGCATCCTCCAATGATGACGGAGAGCGCTATCACCATGATGCGTGTTACGAAGGTTTTTAAAGAACTGTATTTTTGTACCATTTATCGACCTCTAACAGAATCTTCTGTGCTAAGCGCGCGAGAAGGAGCTCCCATTTTGAGAGCTCACGCTATCCACTAAGCATATTGGATTACTGGATAGATGGAGCTTCAAAATATGCCTCAAAAGGACACGAAAAATCATACGGTGTTTTAGGAGAAAGAGCAAGAAAAATCTTTATAAAAAATTGATAAATATCCTCACTTACCGTGTTCGCCCATGCCGCAATTTTTTCACTTTCGGTTTTGAGGCGTCGGGGAGTGCGCTGGTTTTGTCGCGTTTTTTCATCTCTTTGAGAATTTCGTTGATTTCGTCGCGGAGGATGGCGGCGAGTTCGAATTGAAGATCCGCGGCGGCCTGTTTCATCTCGGCCTCTTTTTGTTTGAGGACAGATTTGAGATCGTGCGTTTCGGCGCCGAGTTCGAGTTTGAGGATTTCTTTCACGTCTTTTTTGTTCGCGGAGAATCCAAGCATGCCGCTGATATCTTGAAGCGCTTTGATAATCGTTTGCGGCGTGATGTTGTGTTTTTTGTTATAGGCGAGTTGTTTTTCGCGGCGGCGATCCGTTTCGTCGATGGCGCGTTTCATGGAACCGGTGATCACATCGGCGTAGAGGATCACCTGGCCACGCACGTTACGCGCCGCGCGGCCGATTGTTTGAATCAGCGATGTGTCGCTGCGTAAAAATCCTTCTTTATCTGCGTCGAGGATCGCCACGAGGGACACTTCTGGGAGGTCGAGCCCTTCACGAAGCAAGTTGACGCCCACGAGCACGTCGTACTCCCCTTTACGGAAGTCGGATAAGATTTCCAACCGCTCGATGGTTTTAATATCGGAGTGAATATAGCGCGCCTTCATTTTTTTCTCGGCCAAGTATTCCGACAAATCCTCGGCCATCTTTTTGGTGAGAGTCGTCACCAACGTTCGGTCGCCACGTTTGGTGACCTCGGCGATGCGGGCAATCACATCGTCTACCTGCGATGGATCTCCTTTTTTCTTTGGCGTGATGGGACGCACGATCACCTCTGGATCCACCAATCCGGTGGGGCGAATGATTTGTTCTACGACCTGTTTGGAATGCGCCGCTTCATATTTTCCGGGCGTGGCCGATACAAAAATGGCCTGCGTGAGCCGTTCTTCGATTTCGTTGAATCGAAGCGGGCGGTTGTCTTTGGCACTGGGGAGGCGGAAGCCGTATTCTACGAGCGTTTCTTTGCGCACGCGATCGCCTTCGCTCATCCCGCCGAGTTGTGGCACGGTTACATGCGATTCGTCGATCACCACGAGCGATCCTTTGGGGAAATACGCAAAGAGCGTATCCGGCGCGTCGCCTTCGTTGCGGCCAGAGAGGTGACGGGAATAATTTTCAATCCCGTTGCAATAGCCCAGATTTTCCATCATTTCCAAATCAAATTTAACGCGACGATCCAGGCGTTCGGCTTCGAGCGGCTTATTATTTTTTTCAAAATATTTCAGGCGATCTTTTAATTCTGCGCGAATCGCTTTGATGGCACGCTCGCGTTCGGGGCCAAGGGTAATAAAATGTTTTGCCGGGAACACCCACAGATCGTTTTGTTCACGCACCACATGGCGTGTGATGTGATCGAGTTTTACGATGGCCTCTACCACGCCTTTGGGAGCCTCGATGCGATACACGGATTCTTCATGCGCGGGCATGATCTCGATCACCTCGCCGCGCGCTCGAAAACTGCCACGCGTGAGCTCTTGCGAGGTGCGCGTAAATTGCATCTCGATGAGGCGATCGAGCACCTTGTTGCGCGTGATGTCTTCGCCCACGGTAACGTGCACCACCGTTTGCTCGTACGCCTCTGGCGCGCCCAGGCCATAAATACAGCTTACGGAGGCGCAGATAATTACGTCTTTGCGCGTGAGCAGCGCTTGCGTGGCGGCATGGCGTAACCGATCGATCTCTTCGTTCACCATCGCTTCTTTTTCAATATACGTATCACTCCCGGGCATGTACGCCTCTGGCTGATAGTAGTCGTAATAGCTCACGAAATATTCCACGGCATTCTCCGGGAAGAATTCGCGAAATTCATTACAAAGTTGCGCGGCGAGCGTTTTGTTGTGTGCGATCACGAGGGTAGGTTTTTGCACTTCCTGAATCACATTCGCAATCGTATACGTCTTTCCTGTTCCTGTTGCACCAAGCAATGTTTGAAACTGATCCCCTCTTTTAACACCTTTCACCAACGCCGCAATCGCTTCCGGCTGATCACCGGAGGGCTGGTAGGGGCGATGGAGGTTAAAGGAGGGCATGATTAAAGCTCTTGATTGATTTTTTCCCAATCGACGCGTCCTAACGTGACTGCTTCAATCTCTTTGATCAGATACTTAAGAGCCTGTTTGGGAATGGTGCGATGTGGGATTGTGACAGACTTATTCGTCAGTGGCCAGTTGACCATGATGTGATCACCATTCCCACCGCTCTTATCGACAATAAATCCAATGCGTGTGAGTGCTTTAAGAAATTTTTCGCGAGAAAGATCACCCGGAAGGTGGCTAAGCGGCGGCATACGCCAATTCTTCTCCGGCGCCCTTTTGTTGAAGCGCCGCTTCTTTTGCGTACGACGACGGAATACCGAATGCGGTTAAAATGGCATCTTCAATTTTATCCGTTAGCTCAGCTCGATCTTTTCCGAATGTCACGATACTCCCGTAGCGGAAATTTTCACTAACGGCCACGATCATCCCGTCTTCTTGATGGTGATTGAATTTGATCGGTTCGTTATTACGGAAATATTTTTCTAAATCCACCAGCCCAGACGGGACAGCCTTATGAGATTGGAGATAGGCCTTAAACAGCCAATCTTTGACGATTTTTGCAGGGCTCATATTAAGAGAGTATGCCTGAGTTTTTTTTGAAAGGCAAGAAAAGAAACACGCCCCAGCAGAATGCCGAGGCGGTCAAAAATAGCACCTCGTTTCTGTTGTCCACGTGCATTGTCGCGCGGATCATTCGGCGGAGGGAGGGCCAAATGCCGTTTGCCAATGAGGCGTCTCTCTGTGCCAACATGCCAGAACCACGGCAACAGAAACGAGGCTGATCAAACCCTACGAAATTTTGGCATGTCTGTCAAGCTTGATATTTTCGATAAAAGTGGGTATGATCTTCCCTTGTGATTGACTGGAAAACGCTCCCCCGCCCCATTGTGGCGCTGGCACCCATGGCCGACATGACGGACTTGCCGTTTTGTTTGGTGTGCAAGGAATATGGAGCGCCGCTGATGTTCCGCGAAATGGTGAGTAGTGAGGCGGTAGTACGGATGAATCCGAAGACCCTGGAGATGGCGCGGTTCGACGAGCGCGAGCGGCCGCTTGTACAGCAGATTTTTGGGAGCGATCCGGCGGTGATGGCCGAGGCCGCACGGATCATTGAGGAGCGTTATCATCCAGACGGGATCGATATCAACATGGGCTGCCCGGTGTATAACATCGTGAGTAACTTTAATGGTGCGGCACTCATCCGCGAACCGGAGCATGCGGCCGCGATCATCAAAGCGATGAAGGCGGCGGTGAAGGTTCCGGTGAGTGTCAAAACACGTTTGGGTTGGGAAAAAGATACGGACTGTTTGGAATTTGTAAAAGTAGTGGAGGCGGCAGGCGCGGATCTGATTTCGATGCACGGCCGCACCAAAATGCAGGGATACAGCGGTGTGAGCAATTGGGATCGGATTGGCGAAGCGCGACAAAACACGTCGCTTCCCTTTTTGGTGAATGGCGACATCGTAACGCCAGAGCACGCGAAGGATGCGCTTAAGCGCTCTGGTGCCGACGGGGTGCTTATTGGTCGCGGCGCTCTTGGCAACCCATGGGTGTTTCCGCAAATGATTGCCGCGTTGCAGCACGGCAAGGATCCACTTCCGCCGGCGTTTGAGGATCGTGTAGGTGTGGCGCTGCAACATGCGCGTCTACACGTTGATCACTACGGCGAACGCGGTTTGGTAAAATTGCGCAAACACTTGCCGTGGTATTTTAAAAAAGAATTGCGTCACGATTTTCCGCTTGTTGATTTTACGGATTTACGTTCAAAACTTGTCCGCGTGGAAAATATGGCCGAGTTGGAAGGAATTTTTGAAACAGCAAAAAGTACGTGAGGAAGATGATGGATAAAACCACACCCCCTCATGTGTCATCCTGAGGAAGGTCGCTCCTGCAGCCTTTGAAAAGGCAATGGGCCGCCAGCGACCGACGAAGGACCCCTTTGTATTGGGAGAGGGTGATGCAACGCACACCGTGTCGCTTTGCAGGAGAGAGGGAGAAGTGTGAATATGCGAACCTTTGAAGAAGGATTGTGCGTAAACCCTTCCTACAAAGGATTGCAGAGATAGGAACATTTATCTCTATCCTCCAAGAGATGTTTCCTTGCTGAGAAATGTTATCAAAAGAAAGGGGTCCTTCGTCGGTCGCGGGCAATGTGTTGCCCTTACATGGGCTGTGGCGCGACCTTCCTCAGGATGACTTATGAGAGGCATCCATTTTACTCGTCACTTTCCTACAACCTCACCCCCAACTCTTTGTACTCATCGTAATAGTCGTAATAGTCATTCGGAATCGCCGGGAGATAATGTTCTGGGTCCACCGGGATGCCATCTTCGCGCACCTCAAAGTGCAGGTGCGGGCCGGTAGAGAGGCCGGCGCCAGGGTCGCCCGCGCGGCCGCCAGAGAGGGCGATGGTTTCGAGGCGATCAACGTACGTATCGGGGAGCGCCACGAATTTTGAAAGGTGGGCGTACACCGTAGCAAACCCGCCCGGATGGATGATCATGATGTAGTTGCCATACATCCGCCCCAAGCGATTCCAGGCCACATATCCCCCGGCCGCCGCTTTTACCGGCGTGCCCACGGAGGCGCGGATGTCCGTGCCGGGGTGCTCAAAGAGATATCGAAACGGATAGGTGGGGTCATGAAAAATCGCCGTGATCCCTCGCGATGGTTCCACCGGCCAGTTCATCAATACATCCCCACGCGCGAGCGCCGTGTCCACGTTGTTTAAGCGCGCGCGAATTTTTTCTTCCAGCTCGGCGATGTCGCCAGCCGTTTCTTGTTGCTGTTGGTTCAGCTCATACACGATGCGCGAAAATTCTTGCTCTTTGTTGGCCGTTTCGGCAAGGAGCGAGGCTTTTACGTTGTGCTCTGCCTCGAGCGCCAACTGCTCTTTTTGCAACGCGCGCCGCTCACTCTCCGTGCGCTCCTGTTTTTGCGCACGCTGTTGCTTTTGTTCTTCGAGAGAGGCTTTGACGGTTTTTACACGATCGAGCAGCGTGCCGAGATCGCCTTGCAGCCGCTTGATTTCCTCCACATGCGCAAAAAAGGTGGAAAGGGATGGCTGCGATAGCAACACGTCGAGCGGGGTAACGGTGTCGGCGCGATGCACCTCGCGGATCAGGGAGGCGAGCAGATCGCGTTGCTTTTGGATGCGCGCCTCTTGTGTGGAAATTTCGGCCTCGAGCAAACGGATTTCGAGGGTGAGCGCTTCGATTTCTGTTTTGGTGCGTTCGATGGAAAGGGTTTTTTCGGCAATGCGGTTTTCTAAAATGGCCAGTTGATTTTCGAGTGTTACCACTTCGGTGCGTCCGGCATTAATCTTTTCGCGATAATTGCCGATGAGCGCATCGAGCTCACGCACGCGGCTTTGTTTTTGTTGGATCTCGGTATTCAAGCCATCAACATCAGCGGATTGAGCATACGCGGCCGGTGCATTCATCGCAAAAAAAACACCCGCCGTCACAATGCCTAACGTCAATAATTGCCGTGAGAAACGCATGGCGAAGAGTATAGCATGCGGGCGAGGTGTTGTTATTTGAAATTTACTTTTTGAATGGCTTTCTCCAACCTCTCCATCGACCGCTCTTTTCCGAGCGCCCAGAGGAGTTCAAAGGGGCCGGGAGATTTTTCCTGGCCAGAGAGGGCTACGCGGAGGGGCCACAGGGTGTCGCCGTTGCCCCAGGCGTTGGTGGCGATGAGCTGTTTAATGGGGGCTTCGAGGGCTTCTACGGATGCCCAGGAGGGCTCTGGAAGGCCTTGGAGCAGGCTAAGGACGGCGGTAAGGCGCTCTGCGGCCTCGGCAGGGGTGGATTTTTTCCAAGGGATGATGGCAGGGTCTACATCAATCGTCGGTTTGAGATACGAACCCACGAGCTCCGGGAGCTCCGTAAATCTCACCAAACGGTCGCGCACAAGCAGCGCCATACGATCCATGAGGTTGGAATCGTCGGTAAGTTCGCGGAGCTGCTCGCCCGCTTTATCGAGATAGGTTTCTTTGGGCAGATTGATGATGTATTGGCCGTTCATCCAATCGAGTTTTTCAAAATTCACCACCGCGCCGCCCTTGTTTACTTTGTCGAGTTTAAAAAGCGTGCGCAGCTCTTGGCGCGTGTAGATTTCGCGGTCGCCGGTGGGGTTCCATCCAAGCAGCGCCACAAAGTTTACGAGCGCGTCGGGAAGAATCCCTTTGGCGAGATAATCCTCCACGGCTACGTCGCCCTGGCGCTTGGAGAGTTTGCTGCGATCGGCATTGAGCAGCAGCGGCAAGTGCGCATATTGCGGCGGCGTCCAGCCAAATGCCTCGTAGATAAACAGATGCTTGGGGGTGCTGGTGAGCCATTCTTCGCCACGGATCACATGTGAGATTTGCATGTCGTGATCATCGCACGTGGCGGCTAGGTGGTATGTGGGCAGGCCGTCACCTTTAATGATCACCTGATCGTCTACCTGCTGCCAGTCGAACCGCACCTCGCCGCGAATAATGTCGTTAAACGACACGTTGCCCTTAAGCGGCACGGCAAGGCGGATCACATATTCGTCACCATTCGCAATCCGTTTTTTTGCCTGTTCGGGCGAGAGCGATCGGCAGGTGCGGTTGTACCCGGGCGGCAATCCGGCAGCCTGCTGCTCTTCGCGCATGCGCACGAGATCTTTTTCAGAACAAAAGCAGGGATAGGCTTTTCCCATTTCCACCAGGTTGTCGGCGTACGCGCGGTGCGTTTCTTTGCGTTTACTCTGGATGTACGGGCCGAACTCACCACTCTCCCCCACTTCGCCGTTGGGTTTCATCACCACACCTTCGTCTACCGTAATGCCGCAGGCGCTGAACGCCTTGAGCAAACTTTTATCCGCTCCTTCCACATAGCGGCTTTGATCTGTGTCTTCGATGCGTAAAATAAACGTGCCGCCCTGTGACCGGGCAAAAAATTCGTTGTACAGCACGGTCCGCAGGTTTCCGATATGCAGAAACCCGGTAGGGCTAATGGCAGAGCGCACGCGGACAGGAAGAGTCATAGATGGCAAAAGAATACGGGGATTGGCCAGGGTTGTCTATATGCAAAAGGCTCCCAACAAGTGAGAGCCCTTGGCCGCAGCTCGAGTGAGCAACGGCTACGCTTTTTCGGATTTGAGGAGGAGCGGGATTCCGATGAGGAGCGCGATCGAAAAGATTCCCGCCACGATCCACTCCCAGCGGTCGAGATTGGCCATCGAGCCGAACGCCAAGAGGAGGCTGAGAA
This sequence comes from Candidatus Parcubacteria bacterium, assembly GCA_039796615.1. Taxonomy (GTDB): domain Bacteria; phylum Patescibacteriota; class Patescibacteriia; order 2-12-FULL-60-25; family 2-12-FULL-60-25; genus 2-12-FULL-60-25. The sequence continues at coordinate 126,579 of JBDKJL010000038.1, forward strand.
GCAGAATACCGGCCAGGACGGTTTTTAGGCCGATTCCTGTTTTCTGCATAACCCACTCGATAAACGAAAAATCCCCGCTATCATCAGTCTCCGAATTAAATGAAGGTGCTTGTTTCACGGTACTTGGTTCCTTTCTTTGTTGAGAAAACCACAGCCACCATATCAAATTTCCCTCAAGATGTCAATTACCTTAGACATAACACAAAAAGGCAGCATTGCTGCCTTTTTGGATGCTTCGTGTAACCGCTTACCGTGTGATGGGGCTAAAGCCTGGCACGGTGAGGCCGCCGTAGGCGATGCCGCGCATCACGTCCCACTCGTGAGTGGTGCGTGGCGCATGGCCAAAGATGGCGCGGAAAATGGATCCGGCTTGCACCTCGGCGCGAATACTGCGCACGTCGGGGCGAAGGCCGTAGCTCATAATAAGCACCGTTACGTTGTCCGCATTATCGGCACGGTTGGGCGCGCGGTCGTAGATTTCGGCGAACACCGCCTCCACCGTCGCTTCCCGTTCAGGAGAGAGCACCACGGGCACCACGCCCTGGCCAATGCGAATGACGTTTTGCCAGTCACATTCGTTTTGTGGCATGTGGCCGTAGAGCAGGTTGAAGCTGGCGACGACACCCGCACGCTCCCCTGCGCCAAGGTGGAGCAAGGATTGCACGCCGTACACTACGAAGTTGCGCAAAATCTGTTCCTGCGTGAGCAAGATCCCCGTGGGGAGAATTTTCGGGAGCACGGTTTGCGCCAACGTTTGTTCCAACCCAGTGTTGCGCGTAAAGCCGTAGGCTGCGAGCAGTTCATCCAACGCGCCAGTGATCAACGCAGCGTCGGGATATTGTTCCGAGCAGGTAAGAATCGTTTCATCCGTATCTTGCACGCCGAGCACCTGCGGAGAGGTGTCGGTGATCCCAAGAACGCTCCCACCGCCAAAGCTGCTCCCTGCCGAAGCCGGGTTTGTGGCATTACCGCCGCCCGTGTCGCCACCGCCTCCGCCGTTACCGCCATTGCCGGAGCCTTGGTCGTTATTCGTAACGGTACAGGTAACGGTTTCCCCTTCCGTAATCACGCCCGTGCAGCCCTCGCTAAAGCTCACGCTATACCCATGCAGATTTTCGCTGGGGCCAAGCACGTTAAACGCGTTAAGGAATGCCTGGAAGGCCGATTCCGATACGGCATAGCTCACACCCGCCGGCAACGTGAGCGATGTGCCGCCCGCATCCCCGCGGAATGTGTGCTGTGTTTCTTCCTCCCCCACTTCGGTGGTAACCGTGAGCAGGAATTCATTGGCTTGGAATGTGCCCTCGCCATCGTTAATCACATTCTTCACGACAATGAGTGTACCCGTGTCGTCATCCTCTTCTTCGGTGTTAGTGACGGTGCAGGTAACATCATCGCCATTTTCCAGATAAATTTCGCCTTCGCTATCAACCTCCACGATCCCCTCCTGCCCCTCGCCGTAATCATCGACACAGGCGATGGACGTGGTAAAACCGGGTACTTCACCTTCCGTAATGACATATTCGCCAGGAGCAAGATTTTCGAGCGTGACGGAATCGTTATCACCATTGGAGGTGAGAACGCTTTCCTCGTTCAAGAAGATTTCAGCAGATACTTCTGGCGTTACTTCGCTATCCAGGTACACCCATTCTTTTTCGATCGTAAGTGTTGCGTGCCCCACATGCGTGTTCGTAACGGTACACACGAGCGTGTTGCCGTTTGCGATGGTTCCGCTGCATCCCTCCGAATACGAAACGGTGTAATTTGGAATGGGGTTTTCTACGACAGAGTAGCTGCCGCTTACGAGCGGGCGCACCGTAACGGTGTTATCGAGATCCAAGATCAATGAGAAAGACGAATCAAAACCTACACTCGATGTTGCGCCGTTGTGCGTGAGCACAAACGAAACATCGTCGGAGGATAACGCGTCTTTATCCACGGTGTTTACGACACGTTTGATGATTTCAAGGGTGCCTTCCGGGGCGGGAGGAGGTGGCTCCACCGGGAAGGTGACATTGATAGAGTGAGAATCCAAGAACGTGGAATCTCCCGCACAGAAGACAGGATTCCCTGCAGGAGAGATTTCACATTGGCGTACTTCTACAACCAGAGCGCAAGATCCTAGAGTTACGCATGCCGCGCTACCAGCGTAGTTGTGGCGCGCCATCCAGTCACCATTCACGTCTGGCCACTGTGCTCCGGAAAGACGTGTACCATATTTTTCCACAAAACCACCGGAGGGTAAGTAGGTTACGGCATCAGGATTACCAACGATTTGGTAGTCTAAAATCGCGTTAATCACATCTCCATTTTCGTCCCGAATCTGCTTGAGACGGATTGGGGGGATTTTGCTTTCACTGGATGATCCATCGCCCCAGCTGACGCGAATAAATTTATTCAATCCGGTTCCCTCTCCCCCGACGACGCCCTCTAGGTTCAACGTCCATGTTCCGTCACTGTTTTCTGTCGGAACAAGTGTATCTGGGTTGGTAATAAAGACGTCATGGTCGTTTGAATAACCATCATGCGCCAGCGCTGCCGTGGGTGAAAATCCAGAGAAGACGGTGAGAGCTATCATTATAGATGACAGCCACTTTGAGGCTACGTTAAGAGCCTTTTTCTTTAAATAGGATTTTTTAGACATAAAGGTTAGTTCGTATAGTAAAAGCTTAGGGTATGGATTCGTAGAAGTCAATTATATTCTTCATTTTAAAAAAACTGGCTCCCCGAACTGCCGTAGCAGCCGAGGAGCCTCGTTGGCACGCGTTTAGCGTGCGAGTCTTACTTACTCGACGGACACCACCGGTGCTGGGATGCACAGGTAGTCGGCCTCGTCGATGGTATCGCCCTGCAAGCCAATCGCCGTGCAGACCTCTCCGTCTCCGCAGTCGATGTCGCAGCTGTCGTCCTCTTCACAATCCTCTGCACGGACGCAGGTGTTAAGGCAAGTCTCGCCTAGGCCGATTTCGGGGATCATACGGCAGAGCTGATCTTCCGTACACACGGGCGCTCCGTCGTCGCCACATGTCTCACCAAACTGCACGCTCGCGGTAAGTGTTGCAGAACCTCCCAAGAAGCCGGCATCGCCGACGTTTTGGAGACATTGCTCCTCGAGCGCGTCGATGACTGCGGGGGCGACGGGCGGAGTGATGGCTCCGACGGCCGCGATGAGTCCAGGGCAGTCGTTCGTGTTGAAGCCCGCGCGAACCATCAGCGTCACCGACTCGTCGCCACCAAAGGTTACCGTGAACCACTCCGGATCAGTTCCGAGGTACTCGAACCCCGTGAAGTCGTCCATGAATGGAAGGAGCGATGGCGGAAGGCTGAACCAAGTACAGGTAAAGCCGTCACCCGGCTGCAGGTAGTAGTCCTCGGGTGCCAGGTCGACGTCGATCGAGGCCACAGGAGCGCTGATCAGCGTTGAGCTGTAGAATTCGCCGCCCGACTGGGTGGTACACTCCGAGCCCACGCACTGGTAGAAGTCCACTTCCCCCGTACAGGTGTAGCCGATACCGAGCGCATCGGTTCCGGTGAGGCGCATCTCCGTTTTTGCGAATTCAGTAGTGGCTTCTTCACGCGGCGGTTCGCCACAAGCGGCGATGTTGAGCCCAATGAAGGCTGCGGTAAAAAGGAACAAACTCTTCAAACTGTTCATTATCTTAACTCCAGAAACAGGTTTTTACATTGCTCAAGTGTTGCAAAAGGATTTTTGCTATTCCTTGAACGACGCGCCGGAAGAGTATACGAGATATGAAAATCCGTCAAGTCTATTCGATAAAATTTAGGGCAATAAAAGTAATGTATATTTTGCTTTTTTAATTATAAAACCTAAACAAAGGCAATTTTAACCCCGGATGCCGTAGTGGCAGAGCCGGGGTTGTAGGTAGTAGAGGTTGATTATCCTTCGATTTTTCCGATGATGAAACCTCCAATGGCAAAGAGGGCTAGAACAGCGAGTCCGGCCATGAGGGCGTTCAGTGGTTCCATGTTTTTCTCTCCTTTAGTGAACCGCCGTGGGCGCACTTAAAAAATGGTCGACATTCTCTGGTCCGAATTTCATGAGACCCAATAGCTGGATGATCCGTGGATTCCGTGTTAACCGAGCTGACAGATCAAACGTCATGTAGACGTCCGTCGTTTCGCCTTCCGTTACGATGATCGGGGCTTGGGACGTGGCGGGATTATCGGCTTCCTTGCATCCATGAGAGTCGATATAGACACATAAGAGCTCTATGCCCGCCTCGCGCAGCTCCACGTCATCTCCTGCGTTAAGGGTACAACGCGATTTTTCCCCTTCAAAAATGGCATATTTGCCTATGGGGACGTCTCGAATCTCGAATATCGGGGAGTCTGGGGTTATTTGGACGGTCGCGATGATGATCCCCTGCGGATCAACGACGAGGAATTTTCCCATGAGCTCGATACTCGGCACTCGATCCCCTATGCGGATCGTTCCGGTGGGTTTCCCCGTAGAGAAAATGGTTAGTAACAACACACTGCCGAGGAAGAACCCGGCGCCTGCCAAAAATGTTGTGGTTTGTTTCACGTCGCATCCTCGTTTTTGATTCAGGTTGAATTTTGAAGGCACGAGCCTCCGAAAAAGCGTGCGAATAGAGTATATGAAAAAACGCTATATGTCAAGCTAATTATGCTTAAAAAGCAAAACCCCCCTACGTCGCTTTGTAGAGGGGGAGGTCCGGGGTCTGGAGAGCAGATCCCTTTCCGTCGTTGCCTATCTCTTGGGTTACGTGGGCGAGATAGGAGGCCCGATGCACACCAGCTCGAACGGGTTTAGCTGGTTGAGATGGCCAACTGGGGTACAGAGCGACCCATTGGCAGCGCCGGAGCAGCCCATGCGATCCACCATGGTGGTGGGGTGCAGGCCGCAAGTCTCGAAACAGTCCGCGGGATCGACGACGCCGTTGCTGTGGTGCAACTGCAGGCAGACCTCGGTCTCTCCGTTGCAGATTTTGCCGTTGCAATCCTCTTCTGTCTCGATGAGCTCCACGGAAAGGCCGAAGCTGGCCCCTCCAGTGAGGTAGGACTGCTCGGCATCGCTGGTACCGCCATCCTGGTTTACGTCCCCGGCGATCCGGAGACTGACTGGCGTGTCGCCGCCGAACAGGACGTCCCAGACGGGCGGATCGGTGCCGAGGAAACGACAATCGACCAAGTTGACTCCGCTGTCGCTGTGGGTGCAGGTGAAAGGCACGGTGGTATCCAATTCTACGGTGTAGCCGCTACCGGGCATGAGGCCAGTCTCGAGATGAATAGTCACGTTCTCCGCAAGCGTCGTCGCGAACGTACGTACTGGATTGCCCCCGTGCATGATCTTGAACCCGCCGGCGACACGAAAGAAATCGTCACCGATTGGTGCCATGAGGGCAATCGCAAGTTTGCCTGTGTCGGCGTCGTATGTAGAGGCCTTCTCGCTATCCACGACAGCCAGGGGTGTGACCCCGGGGGTTTCGTCGCTGCAAGCGAAACTGCCGATCGGGACACCGAACACAAAACTGATAAATAGTATGAGCGAAAGGAGCTTTTGCTTCATTTTGGCCAAACCTTTTCTTTTTTCATCTGCCTTTGCTACGAGCGAGGACCATCCCCACTTGCGGCGGCTGGAGCTGTTTTTAGGCAGGCATCCGGCAGGCAATGTGGAGAGACCTTAGACGATATTATTGATTTCGTCAAGCATATTCATCTTTTTATGGAAAGTAAGATTGATAATAAAAACAAAAAATAGCCCTGTAGAGCTATTTTTTATATATCAAATACTATTTACACAAATAACAGAAGCAGGGTAAGCGCCAATACCCCGGTGGCATGAGCCACCACGCTTGGGTGGCGCAGGTGGAATCGCAACGAAAGCCCGGCCAAAAGGATGGCTCCCAGGAATACGGACATGTAGGCGTAGAACCGTTTGGCTTTATCGTCGAAATTGCCCAAGTCCACCACGCCAAATACCTTGGGAGAAACCCGCGTTTCTTGGTTAAACAGGTAGAGATCTTGCGGCTCTGGGGCGGGGGTGAGGGTGGCGAGCACGGTGCTGGCGGCCTGGCCATGTTCCCCAACGGCAAGGGCGGTAAGGGCTCCGCCTTGCTGCAATGCTTGGGGGTGGTTAATGACGCCATACCACACGCCGGTGCCGGCAGGGTCTGCCTCTAACCCTGCGCTCGTGCCTCCGAGTGCCACAGATACGTGTGTGGCATTTTTGGCGGCCACGCTAATACGATAGCCCGTGGCGGTAGGCGCGATGGAGGCGGAGTCAGCATCGATGGTTGGAGCGATGGCGATGGGCGCCGGTGGTGCAATCGTCTCCGTGTTTGGTGCCGAGATGATTTCTTTTTCCGGAGGCGCGATGGTTACCACGGGCGCAGGAGCTACCACGGCAGGGGTGGTGACAGCTTCAACCACGGGCGCGGGGGTGGGGTTAGGCGTTGGTGTTGGCGAAACCGGTGCAGGCGTTGGCGTTTCGATAATAGGCGCAGGGGGCTCTATCGTAGGCGTTTCTACAACCGGAGCTGGGGCTGGTGGCGCCGCGGGGGTTGGGGCGATCCCCTCTTTTGGCGTGCCAAACATTTGAACCACAAACACGGTAGGAACGCCGTCGAATTGGCCGGAGGACACGCCCACGCCGATTTCTTGGTAGCGGTTATCTAAAATGTTTGCACGGTGGGTGGGGCTGGCCATCCATCCGGCTTGCACGTCTTCGGCCTGCTGAAAATGCACGGCAAGATTTTCGCCCGCATGGCGATAGTCGTAGCCCGTGCCACGGATAAAGTTCCAGGGCATGCGGCCATCTGGGCTTTGGTGGGCAAAGTATTGGCCGGCCAACATGTCGTTGGCTTTAGCCTGCGCCGCCTGTTCGAGCAGGCCGTTTACCGCGAGTAACGGCAATCCAGCGGCGGCACGCGCCGTGTTGGTGAGCGAAAAAATGTTGGCGTTTGTGATGGCGCTGGAATACAGCGACGCGGCCGGCAACGCAATCGGAATCACAATCGCGAGCGCTTTTACTAAAATAAGAATGACGCTGTATCCCAAAAGAACCCGGTGCTTTAGCACGTGCGGGCAGTAATCATTATCCGCCGACGGCACGCAATGATCCTTTGCCGAACGGCATACCTTGCCCACGTAGTGAACCACGTGGTTTCCGATCGTTGCGGTTGGATAAGAGGTATTCATGGAAACAGCCCAGGATAGCCTAAAATGGTGAATTTGTCAACAGAACCAGTCTATCATGAAGGGAGGGAGGAGGGCGAATAGTCCTAAATACGAAACACCCCACCGCGTATGCGAGGGGTGTTAAGGATAGGAAAGAGGTTCGGGGCGTTACGTTTTTCTACGCCCAAAGGATCATCAAATGGTGGAGGCGGTGAGAGGCATCCGGATCATTGGGCGGCTCCTTGAATTCTCGCTGCCGGCTCGGGGTTCCTCCGCACCGGGCGGATGTGTTCATCGAGGGCGATGAAATGTTTTGAGCTGTTTATTCGCCACGTGATTATTTGCATGGCGAAGTTGAAGCAGAGGCAGCTAAGGAATACGGCGGCGGCAACCTGATTCGCCGCATCCTGCATTGCCGTTGGTAGATTCGCAGCGAAATCAGGTTGAGGAATGCCCGAAGAAAAATCAAGCGGATCTTTACGCACCGCTGTCAATAAAAATGGGATCCCGATGCTTGCGACCATCAGCATGATAACCGTCTTTATCAGAGCGAGGAGGGGAATGACGAACAAGGATGGCGGTTTACGGGGCGACTCACAAACCTCGTAGTGGAGAAAATTACAGGTAAGCGCGAGCAGAACCGCCATTGTTCCGATGGTACCGCACCAGCCGCCAACTCTGATGACAGCTACGGATTGAGCGCCTGCCCCAACGCAGAATAAGATGAGGCCGAGAATGAATGCACGGAGTCCAAGCCATTCTCCGTGATATTCAATTTGCTTGAGTGCAGGCCAGGTATGGTTGAGCTCCGTATACTTTTCGAGCCACCACCTCCATTTGACAAAGATGCGTTGATAACACACCTCGCATCGATATTCGTACGTTTTGAGTTTTTGGCCCCAAGACTTCATCTGGACATGATCACCTGTGCAATGACAGTAAACTCTTGGTGGGGTATTTTTGTTATCTGTTACGATGAAACCATAAAGCATGACATGGCCTTTCGTTTTGGTTGAGATCTTTTTTTATTTTTTCCGTCAAGCAGATTAGATCTTGTTTACATGAGTTTGTCAAGAATGAGCGTCTTTTCTAAGGAAGGTCATTAAAGGAAATACAACCACTGCATGCCAAATTCGTTTCCAGCGGGTCGGCTCATGAAAAAGGCGAAATAACCACTCGAGGCCGAGGGATTGCATCCATCGAGGGGCGCGCGGAAGGTTGCCGGCCCAGTAATCGATGGCACCGCCGATGCCGATGATGGTTTTAACAGACGGGAGATTCGGGAGGTTGTTAGCGATCCAACGCTCTTGTTTTGGGTGGCCAAAGGCGACAAGGATTACGTCGGGCGCCTCGAGGATCAGCCGATGCATGGCTTCGTCGTTTGCGGTATCTCCAACACCGTCGTTGGTAATATTTCCACCATGGAGCGCGATACCGTGCAGATTCGGATGGCGTTGCGTGAGCGCGGTGAGGGCATGCTCCGCTGTCCCTTCTCCCCCTCCGATAAGAGCGATCTTTTCTTCTTGTGCTGCTGCGTCGCGGATGATCGCTTCTGCGAGATCCACACCGGTAACACGATGAAGCGTGTGTCCAAAGAGTCGAGCGATCAGTACAAGACCAATGCCGTCGGCCACACGCAGATCAGCTTTTTGTAGTGCCGCGGCGTACGCGGGATCACGTTTTGCAGCAAGCAAAATTTCTGGATTGGCCGTGACAATCCAGCGAGGGTGCTGTGCGAGCACGTCATCGAGAGAGACCCCCTCGATAGAGATACCAAAGCAAGAAAAAGGAGACATGCGGGGATTGCGATGGCGCGCCGTTTACGCTCCGTGCCGGCTCATGCGGCGGAGGGCGGCGCGTTCGCGGGCGAGTTCGCGTTCGAGGGCAGCGGCGGCGTGGGCAAAGGCGACGTCGTCTACGTCGCGCGTTTCTTCCATGGCGCGTTTGGCGCGTTCTTTGGCTTCTTTGATGGCGTCGATGGTGAGATGCTCTCCCCGTTCCGCCATGTCTGCCAGGATGGTGACTTCGTTGCTGCCCACTTGGATAAATCCGCCAGAAATCGCCAGGTCGTCGATCGTTTTATCTGTTTTTGTCACCGTCGCCACCCCACTTTTCAACATCATCACGAGCGGCGCATGGTTGGGAAGGATCGTAATCTCCCCTTCCGTGGTGGGCAACGACACCGAAAGAACCTCTTCTTCAAAGAGGATTTTTTCCGGCGTAACAAGTTTCAGTTTCATATTGCGTTTTGTATGCTTCGCGATCGTTGCGGCGGGGTCTCGGGGGCGATCGGCGGGGTAGCCTTTTTTCGGATCTCGGCTAGCGCCTTCGACCGAAAAAAGGTACCACCGCAACGATCGCGAGACATAACGGGGAGTTACATCTTTACGTGGTCACCTCATCGATTCCTCCCTTCATATAGAACGCCTGTTCCGGCTTATCATCATGTTTCCCTGCCAAAATTTCCTCAAACCCACGCAACGTATCATCCAGCGAAACATATTTGCCCGGGTTGCCCGTGAACACTTCGGCCACGTGGAACGGTTGCGACAGGAATTTTTGAATCTTACGCGCGCGCGCCACCGTTTGCTTATCTTCGTCCGACAGTTCTTCCATCCCCAAAATCGCGATGATGTCTTGCAAATCTTTATACCGCTGCAACACTTTTTGCACCCCACGCGCCACGGTGTAGTGCCGCTCGCCCACGATTTTTGGGTCCAAAATTGTGGAGTTGGAATCGAGTGGATCCACGGCCGGATAAATTCCGAGCTCGGCGAGGGAGCGCGCCAGCACCACGGTGGAGTCTAAGTGCGCAAAGGTGGTGGCGGGCGCTGGGTCTGTAAGGTCGTCCGCCGGCACATACACCGCTTGCACGGAGGTGATGGAGCCCTTGTTTGTGGAGGTGATCCGTTCCTGCAACGCGCCCATTTCCGTAGCGAGCGTTGGCTGATACCCCACGGCACTCGGAATGCGTCCGAGCAAGGCAGACACTTCAGATCCCGCTTGCGTAAAGCGGAAAATGTTGTCCACGAACAACAACACGTCCTGATTTTCTTCATCACGGAAATATTCCGCCATGGTGAGGCCGGAGAGCGCCACGCGTGCGCGAGCCCCCGGCGGTTCGTTCATCTGGCCGAATACCAGGGTGGTTTTGTCGATCACGCCACTTTCTTTCATTTCTTTCCAAAGGGCGTTGCCCTCACGCGTGCGTTCCCCCACGCCCGCGAACACCGAGAACCCCCCGTGTTCCGTGGCGATGTTATGGATGAGTTCCATCACGATCACTGTTTTTCCCACGCCGGCACCGCCAAACAGCCCCACTTTTCCGCCTTTCAAAAACGGACAGATGAGATCTACCACTTTGATCCCCGTTTCCAACACCTCCGATTTTGTGGCCTGTTCCGCAAAAGTGGGCGCGGCGCGGTGAATCGGGAGACGTTTTTTTACGGTTACTTCTGCGCCGCCATCAATCACGTCACCGGTAACATTGAACATGCGGCCAAGCGTTTCGCGGCCAACGGGCACGCTAATCGGTGCGCCGGTGTCGGCAACCTCCATGCCACGCGTGAGCCCATCCGTGGTGTCCATCGCGATGGTGCGCACGGTGCCGCCGCCCACGTGCTGCTCCACTTCGAGCACCAACGTGGTGCCGTCTGCGCGCGTGATGTGCAGGGCGTTGTAGATGGCCGGGGGGTTTCCGGGGAAGGAAACGTCGACAACGGGACCGATGATCTTGGTGATTGTTCCTTTGGTCATATAATGGGGTTAAGCGATATCTAATGCGGCTTTGCCAGCGGAGATTTCGGAAATCTCGCGGGTGATGCCGGCCTGACGGGCTTGGTTATAGGTGAAGGTGAGATCATCGAGCATCGAAGAAGCGTTGTCGGTGGCCGAACGCATGGCCATCATGCGAGCTGCGTGCTCGCTAGCGGACGATTCGAGCAGCGCCTGGTAAATGCGCGTTTCGATCACGCGCGGCAGGAGCTGATTGAGCACCACATCCGGCGATGGCTCAAACACATCATGATGATGGCCGTGCGATCCGCCAAGCGTATCGGTGAGGCCGGTTGCGACGATCGGGAGGAGTTGTTCCACGATGGGCGTTTGTACGAGCGCACTTTGATAGTCGGTATACGCGATAAACAATCGATCGCAGTGCCCTTGCGTAAATTGTTGCACCGCGAATTTCCCTACGGGCATCGCCGCTTGATACGACGGAGCGTTTGAAATGGCATCAAACGACGCCACGATCTCTGCGCCCGCGCGGCGCACGGCGTGCTGGGCGCGACGACCCACGGCCACCACGCTTAACGACTCCCCTGCACGCTCGCGCAAAAAGGCCAGTGTTTTTTTGAGCACTTGCGCATTAAACCCTCCGCACAACCCACGATCACTCGCAGCCACGAGCACGAGCGTGCGCGGCTTGGCGGGCATTTTTTCGCCACGGCCGAGCAAAAAGGCGTGCATTTCGGGATCGGTGTACCGCAACATGCGATCAACGAGCTCCGTGGCCGTGCGCGCATAGGCACGGCTGTTGAGCGTGAGCTGCACGCTTTTACGCATCTTGCTGGCCGCCACCATTTCCATGGCTTTGGTGATCTTCCGGGTGTTACCCACGGAGCGGATGCGGCGTTTAATGAGTTTAGGGGAGATGGCCATATGGAGAAAAACTGTCTGGCTCGGGGGCGATCGGCGGGGTGACCTTTTCGTGGCTCTCGGCTATCGCCTTCGCCCACGAAAAGGCACCTCCGCAACGATCGCGAGAAGTAACGGGGCGTTACATCTGCGCGAAGGTTTTGTTCCAGTCTTCGACCGCTTTCTTCAATCCGGTTTCGATGTCGGCGTCGAGGGCGGCTTTTTCGGCCAGGGTTTTCATGAGGCCGGAGTGCTCGTCGTCGAGGGCGCGGTGGAAACCGGTTTCCCATTCACGCACACGATCGACGGGGATTTCGTCTACATGGCCTTTGGTGACGGCCCAGATCACAGCCACTTGGTGTTCCATGGAGAGCGGCTGGTATTGATCCTGCTTCATCAATTCTACGGTGCGACGGCCGCGCTCGATCTGTTTGCGCGTGGCGTCGTCGAGATCCGTGGCGAATTGGGCGAACGCTTCGAGTTCGCGGAATTGCGCCAGATCCAGGCGCACGGGGCCGGCCACTTTTTTCATGGCCTTGGTTTGTGCGGCACCGCCTACGCGGCTCACGGATGTTCCCACGGCGATGGCCGGGCGCATCCCTTTGTAGAACAGATCGGTGTCGAGGGCGATCTGCCCGTCGGTGATGGAAATGACGTTGGTGGGGATGTAGGCACTCACATCGCCGCCCTGGATTTCGATGATCGGGAGCGCGGTGATGCTGCCGCCGCCGTGTTCGGTGTTGCGGCGCACGGCACGTTCGAGCAGGCGCGAGTGCAGGTAGAACACGTCACCTGGGTAGGCTTCGCGACCCGGCGGGCGGCGGAGCAACAGCGACACTTCGCGGTAGGCCCAGGCGTGCTTGCTCAAGTCGTCGTACACGATGAGTGCGTCTTCGCCCTGATCCATGAACCATTCGGCGATGGCACAGCCGGCGTATGGCGCGATGAATTGCAGCGAGGCAGGATCTGACGCGCCGGCCACCACGATGGTGGTGTATTCCAGAGCGCCCGCTTCTTTAAGCACCTGCATGATTTTGGCCACCTTGGATTCTTTTTGGCCGATCGCCACGTATACGCAGGCAATCCCCTTCCCTTTTTGGTTGATAATCGTGTCGATGGCCACGGCCGTTTTACCCGTTTGCCGGTCGCCGATAATGAGCTCGCGTTGGCCGCGACCGATCGGGATCATGGCGTCGATGGCCTTGATGCCCGTCATGAGCGGCTGATTTACTTCTTCGCGCGTCATCACGCCGGGCGCCACTTTTTCCACCGGGTATTCGGCGTCGGCTTTGAGCGCTCCTTTGCCGTCGATGGCTTCGCCGAGCGGGTTTACCACACGACCGCTCATGGCGCGACCCACGGGCACAGAGAGCGTTTTTCCGGTGGCACGCACGGATTGCCCGGCGCTCACGGTGGTGATATCTCCCATCACCACGATGCCCACCTGATCTTCGTCGAGGTTCAACGCCACGCCGCGCGCGCCGCCATCAAATTCCACCATTTCCATGGCGCCGATGGACGAAAGGCCGCTCACGGTGGCGATCCCGTCGCCCACTTCGCGCACCACGCCCGTTTTTTCACCGGCCGCCGTGTCGCGGAATTCGTTGATTTGTTGTTTGAGGCGTTCAACGATGTCGTGAGCCGCCGTAATGTTGTGTGTGGTCATAGGGTAAGTGATTGTTCCAAGCGTCGGATCCGTCCGTGGCGTGTGGCGTCGAACACCCAGTCTCCCGCCTGCACGCGGAGCCCGGCGATCACCGTGGGATCCACGCGCGACTCGAGCCAGATGTCTTGTTTAAGCAGGGTAGAAAGGGCGGCCGTGATGCGTTGGAGAAAGGGGGCGGGCAAGGGAATCGCACTGGTAACCACGGCATGTTTTTTATGGGAGAGCACCGCCGCCTCTTCGCGGAGCAGCGCCCCGAGCGCCGGGAGCGTGCGCAGTCGGCGATCTTTGGCCAGGAGTAAAAAAAGATTATACGTCTGCTCCGGTTGATTCGGCGCGGCGAGCGCAAGCGCCTTTCGCCGCGTGTCGCTTGGCATGCTTGGGTCGGCCAAAAAACCGCGCAACCCCGGCACCTGCATCACCGCCTGCGCGCACATATCAAACGCCGCAACGGCCGCGCGCGGATCGCTCGAGGCTTGGAGATACGCTTGCGCGTAGGGGCGAAGGGATAAGCGAGACATGGGAGAAAAATATTAAACCGTCGCCGTTTCCAATTCTTTCACCGCTCGTTCGATCTCTCGTAGATGCGCGGCCTCATCGAGTTCACCAGACGTAACCTTTTTCGTGGCTGCAAGCACAAGCCCGGCCACTTCGCGCCGCACGGCCTCTTTGGCCTGCGTGCGCTCGGTGCTGATTTTTTCCTTGGCGTCTTGCACTTGCTGGTCGATCTCTTCGGCGGCCTTGTCTACACGCGCCTTGCGTTCTGCGTCTCCGGCGGTGCGCGCTTCGTCCATGGTTTTATGCGCGGCCGCTTTGGCGTTTGCAAGGAGCGAGGCTTCGGTGGTTTTGGCGCTCGCTAGCCGCGTATCGGCCTCTGCGGCGTTCGCCACGCCTTCCTCGATTTTTTTGCGCCGCGCTTCGAGCGTTTTTGTGAGCGGCTTGAACACAAAAAAGTGCAGCACCGCGAGCACGATGGCCACGTTTACCAACTGTGCCACAAACAGCGGCGCGTTGATGCCAAGCGTTCCGAGAACGCCGGTATCTTCTGCGACCTCGGTGGAGTGGGTTGGTTCAAGGGATTCAGTCATATCAGGTTCGTTGATAGGGGCCTTATGCGATGGGAGCCTTATGAAGCACGCAGATGTAGCGCCCCGACCGTGTGTCTCAAGGGCGATCGGCGGGGTGTCCTTTTCGCGGCTCTCGGCTATCGCCTTCGCCCGCGAAAAGGCACCACCGCAACGATCGCTTGCCAACCAAAACGCAACATCTCGCCCTTGAGACACCAACGAGTGCGCGACAGTCTTACAACGTAAACACCACCACCAACGCGTAAATCGCAATGGCTTCGGCAAACGCGGCACCGAGCAACATCGGCACGAACACTTTTCCGGCAGCTTCCGGGTTGCGGCCGATAGCTTCCATGGCTTTGGATACGAGTTTTCCGATGGCGAGCGAAGGACCCAAGCCGCCGATGGCGATGGCGAACGCTTTGCTCATGATGGTGACGGATTCGAGGTCTAACATAATGATGTGGGTGAAGCGCGGCGACGGGATGTGTTTTTAGCGTCGTGCGGAATCACTTAGGAATGAGGCGGCTAGTCCGGTTACGTATAACCGGAGCACCCGGGCAGCCCTTAGTGCGCTTCGTGTGGTTTTTCGGAGAGCACCGTGAGGTATACCAGCGTGAGCATGGCGAACACGCTCGCTTGAATGATCCCCACAAGCACCTCCAATAACATGAACGGTGCCGGAATAATGAAGGCGGCCAGGCTGCTCATCACCGTAATCAGCACCTCTCCGGCAAAAATGTTGCCGAACAACCGCAGCGAAAGCGACACGACTTTTGCTACTTCGGAAACAACTTCTAGGAGCCCGACAAAGAATTCTACAATCGCCACCACGATCTTCATGGGCTTGAGTGATACGATGGCCTTCCAGAGTGATCCCACCTGGATAAACCGATTGAGGTGCGCAAAAAATCCGATGGCCGTAACGCCCACGAGGTGTGATCCGATCACCGAGAGCAACGCCATGGCAACGGTGAGGTTCAAGTCACTCGCGGCCGGGCGCAGCACTGGAATCAATTCAACGGCTCCATGATGTTCCTGCCACACGCCAATGCTCCCCGTGCCCGGCAACAACCCCATCCAATTTGAAAGAAGGATCAGCACGAAGAGCGATCCAACAAACGGGAGGAATTTATGGGATTTTTCTCGCGAACCGGTGACCTGATCGAAATATCCCAGCATGGTTTCGATGAGGAGTTCCAATAGATTTTGCAGTTTACCCGGAATTTCGCGGATATGCCCACGCATGTACGTGCCAAAACCCACAAGCGCCGCCATCAAAAGGGTGGCGTTGATGAGCGCGTTTGTTACCGGGAAGGCTCCCAGGTGAAAAATCGGCTCGGCAATGATGGGGACGTTCATAATTTCTTCGCCATGCGACGCGCAAGGCGAAGGGTTGTTGCGAGGGCGATGACAAGGGCGAGCACCAACCCCACGAGCGTGGCCCAAGGCGTGGTGCCGTATCGGGCATCGATCCAGCGACCCAACAGGGCGAATACGGTGGTGGGGATGGCTACGAGAGCCAGCACCTGCCACACGAATTCCGTGGCTTCCCACATGCCAATCGGTTTCCTTGGCGTGGGAGTGTTCTGCATAGTTGTCATTACGCGCGGAGAGTATAAAAGAAAACGCCCAATCTTTCAAGGATTCCATCCACAGGGAGAGATACTATTTTGCGGCAGAACGCAAGCAGGTGGGGGCTTGACAGCGGCGAGGATCATTCGTGGGTTACTAAAAATCGAAACCCCCTCTGGTCAGTGAGGGGGCGGAAGAAAGCATCAGTAAGGTACACTGGAATTGGCGACTGACCTCGCCAATGAGGGTTAAGAGGCTCGAGCCGCCGTATCATTCTCGCCCATCGTCGAGGTTGCGACGGGGCTGGCACCATTGGTTGTGTGGTCGAGCTTGCGCTGGACTCCCGATCCGGGATCGCGCTCCGTGGGAACCCGACCAGCCTTTTTGGGCTTTCGGCGTTGGATCGGATACGCTCCAGCCGCCTTTGCTGCTTCCGCGAATTCGCGCAAAAGCCGCTTTGTTTCCTCGGATGCCTTCAGCGGGTTCCGACCGTTACGCGGTGTGAAGACTTCTCGCACCGCAGCGTGCGCGAAGGGACTGTGTAAATTTACAGCACGTTTTTCATGCAGGATGTTCCAAGCATTCCCATCCCCGATCCGCAGTCGCTTTTCAAGTTGGGCATTGGAAAGGCTCTGACCATCTTTGGCGTTGGACACCTGGAGATCCATCACGGCCCTAGCCCACTCCGGCCTATTCTCGCGTTGCGGCGGAGGACGACGGCGTTTTTTTGTCGAGCTCGTAACCGCGACGCGCTCGACCGTGATCCTTACGGAGGCATCAGGGTTATCGTGGCGGACTCCTCTTAGAAATCTGGTGATGACCCGGAACCAATCCGGACCACTAACGGTGAACGTTGTTGCTTGTGTATTTTCCACGGCCTTTCCTTTCTTTGTTAAAGGCACCATTACTGTATGCCTTTTCTTTTTTTTGTCAACTATTCCTGTCTTTGAAAGAGCATCTCCCTCGCGCCTGCGGCGATCGCTAGAGGCAGGCCTGTGCCGAACTCCACTTCTCGCCCGGCCTGGATCCAATGAAAGACTCCACGACTTTCAACGGCATACGGCCATCGCCTTCGCCGAGCTTCATCAAGGAGCTCTGGGTTTGGATTGACCGCGAGTGGATGCCCAACTTTTTCAAGCATCTTCTTATCCAGCAGACTATCACCCACAGCGATGGAACGATCGAGACTGATAGGATATTGGGCGGCAAGCATGTCGATCGCCGATCCTTTATCTTCCACCGGATGGCGTATCACCCCGGCGCAGTACACCCCCTGCGCATCCACCGGATGCTGGGTGCCGACGATAGCGGTGACATTCCACGGAGCCATAAACTCCTCGAGCGCTTCTTGTGGGCTGCCGCTGATCACGGCGGATCCCCATCCATGCGCTTGCGTTACCTGCAGGAGCGCACGCGTGATCGCATAAATGCGCCAGTCGTTTTCTCGCTGCACGATGCGCCCGGCCTCGCGTGCATCGTCGACGCTGATCCCGATGTAGGCCTTTTGGGTCCAAAATTTTTCGATGATGTAGTCCGAGAACGCTTTAAAGCTTTCCGCTCGTGCTCGATACTGATGCAAGAGCGGTTTTGCTTCGTTCCAGAGGACCTCAATGTGGGGATACATCCGTCCAACCGTCTCGATCCAACTAAGGATGATTTGCCACCGATAAAAAGTGCCGTCCATGTCCAAGAAAAACCAAGGAATTTCTTCCCCTTCTTGGTATTGAACACTTGCCGACGTTATTACTGTCACGAAAACCTCCGTGTTTAATGTTCTGTTTTGTATTTCTCGCGATCGTTGCGGTGGTACCTTTTTTCGGTCGAAGGCGCTAGCCGAGACCCGAAAAAAGGCTACCCCGCCGATCGCCCCCGAGACAAACAGTACACGAAAAATCCACTTGGTCAACCAATACGGAAAAGCCTTTGGGCGTTTTGCGTTGTTTGTTTTTCGACCGATTCGACGTCGATCTTTCGCAGTGCGGCTACCTGTTCTGCGACATGTTGCACGTACGCCGGTTCATTGCGCTTGCCGCGATGTGGGATGGGCGTGAGCCACGGAGCATCTGTTTCTACAAGGATGCGATCAAACGGCATGCGCTCGATCACGCGATGAACGTGTTGCGCCGCATCGTCCGTTTTTTTCGGCGGAAAGGTGATGATGCCGGTAAACGAAAGATGCAGGCCAAGATCAAGCAGCGGTTGAGCCTCACTCCATGAGCCGGTAAAACAATGGATCACGCCAGGCACACGCACGCCGTTCCCCTGTTCCTCCTGCAACATTTGCGCCAAGCGCGTAAACGCATCGCGGCAGTGGATCACCACCGGGAGTCGGAGGCTTGCGGCAAGATGCAGATGCTCGCGCAACGCATCTTCTTGCAAGCGTTCCGCCACCGCGCGATCCCGATCTTCGTCAATGCGAAAAAAATCTAATCCCGTTTCGCCGATGGCCACCACCTTTTTGCTGGAACGCGCGATTGTGGCGATGGACTCGATGGTATACGGCTCACGCTCGTGCGGTTCGTCCTCCGGCACAAAAGAGCTGGAGAGATGCTCTGGATGATACCCAACTACCGCAAAAATATCCGGATGTTGTTCAGCGAACGCAACGCCCGACGCCGACGTGGTGGCGTTTGTTCCTACGGTGATTCCCCAAATCCCCTTTTCGCGCATACGCCCAAGCACTGCATCACGATCCTGATCGTATGCGGGAAAATGGAGGTGACAGTGCGTGTCGATGAGATGAGGCATGACGGATGGTGTGAGGCAAGCGTAGACCCTCGGTTCCGGGACACGGCAGGACTCCTCGTTCGCTGCGCCGCGCTTCGCGACGGCTAGCTCACTTCGCTGCACCGCCTTGGTTGGCGGCGTAGCAGGCTGGCGTGTCCCTCCACCGGAGGGTCTACGCTTGCTCGCCTGCGCAACCGTAAACTATAAAAGGAACCCTAAAATTGTCGTAAAAATCTTTTCGATGATTTGCACGATTTTAAGGTCTACCACCGCTTGGGTGATGCCGCCGTCGAACGAAAGTTGTCGTAGTAAGTAGCTCACTCCGCCGATCACCACGATCCCCTCGAAGATGCCGATCACAAGCCCGGCCACCTGGCTCACCTGTTTGATGAGCGGAAGTTTTGTGAGAACACCGAATACGCGATCCACCGCGCCGAATAAGAATCCCACCAGATGGTTCGCAAGGGAAAAGATCACAAGGAACGACGCCACATACGCCCACGAAAGCGGGAGAAACAAGCCCAACACCGTTACCGGAACGCCGGCAAAACGCTTTGCCGCCCAAAAACCCACCAGGGCGCCGATGAATCGCCCGAGCGTTACCACCACGCCCATACGGAATCCGTTGGCGGCGAATCCGAGAAGGAGGATGAGAACGAGAAGTTCAAAGAGGAACATATGGATATTTTACCAAATTGGCTCACGAGATACAAAATGAGATCCGACGGCTAACCGATTCTTGGGAAGAGCGGCGACGGTTTAGGAATGGGTTTATCTGCATCCCATCGGAAATCTCCCCATGCAAGAACAGGGATGGCTGTGGGGTTATCCGTCGTCTGCTGCGCTGCAAACGCCGTTTTGACACGGAGATATTCTTTTTGGTATTCCGCGTCGTCGCTCATTCCGTGGAGCGTCTTAATCATCTCTTTAGATGTTTCAGGCATGATCGGTTGGAGCATCCAGGCGTAGTGACGGCACGCTTCGAGAAGCGTGTAGAGAATGGCGGTTTTTTGGGGATCACCCTTAGGTAACTTGAAGGGCTGCGTGTCTTCAATCAACTTATTGGCCTGCATAAGGCCAGAGCCGAGGCTACCGCGCATACCAGAGTCAGCGACGCCGTCTTCTTCTTTTATGGCGACGACGCCCTCCCCAAGCCAAATGGCATCTAATGCAAAGTCGAGTCGCAAATCATTCACGCATTGTCCGACCCTTTCCCATAGGGTCTTGATCCCGCTTTCGCCACTCCAGGCAGTTCCGAATGTGCTAGACGGGGTTGTCTGTATCTTCGCGATATCGTCAAAGCAGTTGATGCTCATCATGACGACGCGTTGAACAAGGTTTCCAAGCGTGTTGGCAAGATCGGCGAAGTACCGTTCTGCGAGTCGTTTTTCACTAAAATCTCCGTCGCTTCCAAAGCGAATTTCTCGTAACAAGAAATAACGCAGAACGTCCATACCGCGTTTTTCGTTTCCAGCGCCGTATCGTTGAATGAGTTCATGGGGATCCACGGCATTGCCGAGTGATTTAGAAATTTTTTGTCCGTTTATCGTGAAAAATCCATGCACGGAAACAGACGGAAGGAGCTGTTTTTTTTCGTGTAATGCCTGAAGCATGGGGTCTTTTTCGGCGGCGGCTTGCAGCATCCCAAACCAAAGGACGGCATGAAACTTTAAAATATCTTTTCCTACGAGATGGGTAACGGTTGGCCACCATCCAGCAAACGCCGCTTCGTTCGTTGGGTATCCGGCCGCTGTGAGATAGTTGATCAACGCGTCAAACCACACGTAGATTCGCTGTGAGTCATCTCCCGGGACTGGGATTCCTGTTTGGAGAGATTTTGCCGGTCGCGAAACCGAGATGCGATCCGTGGCCGGGTTATTGAGATAACCGATCACTTCATTTTGAAATTCTTTTGAAACGGTAAAGTGACCATTTTGATATCCTTCCAGGAGGCCGGGCTTGTAGCGCTTAAGATCGAAGAAATAATTTTCTTCTGCAATTTTTTGGAGTGATTTATTTGGATGAAGTGGGCATCGATCATCGGTGATTTCTGTTTCGGTTTTGAACGACTCGCACCCAACGCAGTACACTCCCTCGTATTGACCTTTTTGGATGGCACCGGATGCGTACGTGACATCCCAGAATCGTTCAACGGCCGCAAGGTGAGCTGGCTCTGTGGTGCGAATAAAACGGTCGTATCGAATATCGAGATCATCCCAGGTTTTTTTCCAAACGCCGGCCATCCGATCGAGGTAATCTATCAGGTTGGATTCTCCAGCTGCTTCCATTGCCTCGGCGTTTTTTTGGCTGTTTTCATCCGTTCCTGTAACAAAGAGCACGTCGTTCCCCCGAAGGCGGTGAGCGCGTGCCAAGGCGTCTGCCACGAACGTGCTATATGCATGGCCGACGTGTGGCTTTGCGTTGACGTAATAAATAGGGGTTGTGATGTAGAATTTTTGAGACATAGCGGTTATATATTGGTGGATGCCGCGCGGCGAACCGTTGGTGCGATAATCACGATAAATTCCCCTTTCGCGCTTCCCTCTTTTAATTGCGCCTGAATCTGCGCGATGGTGCCGCGCAAATGCGTTTCAAACTTTTTTGTGAGTTCGCGCCCCACGTACACCTTGCGATCTGGATCAAGAACATCCGCGAATTCGTCGAGCGCCTTTTCAATGCGATGCGTCGATTCCAGAAAAATCGTGGCGTCTTCGCGCGCGGCGATGTCTTTGATCAATGTGCTACGCCCTTTTTTGTGTGGGAGAAAACCGACGTACGTGAACCGCTCCATGGGGAATCCGCACACGCTGATGGCGGCGGTGACGGCAGACGCTCCAGGAATGGGTGTTACTGCGATCCCCGCTTCTACAGCGGCCTCTACCAGTTTGCCACCCGGATCGTTTACCCCGGGCGTTCCGGCGTCGCTCACGTAGGCGATGTTTTTTCCGTCGAGTAGGACATTCACGACCTCTGTGATTTTCCCTTCTGCCGAATGATGGTGGAGCGAGATGAGTGGCTTGTGGGCAATGGCATACCGCTCCAGGATTTTGACCGTCACACGCGTGTCTTCGCACGCAATCGCCTCTGCTGCTTTAAGCGTCTCGATGGCACGAAGGGTAATATCCCCCATATTTCCGATGGGTGTGGCGACAACGGAAAGAATCCCAGGCATGGCCACAGTGTGCGGGATTTGGGGAATTTCGTCCATCTGCCTCCGCGAAAGCTTCGGTGGATGGACGCGGAGGCAAATAAAAAAGCCCGGAGAAGTCTCCAGGCTACACCTCCTTAAAAGATTTGCGTTTATTCGTTTGTTACTGAATCGTTTCTGCGGCGCGACGGAATGCCGCCACGATCATCTTCGTCATTGCCCAAAAGGCTTCTTCTTGTTGGCTCATGTTGGCCTGATAGCGGATGCCGACATTCCGCGCCCATCCGTTTTTTTCTCGTGCAATCCCGGTGAGTTCTCGTAGGCTCACGAGGGCGCGCTCACGGAGGGCGTCCCTTAAATTCACAAGAAGAGCACCCCCCTCCTCGTCGACATCGATGTTCATTCCCTGGCTGGTGGGGTATCCGCTAATCCCCACCCATCGTTTTTTATCCCCCTCCCCTTTTTCGATATGGACATGGAGTGATGGATCCACGTAGAAAAAGGTGCATCGCAGCCGAAGGTCGCCGGGTCCGCGAACCACACGCCCGATTGAGGGACTTTCTGGTGCGGAAACATCCGGTTGGTTCGCATACTCGAGGTACGAGCCTTTTAGCCCTTTGGCGATAATCGTCCCCGTCTCCCGTGCGATATCCGCCAGCCGCTGAGCGTCATGCGGTACCGCGTGGGTCACGACCGCTCCTCCGCGCTTATGCTCTCCGCCATCATGTTGGCGATGGAGAAGAACGTCTCCATTGGCGACTTTTCTCCTTTTTCCAGGAGTCTCGCTATCTCTATGCAAAGGGGTTCTTGGAAGCGTTGGTTCGCTGGAAAGAGAACACCCGTTCTCATCGAGGCGTGTCCAGACCCCGTGTAGGAAAGGATGAGGCGTTCCCGTCCCCCGATCATATCCATAAGCGTCCTCGCTATCGCATCCGTCCCTCCCCCCACCTTCCGGAGCAACGATTCAGTAGCGTCCTTCGCTTTAGACTCTTGGAGTGTGACACCAATGCCGCACGATCCATTGGGTCCTTGTTCAAGATGGAGCTTCCATTCGATCTCTAGCGCGCCTGCTTTGAGGGCGTAGCCAACAGAGATCTGAGCTTCTTGTAAATGGTTCTCTACCCCTTTTTCCCACAAGGTCGGTGGAAGGCGTCTTCTGAGGCTGTCGTGGAGCATGTCGACGACTCCGACGACATGCGCAATTTTTTTGAAAGGTTCTGGCACAGACACTCTCCTTGGATTTTTTGGCGTTATTGCCGCGAGTATTCCATCATTTTTTCTTGAAATTGTCAATTAACCTTCCCACATCTGGCACTCTACGTAAAAGAGTGCTAATATGGAGTTATAACCAAAAAACCTCTATGTTACCGCAAAATTTCACCACAAAGTCGCAGGAGGCGATCCAGTTGGCGCATCAGATGGCCACGGCAAACGGGCAGCAGGCGCTCGAGCCGGTGCATGTGCTGGCGGCGCTGTTGGAGCAGGAGGATGGCGTCGTGATCTCCATCTTAAAGAAGTTGCAAACGGATGTGGCCACCCTTCGTGGCATGGTAGAACAGGCGTTGGGGCAGCTGCCAAAGGTGGCGTTGCAACAGGGCGGAATCGAACAGATTTTTTTATCGCAACACACCATGCAGGTGCTGATTGCAGCGGAGCGTGCGGCCAAGCAGTTTAAGGATGAGTATATTTCCACCGAGCACATGCTGCTGGCGCTTGCGGAGAGCAAGGGTGTTACGGGCGTGCTGCTGCAAAAAGTGGCGGTGACATCGGAAGCGATTTTAAAGGCACTCAAAGATGTACGCGGATCATCGAACGTGGATAGCCCGGAGCCGGAATCGAAATATCAGGCGCTCGAAAAGTACACAAAAAATCTCACAGATCTTGCGCGGCAGGATAAATTGGATCCAGTGATTGGGCGTGACGACGAAATTCGCCGGCTCATGCAGGTGTTGTCGCGTCGCACCAAAAATAATCCGGTGTTGATTGGTGAGGCCGGTGTGGGTAAAACAGCGATCGTGGAAGGTCTCGCCCAGCGCATCATCGCCGGGGACGTGCCGGAAACATTGAAAGATCGTACGCTCGTGGCGCTCGACGTGGGCGCCCTCGTGGCCGGCACAAAATTCCGTGGGGAATTTGAAGAGCGGCTAAAATCCGTGGTGCGTGAGATTGAAAAAGCGAACGGCCAGATTTTGTTGTTTATTGATGAGCTCCACACGCTTGTGGGCGCCGGAGGTGGTGGTGAGCATGGATCGCTCGACGCGAGCAACATGTTAAAGCCGGCGCTTGCGCGCGGAGAGTTGCGGGCGATTGGTGCCACAACGTTGCGGGAATATCAAAAGCATATCGAAAAAGATCCGGCATTGGAGCGCCGATTCCAGCCGATTACGGTGAGTGAGCCGAGTATCGAAGATACGATCGCGATTTTGCGCGGCATTAAAGATAAGTATGAGCTGCATCACGGGATTCGCATTACGGATGCGGCCATTTTGGCGGCCGCTGAATTATCCCATCGGTATATCGCCGACCGGTTTTTGCCGGATAAGGCCGTGGATTTGGTGGATGAAGCGGCCAGCGCGCTCAAGATGCAGGTGGAATCCCGCCCCGAGGCGTTGGATAAATTAAAACGCGATGAAACGCGGCTGGAAATTGAAAAGCGCGCTCTTCAAAAAGAAGAGGACGACGATTCCAAGCAGCGTCTTAAAGAGTTGGAAAAGCATCTGGCCGAGGTGAGTGAACAGGCGCATCAACTGGAACTCACCTGGTCTGCGGAAAAAGAGATCGTGAATGCCAACGCGTTGCTCAAAAAGAAGATCGAAGAGCTCAAGAGCGAGGCAGAAATTGCCGAACGTCGCGGAGATTTGGAAAAGGCGTCTGAAATCCGGTATGCCACGCTCCCCCAGGCGCAAAAGGATCTCACCACGGGTGAAGAAAAACTCAAAACCCTGCAGGGCAAGCGCGGGTTGTTAAAAGATGCCGTTACGGACGAAGACATCGCCCTTGTGGTGTCGCGCTGGACGGGGATTCCGGTAACGCGCATGCTCGAAAGCGAAACAGCCAAGCTGGCGCATTTGGAAGAAGAGCTGCACAAGCGGTTGGTGAATCAGGAAGAGGCGGTAACGGCTGTGTCGAATGCGCTGCGTCGCTCGCGGGCAGGGATCGGCGAAGAAAAACGCCCGATCGGTTCGTTTTTGTTCTTGGGCCCCACCGGCGTGGGCAAAACGGAACTGGCCAAAGCGCTCGCCGAAGTGATGTTTAACGATGAGGATGCCATCGTGCGCGTGGACATGAGTGAGTATATGGAAAAACACGCCGTTTCGCGCATGATCGGGTCTCCTCCAGGATATATCGGCCATGATGAAGGCGGGCAGCTCACGGAAAAAATTCGTCGCAAGCCCTACGCCGTGATTTTGCTCGACGAAATCGAAAAAGCGCATCCGGATGTGTTCAACACACTGCTGCAGGTGTTGGACGACGGTCGGCTCACGGATGGCAAAGGCCGTGTGGTGAGCTTTAAGAACACCATCATCATCATGACGTCGAATATCGGCAGTGATGTGATTTTAGATTGGGGCACGCGCCATCAGGAGATTGGGTTTAAGAATGGTGCAGGCGGAGCCGTGGTGGAAGCGGATGATCTCAAGGCGCGGATTACGGACATGCTCAAGGAACGATTCCGTCCGGAATTTTTGAACCGGGTGGATGAGGTGGTGATGTTCCACTCATTGAAGAAGGAACACCTGGCACAGATTGTGGATCTTCAGCTTGTTGCGGTGATGCAGCGCCTCGCCGCGAAAAAAATCCGCGTGTCGTTTACGGATACGCTCAAAGCATTCGTGGCTGAAAAGGGGTATGATCCAGCCTATGGCGCACGGCCGCTTAAACGCGCGATTCAGGATCTTATTCTGGATGATCTGGCCATGAAGTTAATTTCGGGCGAGGTGCTCGAAGGAGATGAGGTAGCGGTGGATGTGCAGAAAGAGAAAGTTGTCATTAAAAAGAAAAGCACAAAAAAGAAGATCGAGAGCGATCGGGCGGAGTGAAAACGGTTCTGGTTTTTACTGCAATGTTTCAAAATCCATCTTCTCCACAAACTGCGCGATCGTCTCTGCCGAGATTCCAACACTGCCATCGCATTGGATGAGGAAGCGATTGCGATAAAGCAGGGTAAGCGATCCACTCCCCCCGGCTTCGCGGGTGTCGCCGTAGGTGTAGGTGATCCATCCGTGGGATGTGCCGATAGGGATTTGCGCACGATACCCTTCGCCGGTATTCCGTGCTTCGTAGCTGTCTAAAAATGCCGTGAGCGCCGGAATGCCGCGGGTGTCGGTGAGGGTAACGCGGAGGGTGTTGGCTCCGGCGCTGTATTCCCGCGTTACACCGGCATATTCCGCCCGGGTACCATCTGGAAGCGGGATCGGATTGCGGATTTCTGCGACCTCCCCACCTACCCATCCCCCATGGTTTGGCGGGAGCGCCGATACCAACTGTTCGGTGCGGAGAGCGTCGGTGATGGTGGCTGGCTGCCCTCCGGTGCTTGCCCTGGCTCCTTCTGCCGATGGAACAACCTCAATATCCCCGGTGGGAGGGGCAGGCGTGTAGGCGGTTGTTCGGCTGCATCCCGCACCAAACAAGATGAGCGCGAGCGCCGCGAAAAGAGGTGGCGAAAGGCGCATGGGCAAGCGCGTTCTACCGACGCGTTTTTTTAGGGGCGGATGGCTTGAGTTCTTTTCGGACTTCTGTCCAGCGACCTTGTAGATAGCGGCGCAATCCGGGAACCTCGGTTTTGGCCAGGTGACGGCTCTTGGTGTAGTAATCGAGTACGGTGTCCACCGCGTCGGTGTACGTTTTTTCTGAAACCACTTTTG
>JBDKJL010000039.1:0-43137 GCA_039796615.1 Candidatus Parcubacteria bacterium
TAGCTCCTGGCGATGTGAGGACTGTTTGAGTCCCGCGAAGCGGACGAGTTCCGCAGCATCGCCAGGAGCTATCCCCGGAAGCGACTCTTCAGAACCGATTTCCAACCCTCCTCCAATTTCGCTATGCTGTGTTTCCATGGAAACGACCCCCCTGCCCCCGATACAACCCCCATCCGTGCTTGCTCGGATATTGATACTGGGGGTGTCGCTTCTTTTGGCGCTTGCGGCAGGGGAGTTTGCGCTGCGGGCGGTTGGCGTGGGCACGCGTGATCTCAATCCGGTGGATGCGCGTACAGGGCTTCGTACCTATCCACCCAACCGCGAGATTCCGCTCCGCACGGCCTGTTTTGAGAACACGATTCGCACCAATGCGAGCGGATTTCATGCACGGGAGCATGCGCAGCAAAAACCGCCAGGTACCTTTCGGATCGTGATCTTGGGCGATTCCTTTGTGGCCGCTGCCGAGGTGGATCGCGATCGATCGTTTTCTGCGCGGTTGGAGGATCTGTTGAATGCGTCGGCCAGTGGCACGCGATTCGAGGTGATCCCGGTGGGGATGCCGGGCAATGGCACGTTTGCAAACCTCCAATATCTTGCGGCGTACGGGCTGGCGTTCCAGCCCGATCTCGTCCTCGATATCTATAACATCAACGATTTGGAAAACGACGCATTCGATAACACGATCCCGCTTCGCACCGCCGCGATTCGCGACACCGTTCTTTCGGGCACGGTGGGCGTTGCACCGGCGCGTGCCGGGGATGTGAGCCCGGCGCGCGCATGGATTAAGGGCACGGCACAAAAATCGGCGCTCATGGTAACGGCGTACACGGCGTATCTCAATATCAAGGCACGCGCGTCGGCGGCCCCGTCGGCAAACACGGGCACGGCCACACCGCCGCCGCTCACCCCCGCGTCCATGTATCTTGTTGACCCTCCACAAGAGGTGCTCGCGGCATGGGATCGGCAAGCATCCCTTCTTGCCGCGATGCGCGACATCGCTGCGCACGCGGGTGCACGATTCGCCGTGGCCTCCCTCACGGCAGATAACCGCGTTAACGAGGTTCACTATCAGGAGTCGCTTCCATCGCTCCCACCCGGTGCTGTCACCGATCCCTATGCGCTCGAAACACGCCTCACCGCCATCGCCGAACAGCTGGAGGTGGCATACTTGCCGACCGTGAGCGCGTTCAGTACGCTGCGAATGGCTTCTGGCCCTGCCGCATGGCCGTGTGACGGGCACTACAACGAGGCAGGAAACACGTATTTTTCACAGGTCTTATACGACGGTCTTCGCCAAAACTCAGGCCTTCTTTCGAGCGACTGACCGTTCGCGCGAGCTGCAAGGAGTGCGTTTCAGAGCGTTCGCAATAATGCCAAGCGCTCAAAGCGTTTGTATAAGAGCGTCACACCGCTAGGGTCCCGCCCAGCGTAGCGCCACCGTGGCGCGTAGCGTGGGCGGGTTTGCGGTGTGACCCCCACCGCGCCAGCATCTGCGAACGCTCTGAAACGCACTCCTTGCAGCTCGCGCGAACGGTCAGTCATCGATCATCATTCATCATGCTTTCTTCTCTTCTCACCTCCCTTCGCATTCGCACGGCCACGATCCAGCGGTTGTTTGTCTTTTTGTGGCGAATGCGATTGTGGTGGCTGATGCCCGTCGTCGTGGTGCTCCTCGCCATTTCGCTTGTTGCCGTGCTTGCCGTGAGCACGCCACTCGGGCCATTTATTTATGCCGTTTTCTAAATTAAAGGCGGCGTGGGATCGCTTTCAGGCGGGGCTGATGTGGTTTGGGGAGCGGGTGAGCGACCTGCTGTTTATGGTGTTGTATTACACGGTGTTTGCCGTCGTCGCGATTCCCTATCGACTCTTTGTGCGCGCACATCGTGGCACCACGAGCGCGTTTCGCGCGCCATCGCCGGCCTTTACGCGCCCAGAATTTTCGGAGGAGTGGTAGCGCTGTATGAAGATTCTTGGATTATCGTTTTTTTATCACGACGCGGCCGCGTGCGTGTGTATTGATGGCGTGCCCGTGGCCATGGCCGAAGAGGAGCGGTTTAGCCGGATCAAGCATGATTCAGAATTTCCGGCACAAGCGGTGGCGTTTGCGTTGCAACAAGCGGGGCTCACGGCCGCCGATCTGGACGCGGTGGTTTTTTATGAAAAGCCGTTCGTAAAATTCGATCGCATCATTAAGTCCGCACTCGCCACGTTTCCGTATGCCCCGCGCGCGTTTGCCGGATCGATGAAGTTGTTTTTTACAAAAAAGATGTGGATCCGCGGCCTCATTTGCACCCAGCTCGGTGTGCCGCCAGAAAAAGTCTTTTTTTCGCAGCATCATTTATCGCATCAGGCCTCCGCATTTTTTTGTTCTCCCTGGCAGGAGGCCGCTATCCTTACGGTGGACGCCGTGGGCGAGTGGGACACCACGTCGCTCGCGGTGGGCAAGGGCAACAACATCACGCTGCTCAAGGCGCTCGCCTTTCCGCATTCGCTCGGCATGCTGTACTCCGCCTTTACGGCCTTCCTGGGGTTTGAGGTAAACGAGGGCGAGTACAAGGTGATGGGGATGGCGCCCTACGGCACGCCCAAATATGTTGATCGTATTTGGAAAATGATTCGCCGATTCCCGGATGGGTCGTTTGAACTGGACCTGCGCTACTTTGCGTTCCAGCATTCTGTGGAGCGTCCGTATAGCCGTGCCTTTTTGGATCTGTTTGGGCCGGCGCGGAATCCGGCGTCCAAATTTTTTACGCGCAACACGGGCTGGCCATCGTATTTTGGCCCCAAGCCCGAAGGGCAGGAGTGGGAGCGGATGGCGGCCGAGCAGGAATTTTATGCGGATGTGGCCGCGTCGGTGCAGCGCGTGCTCGAAGAGTTGATCTTAGGGTTGGCGCGACATTTGGCAGAGATTACCGGGCTTACGCGCGTGTGCCTGGCGGGTGGTGTGGCGCTCAACTCGGTGTCCAACACACGTATTGCGCGCGAAACACCGTTTACAGAGGTGTATATCCAACCGGCGGCCGGTGATGCGGGCGGCGCTCTTGGAGCCGCATTGGCCTATGAATATTTCGGCACGGATCGGCCGCGAACGTTCCATTTACGTCATGCGTTATACGGCAAAGCGTTTTCAAACGAAGAGGTGGAAGCGGTGTTGCAACATCATGGCGTGCCGTTTACGCGGTTGCCTGATGACGCCGCGTTGGTGGCGCACGTGGCAGAGCGCATCGCCGATGGAAAAGTGATCGGTTGGTTCCAGGGGCGGTTTGAATGGGGGCCACGGGCGCTTGGAAGCCGGTCCATTTTGGCAGATCCGCGCCGCGCGGAGATGAAAGATGTGGTGAATACCAAGATCAAGTTCCGTGAACCTTATCGACCCTTTGCCCCATCCGTGCTTGCAGAACGCGCGGCAGAGTATTTCATTTTTCCAGAAGCCGCGTCGCTCGAACCGGCGCGCTTTATGCTGTATGTGGTGCCGGTGCGTCCAGAGGTGCGCAGCCGCATTCCGGCCGTTACGCACGTGGACGGCTCTGCGCGCCCGCAACTTGTGACGGCCAGCGACACGCCGCGATACGAGGCACTCATCCGCGCGTTTGAAGCGCGCACCGGCGTGCCTGTGGTGCTCGACACCTCCTTTAACCTCAAGGGCGAGCCGATCGTTACCACGCCACAGAATGCTCTTCGAACATTCCTCGTGAGTGAGATGGATGTGCTCGCTATGGAACATTGCGTGGTGGAGCGATCAGCGCTCACCGCCACGCAGATTGCGCAGGTTCTTCAGGCGCTATCGGGATCGGAGTCCTAATCGTTTTGCGAGAAGATCGGCGAGAGGGATGAGCCCCTCTTTTTTCTTTTCGATGTCCGGCTCTTCGTTCCACAGGCGTGGGAGATCAATGTCAACGGTGTCTTCAAATAATGCGGCAAGAAAGGTGAGGAGCGCATGATCGTTTTGCGGTGGGTGCGCGAGCTGTTCCTGGATGAGCATGGGGAGCGTTTCGATATCACGGCATCGCGTCACCATGGGTAGAGCGTTATAGAACCAATTGCCAAAGGTGATCACCGGTTTGCCGAGCAAAAGCCCCTCCCATCCGGCGGTGCTCGTGATGGTGCAGATGAGGGCGGTATGGGGCGTGATCGCAAAACTACTCACCCAAGGCGGGATGATTTTGACATTATGGATTTTTTTCAACGCACGGTAATACGACCGAGGGCGATACTCCACCATCGCCGGGTGTTCTTTTACGTACAGAGTCATCTGCACGGGGAGGGAGCGGGCAATCTGTCGGATCAAATGGAGTTGATCGGCGTAGTATGGCGCCAGGAGAAGAAGCGATGTTTCCGGTTCATAGTGGAGAGGGAAAAACGCAAACGGCTCTGCATGCGGCGTAAAGGCATCGTAGAAATCCTCCAGCCCCCGCGCGTTGCGGAGTTTGCGTTGAATCATGTCCCACAGGTAGTTCCAGGGGCCAATATAGGAATAGTCATGCCGGTCTGGTCGCGTGTAGTGCTGCCACACGCTGCGGAGAAATACGATGAGCGATCGAAGCGCATTTGCGGGATTCAGAAATTTTAACTGTCGCCACCGCGTGACGGATTGCATCGCCGGCGTTGCTTTATCGTAATGCACAAACGGTTGCGCGCGGAACGCCTCCAAATACGAAACAGCCTGCTGCCACGCGGGCGTGGTGCGGAGTCGATCCGGTTCGGCACGAAAGGCCTGCTCAGCAAAAGAAAATCCATCCGCGGTTTCGCTCACGGCCCAGCGATTGCGGAGGCATGGGGTGTTGAGCACGAGTACCTTGATCCCCATCGTTCGGGCAATCTGTACCAACAACATGCTGCCAATTCCGCCGATCACCGAGCAGCATACAAAATCCGGGCGTTCCGTTTCGAGCATTCGGATCACGGCTCGGGCGTGAACTTGGAGGATCCGGAGCAGTTCTTCGTGGGTGTAATGAGATTGATCATACGGATATTCTCGCACGAGCTGATTCGACATCAGCACACGATCCACGGCGAGGAATGGCCAGAGGGAGGGAAGACCATAGGTTTTTTCCAGGTGATCTAAAAAGGCCGGATCAAGCGCCTCCGCTTTGTATTGCTCGTGGATGTCTTCATCTAAGAGTAGCGTGGTATAGGGGATGTCCGTTTGAGATTTCAGGAAATCGTAACTGGATCGCAAATACACGTATCCACAAAAGGCCTCCACGCCATATCGTTCCTTGAGTAAGCGGATCAAGGCATGGCCAGTGTAGGCAAAATTTCGTTGGAGCACAAAACATCCTTTCATAGGTGTGGTGGAGGTTTTCCGCAGAATACGTTAGGATACACGCTCCAGACCATCCAGACGGTAAAGGAGATTGTCCCTTCCTGCAAGATGCTGATCGAAGTTGTATGGAGCAAATTCCCGAAGGCGTTTATCAACGATCCATCCAAAGTGGCAAATGGTTCATGGCGAACATTGCCGTTCAAAAAGGGCTGCATCTCGTTACGTTTTTTATCTTAGCGCGGCTGCTACTGCCGGAAGACTACGGGGTGATGACGTTGGTGATGCTCGTGGTGGGGCTCCTCGGCCAGTTTACCAACCCCTCATTTGGCGACGCGTTACTTCAACGGAAAGAAGGGGTGGAGCGTTTTTTGGATGCCGTGTGGACCTTTGAGCTTCTCCGTGCCGTCGTGCTGGCCGCCATCCTCACCGTGTGCGCACCGATTCTAGGGATGTGGTTTCACATTCCGTCGGCGTTGCTCGTGCTGTTCCCTCTTAACGGATTCCTTTTGATCCTATCGGCGTTTAGCAACGCACGCCAGATGTATTTTTTTCGAGATCTCCAGTTCCACAAAGTGTTTATTCGTGACATCAGCACACAGGGAGCGTACGCTGCCGTAACCATTGGATATGCGGCGTTTATCGATGCATCCGTGTGGGCGCTTTTTTATGGGTTGGTGGCTCAAACGGTGGTGGGAGTGGTGGCGAGTTACGCGCTTCATCCGGCGCGTCCAGGTTTTTCGTTTCAGTTTATGCCGCTGCGTTCGTTGTGGCGATTCAGCAGGTGGGTGTACGGGCAAGACATGCTTGACGCGTTACTCGCACAAATCGATAAGGTTTTTTTAGGCGCGCTGCTCACCACCACGGAGGTTGGGTTGTACACGCGGGCACAGAGTGTGGCCTCTACGGGTACGGCTCTCGTGGCATCGCTTGTAACCAAAGTAGGATTCCCAGCGTTTTCAAAATTACAAGATCAATTAGGGAAGGTGCAACAAGGGCTATTAAAGAGCATCGATATCTTACTTGTAACAAGCTTGCCCATTTCCCTGTTGTTGCTATTGGAAGGAGGGGCGCTTGTCACATTATTTTTGGGACCAAATTGGGTGGGATTGGTGGTGCCTCTGAAAATTTTTGCCTTTGGAAATTTGTTTGTGGCGTTTGTGCGCGTGGTAAATCCCATCTTGGCAGCCTTGGGGCGGCCGGATATTAATTTTCGAACGAACATCCTTCAGGTGTGCGTTACTGTGCCGCTGATGTACGTGGGGGTGCGTGTGGCGGGCGTGCGTGGGCTTGCCGCCACGATTGTGGTGATGTGGTTGGCGTTATTGGCCTATGTGATCTGGCGCGCACGTCCGGTGCTCAACATGCCGAAGCGGGATTTTCTGCCTGCCATTGCGAGTGGATTTGCAGCCGGCGCAGGAGCCTTTATGGTGGATGTGTCGCTTCGTGTATTTACGGAAGCGACGGATGTACGGATGGGGATTCTGCGGGCGGCGATTGCCGGAGCGCTGTATACGGTGGTGCTATTAGGCGTGAGTTGGCGGTTCCGTGCAGGGCCGTGGTACACGCTCCGCGCGATTTTACAGGGAAGGTAAATGCCGTGATCTTGCGAAATTTGGCGGGAAATGGTACGTTCGCGCCATCGAATCCTGATATGACACTTGATTTTCTTGAGGGGAAAAGTGTACTCGTAACCGGCGGTACCGGATCGTTTGGGCAAAAGTTTGTCCGCACACTCCTGGAGCGCTCGCGCGCGCGTCGAGTGATTGTGTTTAGTCGTGATGAATTGAAGCAGTCACAAATGCAGGTCACATTCGCGGCACACCAAGATCGTTTACGATTTTTTTTGGGTGATGTCCGTGATGCCAACCGGTTGGTGCGCGCCTTTCAAGGGGTTGACTATGTGGTGCATGCGGCCGCCCTCAAGCAGGTGCCCGCATTGGAATACAACCCGTTCGAGGCGGTTCAAACCAACATCATCGGGTCACAGAATGTGATGACGGCCGCGATCGATGCTCATGTGCGTAAAGCGGTGCTCGTGTCTACCGATAAGGCGGCGAACCCGGCAAACCTGTATGGAGCCACAAAGCTGTGTGCCGAACGATTGTTCATTGCGGGGAATGTGTATGCAAATGGGGTGACGGCCTTTGGGGTGGTACGATATGGGAATGTGTTCGGTAGCCGTGGCAGTTTGGTGCATGTGGTGCAGGAACAACGGAAGAGCGGCCTCATCACTCTTACGCACGAGGAGATGACCCGATTTTGGATCACTCTTGATCAAGGCGTGGCATTGGTGCTCCAGGCGCTTGCCGGGATGCACGGAGGGGAGATTCTGATCCCGAAAATCCCGAGCATGCGGGTAAAAGATCTCATCACCATGTTGGCGCCGGAGTGTACGATCCGTGTGGTGGGGATTCGCCCCGGTGAAAAGATTCATGAGTTGTTGATCACCCCAGAAGAGGCGCGTCGTACGCGCGAGCTCGAAGCACATTATGTGATCTTGCCGGACGCGCCACATCCAACGCTCATCGAACGGTACCGTACCGCGAAACTCTTTTCAGATGGTCCGAGCTATGCGAGCAATGCGAACACGCGCTGGGTGGATGAACAGGGGCTCCGAGCGCTTCTCGCCTCCGTGCAGGAGTAGCGTGTTTTATGATGATTCCCTACGGCCACCAGTCGATCGATGAAGACGACATCGCGGCGGTGGTAGACGTGTTGCGTTCAGATCGGCTCACGCAAGGTCCGATGGTGGCCGCCTTTGAGGAGGCGCTCGCGGCGAAAGCCGGAGCGGCACACGCCGTGGCATTTGCGAACGGAACCCTTGCGCTTCAGGCCGCGTATTTTGCCATCGGGCTCCAGCCCGGGGACGAATTTATCACCACGCCACTCACCTTTGTGGCCACGGCAAACGCCGGAATGTGGCTTGGGGGAAGCCCAGTGTTTGTGGATGTGGATCCGGAAACAGGAAACATGGATCCGTCGCGTCTGGCTGCCGCGATCACGCCACGCACCAGGGCGATTGTGCCGGTAGATTATGCCGGACACCCGGCGGATATCACGGCCATTCGCGCAATCGCCCAACGCCATGGGATTCCGGTGATTGAAGATGCATGCCATGCATTTGGCGCCGCCGTTGGCGGAGCGCCCGTGGGGAGTTTGGCAGATCTTACGGTGTTCAGTTTTCATCCGGTAAAACCCATCACCACGGGCGAAGGGGGAGCCGTTGTTACCAACGATTCGGCCTATGCGGATCGGCTGCGCCTGTTTCGAAGCCACGGCATCACGCGCGATCAGCTCGAGCGCCCGTCCGAAGGACCATGGTATTATGAGATGCAGGTGTTGGGGCTCAACGCACGTATCACGGACATCCAATGCGCCCTTGGATTGAGTCAACTGCGCAAGCTTGATCGATTTCTTCATGCGCGATCTCGTATCGCCGCACGGTATGCGGAGATGTTGCGTGGCGTGGATGGACTACGCCTTCCGTCCGAATTGCCGGGCATTCAATCCGGATGGCATCTCTATCCGGTGCGATTACAGGACGCGTTTGTTGATCGGCGTGCCGAGATTGTCCAAAAACTTCATACGGCAGGGATCGGTGTGCAAGTGCACTACATCCCGGTGCATCTGCATCCATTTTATATGCGTCGTGGACACGCTCGCGGGGATTATCCAAACGCAGAAGCATTTTACGCGGCAGAAATTTCTTTGCCGATCTATCCCGGCCTTACAGACACGCAAATCGAAACGGTTGTTCAAGCGGTAAAAGAGGCGCTTGCGACATAGCGGATTCACGATGGGTCCATGCCTTCCTTGCAATCCCGTAATATGCAAAGCCCGATCTCGCAAGATCAGATTTTTTTAACAGAGGGCGATCAGTGGTTTCGTCGGAACCAGGGATTTTTAGTGCCAACGGAAACACGTGATGATGCCGTATCACGTTTTTTACGGTCAGCATCATTTGCACCAAAACGGTTTCTCGACATCGGGTGTGCGAACGGATACGCCCTGGATTATTTGGTGCGACTGTTCCCTGGGGCGAGTGGCGATGGGATCGAGCCGTCGGCCGAGGCGGTGCAGGATGGCCAGACGCGGTTTCCGCATTTGCGCCTGACGCGTGGCGTGTCGCATGATTTGCGTGCGTATGCCGATGGGCAGTTCGATTGCATCACCGCAACATTCATTTTGCACTGGGTTGACCGTGCGCAATTGTGGAACACCGTGGCAGAAATCGATCGCGTGCTCGCGGACGGCGGGCATCTGCTCATCGCCGATTTTGCGCCGCCCACCCCGTGCAAAACACGATATCACCATCTTCCAGATCAAGCGGTTTACACCTACAAGCAGGCGTATTGGGAACTGTTCACCGCCTCGCCGCGATACGCCATCACGCAGCTTCAGCCGTTTACGCACGATGGGGGCGCAGACACGGATCCCATGAATCGGTGTATGCTCGCGGTGCTCGAAAAACGATCACTTGATGCGGCATATCCGCTCGTCACGGTGGGGAACGCACATTGACGTTGCGTGCAATGCGTGATACAGCTCCTCATATTCTTCTTATGCAAAAACCGTTTCTTCAAGGAACATCGTGCGATCTGCGTGCGCTCCAACCGGAAGACGCCAACGAGCGGTATTTGTCTTGGTTTCATGATGCAGAAACGTGTCGGTATAACACGCACCATCGATTCCCCATGACAGCACAGACGTTGCAGGCGTATGTGCAGGAAGTGAGTGCATCCAAAACAGCGGTGGTGTTGGCAATCGTCGAAAAAGAATCTGAGCGGCATGTCGGAAACATCGCGTTGCAGGGAATCGATCCGATTGCGCGCACGGCAGAGCTGGCGATTTTGATTGGCGAGGAAGAGGCGCGCGGTAAGGGGATTGGCCGTGAAGCGTGTGCGCTCATGATTCGGCACGGGTTCCTCACACTCGGGCTCAACCGTATTTGGCTCGGGACCATGGCTACGAATACGGGGATGCGCCGCGTGGCCGAGGCGCTCGGCTTTACGCAAGAAGGCGTGTTGCGTCAGGCGAATTACACGGACGGCACGTTTGTGGATGGGGTGATCTACGGCCTGCTCGCAACGGATCCGCAGGTGTCCTAAATCAATATGCACCCTGCATCCTCGCAGCGCATCATCGCCACGATTGAGGCGCGCATGACCTCCACGCGTTTGCCCGGTAAAGTGCTGATGCCGCTTGCTGGAACACCGGCGCTCGCGCGCATGATCGACCGGTTGCGCCACACATCATTTTTAGATGGTATCGTTATTGCCACCACCACAAACGCCACGGACGATCCGATTGTGGCGCTTGCAGAGCGGCTCGGTGTGGGGGTGTTTCGCGGAAGCGAAGAGGATGTGCTTGGCCGCGTGGTGGGCGCTGCACGCTCTGCGAAAGCAGACATCATCGTGGAGTTGACGGCCGATTGTCCGTTGATGGACCCGCGGGTGGTGGATCGGGGGATCACGGAGTTTTTTGAGCATCCCTGCGATGTGGCGGCCAATGTGATTCGGCGGTCATATGCGGATGGGCTTGATGTTCAGGTATATGCTACAAGCCTCCTTGCTTCCGTGGCAGAACAAACGCAGGATCCGCTTGATCGTGAGCATGTCACGCGGTATGTGTATCAACGCGAAGGTCGCCCTTATCGCATTCATCATTGGGGAATTGATGGAGCATATGCCTGGCCGGAATTGCGGATCACCTTGGATGAACGCGATGACTGGCGGCTGATCGATGCGGTGTTCGAAGCACTACTTCCATCGAACCCCGTTTTTTCGTACGAAGAGATCGTTGATTTCCTCCGCACGCGACCGGATCTTGTTGCGCTAAACGCCCATGTCATCCCCAAAACGGTATAAGGCGCTCATCATCGGCGCCGGACGCATCGGGTGTCTGTTCGACACGCCGCAATCTTCGGCGATCCTCACGCATGCGCACGGGTACAAGCGATATGCGCGTACGGAACTCGCGGGCATCGCGGATACGGATGCCCGGCGTGCGCACGTAGCCGCACGGCGATGGGGATGCCGTGCGTACACCTCGGTGGCAGAGGCGATGGAATATGAGCGGCCGGATATTGTGAGCGTGTGTACGCCGGATGCCACGCATGGGGTGGTGTTGAAGGCACTGCTTCGCGGCGTGCATCGTCCTCGATTGGTGATTTGCGAAAAGCCGGTCACGCTTCGGTTATCGGAAACGGCGCGATTGGTGACGGCGTATCAAAAAGCGCGCATCCCGTTGCTCATCAATCATACACGCCGGTTTGACCCTACGGTGGTGTCGATCAAGCATGATCTGGATGCGGGGATGTATGGCAACGTATTGGGGGGTTTTGCCACATATGGGAAAGGCATTCTTCATAGTGGCCCGCATATCATCGATCTGGCGCGATATTTTTTTGGCGAGGTCACAACCGATCGTACGCTGTTTTCACGCAAAGATTATGCGCATCCGGTGGATCGCACGGTGGGGGCGTTTTTGGCCTTTCGGCGCTGCCCGCAGTTTTACCTGATGGCCGGCGACGCATCACGATACGATTATTTTCAGTTTGACATTTTGTGCGAAAAAGGACGGATCAGTTTTGATACCCTTGGATTCCGTGTTACAAAACAGCGTGTTATTCCTGATCCGGTGTATGCTGGATACCAGGGGCTATCGGCACCCATCTCCAAAAAAACGCAGTTCGATGTAGCCATGGTGGAATTGGTACGCCATGCGGTGGCGTGCTTGGAAGGAACGGAGCCGTTGCGCTGCAGTGCCAAAGACGCGTACCATACGCAAACGGTGTGCGAACGGTTATTACGCCATCGGCCATAGCTATGTCTGCATTAGCCATTCAGGGCGGATCACCCGTCCGTTCAAAACCATTTCCCGGATATCGGGTGATCGGTACGGAGGAGCGCGATGCGGTGGTGCGAGTGTTGGATTCGGGGATTCTTTCAAAATATTTAGGCGCGTGGGATCCGGATTTTTACGGCGGCCCGGAAGTGCAAGCCTTTGAAAAAGAATGGGCCGCTTTTTTTGGTGTGAAGCACGCCATCGCCGTCAATTCCTGCACCTCCGGGTTGCAATGTGCCGTGGGGGCTCTCGGTATTGAGCCAGGCGATGAGGTGATCGTATCGCCGTATGCCATGGTGGCATCCGTTACACCGCCGCTTTTGTATGGCGCCATCCCGGTGTTCGCGGATGTGGAACCAAAACAGTTTTGCTTGGATCCGGCGTCGGTTGAGGCCTGTATCACGCCGCGCACAAAAGCGATTTTGGTGGTGGATCAATATGGCCAGCCATTCGATGCAGACGGCATCATGGCCGTAGCACGCAAGCACGGATTGAAGGTGATTGAAGACTGCGCCCAGGCACCCTATGCTACGCATCGCGGGCGGTTTGCGGGGACGTTGGCCGACATTGGTGTGCACTCCTTGAATTATCATAAACACATCCACACCGGGGAGGGCGGCGTGATTGTGACAAACGATGATGCGCTCGCCGAGCGGCTTCAGCTCATTCGTAATCATGCCGAAGCGGTGGTGGGGAACAAGGGAGTGACGAATTTGGTGAACATGGTGGGGTATAACTTTCGGCTCACCGAGCTTCAGGCGGCGATTGGCCGCTGCCAATTACAAAAATTGGCGCCGCTTGTGGATGAACGGATCAAGAATTGCGCCTATTTGGCCGAGCGTATTTCCCAGATTCCGGGTTTTGAAAGCCCGGCCGTTCGAGAGAACGCCACGCACGCCTATTACGTGCAGCCGTTTTTGTATCACGAAGAGGTTACGGGTATTCCGCGTGACACGTTTATCGATGCGGTGGTGGCCGAGCTCCCGCCGATTGAACTGCGCGAGTCTGAAGGGGTACGGTTATTTACGGGCGGCACACGCCCGCTGTATCTGTTGCCGTTGTTTCAAAAACGCATTGCCATCGGATCAAAAGGATTTCCATTTACGTCGCCGCACTACACCGGATCCGTTTCATATGAAAAGGGGATGTGCCCGGTGGTGGAACGATTGTTTGAAAAAGAGATGGTGTTGCACGAACTGATGCGCCCACCGGCGACAACGCAAGATCTTGATGACGTGGTGTCGGCGTTTACCAAAGTGTATGAACACCGTGATCGTTTACGCACATGATGCGGGTGGGGCGATGATTTTGGCTTCGTATATCCGTGCGCAAGCAAAGAAAACGCGATTCCGCGTTTTTGCATTGGGGCCGGCGGTGCGGATTTTTCGCACCGCGCGAATTCCGCTCGCGTCACGGGTACGCACGCCACATGCCGTGCTGCGCGATGCCCGCCGGGCGCTCACGGACAGCGCGCCAACGCGGTTGCTTTGCGGTACCGGCGGTGCGCCGCGCCATGAACTGGATCTCATTCGTGCCGCGCGTGCGGCCGGGGTGCATACGGCGGCCTTTTTGGATCATTGGGTGTATTATCGCGAACGGTTTGGTGCGCCGTCTGCAGGGTGGCGAAAAAATCTTCCAGACGAAATCTGGGTGGGTGATCGCGAGGCAGAGCGCCGTGCGTCGGCATTGCTGGGGCGTGATGCGCGTATCCGTTTTGTTTCAAACCCTTATTTCGCCGATATCCGTCGCCAGGCACGGCCGCGCACATCGCGTACGCCCAATGCTCTCCTGTTTATCAGCGAACCGGTGGGGCCGCGCACCATTCATGCCGAAGGATACTCCGAAAAGGATTTTCTCACGGCCTTGTTAGCGCATCGCCGTACGCATTGGCCGCATGTTCGTGTCACGATTCGATTGCATCCATCGGAACGCCGAACACGCTATCAAACATTGTTGCGCGGGCAGGATGCACGCGTTACCGTTTCTCCTGCATCGCGGACATTGGTGGATGATCTCTCTCGCGCATTCCTTGTGGTGGGGATGGAGAGTATGGCCTTGGTGATCGCTGGGATGTGTGGTAAAACCGTCATGCGTTTCCTCTCGAAACATCGTCGAAGCGATCGCCTTCCTATTCCTGGAACGGCTTTTACGAGCCGGGAAAAACTTCTCGCCGCGATCAACACCTATGTTCAACCATATCGTTAAGGGTCCGCAGTTGTGGGAGCGCGCAAAAATGCGCATCCCCGGTGGAAACCAACTGTTGAGTAAGCGGGCAGAGATGCTTTTACCAGGATATTGGCCGAGCTATTATGCGCACGCTTCTGGCATCCGCGTGACCGATTTGGATGGAAACGCCTGGATCGATTTTGCCAGCATGGGCGTGGGGGCATGCATTCTTGGATATGCTGATCCAGAAGTGAATGCCGCCGTTCACGCGGCCGTGGATCAAGGTGTTGCGACCAGTTTGAATTGCCCGGAAGAAGTGACCCTTGCGGAAACGCTGTGTCGATTACACCCATGGGCGCACATGGCACGATTTGCGCGCACTGGCGGGGAGGCGATGGCCATGGCCGTGCGCATTGCGCGCGCCGCGTCTGGCAAGGATCGCGTGGCGTTTTGTGGATATCATGGTTGGTCAGATTGGTATTTGGCATCCAATATTGCCGATGCGAATAATTTGGATGCGCATTTG
The DNA here is from genome assembly GCA_039796615.1 of Candidatus Parcubacteria bacterium. GTDB lineage: Bacteria > Patescibacteriota > Patescibacteriia > 2-12-FULL-60-25 > 2-12-FULL-60-25 > 2-12-FULL-60-25. The sequence goes on from JBDKJL010000039.1 coordinate 14,805, forward strand.
TTGGCCGGCCTTGAGCCATCGGGTGTGCCACGCGCGCTGCAAGGAACCGCGCTCCCATTTGCCTACAACGATATCGATGCGCTTGAATGTCTTGTCGCGTCGCACGCCGATATTGGTGCAATCGTGATGGAGCCGATGCGGCATCAGGCACCCACGAATGGTTTTTTGGAACGTGTCCGCGCCGTGGCGGATCGGATCGGTGCTGTGCTCGTGGTGGATGAAATGACCAGTGGTTGGCGTACGGCGATCGGCGGGATGCATCCATCGCTGGGGCTTACCCCGGATATTGCCGTGTTTGGAAAAGCGATGGGGAATGGGTTTGCTATTTCCGCTGTTATTGGTAAGCGCGAGGTGATGGAGGCGGCGCAGGGGACATTTATGAGCAGCACGTCTTGGTCCGAGCGCATCGGCCCCGTGGCTGCCCTCGCCACGATCGCGAAGATGGAAACACAGCCGGTGGTGGCACACCTGGAGCAGATTGGGGCGAGGATCATCGCTGGATGGGAGCGCGCGGCGGCGGCGCACGGACTCCGCATTCAGGCGGAAGGCCCTGCGGCCATGCCGACGTTTCGGTTTTTGGACAGCGCGCAAGGGTTGGCGCTTTCTACCCTGTTCACGCAAGAAATGCTCGCGCGCGGTTACTTGGCCACGAGCGGTGTGTATGTATCGTTTGCGCACACCACGCAAGATGTCGATGCGTATCTGGACGCCGTCGACGCCGTCTTCGCCATCCTCGCGGATGCGGAGAAGAAGCAGAATGCCGCTGCGCGTCTTGCTGGATCGGTGAAGCACGCCGGGTTCAAGCGCCTCACCTCTTGAGTATGCCCGCTGCATCTCCAAAGGTCATTGCGATCATCCAGGCACGTATGGGCTCCGCGCGCTTGCCGGGGAAGGTGTTGTTGCGCGTGTGCGGCAAGACGCTGTTGGAACATCAATTGGAGCGAGTGATGCGCGCGCGATTATTGCACGGCATCGTGGTGGCCACGAGCACCGAGGAGCGTGATACGCCGATTGCACAAACGGCACAGGCCGCAGGCGTGCAGGTGTTTCGTGGAAGCGAACGGGATGTGCTCGATCGATATGTGCAGGCGGCGCGCGTCGCAGAGGCGGATGTGATCGTTCGCCTCACGGCGGATTGCCCGCTCATGGATCCGGCCATCGTGGATCGGGTTGTTGAAGCCTTTTTTACGCAGGGGACAGATTATGTAAGTAATGTGCGTCCACCCACGTTTCCCGATGGGATGGATGTAGAAGTATTCACGCGTGAGGCGCTTGAGGTGAGTGGGCGTGAGGCATGCCTGCCGTCTGAGCGCGAGCATGTTACGGCGTTCATCGCCACACATCCGCAGCAATTCACCATCGGCAATGTGGCGCAGAGTGTTGATCAATCCGCCATCCGACTAACCGTGGACGAACCGGCAGATTGGGAACTGGTCCGCCAGGTGTTTGAGGTGCTGTATCCACAGCATCCCCTGTTTTCTTTGGCGGATATTATTCATCTGTTGACGCAAAAGCCGGAACTCATTACCCTCAATAGCGATATTGTTCGGAACGCCGGATATCTTAAATCGCTCGCGGAAGATGCATCGTTTCGCGCGTCGCAGGCCTCCTAACCTTCCCGTATGACTCTCCCGATTGGGCATCTTACGCAATCCATCCACCCCGCGCTTTCCGTAAAATACAACATGCGGGTGTACGACTTGCAAAAACAGGGGAAGGATATCATCAACCTGTCACTGGGCGAGGCGTTTTTTACCATGCCTCCGTTGGATTTTGAGGGGATGGATGTGGCAAAGGGATATCACTACTCGAGTTCGCGTGGATTGGCAGAGCTCCGGCAGGTGATCAGCGCGCGGTATGCATCCGCATATGGCGTGCCATCCGATCCAGAGCGCGAGGTGTTGGTTACCGCAGGATCCAAGGCGGTCATCTACATGACGCTATTCATGATCGTGGAGCCGGGCGACGATGTGATCGTGTTAGAGCCGGCATGGGTGAGCTACGAAGAGCAGATTCGATTGTGCCGCGCGAATCCGGTGATGGTACCGTACACCGCTTCAATCGATACGCTCGAAGCGCATCTTACCCCGCGCACCAAGGCGATTATTTTAAATAATCCAAATAATCCGAGTGGGCATATCTATTCTAAGGAAGAACTCAAAGCGCTCATGAATCTCGCAGAGCGGCGTGGATTATTTATTATTTCCGACGAAGCGTACAGCGATTTTACACCGCCCGAGGAGCCGTTCACCTCCATTGGGGTGTTCGACCCCGGTAAGGAGCGTACATTTATCGTGAATTCTCTTTCCAAATCGCTCGGATTGTCTGGCTGGCGGATCGGGTATGTGATTGCGCACACGGATTACATTGAGCAGTTGCTCAAACTCAACATTCATCTCATCACCTGCCCGGCAACATTATTGGAGCAATATTTGGCGCATCATTTTGATCGCCTCGTAGACAATGCTCGCACGCAAATTGTCCCGCTCCTCGAAAAACGTGCTTGGGCCGTTCAGGCGATGAAAGATCTCGGCCTTGAGCATTTGCCAGGGAGTGGAACATTTTATTTTATGGTTTCTGTGAAAGATTCCGGCTTCTCGTCCTCCGCATTCGCCGAATCGCTGCTCGAAGAGCAGCTTGTCTCTACGGTTCCGGGGATTGGGTACGGCGCTTCCGTAGGGGATTTTTTGCGTATCTCCATTGGTGCAGAGCCTCGTGAGCGGTTAGCGAAAGGATTCCAGGCTATTCGTGACAAAATTCATCAGTCGTCGTAACATCATCGATATGACACTTGGTCCATTTAACCGCACCGTTCGTATTGGATCTCGTACGGTTGGGGATGGATATCCGGCCTTTTTGATTGGGGAAATTGGGTCGAATCATAACCGTTCTGTGGCCACGGCAAAGAAAATGATTGACCTGGCGATTGCGGCCGGGCTCGACGCCGTAAAATTTCAGCACCTGCGTCTTGAAGAGCAATGGGCACCGAATGCCTGGACGCCAGCCTTAAAACGCGTGCATCGACAAATCGATGCGAGTGACGCTTTTTTCCATACGGTGTTTGCATATGCCAAGCGTCGCGGGATTATTTGCCTGTCTACGGCAACGTATCCAAATGCCGTGCGATCGCTCCAGGCATTACGGATGCCCGCGTTTAAAGTGGCATCTCCTATTAGTGTGGGAAGCACGCACCTTATCCGTCAGATGGCAGAAACGGGAAAGCCATTAATCGTGTCCACCGGATTTTGTGCCACCGAAGATGTGGATCGGGTGATGCGTGTGGTGACGCGTGCAAAAAATCGTCAGTGCATTGTGCTGCACTGTACATCGTCGTATCCCACGCCGCCCGAGGCGCTCACGCTCCGCCATATGGATGTGCTGCGTAAACGATATGGATGCTTGGTGGGATTTTCGGATCATTCCCTATCCGTCACCATGCCAGCGGTGGCCGTGGCGCTTGGTGCGCGCGTGATTGAAAAACATTACACCCTTTCGCATAAGATGAAGGGGCCGGATCATGCTTTTGCTCTGGAGCCGGAGGCCCTCAAGGAAATGGTGCGTCAGGTGCGCGATACCGAGGCGGCCATGCGGGGAACACGCACGCTATTACCGGTGGAGCGGCGTACGCGCCTCAACTATGTTGCCAAGGTTGTCGCGGCACGCGATATCCCGGCCGGAACGCGTGTAATGCTTGCAGATCTGCGGTTTTTACGCGGGAAGGGTGGAATAAATGAAGATGAAGCCGAAACACGGGTGATTGGGAAAAGGGCTGCTCGCGCTATTCCTGCCATGCACGTATTGAGCAAAAAAGATCTCGTATCTTCTCCTCGCTCCCTATGAAACGCATTCTCATGATCGGTGCCGGTTGGGAGCAGACGCCGCTAATTCAAAAAGCAACATCGCTTGGCCACTGGGTGTTGGCCACAAATCCGAGCCTCACCGGAGAAGCGTTGGCGTATGCGGATGAAGCGCGCGCGGTTGACCCGCGCGATATCATGGCGCTTGATCGGTTGGTGCAAGAACATCGCATCGAGGCAATTATTACGGACAACTGTGATTATTCGTTGTACGCTTCTGGGCTTTTGTGCGAAAAACATGGATTTCCTGGTCCGTCGTTTACCGCCGTTTCGCATTCCAATAACAAACGAAAGTCCCGAATCACCTGTGCGGCCGCAGGGATTCGTCAGCCGGCGTTTCAGGTGTGTGAAACGTTCGCGGATGCGCAGAAAGGCGTGGATGCCGTCGGCGGTTATCCGGTGATTTTAAAGCCAGTGGATAACCGAGGAAATTTTGGGGTGAATATCGCCACCACCCCAGAAGAATTGTCTTCCGCCTATTTTGAAGCGGTGGCAAACGCGCATTCGCGTCAGACCGTGTTAGAAAAATTTATTGAGGGCACACTCATCACCGTTGAAGGGTTTGCGATGCGCCATCCAGCGCAACATGTGTCATATGCCGTTTCTTCCAAAAAGATGCTTGGAGGGAAAAAGGGGGTGGCGCTGGAGCTGAATTATCCAGCGAATTTACCAGAGGTGATCCAGCAAAAGGCCATGGATATCAATGATCAGGTGGTAAAAGCGTTGGGGTATGATTTTGGATTTACACACACCGAATATATCGTGGATGCTCATGGGGAGATTTGGCTCGTGGAATCTACAAACCGTGGCGGGGGCGTGTTCCTTTCTGAATTGATCTTACCCACGCTCACGGGGATCGATGTGTTGGAGCGACTGGTGAACATGGCGTGCGGAGAACCGGTACCGCCACTCCCTACGCGTGCCGAAACGCCGCTGCAGGGATTCGTGACGCTTTCGTTTATGCGTCTGCCATCGGGGGGTACGATCAAGGCGATTGAGGGAGTGGAGGCGATGCGCGCATTGCCCGGCGTACTCCAGGGTCGCATGATGGTGGAGGTGGGCGAACAGATCAACCCAATCATCAATGATGCAAAGCGGCACGGGTTCGTTCTTGCCACAGCTCCCACGCGTGAGGCGCTTGAAGCGCTTATTGAGCAGGCGAAACAGACGGTTCAGGTGACCTTTGTATGACAAGACGCGCCTCTTCCATCCGCTCGGCGGATATCGCCGCCATTAATGAGGCGACGAACGAACGATACGATCGTCGCCTTCAGGAAAAAGGCCCCGGTGCCTATGCGCTCGGATGGGGGAAGGAGCAATTTCAGGTGAAGCGGTTCCATCATCTGCTCCATGCCGTGGGGTCGGATTTTTTCCGCGGTAAAAAGGTGGCGGATATCGGATGCGGGTTAGGTGATCTGTATCCGTTCCTTAAAAAACAACAGGCCGCGCCACGCGCCTACGTGGGCACGGACGTGAATGCGGAATTTGTGCGTTTGGCCACGCAAACATTTCGTCGTGATCGCCGTGCCACATTTCAAACACGCGATGTGATGCTGCGTCCGCTCGGTCGCGGTGTCGCGCAAACGGGCGTGGCGCTGGGCGTGATTAACTTTAAACAAAAAAATCACGAGGCCTATGCCAAGCGATTTATCCAGGCCTGTTACGCATCTGTTTCGGATGCGGTGGCGATCAATGTTATCTCCGCGATCCGGAACATGGCGTATGCCCCGGAATCCGTTATCTATTATTACGACCCGGCGAAATGGCTTGCCTGGGCACAAGCGCACGTGACGCCATTTTGTTCGGTGATTCACGATTACGCCGGGGAGCCTCAGCATGAGTTTTTCCTGCTCTTACGCAAACATCCATGGAAACACTAATCGACGCCCATCTGCACATCCATCCCATGCCGTCGGAAGCTCCGGCGGGAGATTTGTTTGCGCCGGGAGCCGAAGGAACTGGGCTGCTGCCGTTTATGGATACCGCCAGGATCGCAAAAGCCCATGTGCACCTGTTGTATGAACAGAACCGCGTGCTCCCCGTTCCTTCATCTCCACGATTGGTATTTTCGATGCTGATCGATTTCCGCCGCCCCGATGCTGAGGCGGCCGTGGCGGAGGCGGCGGCGCGCGGGTATCGCGGGATCAAGTTTTTAACCTTTGAACAAAAGATCATGCTCGCGGATTATCCGCGGGTGCACGCGGTGGCGCGTGCTGCCGAGCAGGCCGGACTGTTTATCACGATCTGCGCCACGCATGGAGGGTTGGAGATGTTTGATGTTGACCCACTCCGTCTTGCGGCGTTCCTGTTACACCAGGGGATCCAGGTACCGCTCGTCCTTGCTCATGCGGGCGGGTCACGCGTCCGTGAGGCGATGCTCTTGATGGATGCGTCAAAATCTGTTTACCTGGATACGTCGTTCACCACCACCTTTTGGAAAGGAAGCCCGGTGATGCCGGAATTGCGCTATGTTTTGGAACGATTTCCGGATCGGGTGATGTTCGGCTCGGATCATCCAGCCGTGCCATTTTCGACAGCGGTTGCGGATGCACGCGCCATGGCCGAGGGCGTTGCTCCCGCCGTGTGGGAGGCCTACCTCCATGGGAACGCGGAGAAATTCTTTTTTGTATGAGCAACCCAAAACGATTCCTCGTTGTGGCCGCGCACCCGGATGATGAAATTCTGGGCGTTGGCGGCACCGTGGCGCGCCTCACGCACGAGGGGTGGGAGGGGTTTTGTGTGATTCTGGGTGAAGGAGCAATGGCGCGTGATGGGGCTGGTCGTGAAGAGATCGATCGATTACGGGCGTGTGCACAGGAGGCCGGACGTATTGTGGGATATCGTGAGGTTGTATTTGAGGCATTTCCGGATAACCAGTTCGATACCGTGTCACTTCTTTCGATCACGAAAGCGGTGGAGGCGGCGCTCGCGCGTATTAATCCATCGGTGGTATTTACGCATCACGGGCAGGATTTGAATATCGATCATCAGCGTACATTTCAAGCGGTGCTCACCGCCAGCCGCCCGTGCCACGCAAATGCTCCGCAGGAACTCCTCACGTTTGAAACGGTTTCGGCCACAGAGTGGCAGGAACCGTCACAACGATTTGTGCCAGATACATACAAGGGGATTGAGGCATTTTTAAATATCAAACAGCGCGCTCTTGAGGCGTACGCGTCCGAGATGCGCGCTTTTCCGCATCCGCGATCTGCAGCGGTAATCGCGGCGCTCGCCACGGTTCGTGGGAGCGAGTGCGGCCTCCCGGCGGCAGAGGCGTTCCGCACCATCCGCCGTATTTCATGATGCCCTCTTCTCTTTCGCTTGTGATTGTCGGTTGCGGATCCATCGGCACACGGCATTTGGAAAACCTTCGCGCCGAAGGATGGTTAAGCGTTGCGGTGATCGAACCGGATGAGGCACGCGCGCAGGTGGTACGCGATCGATATGGGGTGGCGGTGTTCGCCTCAACAGATGCGTGGGCCACGCGTGGCGGCACCTGTGATGCGGCGCTTATCTGCTCTGCGTCTGCCGCGCATGCCAAGCAGGCGCAGTGGTTTGCAGAGCGCGGCGCACATCTGTTTATCGAAAAGCCGGTGGCCATCAGCCTGGCAGAAGCGCGTGCGTTGGAGCAAGCGGTGCAAGAGAAGGAGCTTGTTACCATGGTGGGATACAACATGCGGTTTTATCCGTTGTTTATCCGTCTGCGAGAGCTGTTGGATCAGGGCGCTATCGGAACACCGCGGGTGATTCGTGGATCATTTGGATATTATTTGCCGTCCTGGCGTCCGCAAACGGATTACCGCACAACGTACAGTGCGCAGAAGGCTCAAGGGGGCGGCATTCTCCTCGATAGTCACGAAGTGGATTATTTGTCCTGGTTTGGCGGAGAGATCACGGCCGTCTCCTGTACGGCGGCGCGCGTGAGCGATTTAGAGATCGATACGGAAGACACGGCGGACGTGTCCATGACCTTCGCGTCCGGCGCCGTTGGATCATTGCATCTAGATTACCTGCGCAAGCGGTATGATCGATGGTTCGAAGTGGTTGGCTCTTCGGGCGTGCTCCGTTGGCAGGATACGGAAGCATATCGTGGCACGCTCACGTTGCAGCAGGACGGGAAGCCGGACACCATTTTTGAAGAACCAGAGGGATACGCGCGTGGCGACACGTATCGAGACGAGATGCGGGAATTTTTGGCCTGCGTGGCCGAACGGCGGCAAACAGCATGCCCAGTCTCCACGGCTGTTCGCGATCTTGCGGTGATTCTCGCCGCGCGGCAATCTTCGGAAGAGGGATGTGTGAAGACCCTTTAACAAACGTAAGGCTTGGGGATACCCGTTTGGCGGCGTGAGGACTGTTTGAGTCCCGCGAAGCGGACGAGTTCCGCAGCGTCGCCAAACGGGTATCCCCAAGCCTTACGTTTGTTAAAGGGTCTTCTCTGCTACACTGCTTGCATGATTGGCGTGATCCTCGTGTTTATCAGTGCTCTTTTGGCAGAGATCTCCAATGCGATGGGGAAGTTCGCATTTGCGCATAAGTTGGAACAGCCCGCGATGATGGGCTTTTTAAATACCGGGTGGGTGGTGGGGTATTTTGCGCTCATCGCACTGTTTGTTCCTGGGGGATTCCATCTTGTTCCCGCCACCATCCCCTGGTTGGGTGTGTTGATTTTTTTAGGAGGGCTACAAACAGTGGTGTCGTTATTTGCGCTGCGGCGGGCGAGTCGCTCTACCTTTGGATTGTTGCGTGCTCTCACCATCCCCGCATTGGCGCTCATCGATCTTGGCACGGGCGTGGCGCTTTCTCCGTTGAAGCTTGTGGCGATGGGGTTGATGTGCGCGAGCATTATGTGGCTGCATCGGAATCACGGGATCGATCGGCGTGGTGCCGGGTTGGTGTTGTTCACAGCGATGAATGGCGCGGTCACCATCGCGATGCTTAAGCAGGTATTGAACATGGGAACGAGCGTGGCAGCCGCGCAGCTTTTTATTTTAGTGCCCATCCTGTTCTTTTTGGCGGCCTGGTCGTTGCGGAGCGCCCATACGCATTTTAAAGGACACGGCACGCTCCTCTCTATCCAAACAGCATCCTACGGTGCGGCGAGCTTGGTGGGGAGCTATGCACTTCCATTCGCTCCGGCGTCTGTTATCGCCACGGCACTACGTGCCTCCGAAGTGCTTTGGGCAATTATCTCCGGTAAAGTGGCATTTCACGAAGATCATGTAAAAGAAAAACTGATTGGTGGGGGAGCGATCTTGATCGGGTTGCTCTTGCTCGCGTTTGGATAGGGATGAAACGGCGCGGGCGGCGTAAATGATTGACGATGAGAGCTTTTCTGCTATCGTATTGTATGATGAGCCCTACGCAGCCGTTTAGATCTCTGACGAATCTGCTTTATACCGACCGTATGCGGCCGTGTGATGCGATGGTATGGCTTCAGGGCGATCAATATGATCGAGGAGCCGTGGTCCTTGATTGTTTTAAAAAGGGATTCGCCCCACGGATTATTTTGAGTGGAAACAATATTCTCCTGGGAGCCGATGTGCGCCCGGGTGAAGATAATATTTCACTCCAACAGATGGAATCCTGGCTTTTGAAACGCGGGGTGCCGCAAGAGGCCATTGTGATTGAGGATCAATCCATGAATACGCATGATCAAGGCATCCACCTGTGTTCTATGGCAAAAGAACGGGGATGGGAAACCCTTATGGTTGTGGGATCCCTCCCGCATTATCAGGCACGATACTATCTGACGTTTCTTCATGCTCAAAAAGAGACCGGTTGGCAGGGGCGGATTATTCCTGCGGCCGTCAAGATTTCCTTAACGGATATTCCAGGTGGTCGCGATATGCCTGCGGCAACTCTCATGGAAGCAGAGGAAGCCAAAATTGGTTTATATCAGGCCAAAGGGCATGTCGCGACCTTTGAAGAGGGGTTCCGAGCGCTTGCAGAGATCGATCGTATCCATGCTGCCGTTACCGAAACAGAAGATACGATATGATAAGCCCTCGCTCTTTAGGCATTCACGTTCGGAGAGCCACCATAAAAGATGGGAATTTTTTGTACCGTCTTCGGAATGATCGAGAGGTTCGTCAACAGTTTCTGAACGGCGATGCGGTAGCATATGCTGATCATATCCGATGGCTTACGGCGACCATCGCAAGCCCTCGGCGGGTATTGTTGGTGGGGAGTGATGCGGCGGGTCGCGTATTTGGTCAATTGCGATTTGATCGGGTAAACCCTCGATGGATCGACGTGAGCATCTCCATTGCACGTTCCCATCGGGGGCGCGGATTCGCGGTTCCATTTTTACAAAAAGGGATTGCGGCTCTTGCGAAACAGCCAATTCCTTCACCCAAGCCATTTTTACGAGCGCAGATCAAACGCACCAACCCCGCGTCCATTCATACATTCGAGCGTGCCGGTTTTATGCGCTATGCGGGGACAGCGATGTATATTTTTTTGCGAAGAACGATAAAGATTTCTTGACAATTCACCTATTTTTTGCCACCATCCAGCCGTTCATGCGTTTTTTCTGCACCTGAACAATTTTAGATTCCTTAGAGTTCCATCACAAGGAGAAATAAACATGCCGTGGCACCTTCCAGTGGGATTGCGATTATTGACATATTTCATCGGTCCGGTTCTTCAGAAGAAGCTGGCCGGATCGTCCTCGCGGACACGACACATCCGATTAATGTTTTTCGTTGCCGTCGTGGTTGCGGCCGGCTATGCCCTTGCGGAACCACCACCCGTCACCTTTCTGTACAATCCGAAGACATGGCTCCTCTTCGGTTTAGGGATGATAAATGCCCTTGCGGTGTACGCCAGTTGGCGTGCGGTGGATATGAGCTTGAGCCGCACGTCGTTGTTTACGATGATGGACGATGTTGTAGCGATGGTTCTTGGCACCGTTGTGCTGGGGGAGAGTAAGCTCATCACGTGGGCGTTGGGGATCGGGATTTTCTTGTGTTTTGGCAGTGCGGTTGCGTGCACCGTATTGGATATCCCGAAACAAGTGGCAAAGGAACGCGCGGTGAAAGAGAAAAACCCGTCTGCACCCTCAACATCGCCCTGGAGGTTGTTTATTTGGATCGGCATTTACAGTGTGATTTGGGGCATTGCGGCATTTGCCGTTCGGTACTACGCATTGCAGGGGTTTTCGGGCTCAATGTTTGCGCTTCCGTGGTATGTGGGATCATTCATTGGCACGCTCTTCCTGTTCGTCCTGTTGGGATCCAAAGAAGCGGGAGAGCCGCTCACGCGCCAACAGATGACCAAGCCGACGATTCTCGGCGTGATGATTATCGGTTCTATGATGCTGTTGTACTGGGCGAACCATTCGGCACCGATCGCCGTAACCCAACCGATTTTTCAAGTGGCAGAAATGGTCATCCCTACACTCATGGGGCTGTACTACTTCAAGGAGATTGAAAAGCTTACCCGTGCTCAAAAAGGGACATTCGTTTTGGCGCTGATGGGCAGCGTTATCGTGGCGCTTAGCTACTAGCATCCACGGTCTTACCGGTCGTTACAACATAGAACGTTGTAACGACCGGTGCTTCGTTTTATGTTAACTCATGCATTGTTTATTTGACAAAGCATGATTTTTTTGATACTACACATCACATCAGGAAGCCCGAAAGGGATCTGATGCGAGCCTACTTTAGACAGGAGAAGAGAGAATGGGAACAGTACGAAAGGTTTTTGTCGCATGTAACGATGTGGGCCCAACCAATGCCCTGATCCCCGTGATACAGTGCCTTGTTAGTCAGGGAGTGGAGGTGAGAATCATCACAAAACGAGATTCTCCCGCGCAGATTCACTTCGCGAAAGCATTTCCTGACAAAGATCTAGAACCGACGCTAGTTCTTACTCAAGAGCAATCGTGGCGAAGGAATACGCTATCGATGATGCTCAGGGATGCGGATCGAGTCCTGACGGGATTCGATCAAACGTCAAAAACCGTTCTTGACGCAGCGAACGCGATAGGGAAGCCCGCCGCCGTTGTGCTCGAGACCTGGCCACACTTAGCCGTGTCAACGCACGGTGCGGAGAAAATGATGAGTTTGTATGGCAAGGCTTCGGCGATTTTTGTTCCAGACGAGGATTCGCGAAGCTGTCTGCTTCGGGCAGGCTTTGATGATCAGCATCTGATCATCACGGGGAATCCCGCGCACGACTTTTACGCGGGAGCTCTCGAGTATCGCGCAATCGCTCGACGCGCATTTCGGCTGGAACGGCACGTCCCGGAAAATGCCATCGTGGCAACGTGGCTGATGACGCAGGATCTCGATGATCTGAACGTTCATCAATCAGATCACCCGGAGTGGTACGGGATTTCGGAGGTTGAGTGTGTGAAGGAATTCCTGGAAGCCGTAAAGCGCTTTGGATTCGGAACGCCGCCTCTTTGGGGGTTGGTGCGTCAGAAGCCGTCTTATGGAACGAAGATGATTAGCACGTTAGGCTCTCAAGCCGGAACAAGCGTTGTCTTTGACAACGAGCCAGAGGGGCATGGTCTTCCGGCATTGTTCGCGTCTGATATCGTCTTTGGGGTGAGTACGTCGATGTTAGACACGGCGGCACTTCTCGGCATTCCGTCGATCTACTACCGCCCGGCGTATACGGGATTGGAAAAGATGATTACGACGACGTTGGGACTTACGACGGAGGTCACAGCATCCAATATTGGAGATAGTGGTGGGTTACAGGAGATGCTAAAGCGTCTTTCGGAAAATCCCGAGACGCTAAACCGCGTCGACCCTCCGGTGTTGCGCAAGGGCGCAGCTAGTCGTGTTGCAGATGCACTGATGGAAATGATTGCCGCGCCGCGCAGTGTTCGTGCGGCAACGGGGTGAGTGGAGGCTCTTTGGTGCGGTGCGCGTTGAAACACCTGTCTCTTGGGAGGAAGACAGGTGTTTTTTTATTCGGAAAAGGGTGTGTGCTTTTCGCTTGATTTTTTAACGGTGTTCCGTCATGATGGGAGCCTTATGAAATTGGTGGAGTTCGACGGAAAACAGCTCTTTCGCGAGGCGGGGATTGGGATATTGCCCGGAGTATTATTGCCGCTTGATGCCGCGGGGTGGCCAGCGGAAACGCCGTGGCCGGGGCGGATGATGGTGAAGTCGCAGGTGTTGCAGGGGCGGCGTGGAAAGATGGGGCTGATTATGCCGTGCGCCACGCCGGATGCGCTGGCATCCGTTCTCGCCACATTGCGAGAACGTGTGGGGAGCACGCCATGCGCCGGATTTTTTTGCGAGCCGATGGCGGGCATTCGTGCGGAGTGGTTTGTGTCGGCGGATATTGATCGGGCATCGGCGGATATTCGCTTGTCTGTTTCGGCGGCCGGTGGTGCGGATGTTGCGGCGGCCGCAACACGTTCGATTCAGGAGATGGAACAAGATGTGTCACTCCCTGTTCCGGTGCGGCAAGCGGCGCTTGCGCTCGCGTCGCTTTTGGAGCGCGCCGATGCCACGCACGCGGAGATTAATCCGCTCGCGGAATTGGAAGACGGATCGTTTGTGGCGCTGGATGCCAAGGTAGAACTGGATGATGCCGCCGGATTCCGGCATCCGGAGCGTGCGGCCTTTGCCGCGCTTTCTCCATTGGGTCGCGCGCTTACGGAGCGCGAGCAGGCGTACGAAACATTCGCGGCGTCTGCCGGGCATCGCGGCACGTTTGGGCGGTATGTGGAATTGGATGGGGATATCGCGTTGATTCTTTCTGGCGGTGGCGCATCTATCGTGGCGCTGGATGCGCTCCAGGCGGCTGGTGGCCGTGCCGCAAATTATTTGGAAGCGAGCGGGAATCCCGATCCCGTCATGCTGCGCGAAGCCGCGCGGATCGCCCTCGCGCGCCCGGGGATTCGCGGGGTGTGGGTGGCCGGATCGTTTGCGAACTTTACCGACATTCAGGCCACCTGCGGAGCGATTCGGCAAGCGATGGATGATTTGGCGTTATCGGTTCCGGTGGTGATTCGGCGGGATGGCCCAAATGCACAGATCGCCGCAGATGAGGCGGCGGCATGGGCAGCGGCGCGCGCGACGCCGTGTACGTTCCATCGCGCAGACACGTCGCTCGAAGCGAGCGCACGTCATCTCGTTTCTCTTCTCCCCGTATGATTACCTGGCCGCATTTCGATACAACGACACCGGTTTTGGTGCAGGGCATTACCGGCAAGGAAGGGTTGCGCATGTCTTCCTGGATGCGCGCGGCGGGTACGCGCGTGGTGGCGGGCATTACGCCCGGAAAGGGTGGCCAGGAGGTAGAGGGCTCGCCGGTGTTTAATACGGTGCGTGAGGCACGCGAGGCGTTTCCAAACGCGGTCACGTCTTGCATCGTTGTGCCGGGCGCGCATGTGCGCGCGGCGGTGGAAGAGGCGTTTGCGGCGGGGATCACATTTGTGTACGTGCTCACAGAGCATGTGCCCGTGCACGATGTACGTGCGATGCGCGCCACGGCGGCCGCGCACGGCGGTGTTCTTCTTGGCCCAAGCTCGGTGGGGTATCTTCAATTCCCCGCATTTCGTTTAGGATACATGGGTGGAATGAATCCATTCGCCACGCTTAAAGAAGGCGGCCTCGCCATTCTCTCTGGTTCGGGCGGTATGGCTAACGAAACATTAATGGCCTGTGCGCGCAATCAGATCGGCGTGCGGCTATGCCTGGCCACGGGCGGAGATCCGGTGAACGGCTGTTCATTGACGGACGCCATTCATCTGGTAGAGTCTCGTGCAGATGTTACGGGGATCGCCGTGTTTGTGGAGCCAGGAAACGCGTTACTGCGTACGCTTTTGTCTGGAATTATCCAGCCACGTAAGCCTCTTGTGATCTGCTTGCCGGGCGATGCGTTGGAATCTCTTCCGCGCGGCCTCCCATACGGGCACGCGGGCACGGTGTTGGGGGAGGAGGATCCGTCGCTCACAGAGGTGCGCGCAGCGCTCACAGAAAAAGGCTATCGCACCACCGCCCGGCACGAAACGTTTATTCAATGGTGCCGTGAGATCATGTAATACCTATGGAATTTTCTTCTTCAATCGGCATGAATCAAAACGGGGTGTACGCCTTACGCGGCACGCCGATTCCGGCGTTGATTGCCGAAGCGGATGTTGTTTCAACCCTGTGGCTGGCATGGACAGGCGCTCGTCCGTCGAACAGCGTACGGCAGGTGCTGCATGCCTGCTTGGTGGCTTGCATGGATCATGGCACGGAGCCGCCGAGTGCGCAGGTAACACGCATCACCGCCAGCTGCGGAAAACCGCTCGCCGATGCGGTGGCGGCCGGCGTCCTCACCCTTGGGCCGCGGCATGGCAATGCGGCGGGGGATGCGTCCCGATGGATTCGCGAAGCCGTGGCTGCTGGTCGGCCGCCTGTGGACGTGGCAACAGAAGCGGTGACATCAAAATCCCGGTTGTCCGGCATTGGCCACCCCGTGTATGAGCAGGATCCGCGCACGGCGGCATTACATGAGGTGGCGCGCGCCGCAGGAATTTCAAACACCCACCAGGCATTCGGCATAGCCGTGGCGCAAGAGATCTCTTCTCTGAAAGGAAAAACGATGCCACTCAATGTCGACGGGATGCTCGGCGCAATCATGGCAGATATCGATGCGCCGCCCGCATGTGCCGATGCGCTCTTTTTGGCCGCGCGCGTGATGGGCTTGGCGGCACATGCCATGGAAGAGTCGACACAATCCACGTCATATCACCGCGGGTAATTTCTATGTCCTCTATCGCCATTATCGGTGCCGGATTTGTGGGGAGCGCGCTCCAGCGATTTTTTGAATCCCAAGGGGTTACTCCGGCGCTGTACGACCCGGCGCAAGGATATCGGGATGTGTCCGTGCTCGCGGCCGCGCAGGATATTTTTATTGCCGTCCCTACCCCGTTCTACATGGATGGGCGAGGATTTGATGACACCTTTTTGCGAGAAGCGATTGAGGTGATTCCGGAGCCGGGCAAAACGATCATCTTAAAATCCACCGTTCAGCCGGGCACCACGGATCGATTGCAGGCACTCTATCCGCAACATCGCATTTTGTGTAATCCGGAATTCCTTACCGAAAGCCAGGCCGACAGCGATATGCAACATCCAAACCGGCAGATGGTGGGATATACTGATGCAAGTCGCCCGGATGCCGAGCGAGTGATGGCGATGCTTCCACGCGCGCCCTTTGAACGTATCGTTCCCGCGGCCGTGGCCGAAACCGTCAAATGTGTTGGGAACTCTTTTTATGCGGTAAAGGTATCGTTCGCGAATCAGGTATACGATCTTTGCACAGCGCTCGGTGTGCCGTACGACCAGGTAAAAGAGTGCATCGTGCAGGAGCCGTGGATGGGCGAGATGCATTGGAACACCCCACACAAGGGATACCGCGGATATGGCGGTAAATGCCTCCCGAAAGATACGCGCATGACCATCCAAGCCGGAGATCTTCAAGGTCTTGATCTATCGCTGCTCAAAGAGGCCGAACGATATAACAACGCCCTCGCAGCCTCTCAAGGCCTCGATGTGAAGTGGGAAGAAGGAAGCCCACGGAGAGGCGAGTGACCCTATCTGAAAAGCACAGAGCCATACCCCTTTTGGCGGCGTGAGGACTGTTTGAGTCCCGCGTAGCGGACGAGTTCCGCAGCGTCGCCAAAAGGGGTATGGCTCTGTGCTTTTCAGATAGGGTCACCCTTGCATTATTCCCCCAAATACGGTGAGATGCGCCTATTACAGGCCTATGGCGCATTATCTCGTTACCGGCGGAGCCGGGTTTATTGGATCGCATCTTACACGGCGGTTGCTTGCCGATGGGCACCAGGTGCGAATCATCGATAACCTGTCTACCGGAAAGCGTGAGCGCATCCCCAAGGGGGCGGTGCTCGTGGAGGCCGATATCCGCGATCGTCGCGCGATCCAATTTGCGTTTGAAGGCATCGACGGCGTGTTCCACTGCGCCGCCTTGCCGCGCGTGCCGCTTTCAATCGCGCACCCGGGGATCACGTCCGAAGTAAACATCCAGGGCACCCTTCAGGTGCTCACAGCTGCTCGCGACGCCAAGGTGAAGCGTGTGGTGTATTCTGCGTCACAATCTGCCTATGGTGCGCAAACCGTGTTGCCGCTGCATCCAGACATGCCGTGCAATCCGTTGAACCCATACGCGTTGCAGAAGTATGTGGGTGAGTTGTACTGCCGTCAGTTTTCCATGCTCTATGGATTGGAAACCGTTTCGTTGCGCTACTTTAATGTGTACGGCCCGCAGATGGCAGAGGAAGGGGCGTATGTCACCGTGATCAGCGTGTTTAAGCGTCAGGTGCTCGCCGGTGAGCCGATCACCGTGCATGGCGATGGGCTCAAAACGCGTGATTACACGCATGTGTTTGATGTGATCGAGGCCAATGTTCGCGCCATGCAAAGTTCGCGCGTGGGTCAGGGAGAGGTGTTAAACATCGGGTGCGGCGCTCAATGGACCACGCAGCAGGTGGCAGAAATGTTTCAGCGCCCCATCACGCACGTGCCCGTGCCACCCGAGCGACGCGCCGAAGCAGTGCATGCGCGCGCCGATAT
Organism: Candidatus Parcubacteria bacterium; assembly: GCA_039796615.1. Lineage (GTDB taxonomy): Bacteria > Patescibacteriota > Patescibacteriia > 2-12-FULL-60-25 > 2-12-FULL-60-25 > 2-12-FULL-60-25. The sequence continues at coordinate 32,212 of JBDKJL010000039.1, forward strand.
TACACGCACGCGGGAGTTGATTGGCTGGGAACCGAAGATTCCATTTGAAGAAGGAGTAAAGGCGTTGCTTAGTGAGTGGGGATTGGGAGGAACGTAAGCGAACGCTTACGTTCCTTGCCGACGGAGAACAATCCCAATCGTTTTTAATAAAATCGCCGCATCCAACACCAACGACCGATGCTGGATGTAGTACAAATCGTATTGGAGTTTTTTCAGGTTATCTTTTAGCGACGCCGTTGGTTCGGTGAACTGCACCTGCGCCCATCCGGTTAATCCGGGGCGCGCGAGGTGGCGAAGGGCGTAGTAAGGCATTTGCTCCACAAGGGGTTTTACAAATGCCGGGCGTTCGGGGCGGGGCCCCACAAACGACATGTCGCCGCGCAGCACATTCCAGATTTGCGGCAGCTCATCGATGCGCAACTGTCGGAGGAATCGACCAATCGGGAATAGCCGCGGATCTGCTTTGGCCGAAGCGGTGAACTGTGGGCCGGTGGTGCCTTCGGCGCTGCCGTCGGGCGCATTGGCGATCATGGTGCGGAATTTGAGCAGCGTAAACGGTTTTCCGTGCCGACCTTCGCGCGTTTGGTGAATGAACACCGGGCCGGGCGCACTCGCTTTAATCAGCAGCGCCACCACGGGCATGAGCACGAGCGTGATGATTCCAAACGGAACGGAGAGCACCACGTCTCCAGCGCGTTTGGCCGCGTCGTACCAGGCTTTTTCCGGTTCTCGCAAATGTTCGATAAACCACGCTTTGTCCACATGCGCCAGTGGGATGCGTCCGGTGAGCGACTCTTCCAATTCACGCCGATCAAGCAACGCGATTGGAGAAAAAAGCAGGCGATACAGGGCGTCGCGCACCGCCGGAATGTCGTTTACCCCGTGGCCGGGCACAATGGCGGTAACGCGCGCTTCCGCGATAAGGCGATCAAGCGCTGCGATATCCGTTTCCCACCGCACCTCGGTTGGGAGCATCTCTTCGGACAGATCACTCGTGGCGGTGTCCGTTTGAATCGCTGCCACCAGGTTCATCCCCAGCGTGCCATCGGCGAGCAATCGATAGAGCGACAGAATATCTTCGCGCGCCCCAATCACGAGCAGGCGATTTTTGAGGCTATCCTGAAACGACAATCGATTCCATCCCAGCCGCCACACGTAGAGGATGGCACATGACACGGCGAAAAAGAGGAGTAGCGTGGTGCGTGGCGCAATCCCAAAAACAGGCAAGAGATAGAAAAAAGCAAAGGCCACAAGCAGGTTGGCGATCATCCCCTCCAAAAATAATCGGAAGAATGCCAATCCGTTTCGAGATTTTGTGGGGTCGTACAGCCCGGTGACAAATAACCCAATCACCCAAAAGCCCGTCACCCAGGCAAAAGCGGGGAGATGTTGGTGCCAGAGGTTTTGGTTTAGCGTGCCGTAGCGAAGCCACAGCATCACTACGAGCGAAATCTGGAGGGCGATAATATCGCCCAGCACCACCGGAAGGCGCTTTAAAACGAGGCTTTGACTCATGGGGAAGAGGGTAGCGAGGAATGGGGTTTGAGGCAATGTTTGAGGGAAATGACGAAATGGCCTCTCACTGCTACACTATGCGTTATCTGAACATCCGTGGCCTTTTGGGGGTGAGCCTTTCCACCATCGTGTTGGCGGGGGTGATTGTTGTTCCGGCGCAGGCAAAAACGCCAAATGATACGTTTTATGGGCAGCAATGGTATCTCCCTCAATTAGGAGCGGAACGGGCGTGGGATCGCACCACCGGGTCGGCATCGGTGATTGTGGCCGTGGTGGACACCACCATGGATGTTGATCATGAGGATTTAAAGCAGAATATCTGGCGGAATGAAGATGAGATTTTTGGCAACGGTATCGACGATGATTTAAATGGTTTTGTGGATGATGTGAACGGTTGGAATTTTGTGACAGACAGTAACAATGTGCGCCCGGGGTTAGAGACCGATGGGGAATTGGGATATATCCATGCCACACTTGTTGCGTCGCTCATCGCGGCACGCGGCGATAACGGCATTGGGATTGCGGGAGTGGCGTGGGGGGTAAGGATTATGCCGGTGGTGGCACTCGATACGGATGGAAATGGTTCAACCGCAGATGTGGCGCGTGCCATTCGGTATGCGGCGGATAACGGCGCGCAGATTATTAATTTGAGTTTGGAGGGATATGGAGATATTCCGGATGTGGATGCGGCGCTTGCGTATGCGCACAATAAAAACGTTTTAACCGTGGCGGCCGCAGGGAATGCAGAAGAAGCGGAAGGAATTGATCTGGATCAAGGAATCTCTGTATACCCGGCCTGTTTAAGCAAGGATCTTGTTTCGGGCGTGGTGGGAGTTGGGTCTACAGGTCAGGACGATCGTAAGGCATTGTATGCGAATTACGGTTCTTGCATTCAGCTTTCTGCGCCAGGGGCAGATATTTTTGGGGCGCGGCCGTCTGTGGAAGGGTCTGCCGGATACGAAGGGGGGTTTAGTGGTACGTCGCTTGCCACGCCGCTCGTGAGTGGTACGGCGGCGCTTCTGAAGTCGTTGCGCCCGGATTGGGGCGGTGTGGAGTTGCGCGAATGGTTGGCCGCGAACACAACACCGATTGATCACTTGCAAGATCCGGCGTTCCGTTTTCGATTGGGGCGTGGGCGGTTGGATATTGGAGCGGCGATTCAGAATGTTCCTGGAGGGGTGGTGCCAGAAGCGTCGTCATCGCCGGCTTCTTCTGACATGCGTGCCGTGACCGCAGCGGATATATTGATGAAGGGGCTTGCAAGCGGTCGAGGGATTCGTGTCGCGGTGGGGGATGGATTCGTAGTGGCCGATACGGCCGGCGGGCGGGCATGGGGCGTGGCCGCAAACGGCACGGTGACCCCATTTTTCCCGTATGGCACGGCCTATCGCGCAGGGCTTGATGTGGTGGCGGTGCCCGGCGGGGCGGCGTTTGCGCCTCGTGGCGGTGGTGGGCATGTGGTGGTGATGGATGTAGCGGGTGTTCGATTGGCGAGCCTGTTCCCGTTTGGCAAGGAGGTGCGCGGGCGATGGGATGTGGCGGTGCTCCCGGCGACGGGAGATGACCCGGCAGAGCTTGTGATGAGCGGTCCATTCGGATCTAAAGCCGTCCTTCTTTCCCACATTCATGCCGATGGGTGGCGGGATATCTCGTTGGCAGAGCTGGAACGCCGGAGTGGTCGCTGATATTTTTTATGATGCTTCGCCTTCCCTTTTTATCTGCTCACGAGATCACGCCCGCGTGGCTGTGGACGGAGTTTCGAAAGGTGGTGAAATTCGGGTTGGTGGGCGGATCCACATTCCTGATCTATTTTCTTCTGTATCGATGGTTCCGTGAAACATGGACACAGGGGTCGTACACGCTGATGGCATTTGTGGCCTCGGTGGTATCGAGCATCTATAATTTTTTCATGCACCGGCGTTTAACATTCCGGTCGAGCGCATCGGTGGGGAAATCCGCAACGCGATATGTGATGGTGCTGATGTTTTGTACGATGTTGCAAACCGGCCTTTTTTTCTTGGGGAATGAAGTGCTGCATCTGTTTGATTATCTTGTGCTCTTTCTTGTGGCCGTTCCGGTGGCAGCCACATCGTATCTGTTGCATCGCGTGTTTACGTTTCATCCGCGGCATGGCGTGCGATAGGCGCGTGGGGGCGTGCTATACTTGAGGCTATGTTTGGATCGCGACACCGCCATCAACAAGCGTCCACGCACAGCAAGAACGTGCTTGTGATTGGCGGGGCGGGGTTCATCGGATCGCATCTGTGCGAAGCGCTGGTGGCCGACGCGCGCGTGATCTGCGTGGACGATTTGGCCACGGGCATGGCGCAACATATTGAGCCGCTGCGCACGCACCCGCATTTTGAATTTATCAATCACGATATCACGCGGCCACTCGATCTTTTGTCGATCCGCGAGCTCGCTCCGTGGAACATTCGGTCGCAGGGGATTCAGGAGATCTATCTGTTGGCCTGCCCGGTTTCGCAAGCGCATTTTGAATCCTCAAAAGTGGCGGCTGCCATGATTAATTCCATCGGGGTAAAGCAGGCGCTTGATGTGGCCGTGCGTTTTGGTGCGCCGATCGTGTATGGATCCACGGGCGCCCTCTACGGTGCGCGACGCGCGGGGTACCACCGGGCGGCAGAAAAAGATGGCTGCCACGCCGATCACCTCACGCCACGCGGCATGGTGGACGAAGGTCAACGGTTCGCGGAATCTCTCGTGCAAACGTACGCAACCGTGCACGGCATCTCTGCAAAGATCGCCCGAATTTTTCGCACGTACGGCGCGCGGATGCGCGAAAACGATGGGCATGTATTGCCGGATCTGATTGCCGCCGCAGCACGGGGAGATGATTTGGTGCTGCCCGGTAACGAACAAACACGAGTGACATTTTGCGAGGTGTCCGATGTTGTGCGCGGGCTCCGGAAGCTCATGGAAATCCCGCTCGCGCATGCGGTGGTGAATATCGGATCCGATGAAGAGCTACCGTTGATCCAGGTGGCAGAACAGGTGCGGCAACTCACTGGGTCATCCTCCCGTATCCGGTTTGAGCCGATGTCGGATTGGTTTTTGGAAGAGGCCACACCCGATCTCTCCCGGGCGCGCGAAATCCTTGCATGGTCACCTACCGTGCGATTGCCGCATGGGTTAAAGAACATGATAAACGGATAACCAACTCGGCAGACGGCGAGCCCTCTTACGCCCCGGAATCGGGGGTGCTATATTCGCCTCAACCTTCTTTTTCCCTATGCCCGCACCCATTTTTGAGAAGAAAAACATCCTTGTCACCGGCGGCGCCGGGTTTATCGGCTCGCATTTATGCGAACGGTTATTGCAAGATGCCCGCGTGATTTGCATGGACAACTTTATTACGTCCGAAGAATCAAATATCGACGTGCTGTTGCAAAATCCTGATTTTGAATTTATCCGACACGACATCACGTTGCCGTTCGACCTGGATTCATTCCCGGAGTTGGCGCGATTCAAGCTGAAGTTCCAGGGGATTCAGGAAATTTATCACCTGGCAGCTCCCACCAGCCCCAAAAAATTCGATCAATATCGGATGCAAACACTGTACACGCTTTCGATCGGCACAAAAAATGTGATGGATGCGGCGTTAACGTATCGCGCCAAAACACTCTTTACTGGGTCGAGTGTGATGTATGGCCCACGCCCGGCCGACGGCCGTCCGTTCCGCGAAGATGAGCATGGCACCGCCGACACGCTGTCCCCCCGCGCCTGTTACGACGAGGGCAAACGGTTTGCCGAAACGGTGTGCGCCACGTACGCCCAGGTGCACGGGTTGGATGTAAAAATTGCGCGTCTTTTCCGCACCTATGGCCCCCGCATGCCGTTGTTCGATGGCCACATGATCCCGGATTTTATCCTGAACGCGCTCGATGGCACGCCGCTTACGGTGTACGGCGATGACACATTCCGCACGTCGTTGTGTTATGTCTCCGATGTGGTGGATGGCTTGTTGAAATTGATGCAAGCGCCGTCCGACATCGGCCCGGTAAACATCGGATCAGATGTGGATCTTCCCATTACGGATATCACATCGCGGGTGTTGCAGCTAACAAATTCTGCTTCACAAATCGCCTTCCAACCGCCGTTATTATTCATGACCTCTCTTGGCCTTCCAGACACCACGAAGGCGAAGGATCGTCTTGGCTGGCTCCCGCTCGTCACCCTCGACGATGGGTTAAAGAAAACGATTGAGTATACGATGGCGCACAAGCATCTTCTGACATTGGGCGGGCGGACGTAGCGGAGCGGTTGAATATTTTTTAATCATGTGCCTATACTGGTGTATTCATGCTGCACTCATGCACATGGAGAGGCCGTTGTTCTTTATATAGGAGGTTGATCTCATGAGAGTGATAGATATTTTTCTGAAGGCCATCCTTGTGATAGCCATCGGCGGTCTCTTTGGGGCGCTGATGCCGCCATTTCAGATTTCGTCATTAGACATGCTCGTACGGATGATGTTTGGTTTGTGCGCGTTCGCCTATATTGCGGTTTATTTTCTTCCGCTGAATGGGCAGAGCGCGCAAGAAGATCGGCAATTCCTATTGAGCGCGGTGCGACTCTTTATGGCCACCGTGTTATGCCTATGGATGATGATCGATATGAACGCATGGCGGCAGGGGGTGAGGGATGATGCGATGTTTGCGGGGAGCGTCGCGGCGCACACGATCGTTCTTTGTATCTTTTTTGGGGAAGAGGCGGTGAGTAGAAGAGCATCGGCATAACGTCACATCCCGCCGATCGCCACGAGACACGCACGAATAAATACGTGGAGGGATGTACAGAAACGTCCCTCCTTCTTTTTTTAAGGTTTTCCTGTATTGTAGGGGGTAATGCGTGCCATTGTGGTGATTCCTGCGCTTAATGAAGCCTCCCGCATTGGGGAGGTGGTGGCGGCCGTGCGGCCATATGTGGAGCGGGTGATTGTGGTGGATGATGGATCCACCGATGACACCGGGCGTGTGGCCGCGGCAGAAGGCGCCACGGTGATTCGCCATGCGTTGAATCGCGGCCAAGGCGCGGCGCTTAAAACAGGCACCCTCGCGGCGATTCAAATGGATGGATGCGCGATTGTGCATCTGGATGCAGATGGTCAGCACGACCCTTCGTGCATCCCGGCGCTCGCAGATCCCATTCGTCGCGGCGAAGCGGATGTGGTGTTCGGTTCGCGCTTTTTAGGAATCGCGCCCAGGGGAATGCCGGCGGTGCGCCGTGCCTATTTTATTGCCGCGCGACTTTTTAACACGTTCCTGTTGGGCATCCCACGCAAGATCACGGATCCACAGAGTGGCGCGCGCGCTTTTTCCAAGGCGGCCGCTCAAGCGATCGATTTTCGGCAAGATGGCGCGGCACATTGCTCCGAGATTTTGCGGATGGTGACGCGTTCTGGATTGCGGTATCAAGAGGTGCCGGTGCTCGTGCGGTACACGAAAGAAACGCTTCAAAAAGGTCATCGCTTTACGGTGGCGTTTCGTATTTTGTGGCAACTGATTGTTCGTCATTAAACCCTATGCTCATCCAACTCATTCTCGTGTTGATTCTTGCCGGGCTGTTTGTTGTAACGGTGCGTCGTGCCGTGCAGGGCGTGATCCCCTGGGGCGAGGCGTTGGCGTGGTGCGCCCTGTGGGTGGCGGCCGCAACCGTGGTTTTATTGCCAAAAACCACGTCGGTGATCGCCCAGCTTGTTGGCGTGGGTCGTGGGGTGGATGCGGTGGTGTACCTATCGATTACGCTGTTATTTGTGCTGCTCTTCCGGGTGTTTTTAACGCTGGATCGATTGGATCAACAGCTCACGGGGATGGTGCGTCGTGAGGCGTTACGGGATTTGAATATCCCACCAGGTGAAGAGGCTGATACGGCACCACGCGTATGAACTCCATTACCACACGAACGCCAACCATCGACGTGATTGTGGTTCTTTGGAAAAGCCTTCCGTTTTTGGATGGATTATTTCGGTCGTTTGCAGACGTGGATTATCCGCGCGAGGCCGTGACGGTTCATATCGTGGACAACGCGTCGCCGGATGGCGCGGGCGCAGAGGTGAAACGTCGTTTGACGCAGCCGGATCCTCGCTGGCCACGCATCGTGTTGCACGAACCGGGAAGCAACACCGGATTTTCTGCGGGGAATAATATCGTGATGCGCGCATCACACGCGGACTATTGCTATTTACTCAATGCGGATGCGGTGATGACACCCGCAACACTGCGTGAGGCCGTGGCGGTTGCCGAAGCGCATCCGGATGCCGCCGCGGTGCAGTCGCTTTTACTGCTCATGCAGAAACCGGACACGTTGAACTCCAGCGGAAATGCGATTCATATTGCCGGGTTTGGATTTTCCGATGGGTATTTGGAACCGGCAACACCCGCGCCCACGGAGGTGCGGCCGATTGCCTATGCGTCTGGTGCGGCCGTACTCTATCGCACGAGCGTGCTCAAAAAGATCGGCGTGTTGGATGAGGCCTTATTTTTATACCACGAAGATTTGGAGCTTGGGTGGCGGATGTGGCTCGCCGGGTACACGGTGCTCCTTGCCCCGAAGAGTGTCGCGCTGCATCACTACGAATTTTCTCGGTCGATTGCCAAATGGTATTGGATGGAGCGCAATCGCTGGATCGTGATCCTTACGTATTATCGTTTTGGCACGTTGCTGCTCCTTGCGCCGGCGCTCTGCGCGATTGAACTGATGGTATGGCTCACCTCGTTCATTGGGGGGTGGGCGAGGGAGAAGATGCGTGTGACGGCCTGGTTTTTGCGGCCATCGTCCTGGATTTTTTTATGGCAGATGCGCCGACGCATCCAGGCGTTGCGTGTGCGTTCGGATCGTGACATCCTTACGCGATTTGTGGCGGTGATCACCCATCAGGATGGCACGAATCGATTTGTGGAACGGGTGGCAAATCCATTGATGCGCATCTATTTTTCCGCTGTGAAGGCATTGGTTCGTTGGTAACTATGAAGATTCTCCATCTTTCCTGCATTGCGCCGCCCGATATCGGGGGGATTGGCGCGTCGGCGAGTGAGATGGTAAAGCATCTGTGTGAACGCGGTGTCGGCGCCACGCTCGTGGCGCCGGTGCGTCGCGCTAAGGATGGCGAAGAGGACGCGCCGTGGATCACACGGTTGCCTGCGCCGCTGCGGTGGGGGAACGGCGCGGTACTCTCGGGGGTAAAAGCGCTGATTCGTTCGCACGACATTGTGCATGTGCACTATCCGTTTTTTGGCACGGCTGAAGCCGCGGCGCAGGACTGTATGTTGTTCAAAAAACCGCTGGTGATCACGTTTCATATGGACGCCGTGGCATCCGGATTGCTCGGCGTGGCGTTTCAGGGATATCGTTTTATCGCGCAACCTGCCCTGTTAGGCGTTTCGCGACGCGTGTTTGTATCGTCGCACGACTACGCCGAGCATTCGTCCCTCCGTGGGTTTATGCGTGCACATCCAGAACGCGTGATGGAATTACCGTTTGGGGTCGATGGTCGATTTACGCCGGGTGATCAGGCGGCCGCGCGCACAACTCTTGGCCTTCCGTTGGAAAAGCGTCTCATCGGATTTGTGGGAGGAATGGATCGAGCCCATGCGTTTAAAGGTGTTCCGGTGCTGCTTCAGGCGCTGCAACAGATTCCAGATGCGCATCTTTTGCTTGTGGGCGATGGCAGTGAGCGTGGCCATTTTAAGGCGCAAGCCAAAGATCTTGGCATCGTGGATCGTTGCCATTTTTTGGATCGCCTGGCACCCGATGTATTAATCGAGGCATATCGCTGCATGGATGTGCTTGCATTCCCGTCCACCTCTCTTGCCGAAGCGTTTGGCCTTGTGGCGCTCGAGGCCATGGCGTGTGGCATTCCGGTTGTGGCGTCGGACATCCCTGGCGTGCGCTCTGTGGTTGCAGACGCCGGGATTCTCGTGCCGCCAAAAAATGCCTCAGCGCTCGCCACGGCTCTCCGAAGCGTGTTAAGCGATGCCGCTTTGCGCCAACGTCTCTCTGCGGCTGCGCGTGAACGAGCCGCTCGGCAATTTTCCTGGGATCGCCATGTGGATGGATTGATCGAGGCGTATCGGACATTGATGTAGCTATGCGTATCGCCATCCTTACCAACGCGTTTCCGCCCGACAATAAAGGCGGGGCAGGGCGTATTGCGGCTCTTCAGGCAGAGGGGTTGAGGAAGGCCGGGCATGAAGTGAGGGTGTGGGCGATGGGGAGCGAGCCACGCGTTATGGGTGATACACGACGGAATGATGCAGCGGTAACGCGGTTTTTTGGGCGTGACCTTGCGAAGATGCATCCGTTCGCACGATTGTGGTTTCATCTTGTAACAGACGCGGCAGCGCGAAAAGAGGTGGTGGGGGAGATCGTCGCCTGGAAACCGCAACGGATCATCACGCATAACCTTACGGGGTGTGGGATCGGCACGCCACGCGCGATTCAGGCAGCTGGGGTTCCGTGGACACATCTGTTGCACGACATTCAGCTTACGGATCCGTCTGGTCAAGAAACAGCGAAGTGGTCGCGCACATGGATCGCCCAAACATGGCGTGCATTTTGGTCTGCACGGCGTCGACAGGTTTTTGGGGAACCCGATGCGCTCTTAAGCCCCACCCAGTGGCTGCTCGATTGGCACCGTCAGCATGGGTTCCATGGGAAGCAGGAGCGTGTCGTGCCGAACCCAATTGAAATGACTCTCTCGCGGATTCGCGCGCTTAAAACACCGGCGACGGTGGTATACGTTGGTCGGTTGTCGCGCGATAAGGGGTTCGATCGATTTTTAAACGTAATCGCTGCACTCCCGCCATCGTTGGTGAACCAGATAACGGTGGTGGGTAAGGGCTCGATGATAGCGCGCGCCAAACGGATTACCGATGCGCGCGTAGACCTCGTTGGTGAGCTTCCTCCAGATGCCGTTCGCCAGATTATAGCCGATGCCGACTTATTGATCGCGCCATCTCGTTTGTTGGAAAACCAGCAGACGATTCTGTTAGAGGCGATGTCTGTTGGCACGCCCGTGATCGCCACAGACGTTGGCGGCACGCGCGAGACACTGGAAGGCACCGGATGCTCGGTTGTTGCGCCAGATCATCTTGCAGAAGAGGCAACGCGGCTATTATCAGATACGAGCGCCTGGCAAGATATTTCACGAAAAATGGAAGGAGTGATTAGGAAGCGCGTGGGAAATGAGTTGGGGCTATGGTTTTAGGTTATGAATTACTCTAAAGATATTAGTACGCGCATAGAAACTTCTCGAAAAGAGCGAGAGATGGAGGGTGTGGATGTGGGTGTTTATTATTTTTTATTGGGTATAAAATCTGATCGGCAGCGAGATTTTTTTCAAAATTATTTTCAGTTAATAAAGATAGAGGCAGGCAAGAAGCAGGAAGAAAT
>JBDKJL010000040.1:0-9201 GCA_039796615.1 Candidatus Parcubacteria bacterium
GCGGTGGGGGTCACACCGCAAACCCGCCCACGCTACGCGCCACGGTGGCGCTTCGCTGGGCGGGACCCTAGCGGTGTGACACTTAGAAACAAGCGCTTTGAGCGCTTGGCATTATTGCGAAGACCCAAAATGCTCTAAGCCCTTGCGCCTAAACGGCCTGGGTTATCCACACCTGATCTCTACAATCGCTCTATCAAGCGATTTTTTATTGCTCTTGCGTGGCACGGCGGGGCGTGAGACTAACTATGATATGCCCGCCTCAAAAGTATTTACTGGATGCATCATGGGACTCGATGCGCATCTGGTGGAAGTAGAGGCCGATCACTGGATCGGCCAACAGAAGTTTCATATTGTGGGTCTTCCAGATGCCATGGTGCAGGAGGCGCGTGGCCGCGTGCGGAGCGCGCTTAAACAGTCGCGTCTCCCCTTTCCACACGCGCATCTTGTGGTAAATCTTGCGCCGGCAGATTTACGGAAAGGGGGCGCGCATTATGATTTACCGATCGCAACGGCTCTTCATGCATCCGTGCGTGGCAAGCGACTTCCTCGATTGGAGCACACGCTTCTCGCAGGAGAGCTCGCGCTCGATGGTCATTTGCGACCGGTGGCCGGAGCGTTGAGTTTTGCCGCCCTCGCGCGAAGTTTGCAGCTCCAGGCAATTATCGTGCCGCAAGCGAACGCTGCGGAAGCAGCTCTGATCCCAGGAGTTCAGGTGATCGGCGCAGACACGCTTGCGGATGTGATCGCCTATCTTCGAGAAGATGTTGATCTTCCCATTACCCCCACGCGCGCGCTCGAAGGCCAAGAAGCCGAAGCATACGAAATCGACATGTCGGCCATTCGCGGACAGGAGCAAGCAAAGCGTGCGCTCGAAATTGCGGCGGCCGGTGGGCATAACGCCCTGCTCCAGGGGCCACCTGGGTCTGGAAAAACACTGTTGGCTCGCTGCTTTCCTTCGATCCTTCCACCTCTTTGCGCTGAAGAAGTGCTCGAAGTAACGCGTATTTGGAGTGTGGCAGGCCTCCTTGGATCTTCGGGCTTACGCACGGAGCGGCCATTTCGTACGCCGCATCACACCGCATCGGGAGCGGCGCTTGTGGGCGGAGGAACGGTGCCCAAGCCTGGCGAAATCACCCTCGCTCACCGTGGCGTCCTATTTTTGGATGAGTTCGCAGAATTCTCTCGCCCGGTTTTGGAAAATCTTCGACAACCCTTGGAGGACGGCTTCGTAACCGTTTCGCGCATCCAACAAACGGTTCGCTTCCCTGCACGGTTTATCCTGATTGCCGCCATGAACCCCTGCCCATGCGGATATGCCACAGACCCTTCACGAAATTGTACCTGCTCGCCAATCCATGTGAACCAATATCGAAAACGCATCTCCGGGCCACTCCTTGATCGTATCGATCTCCTTTTGGAAGTACCGAAAGTCCCTACGGAAAAGTTAGTGGAGATTCGCGTAGGCGAACCTTCCTCTACCGTGCGCGATCGCGTGATTCGTGCGCGAGAGCGTCAGCGGGAGCGCCTTGCACAAACAAGCGTTCTCACAAACGGAGAACTTTCTTCTCACGCACTGCGTCGTGTTGCCTCGCCCTCCTCCGAGGCGGCAGCTCTTTTACGTCATGCGGTGGATCAATATCGTCTTTCGGCGCGTGCGTATTTCCGCACACTAAAAGTGGCGCGCACGATTGCGGATCTCGAGGGGATGGATGATGTTCAAACCGCCCACATTGCAGAGGCTCTTCAGTATCGGCAGGTAAGCGAATAAAGGAAAGAATAATTGACTAAAAAATTATGCTTAACCAAGCACCGTAAATATGTAAATTAGGCTCTATAAAGGTAAAAATAAGACTTTAAAGACTTGACCCATCTCTCTTAAATTGGTACTCTGTTGCGGCTTTGAATGACTTGGGAATCCCTCTGCCAAACGGGCAGAATCCCGCCCGCGACCGCTGGAGAAATCCAAAAGACGCCTCGCATGAACGAACAACAACATTCCTCGCGCGCGATCCTCAATCGCCTCGCCCTCCGGACACTCCAGATGGCGCGTATGGTGGCGCGCGTAACATGGCGTGCCCTCGCACGCCCTGCGGCCATGCTTGGCCGGTTGATCGTTGCCGTTCTGATTCTTCCATCGTATCGGATCATCACCGTTGCTCGGCTCCGTGCCCGTCGGCTCACCGTTCCGGCACGTGGGCTTTCTTTTTTACTGTTTACCCATCGGTATTTCTTGCACGTCATTATCGTTGCTGTTGTTGTGGCCACCGTGGGCGTGAACCTGTCTGGCCGCCAGGCTCAAGCCCAAGACGCCGGGCAGCATAGTCTTTTATACGCCATGGTAACGGGAGAAACGATGCGGGTAACAGAGCAAGAAGCGCGCCCGGAATTGCTCACGCAAGATTCGCATTACATCGGAGAGGATTCCTTGCTCGCTCTTCCAGACATCGACTTTGACTATACGGATGTTGAGGATCTCCCTCCAACCATGAGTGCGGTGCCCGGGACGCTCTTGGCGACACCCGTGGCTCATGCACCGGATGAACCGGGCACGCCATCGGAGAATCGCACAAAAACGGAAAACTACGTGGTGCAATCTGGAGATACTGTCTCCACCATTGCGCATCGCTTTGGGGTAAATGTGGGGACCATTCTTTGGGCGAATGCTCGCACGGAATTTCAATACTTGCGCCCTGGTGACGTTTTACGCATCCCTCCGGTTTCTGGCGTTCTCGTAACAGTAAAGAAAAACGATACGCTGTTGGCGCTCGCGAGCAAATACCAGTCGGCGTCAGACGAAATCGTACGCGTAAACCGACTTGCCCCGGATGAGCCCCTTGCCGTTGGCTTGGAAATCATCCTGCCTGGTGGCCAACCGCCCGCGGCTCCGCCTACGTACGTGGCACACCAACCTGTGCCCACGCGCATCGAAACGGTGCCCACCGGAGGTGTGCGCCCACCTGCGGCAGATGTAAGCGGTACGCCCACCACAAAACTCCAGTGGCCTACAAGCGGCCGCGTGGTAACGCAATACTACGGATGGCGCCACACGGGCTTGGACATCGACGGCGACTATAGCTCTCCCATCTACGCCTCACATGACGGCACGGTGACCACTGCAGGTTGGAACTCCGGCGGATACGGCATTCAAGTCGTCGTTTCCGGCAATGGCGTGATGACACGCTACGCCCACGCGTCCAAACTCTTTGTAAAAGCCGGTGACACCGTGAGCAAAGGCGACGTGATCGCTATGGTAGGAACCACCGGGCGCTCAACCGGTACCCACTTGCACTACGAAGTGTATATCAATGGCGGTCGTGTGAACCCGCTCTCTTACGCACGTTAATCACGTATGAATACTCCAACCATCAAACACCTCCCCGGCGGAAAGGCTGCGCTCACGTTTACGATCAGCCCCGAAGAAGCCCAACCATACATCGACGAAGCCGTGCGCGTGCTGCAAGAAGCAAAACCCATCCCAGGGTTCCGCCCCGGAAAAGCCTCGTATGCCGAGGTGGCAAAGGCGTTCAGTGAGATGCGTATTTGGGAAACAGCGCTTGAGCGGGTTGTGCGTGCCTCATACCTCAAAGCCCTCATCGATCTGGATCTCGATACCGTTGGCTCTCCAGAAATCCAGGTAGAAAAACTCGTGCCCGGGCATCCGATTTCGTTTACCGCCACAGCGCCTCTCATGCCTCGCGTAGAAAAGCTCGCGGATGTAAACGCCTCCATCACGGAATACAGCGCACGCACCGTAAGCGACGAAGAGGTGGACAAAGCGCTCACCGATCTTCGCCGCATGCAACGCAAAGAGGTGCGCACGCTTGAGGCTGCCACCAAAGACCATTTGGTGATTTTGGATCTGGGCATGAAGCGGGAAAATGTGCCGCTCGAAGGGGGAGCCGGGCGCGACTATCGTGTCTTTTTGGGCGAAGAGCATTACATCCCAGGTTTTACGGAAAAATTGATTGGGATGAATGAGGGAGAAGAGCGAACGTTCACCCTCAAATTTCCAGACGGCCACTATCAAAAACATCTCTCTGGCCAAGATGTTGATTTTACCGCCAAGGCCACCGGGATTTTCCGCTTGGAAATGCCGGCGCTCGATGAGGCCTTTGCGAAATCGCTGGGCCAGGAATCCGTGGATGCGCTAAACAACGTCCTCCGCGAAAATTTAAACGAGGAAGAAGCCGAACGTGCGCGGCAAAAATGCGAAATCGCCATGCTCGAAGCGCTCGTAGATGCCTCCACCTTTACAGACATTCCTGAAATTTTGGTCAACGAGGAAGTACGCAAAATGGTGGCGGAACTGGAGCACTCCCTGGAAGAACGTGGCATGAACACGGAGGACTACCTCACATCGATCAAAAAAACACTCGACACCTTGCGCATGGAATTTGTTCCCCAAGCCATCCGCCGCGTTAAAACAGCCACGCTTATTAAAGAAGTCGCCAAGCGCGAAAATATCGCTGTTACCGACGCAGAAATCGACCACGATCTGGATCATATCCTGGACAGCCTTCGCCCCGACGACACCCAAACCCGCGAACGCGTCACCTCTCCCGAATATCGTGAGTACATGGGCATCATGCTCCGCAACCAAAAAACACTGGAGTTACTAAAAGGACGATGTATCAAAGGATACGTGCCACGAAAACCGCACGTGCACGGAGGGCACGAGGAAAAAGAATAATGATAATAAAAACTCCGCAATTTCTGCGGAGCTTTTATTATTCTGGTAAGGATACCGTCCTCGTTCACGCTCTGCTACCATGTTTTCCATATGAAATTTGGTGCCCATGTGTCTATTGCTGGCGGAGTGTTTAACGCCCCGCTCAATGCGGCGGAGTTTGGGTGCGAGGTGTTCCAGATGTTTTCACGGTCGCCGCAGGGTGGGCCAGCACCGAAGTTAACGAAGGAAATCGTGGATGAATTTCAGAAGAATTGTGAAGCGGCCAAGCAAGAAGAGTGGGTGATCCATGCGCCATATTACATTAACCTGGCGAGCGCAAAGGATGCGCTGCGAAAAAACTCCGCACGAATTGTGCGCGAAGAGTTAGAGCGCGGGACAATCCTGGGGGCCAAGTACATGATGTTTCACCCCGGTAGCGCCAAAGACGTGGGCGAGGAAAAAGGTGTAAAGCTCGTGATCGAAACGATGAAGCGTGCCCTCGATGGCTACAAAGGAACCACAGAGCTCCTCGTGGAAATTTCAGCAGGGGCAGGTGCCGTGATTGGTGATTCATTTGAAGAGGTCGGCGCGATTCTAAAGGGCGTGGGACACAAAGATGTCGGCGTGTGTTTTGACACAGCGCACGCCTTTGCGAGCGGATATGATCTGCGTACAAAAAAAGCGATCGATGCCACGCTCAAAGCGTTCGATAAGCACATCGGCCTGTCGCGCTTTAAAATGAGCCACTGCAATGATTCCAAGGTGGAACTCGGCGCGCGTAAAGACCGGCATGAGCATTTTGGTAAAGGGTTTATTGGCCTGCAGGCGTTTAAAGAACTCGTGAATCACCCTAAGCTCCAACATATCAATCTATATTGCGAAACAGAATACGATGCCGTGAAGGAAGATTTGAAAATTTTGAAAAAAGCGAGAAAGGTACGGTCATAAAATAGTTCTTCATGCCAAAACTCACCATCCGCGTTTTGCCCAACGCTTCTAAGTCTGAGATTATTTCCCGTGGTCGCGATGGCTGGAGGGTGCGCCTTGCTGCGCCTCCGGTAGATGGGAAAGCCAACGAGGCACTGATTCGCTTACTCGCGGATGAGTTTAATTGCGCACCGAGCAGCATTCGTATTGTAAAAGGCCAAACAGGGAAAATAAAAGTGGTGGAAACGCCTTGAAATATCCACATATTACTCTTGACAAGGCTTTTACTCCTGCTACACTAAATCCACATAAGAATACGCCGGGCTCGGAGATCGAGCACCGGTGTATTTTTATTTTATGAGCATTCGGATTCCAAAACGAGACTTCCTTTTTATCGATGAGTCCGGCGATCCCGGGCTTGGACCATCGAGTTCCTTGTCTTTTACGATTGGATGCCTCCATGTCACAGATATTGGCCTGGAACAGTTTCATCGACACTACTGTAGCCTAGGCTATTTCCACACAAAGCTGCGAGAACTTAAATCCTCCCGTCTATCTCGTCTCCGTAAAGATCAAATATCCGATATCTTAAAATGGCTGGCGGATCATCACCATGCTGCGCTGAGTGCCGTGACCGTTGATAAAGAACTCTACGGTGGGCCCTATCTCAAACCGAATGGGGATATCCCATCGCAACCACTCTCTTTCCGCAATTTTTTAAATCAAGAGTTGCTTAAGCGGCATTTTATAAATCATCCTCCCGCCAGCCAAGAAATAGAGATTATCTTCGATCGACTCGTCTCGGAAACAGAGGAAGTCAACCTAAAAAGAAGTCTCCGAAGTGACCTCGTGCTCCCTCGCCTTGAGGCGATCACGCAATGCGATTCTCGATTTGTCCCTGCGCTCCAATTCGTAGATGCGATGGTTCACATTATTAAAGAGACGCTCTTCGGTGACCCCGAAAGCGTCGATGGACGCCTATTAGATTGCATCAACTTGTTTGATCTCACAAACCCTGTGCGATCTAAGTGATCTTTATCGTCCGTTATTCCGGTACCGGATCGTGCCCGCCATGAGAGAAGGGGTTGCAGCGAAGGATACGCCAGCCGCCCATCAGAGAGCCTTTGATCAAACCGAAGCGGCCAATGGCTTCGTGGGTGTATTCGCTGCAGGTGGGGTGATATCGGCACACGCGATATTTAAAAAATCGGCTCATCCACCCATGATCGGGAGAGAGGGTGTATTGATAACAGACGATGAGGAGCTGGCCGAAGCGACGAGGGAAGTGGAGTGGATTCATAATTCCTGCGCAGGCTTCCCCGGTGGCCTTGGCACGCCTAATTGCTTTGCATACCCGATGACCCCCTTCCGACTTTTTGGTGGCTTTGGCAAGCGTTTCCAAGGCTTGGCAAGTTCGGTGGGAATTTTTTCAAGCAAGTGCACAAACGACTCGCGAAGTTCCGCAACAGGAGCCTTGAGCACCTCTAACCGAGCTACAAAGGTCATGTCATAGCCCCCTGGAACCATGGAGAGGAGCGGACGGAAAATCTCGCGCATCCGACGCCGGGCACGATTACGTGATACGGCGGTTTTAAACATCTTTCCCGAGGCCACAAAGCCGATTTTAGAGGGGGTAGACCCGCTCTTCCAAATACGAAGGATAAAAAAAGGGCCATAAAGCGGCCGACCTTTTACAGAAAGCTTGGCAAAGTCTTTTTCGTGACGGAGCCGATGCGCTTTAGGGAGCATGGTGTGTATCAAATACATGAAGGGCGGCCCTTTGGCCGCCCCCGTTTTGTTTACCCCTTTGGCTGCTTCTTTTTTACGGTAAGGCTCTTGCGCCCCTTGGCTCGGCGGCGAGACAGCACCTTTACACCATCCTTGCTGCTCATGCGCTTCAAGAATCCGTGGACTTTCGCCCGGTGACGCTTTTTCGGCTGGTATGTTCGCTTTGGCATATCGTACAAGGAAGTATCACAGATTTTTAGGAAAAGAGCAAGGAGCGCAACTCTTACCCAGGGGCATGCTCCACGGGTTGACGGAATGTGTTTGACACGCCCACGCACGCCGTCCACACTCCTTCCACAACCCCATGCCTACTACTATGGACCTTCAATCTGTTTGGCTCGCCGCGCTTGGTGAGCTCGAGCTATCTCTTTCAAAGGCCAATTTTACGACCTGGTTCCGTAGTACGGGGATTCTCTCTTTTGAGAACGGACGCGCCACCATTTCTGTTCCAAACACCTTCACCAAGGCCTGGCTGGAAAAAAAATATCACGATGCCATCATTAAGGCGCTCCGTCATGTCACCTCTAATGCCATCCGTGAGGCAACCTATCGCGTAGACGCGCATAATGGTAGCCAAACCACGAACGCACGAGAGACCGGCCCAGAGCTTGCTCCTGTTGTAAATGCCGCCCCCGTATACACAACACCGCTCGACGTTCCTGCGCCCGCCGAAGAGCTCCCTGCCACCGCCACAGACGACATTGGGCTAAACCCTCGCTATCGATTTGAGGGCTTTATCGTTGGAAAAGGCAATGAATTAGCCCACGCCGCCGCGATGGCCGTGGCCGCAAACCCCGGGGAGGCCTACAACCCCCTCTTTATCTACGGAGGTGTGGGGCTTGGGAAAACCCACCTTTTACAGGCAATTGGCCAGCATGTGCTCCAATCCCGGCCAGACGCCACGGTACGCTATGTCACCTGCGAACGCTTTACCAATGAATTCATCCAATCCGTGCGCGGAGGGCGCGCCCGTGAATTTAAGGAGCGATATCGAACCGTTGATGTGCTGCTCGTGGACGATATCCAATTCATCTCTGGCAAACAGGGAACCCAAGAAGAGTTTTTTCATACATTCAATGCGCTCCATCAGCTCAATAAGCAGGTGGTGCTTACAAGCGATCGGCCGCCTAAGGATATTCAACTCTTAGAAAATCGCCTTCTCTCACGCTTTGAGTGGGGCATGATTGCCGATGTTTCAACGCCAGACTTTGAAACACGCATCGCCATCCTTGAGGCAAAATGCCTTGGGAAGCGGTACCCCCTCTCTGGAGAGGTGCTCCGCCTGATCGCCGGAATGATTCAATCCAACGTGCGTGAGCTCGAGGGGTCGCTCAACAAGATCATCGCCTACCACCAGTTCAAGAACATCCCTCCCACCATCGAATCTGTCCAAACGCTTTTACAAAGCTTTGTCCCAACTACCCCGCGGCGGAATATCACCCCAAAACGGCTCATGGATATTGTCTCAACCTACTACGACATCCCCCTTGAGGAGATCCTTGGGAAAAACCGTGAAAAACGCCTTGCCTTCCCCCGTCAGGTCGTGATGTACTTACTACGGGAAGAGGCGAAGTGCTCCTATCCGGCCATTGGGGCGCATATCGGAAGCCGGGATCACACCACCGCCATGCATGCCTGCTCGAAAATCACAGATCTTTTAACCCATGATGAACAGCTGAAGCGTGATATTTCCCTTCTTCGGGAAAAACTCTACGCGGATCATCCGGATGCTTAGGACTGGGAGCGGAACCGCTTTGGTATATCGCTTTCGCGATGCTGCGGAACTCGTCCGCTTCGCGGGACTCAAACAGTCCTCA
>JBDKJL010000041.1:0-16520 GCA_039796615.1 Candidatus Parcubacteria bacterium
GAAGCAGCGTCGTACAGAGTGAATTTGATGTTGTATGTGCCGGAGGAGACGGGGACACCGGAGGCAGACAACAACTTGCCTTGGTAGTTGATGGAGGGAGTGATGAGGGCGAGGGCTGGCGTTGGAAGGCTTAATAAAGCCACAAATAAGGTGAATAAAATGGAGCCCGCAAGCACACGAGGCCGTAGAATCGCATGGTCTTGCGTTCTACGGCTTACGTGCGAGGCGTGCACAAACCCCAAGGCCCGTTGGTCTCTAGGCCCTGAAGTAATAGTCTTCCACCATTTTCCTATCAAAAGCGGAGCCTCTTTTAGGGCTCTGCGAGAACACTGGCACGTCACATGGACGCTGCGTTGAGCGCCTTTACGCGCGGCAGCGAAATAGCGGGACATGGGGTCCCTCACGGCTACGTCAAAATAATAACGTAGACGACCATGCAAAACGGAGGCGCTTTATGCGCATTCCGTCGCCTGTCGATCGTGATAGGTTGTGGTGGGCAGTGGCATGCGTTACCGCATTGCCTCTCATTCGGCCAAGACCATTTTGATGGCCCAATGGATCCCAGATTTTTTGCTCTATCTGGCGCAACTGTCCATTAACATTATAGGAGCATTTATAGATACCTGCTCATGTCTTCTCTTTTTGACTGCGTTGAGTAAATAATTTTACAAAGACCCCCTGTGTACAACATGTGTGGATAAAAAAGATGCTATTTTTGTTGATGTGTATATCTTTTTCTATCCTGTGAGAACTTTGTTCTTCCTTTATTTTAGGCTCGTTCCTCGTGTGTGCCCCCAGTGCATCCTCCAAAAGATCACCGAGCACCCCACATCAAGACTAAATGCAACGATAGCGGCAACCGTCGGAGCTAGCCCAGCAATAAGCCCTCCCAATACCACGCAACCAAGAGCAATCCGATGGCGTTTTTGTTTTTCATGCTCCCGGACATGGGAGATATCTTCAACCGAGACCGTCTTCTTTCCCGTTGGGTGTGCCCGCATCCCCGTACGGACACGCATATGAATGCCCGTGTGGCTAAACGCAAAGGCATTCCAGATCCCAAAAACGGCAAAAAGGATCGCCGCAGCCTCTCCCGCCTCACGTAGCGGTGATTGATCAAACGCCTGTGCAAGCATTTTTACCTTAAAGGAAATCTTCGCGGTACCATCAAAAAGAGCGCGGATCCCCTTATCAATAACTCCCGCCCCCTCTGCCAGGCCCGATAACACCGGGATCTGAATCAACTTTATCGGAAAACCCACCACATTCCCATCGATAAAGGCTGCAGATGTCTGATATTTCACATACCCCTGCTTCTCCACCTCAATGCGATAGCGCCCCGGCGGCACCTGAAACGCATATTCCCCCGCTTGATTCGTTAAAAGAGGATTTGATTGCCCATGTGATCCCCCGTCCCACTCCAACCACCGATTGCCGTCGTACCAAAAAAGGGTTATCACCGCTCCATCAATGGGTCGCCATGCCGGGCCCACGAGCGGCCGAATAAACACCCGGCCTGGACCCTGCACCCGAAGAGGAAACTCCCATTCAGTGATCTGCCCATCTAAAAACCGAGCCCGTACGCGAAGCGCGTATATATCTGGAACGTCCGGAAGGGCAATCATTGCTTCAAATCCGTCAGAACCAATCACCGCCGGGTAAATCTTTCCCTCAAAAAGCACATACGCTTCCATCAAAATATCCGATGCCTCCGCTGGCGTCACACGCATAATGACGGGTTGGCCCGCGAGGGCGCCGATCGCTCCATCCGCCCCCCGCCCTAACACCACGGCACCGCCAGCACCAAACAATCGTACATCTGCCGATGAGCCACCTGGAGTCACTGGATCCGTCACCGTACCAGGGAGTCCATCGCCCGGCTCCACGGGCATCCCTGGCGCACGCGGCACCGCCGAAGCGATGGATCCCGATGCGACATTTCGGGCAAGATCATACGCATAGGCTCCATAATAATACCGCACGCCGTTTTGTAGCCCCGTATCAAGAAATGATTCTCCCGTTCCATCAAAAATTAAAAGTCCGTCCGTCGGACCCGTTGGGAATCCTCCCATTTTACGGATCAGCCGAACCCCCGCAACATCTGTCGTTGCGGGGATCTGCCATCGCAACAACACCTCCGTATCTCCTGGAGATGCCGAAAGACCCACATTCGCCGGAGGGGTGCGATCTGGCAACGTACGGAACGGCACATCACCGGATGTCACCGTATTCCCCGTAGGATCCTGTGAAATTGCTCGCACATGGTACTCCGTATCCGGTGCCAATCCCGAAATCGGCACCGCATGCATCACCACAAATCCCGGCAAAAAAAGATTCCGTCCATATTCCACTGTTTGCCCATACTCCACTCTCGATGAGGTGGGTTCATTCGTTATCCACACCACCATCGCGGAGTGATCCGTAATCTCCACCACATTCACCCCAATAAGCTCCGGACGCAAAACATCACACGGCATCGAGAGCACACGCTCCGTCGATATCGCCTCATACCCATACATGTCCGTGGAGCGCGCCCGATACCGATATCCCGTACACGGCCGCAATCCAGAAAGTGGCACCTCGTGCACAACCGCGCGATTCGGATCCGTTACGCGATCATACGGCGTTACTCCATCATCTGGCGCAAATTCCAACACCGTATTCGCCTCTTTGTCCGTTTGCCACAACACCACAGCCTGCGTAGGCGAAAGAATGATACTTCGAAGATTAAAAATCAACGGCGGAGTAGTATTCGGAATCGTCGCCCCACCCGGCCCACCCGAAGGTGTCCCTTCTTCCGGCGCTTCCTCCTCTTCTTCCGCCGCCTCCACCTCTGCCGACACCCCCACATCCGCCGTCTCCTGCGCCTGCACCATTTTTATACCCCCCATTCCCACAACACACATCCAACACAAAACGACAGCCCATGCCGACCATTTAGATAATGAAATATAAAATCGCTGTTTTAACATACCTTTAAATGAGGGGCCTTTTTAAACTCGTCTGTACGTTTTTACGTCTTCGCACAAATGCCAAGCGCTCAAAGCGTTTGTATAAGAGCGTCACACCGCGAGGGTCCCGCCCAGCGAAGCGCCACCGTGGCGCGTAGCGTGGGCGGGTTTGCGGTGTGACCCCCACCGCGCCAGCATCTGCGAAGACGTAAAAAACGTGCAGATAAGTTTAAAAAGAACCTCTACTTTTTCTTCCCTCTTTTCGGAGCTGCATTACGCTTTCGTTCCTTCGCAAGCACCGCCGCGGCCACCATCCGGTGATATCCCACTCCCAACAGCACGAGCGACAACACCCCCACAAACGCCACAAGTATTAACCGCCACGGAATCACCCAAAACGACACCTCCGCCCCCTCAAGCTGCCAGGCCTTTGAGCCATACACCATACTCACCGAAGCCGTGTATGGACCAATCGCGAAATGTTTCCACTCATTTTTTATCTCTGCAAAAAATCCCCCCGGCCCTTCTTCGGTGGCGCGTGCCCATGCCGTCTCCACCCGCCGAATACTGTTCGGCAGCACCGCAGAATTTTTTGGGTTTACCGATGAACGGCTCACCACCCGCCCAAACACATTCCGGATCACAAGCTCGCCGCGTGGACGAAAGTGCACGCTTCCCAAATTTCGAATGCGCGTATCAAAATACACCGGCAACCGATGATGAATACGTGGGCCGCGCACGACGAACGATTCAATGCGTGCTTCTTCATGCACATCTCCGGTCACATTTACGAGCACCAACACCCCGATGGCTCCGCCCACCCCAACACCAGATCCCTCTGTTGCATCGGGTACGCGCGAAAAAAAGATGCTCGCGTAATGCCCACCCGGCTCTGCATCTTTCGGCACCGTCACCACAAATGGGAACGCTGCTGTTTCCCCCGGCTGTAATAAAATCGACGGCCGATCAAATGTCATCCAGGATGCAAGCCCCGTAGGCGTTTCTTCCTCCACGTATTGCTGAGCGCCGTCCTCGCCAAATGGCACAAAATTATTCGCCTCAAGCGCAAATAATTCCGGGCGGTTCCCATCGTTCGAAAGAGCGATGCTCCCCTGCCGGCTCCCACCCGGCTCTACCTCGTAGTCATACAGCACCGGAGAAACCGTCATCGCTTGAGCGGAGTGACCAAAAATAAAAATGGCCGTAATAATCCCGGCCATAAAAAGCGGCCGCGATAGCATCAGCCAATTCCGAAAAAAAGAGGGCGGGGATACATGGCGCATACAAACAAAGCACTCCCGCACAAACACCCTAGAACGATCCGGTTACTCGATACGTCACCGTATGGCTATACACGCCCACGGCCGTTCCCGCGCTAATCGCTGCCGCGTGTGTTACCGCAGATGTGGTGGTGGTAGACGGCGCAGCCCCCACGTTAAACGGACGAGGGAACGAAATGATGATCCCCGCCGAAGATACCGGCACTGGGCTCGCATCAACGATAAACGTGGTCGTGGCAAAGTTGGATTCTACGATCGGTTCCGTAAATGCGGATGACGTAGACTGACGTCCACCCTCCGTTGCCGCTGTTAATACTGAAATACCATAGGCCTCTGTTCCCGCCACAAACGACGCATCGTTTACCACAGAGGTCATTGTGGCATAGGCAGGCGTAGAAAAATCTTTATCTGCCTGTATCGTGGCACTAAATCCGCTCGCCGCATTCGTGGCAATGCGTAACCGATACGTACACGTGGATACGCTCGTAAGCGAAAGCGTGCCGAGCTGGCAAACATTTGTTGCCGCCGTATCGGCACTATTTCGAATCGAGAATGAGAGCGATGCCGGAACGGTGGCCGTTACCTGCACCTGATTTCCCCCAAGCACATAGTAAAGCGCCGCGCCAAAATCCGTCGTGCTAAATGCTGTCGTGCTACTCGTTACCAGCGCGGTGATCGAGTAGTTGGATGCCGTCGTTGTCGTTACCCCATAGCTCACACACACCGCACCGGCTGTGCTTGTAGAGACGTTTTGTGTAAACGCGTATACCGCCGCCGAAGTGGACCATGAGCTCGTTACTACTGTGAGATCTCCTGTATTTGCAAACGTATAATCCGGCGTCCCGCATTCACTCAACGTGGACGTGGCCGCCGGAGAAACCGTAAGTGTTAAATATGTGCCCGTCGTATAAAAACCGGACGTCGTCCATGACGTTGTAATCTCTGTTTGCCCGCCACTCCCCGCATCAGCGGTGCCGCTTCCATCACTCAATGAAATATTTACCCCTGCTGCCGAAGTAGAAATTTGTGAACCAAATAAAAAAAAGATGCCTAAAAATAGACCGGGGATCACCAATGTACGGAAAATCTTCATAAGACTCTTTGGACAGTACGTATCATAGCAAGTTTGTTTCTTCATTGTAACGTTTTAGCCTCAACTCTGTGGACAAACCTTAAAAATTAGGGGTTAGCCGGTAAAGAACATTCTGGCGATAGTTCCCCGCCGGAGTTCCCGCCGTTATGGAGAGCTTGTATATCAATCCAATACGATCGTGATCTCCTACAATATCGGATGTTTGGATGGTTGTTTGGGTGGATGTTGTAAACGCGAGATCGGATCCAGCCCCCTGAGCCGTCGTGCCAACAACCTCTCTCCCATACTCTTCCGATCCCGCCGTAACACCCCCGTCTGAAACATCCGCAATAGCGAGCCCCTGATCATTTTGTAGCGTAGAGGAAGCCTGAACCGTTACGGAATACCCCGTAAGGACATTGGAAACGATGTCCGTAACCGTTAAAGATGTGGCAACCTGGCCAAAAGATTGCGTTCCAAGCGCCGCGTTTGCTCCATTGAGACGATATGCGTGGTCATTTCCGCCGGCCGGAGACGCGGATAGGCTGGCGGGCTCCCCCTCCCAATCATCGACGGTGATATCGGCGCCAGATATCGCGGTAATTTTACCAACAGCGATCAACTGAGATGCGCCAATATTCTCAATAACCCCAATATAATTACCGATAGTGAAGCTTGATGTTGCCGTAACAGTTACCGTATTCCCCACGTTAGAAAAAGCCGTCCACGCCGCCCGCGTATTGTTCTCTTGGGTTCCAATCGTTAATGAAAGAGATGGATCCTGTTCGTCCCCCACGCGATATCCTGCGCTTACTTGATAGGTTTGGCTTTGACTAAACCCCGTGGCCTGTTCCCCAACGGTATCGCGAAGCCGAAAATTCGTTGAACTGCTTGAGTCCTCACCCCCTGTATTCACAGAATCCCATAAAATCCCATAATTTGTGCTCGTCATCGCAAAAGCCGCACCTGGAACCAGAAGAGCCCCAAGCAGAAACACGCACAGGCGGCTGCGCATGAGAACGTTTCTCATTTGTTTCACAATACCATTTAATACGTATATCCCTTTAGCCAGCACTCAATCAGTATTTTTTGCCTTAAATAAGCAAAATAATACTATGTGTCGTAAAATATATACTGTTGAGAACCTGTGGATAAAAATTGTTTCACGTGAAACAATTTAAAAATATGATGTCTATGGATTTTATTTTCGTAAGATTTTGGTCTATAGCCATATACAGAAGGCCATTAAATCCCTACCAATCCGAATATGATCAATGCGTAGTCATTAAGAAAATTTTAAAATGTTTCACGTGAAACATTTATCGACTGCATATCTCATGAGATGCATATAAACGATCGATGACTATTTAAAAGAATCATCGGATCAGCGAAATATATAATCATAAATTATAAAATAGGAATATTTATCTGTTTTATAATTGATTAAAAAAGAAAATTCATTCATTAGCCGCTAATTGTTTCACGTGAAACAATTTTAAATTACTTCTATACGGATATTATTTTTAAAAATCATAAAATTATTTTAATAACTACGGCCGTTTTACGTAAAGCCCGTGCAGTAAAGCCTGGCATAAAACGTGAAAGCTCCCTACGATAAACCAAATAATTCCATAAAAACTATGGCCGCGCCACGTGACCCGTAAAAGCGCAAGCACTCTACGGGTCGTAAAGTCTGGCCGCGCCACGTGAAACCTGCGCGGTACAACGTGATCCGCTCCGTAAAGCCCGCCCTGGTGGGGCGGGCCACGGAGCACGTAAAAAACCTGCTTGCGCAGGTTTTTTACGTGGTGGACCGAAGGGGATTCGAACCCCTGACCTCTGCAATGCGAATGCAGCGCTCTACCAACTGAGCTATCGGCCCAAAATGTTTCACGTGAAACAATTTAATATTTCACGTGAAACAATTTCTGGTGTCCCCAGGAGGAGTCGAACCACCATCTAGGGCTTAGGAGTCCCTCGTTCTGTCCATTGAACTATGGGGACATGATCAAATGTCCGACTCCTCAAAATCTATTTATCACGTGAATGGAACAATCTCTATGCGTCGTAAAATATATATTCCTCAAAAGAAGCCTTTCTAAAGAGGGAACTTTTACCAGCTCCGCAATTCTAGGCGTCTTTTCCGCTTCCGTCAAAGCATCAACGTTCGCAAGAAGTTTGGCAGCGCCAAATATTGACCTTTCCTACAAGATCCCGTATCCTCTGCGCATATCTTATGCCGAATAAACACGCCGCCATTAAGGATCTCCGCAAAAACGTGCGCCACGCGGCACGAAATGCGCGTTTAAAGATGCACACCAAGCAACTCTTGCGGCAAGCTACAGACCTCATTAAAGAGGGTGGCCTCGCAGAAGCCAAGGCTGCCGCGATCAAATTTCAAAAGATTGTCGACAAGGCCGCTAAAAATCGCGTTGTAAGCCGCAGCTTCGCCGACCGAAAAAAATCCTCCATCATGAAGGCCATCTCCGGAAAAAAGTAAGAATCAAATCCCATCAACAAAAAAGACTCCTACGGGAGTCTTTTGAATTTTCATATCTTTCGCACAGAAGTTTACTGCTTCCGGAACGTGAGCGCCGTTTCCTTCGCTTAGCTCAGGACAGGCTCCGCCTAAGCTGCCCCGTTGCGAAGCGTGTCCGGCATCCCGCTCCGAGCGGGGATGCAAGGACGTTTCTCGCGAGAACATCGCGAGCGTGACGGAAGCAGTAAACTTCTGTGCGAAAGATATGAAAATTCACCCCAACACATCCAGCGCTTCTTCCGCACTTGATCTCCCTGTCCTCGACCACGCAATCATCGCCGCCGTTCGCCGAAACGTCCCCGCCGCATCCGCCACTTGTAACCGCGCTAATTTTCTCGCCACATACGGGTGTACCCCCTGCGCATGCCCCGCACGAACAAGAAGCAACGATCGTGCCTGCCCCACAGCCATGGCGACCACCGCATTTGGATCATCAAGGGTACGAAGTGCCGCCCAACGATCGGGAGTGCGCATCAATAAACGATCGATGACATCATAAACGGTTAATTCTGTTGCTCGCTTCTCTCCGACGCTCATTATGTTATCACCACCACCCACTTCCTGCCCCTGTCGTTTTTCAATCTCCGTAACAAACATCCATGCATCGCCCGCCGCATGCTCGGCAAGGCGCTGCACCAGCGCCGTATCACGAACGCCCTTTGATGCCGCATGCTGTGTGGCCCATTTTAAAAAGGCAGAAGGGGATAGCGCCGAAAAATCATACTGCACAAACCCCGGCAATCCACGGAATGGCTTTAATATTTTATCTGAAAGGACCCCCTCTTCTTTACTCACCACGATCGTTTGCTCCGCATCGCGTGAGAGCGTTGCCACGAGCGCATCCACGCGCCCCTTTGGGCATCCAGACAATAGGTTATCTACTCGAAAAAATCGCCTCGTTGCAAACAGCGATCCGCCCGTGGCCGCCATTAATAATGCCTCCACCCCCTCTTTTCCATTCGGCAGACGCTCCACAGCCTGCCCCTGTTTATCGTATTTTTCTCGAAAAGCCGTCTCTAACTCCCGAGCTTTTTGGAGGGCCTGGTAGGAGTCTTCGCCCGAACAGAGGAGGAGCATAGGTGGAGCGTAGCACACCCTACGCCACCTTCTCCATCTCCTCCCAATTCTTCCCCGCTTTAGCCTCAACAACGATCGGGCAACCGATTTTTTCCACGTTTTCCATAATGTCTTTTACAGCGGCTGCGACACGTTTTACCTCTTTCGTGGGGACTTCAAAAAGGACTTCATCATGTACCTGTAACAACATCCGCGTGTCGGCCGAGATCTTTGGGAGGTCTTTGGCAAGGGCGATGAGCGCGAGCTTAATGAGGTCGCCGGTGGCTGTTCCTTGCACAGGCATGTTGATCGCCATGCGCTCTGCGGCTGCACGGAGATAGGGGATATTACTGTGGATGTCGGGTGTGGAGCGGCGGCGGCCAAAGAGCGTCTCTACATACCCAAGCTCTTGCGCCTTGGCTTTTGTGGCATCCAAAAAATCACGCACGGAGTGGTGAGCCTTATAGTAGGCAGCAATAAAATCCTTTGCCTCGGCATACGACAATCCCGTAACGCGCGCCAAGCCATGCGGGCCTTGGCCGTATAGAATTCCAAAATTAATCGCCTTGGCTTTTCGGCGCTGATCTTGTGTCACCTCTGTTAGCGGCACATCCCAAATGGCCGAGGCCGTGGCCGCATGAATATCTTCACCTGCATGGAACGCGGCGAGCATCTTTTTATCGCCGCTCATGGCCGCCACCACACGAAGCTCGATCTGCGAGTAGTCGCACGAGAGGAGCGTCATCCCTTTTTCGGCAATAAAGGCATGGCGAATGCGACGACCCAATTCCGTACGAATGGGAATATTCTGCATGTTCGGATCGCTCGATGATAGGCGTCCCGTGGCCGCAACGGCTTGGTTGAACGTGGTGTGCACACGCCCTGCCGTGTCTGCAAGCGTTGGCAGTGTTTCTACGTATGTGGAGAGCATCTTGGCGAGCTCACGATGTTCGCCGATCAGTGCGATGATTTCGTGTGTCCCCTCCAATTTTTCTAACTCGCTCGCAGCCGTGGAATATCCTGTTTTGCCACGTTTGATTCCTTTTGCAGAAAGTCCGAGTTCGTCAAAAAGGATCACCGCAAGTTGAGAGGGGGACGCCGGATTAAATGGATGCCCCACCAATTTTTCCATCTTTTTTTCGAGCGCGGCTTTGTCGGCCTGCAACTCCTTTGACAGCGTTTTAAGATAGGGGATATCTGCAAGCACGCCCACACGCTCCATGTTGCGAAGCACCGGAATCAGTGGCCGTTCAAACCGTTCCCACACATGATCGGCGTGTGTTTTGGCCATCTCTGTTTTTTGCGTATCGGCGATTGAACGGATCGCTCGCGCCTCGAACACCGGGCGAGAGGCATCTGTTGGTAGCGGCTGTTTTGTTTCCTGGAGCGCGAGGGTTTCCAGATCTAGCGACCGTTCGCCTGCGGCAAGAAGATAGGCAGCGATCAGCGTGTCGTGCGCGATCCCTTCGAGCGGCAGATCTAACGACTCCAACTCTTTCATCACCCGCTTGGCATCATGGCAAATTTTCCCCACATGTGGGGAAGAGAGGATTGCGGCCACCTCCTTACGCACCGAAGACTTCGCCAACAGCGCCGCGGGGATGATCCCAACCTTCTTGGTAAGCCCAAATACCAACGCCTCAACCCCACCGCCCCCAAACAAAGACTCTTGTGCGCCCACCACAAGAGAAACGGTGACATCTTTTGCATCCTGAACCTCTGCAAGAAAGGCGAGCGCCTCTGGCTCGGTAGAGATGGGCGCGGACTCGTCACTCGCCTTCTTCTTTTTCGTGCCCGCCGGCTTCCGTGCGGGCGGCATCTCTTCTTCCGCATCGACAGAGCCCGCTCCAGGGAACCGAGCAATCAATGAACGGAATCCGTATGTGGCCGCCGCCTGCACGAACGCTTCGCGATTGGGGACAGCTTTTGCTTTTTTAAAATCAAATGTCACCGGCACATCACAGTCGATCCCCACCAACGTAAGAGCCGTGCGCCCACCCTCCTCTCCCTCAAGCAGCTTTTTTCGTATCGACTCCTTCATGGTCGAGCGGGGATCGTGTGCGGCCTTAAAAATCTTCTCCAGGGTGCCATGTTCCTGTACAAGTTCCGTCGCTCCCTTTTCGCCAATGCCACGCACGCCGGGGATATTATCGCTCGTGTCACCGCGCAGGGCCTTCCAATAAATCAACTGATCCGGGGTGATTCCGTAATCTTCCTTTACTTCTTTGGCGGTGATGAGTCGCGTGTCGCTCATCCCTTTTTTAAACGTTAAAACATCCACATGCGGATTGATCAACTGAAACGCGTCACGATCGCCCGTCACAATCCGCACGTGGTATCCATCCTTCACCCCGCGTGCGGCAAATGTGCCAAGGAGGTCGTCTGCCTCATAGCCATCCAGTTCCACGGACGGAACACCGAGCGTTTTTAACACCTCTTTTGTGATCGGTACCTGATCATACAGCTCATCCGGCTGCTCTTGTCGCTGCGCTTTGTATTCCTTATATGCTTTATGCCGAAAGGTCGCCGCCTCCGTATCCCAACAGGCGATAAAGGCATCTGGCTCTTCCATCTTAAGCATCTTCAACACCACGGAGGTAACCCCATACGCGGCATTCACCACCTTTCCATCCGGGCTCGTGAGCGGCGGTAACGCATGCCACGCCCGATGGAGAAGGGCGTTGGCGTCTAACAACAATAATTTGGGACGGGAGGGCATGGGGGAATGGTAGCATCCCTCACGTTATTTCAGTATCTGTGTCACCAAGGCCGTCATCTGCTCCTTCTTTTCAGGCTTACTTTCTGCGATCAAAAGCGTCAGCGCCGTAAGCCCGGCCGGATTGATATTCCGTCCTCCACGAATACCCACCTTGCGCAAAAACCATACAAACGCAAACGCCCCGGATCGCTTATTACCGTCTGTAAATGGATGGTTCTTAACCATAAAATACAGTAGGTGCGCCGCTTTTTCTTCTGCGGTCGCATACAATGCCTTGCCGCCAAACGATTGCATGACATTACCTACAATACCGGAGACGCTCCCTTCCTTTCGTTCTTGCGCGAACAACTCCGTCGCCTCACCTTTTTGTATCAGCGCAAAACGGAGATCCGCAATGGCCGCCGCTAATTCCTCACCTGTAAATTTAATGGCCTTCTTCGTGCTCCCAATAGACTTAAGTGACTCCTTATCATATGCATCAAGCGACACCCATGTGCTTGCGAATTCTTTAATGAGATCCAACACCTGCTTCGGATCCAGTGTTACGTGTTCCGGCAAAAGCGCCTGAATATCTGCGACCGACTTCAGAAAGGCGTCGTAATGCGTCGAAATTCGATGACGGTTGATCGTATAACCCTTGGTAATATGCTCCCGAAGCGTCTCTGTAGCCCACTGACGGAATGCAATGGCTCGCTGAGAATTCGTTCGGTATCCAACCGAAAGAATCACATCAAGACTATAAAAAATGATGGGCTTATCCGAAAAAGCATTATGCATTTTTTGCATATTGCTTTTTCCAACTATTTCATTATCCCGAAAGACATTTTTAATGTGGCGCGACACAACCGATTGACTGACATTAAACAGTTGTACGATTTGCGCTTGCGTAGC
The DNA here is from genome assembly GCA_039796615.1 of Candidatus Parcubacteria bacterium. Lineage (GTDB taxonomy): Bacteria > Patescibacteriota > Patescibacteriia > 2-12-FULL-60-25 > 2-12-FULL-60-25 > 2-12-FULL-60-25. The sequence goes on from JBDKJL010000041.1 coordinate 12,509, forward strand.
CCAAATGGAATCCCTTTGCGCATCATATCGTAATTCAATAGCGCCGCTCTTTGCCTGGTAAATAATAGGCTGTTTCGATTGAGACTTTTTCATACATCTCAATTGTTCTATTTTTGTTCTTATTTGTCAAATGCTATTTTGTGGATAAATACACCTCCAATTTATTCACGATCGCGATATCAATCCCAATCTTTCGAAGTCGCTCTGCGCGGCGGCGTGTGCTTCGTGTGCCGAATTCTTCCCAGGCGATTGCCTTAAGCCCCGCCGTATGCGCCCTCTCTACTCGACGAGGCGACCAATGCGCCGATCCTAATCCGATGCCGTAAAGATGCTGCGCTTTCGCCCAAAGAGCAAATGCCGAAAATCGAACGGGCCAGGGGCGCATCAAAAAAACGCAACGGACATCCGGCGTTTCGCGCACCACCTGCTCAATCACATCCGAAGAGAATCCGGAAAGAATAACGCGCTCACGGAGCGAGGTGCTCGTTTTTAATTTTCGCAACACCGGGCCAATGGCGTCTGGATCTTTCACTTCGATGTTTAGCACCACCGGAGAGGGGACATTCGCGGTAAGGTCATCAAGGCTCACCACCGACCCGCCATGCCGTAACGGAATTCCGCGAACCTCCTGAAGAGAGAGCAGCCGCACCTTCCGCGCGTCTCCGGCGATGCGCCGAAAGTCTGTATCGTGGATTAAAACCGGCTCATGATCCCGTGTACATCGCACATCCACCTCAATCCCATGTGCGCCCAATTCGATCGCGCGGCGAATGGCCTCCAGCGAGTTCTCTGCCGCCTGCCGACCCGACGCCCCTCGATGCGCAAAAATCTGCATATCTGCCCAAAGGGTAGCCTAAAACGGCCTTTTTGTCATGGATCTTCTGCGCGCCCGTACCCTTTACGCGCCCCCTCAAATCCGCTACGATCGGCTCGCGATAACGGGGCATGCCCGGGTCGCCGACCGCCAGGGCGTGGTAGCCAAGTGGGAAGGCAGGGGTCTGCAAAACCCTTATTCGCGGGTTCGATTCCCGCCCACGCCTCCAAACAAAACAGACCTCTAAAAGGGTCTGTTTTTCTTGACATTTTTGACTGAAACAGTACTATCGCAGCGTACTGTTTTAACGGTACAGAAAGGTTCGAAGTCGATGAAAAATGTATTGCTCATTGGAAAAGGCGGACGAGAGTCTGCAATCATGGAAGCTCTGCTCACTTCCACGGGAAGAGGCCAAATTTTCGCTACAGACCAAAATGCGGAGATGCGAGATTCAACCATCCCATTCTCAGAATCTGTGAGGTCGATTTGTGCCGGGGAGGCGCGCTGGGAAGCCTTCGACGACATCGACCTCGTCATTGTTGGCCCGGAACAGCCGCTCGCGGAAGGCGTCGTAAATCAGCTTCTTACGAATACGCGCTGCCGCGTATTCGGACCCACGAAGGGTCAAGCTGAACTAGAGTGGTCCAAATGGTTTGCGAAAAATCTCATGGCGCAATTGAATATCCCTACGGCACCCGCCACTCTCCGCAACAAGAAGGATTCGCTACAGGCAATTGAATGCCTGGATGCGGTAGGCCTTCAAGCCATCGCCTTAAAATTTGACGGACTCATGGGCGGGAAGGGTGTCGTGCTCCCAAAAACCAGAGAGGAGGCCGTTGCGCACGTCGAGAAATGCTTTGAAGGAGCGGATCAAAATCAGCCCCTGATGCTCTTCGAAGAGCGCTTAACGGGGGTTGAGGTGAGTCTTACGGTTCTTACAGACGGTACAGAATACGTTATCTGTCCGCTCGCCCAGGACTACAAGCGTGCACACGACGGGGACGCCGAAGATGACGCGATGACCGGTGGCATGGGAGCGATCGCGCCAGTGCCAAACATCCCTAAGGAAGAAATTGAACGATTGGGAAGAGAACTCGCATGGCCAATCATCAAAAAAATGCGGCAGATATACCCCGAGCGTGGCTTCCGGGGCTCCTTGTACCTCGGACTCATGCTTACCAAAGAAGGGCCGAGGGTCTTGGAGATCAACATCCGTTTCGGAGATCCGGAAACGCAGGCGATCCTTCCACTCCTTAAAATAGACACCCTTGGGCTGCTCCACGCCTGCGCGACGGGAACACTTCAGGAGCTCGTAGGGAAAAACGGACTTGGGAAGGTTATTCCACACCAAGGACATTCCGTTGTCGTTACCGTCGCAGGAGAAAATTATCCTGGACCGCACATCGGAGACCCCATTCGGCTTCCACAAGAACTCGGGCACACCTTCGTGGACGTTATTCATGGAAATACGACACGGGACGATTCGGGCAACGTTTATTCAACCGGTGGCCGGGTTTGCTACATACGTGGATCCGGTAGTTCAATTGCAGAAGCGAGATACCGCGCCTACGCATACCTCAACGCCGCCGGCTTTAGCGGCGTTCGCTGGCGGGAAGATATCGGCAAAGAACCACTTTCGACAGTGGTTCTCTAGCAAATACGGGAACCGCCCGTTGATGCAAACGGCTCTCTTCGGAGGGCCGTTTTCTTTTTGCCTATAAAGATTGACATATTCCACTGTCTTCGTTATCTTTTTTCATAGAACTTTTGCTCAAAAAGAGCACACCACACGACATCGTACACAGAAGGAAATCAAATGGCTCTAAAAGAATGTTTATCGTTTCATAACCGACCCATGAGGGTCATGGTCATTCATGATCCGGGCATACAGGGATTCCCTGTATGCCCCCATCGCTATCACGTTCATTTCGCGAGGCCGAAAACGGGATTGATCGAACGGCTCATGAAGAACGCGCAGGGCGTGGAGGTTCTCATCGACGCCGCGGGGCTCAACCTCTCCGGGGCCATCATCGAAACGCTCCCGTTCTATTATCTAAGGCCTGATCATAACGGGATGATCTGGGAAGAGTGTTGGAATACCGTCCAAGCACGCGTAGCGCTACAGCGGATAGAACGCTACGAAGAAAAAATGGATCGACGGCTCTTGAGAGGAGCGATGAACTTTCTCCGACATGAACATGCTCTCACAGGAGACATGGCTTGAGCTATCTCGCAACGAAAAAAGCGACCTCCCACTCGGGCGGTCGCTTTTCTCTTTTGGGCGAGGGGTGGCTTACGCCGTTTCCTCTTCCACGGGCTCGATCACTTCGATCGTGACCGTGCGGAGACCATGGTTGCGGGCATCCTGGAGGTTTTCCATCCAGAGGTCCACTTTATAGTGATAGCGTTTGTTCATACGGTCGTGCACCGTGAACACCTTGTCGCCATAGAGCTCCGGGATACGGATTTTGGTGCCGAACTTCAAGAAGTTGGCTGCCACCATTCCGTCGTACACATGCGTCCCGTCAGCGGCGATAAACGGAGAATCGTCCGTTTCCTCCGGGCGGGAGGTATAGGCCGTGCTCGGCACGTTCTTATAGATCTTGACCACCTTATGGCCGGTTGTCGCCACACGCATGGCGTCTTCCATTTCCGCAGGAACAACGAATGCCTTCGGGACCGGCGTTACCACCTTTTGCTCCGGCACAGGAGCCGCTTCCGCAGCTTCCACCACCGGGGCGTTTGTGGACGCATGATCCTCATCAGCCACGGCGCTCACAGGAACGGAGGCGATCATCGCTGCCACAAGGACAGACACGGTCGTCAAACGCTTCCAAGGTGCCGTATAGATGAGAGAAGTCATATTGGTCATAAATGGTCTGGCTCTGGCAGGTGGCGATTGGGGTTTTTGGCCTCAATAACACCAAACCTGTTTTATAGCCTGACCAGATATGTTAATATAATTTTACATTCTTGTCAACCCCTAAATGCCATTATTTAGGCTAAAATAAGCAAAATATGCTTAAATACGGTCTAAAAAATACCCTCTATTAAGCGCTCCTTTTCCAGAGCGAAGAAGTCGCAGGTACAGACTTACTGCTTCCGGAACGTGAGCGCCGTTCGAAGCCCAAGCTGCCCCGTTGCGAAGCGTGTCCGGCATCCCGCTCCGAGCGGGGATGCAAGGACGTTTCTCGCGAG
>JBDKJL010000042.1:0-4613 GCA_039796615.1 Candidatus Parcubacteria bacterium
AGTTGGAAACGCCCGAAGGCCCCGATGAGGGGACGAAGGCGGAGCCAGCGATAGGGACGAAGTCGTAACAAGGCATCCGTAGCGGAAGCTGTGGATGGATCACCTCCTTTCTAGGGAGAAATTGAGTCGACTTCTGCATTTTTTGTAGAAGCAGGAAACATACTGGATAATGGAAACCATTTCGATCACTCTTAGTTTGTCCACATAAGGCGGACACCAAAAATGGCCATTTTTGATGCCCTGACGCAACAAACCCCCTGTATTCACAGGGGGTTTGTGTTTGGTGGTATGATAAGAGCCTATGTCACAGGAGCAAAAGAAGATGTTTTTGGAGTCTAAAACAGAGAGCGCACCATTGCCGGAATCGGGGGTGCAGAAAAAAGTAGAGGTTCTTTTGCAAGAATTGGTTCCGGAAAATATCGAAGCGTCCTATGAGGGAAAGGGGGGCGAACACGTGGTTTTTACCGTACGAGCTACAGAGAAGAAAATCGAGAAGAGAAGGGAGGAAGCGAAGAAAAAGGAAAAGGAGAAGGGGAGCAAAGAGCGCGTCGATGAATTACGGGATTCCGTTTATAAAGTGAACTATTACGCCAGCCTTTATAAATATCCTCATGATTTTAACGATCCAGAAAAACGAGATATTGTTATTGAGAAATTAGCGGAAGATATTGTGCGTCGAGAAAAACAGATCAAGCTCCTTCGTTCATATTTTGGGTTTCATGCGGTTCCAGCGGAGCAATCGATGGTGCGTATGCTGCCGCTAAGCCCGGAGATTTTTAATCGGCTTAAGCCGGACTGGATTACGGAGAGGCAAGATCTTCCCAAAGAGGTTCCGACGCTTCTAACAATTCAGCGGCGGTTCAAGGCCGATCCGAAGAAGGATCCGGCACACGCCGTTGATTTAACGAGCTATTATGCGGATGACGTGAAGCGCATGAAGGGAGGCGAGGAAGAGCTGTCGGATATGGATTACGATCGGGCGCACCGCTTGCTTATGGGTGCGCGGGTAGAACCAAAAGATCCATTTGCAACAGAGGACATGGAACGCGAAAATCGGAACAGAGATATCGTAAAGATGTTTCCAAAGCTTTTGCATGTGGTGGAGCGTCAGCAGGTGGATAGAAAATTTTCTGAAGAACTCCAAAAGAGTGCACGGCAGATGGTGGCATATGCCGAAAATATGCATCTTCCGATGTTAGATGTCGCCGGGAAAAATAATGTCCTTTTGTTGAAGCAAAAAGACGCCTCATGGAGGTTGTTCCTTCCTGATGTGATCCCTCCGGGAGAACCCACGCGGATCGACGAGATCATCGAGATCGCGCAGGATATCCTCGATGGGAATCCTCTCGAGATAGAGGATCGCATGGAGGCCGGAACGATTCTTCACTTTTTGCGTTTTGTGAATGCGCTTGCGATGATCGCCAATATTCCAGAGCGCGTTCCAATGCCGAAAGCGGTACTGGACGTTCCTTCATTACGGTGGCGCCGGGAAATCGAAAAGCGGTGGCAAAAAGAAGCGACAGAGGCGCCCGTCGCCAAACAGAAGAAAGCGCCTCTTGATACCGAAGAGGCGAAAACGGTTTTTCCAGGAAAAAAAGTGGCATAGCTCCATCGATGATCGATGGATTGACGCAGTCTTCGGCTTCGGCTACCATCGCTGCACGATTGGTGCCTTGGACGGCTAGCTCAGTTGGTTAGAGCGTCACATTGACATTGTGAAGGCCAGAGGTTCGAATCCTCTGCCGTCCACCAGAAAAATCCCCCTGCGCATGCAGGGGGATTTTTGTATAAAATGTTTCGAGCCGCCCCATGGAGATTGGAGCGGCTCGTTACACGTTAGTTTTCTGAGTCGAAGAACTGTTGCAGGATGCCACAGATTTCCGCCATGTTTAGCGGCTTCTCGAAGGCGTGGTCTACCCAGCGCGAGACCGGATTCGGAATCTCTCGTCCGGTTATGAGGATGATACACGCATCTCCCTCGGTAGACTTAAGGAGCTCACGGAGCTCTTCGGCGAGATCTAGGCCGCTGAAAATCCAATCATTTTCTTCGTTGGCCATGTCGTTGTCCGTGAGAACGCCCCAACGAACGATCTCGCCGGCCTCCACGGAAGCTTTGACGACGTCGTATCCCTCCTGCGCGCGAGACGCGCAGATGACGGAGATTTGTAGCCGCGCTTCCAGAAAGCGTACCAACGCCTTCTTTACATCATCGCGATCCTCGACCAAGAGGATTTGTTTGAGCTTTTGCGTTGCTGCCATGAGCTTCTTTCTTTGGTTTTAGATTTGGGAAATGGAAAGAGCGAACGGGCTAGTATGCCTTATTTTTGCCGTTTTGTCAACCCTTTCCACAGGCGAGGCCGGGAAAGGTGCTATACTATGCGTATCTTTATCTCTTAATGCTCTTTATTGGTTCGCTCATTTCTCTTGTATGGCAGAAATCAAAAAAGCACGCGCCACGCGCACAAAGAAACAGGTGTCGGCAGGGCACACACCGATGCCAGCGGGGCCGGGGTCCACATGCGGGCATTCGGGGTGCACGGGCGCGTGCCGGGTGCGGTATTGCGGGCCAACGTCGCATCCGCGGGATCACCTGATTCATCAGGCAGCGCATGGCGTGCAACATATTTGGGCGGCCTCCATCGTAGCGGGGCTCGCCGTGGTGTTAACCGGCTTTATGGCCTATACCGGCGTGCAGGCCGAATCTGCACCACGGGTAAAAAACTTGAACGAAGCGGTGGCGGCGTTGTGGCGTAAATTAGATCAGGTAGAGCGAATGGTAAAAGAGATGCATGACGTGCAAATGGGAGATCCAAGCATGCTGCAGGGCGGGGGAGCGGGGGCGTGTGCCGAGCGCTGTGGGGCGCTCACCATGGCCTGCTTGAGCCAGGTTGAAGAGGGCTCTCAAGAAGACACAGAGGCCTGCCGATCCATCCGCGCGGCGTGCGTGAAGCAGTGCGTACAGGAGCAGGATGGGGAGGAAGAGGCCGCCGCTCTTCAGGGGGCGGCGTTCGACCCGGCGACGGCGGCGAATCAATTGTGGCCGAGTCCATAAGACAGGTATTTTTTACAGGATATCCCCTCCAGGGCTCTCTTGATGCAGATATGGATATTTGGTAGGGGGCTGTGTTATGATATTGACCTAGCAAAAAAGCTCATCTTTTACGGACGTGGGATGGGACGAAAGAGGCGGAATCCGGAGTCGGTGTCTCCTGGCGAGGATGCCCGACCGGCCGGATACCGCCTTTTTCGTTTTTAGAACCTATGCGGGTTGAACCAGATCGCGAAGGCGTTCGATAACAGTTTGCTGCGCTTCCAACAGGGTGGTGTTTGTGAGGCAGGCGGTGGCGCGTTCGCGTGTGCCGGTAACGCCAAAGGCACGGCCAAGTTCGGCGGCTGATCGGGGCGGCTGGCAGGCAAGTGTTAGGCAGATCCCTTTGCCGGGGGCGGGTTCGTATAAAAGCGCGACGGTTTTTGCTTCGGGCGCGTAGGAAAGGAGTTCATCGATCACGTCGTTGAGCGCGTCGGGCTTGGCACCGCTGTTTAAAAAGTCCTGTTGCGACAACACGCTCCACACGATGCCGCGTTCCCGGTCCTGTTCCAGTCGCATCAGTACGCAGCCCCATAGTTTGAGGGTGGGGATGCTCCGCGTACGCCACAGGCTGGTGACGATTTTTTCGCGTTCAGCCCCGCGTGCCACGAGAGCGCTGGCGAGCGTGAGCGTTTTTGGGGTGACATTTGGCGTGCGGAAGCTCTTCGTGGCCGCGATCATGCCAGCGAGGAGGGCGGTAGCAATCGGCGTATCTACCTGGTTGCGATCCCAGTGTTCAAAAAAGCGGAACAGGATTTCGGTGACACTCACGGCGTTCATATCCACCAAATTTACCTGGCCCCAATGTTCATTGGTGGGGGAGCAGTCGATATTGATCACGGTGGTTTCTTGCACAAAATCGGCATGATCGCGGCCAAGTGCTCCGAGCGAGGATTGATCGGCCGCGCCGAGGGCAACGATGAGGTCGTAGCGATTCTCTCCGTGGCGCACCACCACCTCGTTTGGTTTCCAGGTGCGTTCTTTGGGCACCACGGCGATATCAAGGCGGCCGTCTTTTACGTCGTATGAGAGCTCACCCAGCGGGGTATTTTTTACGTCCAGCGTGATATGGAGCGCCTTGAGCGGCCCAACGGCTGAACGCACATTTTTTGTGTCTAAAAACCGGGGGGCGGATTCTTTTTGGAATCCGGGAACCATCACGTCGACGGTTTTTTTCATTTTTTCTAAAAACATCCCGCAGGCCACCGCGGCCGCCAATCGATCTGTGGACGCGTGATCGCCCGCCAGCACGAGGATAGTCGAGGCGCGCATGAGCGATTCTTGGGCTTGTTGAGCAGCGGTGAGAGCCATATGGGCGACGGATTACTGTAAGCTGGATTGGGGGGAAGGTCAAGCAAGAGAGGTGGAATGCAAAACAGAAAGTAAGGTATGCGTTTTAGACCGTTCGCAATAATGCCAAGCGCTCAAAGCGCTTGTTTCTAAGTGTCACACCGCTAGGGTCCCGCCCAGCGAAGCGCCACCGTGGCGCGTAGCGTGGGCGGGTTTGCGGTGTGACCCCCACCGC
>JBDKJL010000043.1:0-54949 GCA_039796615.1 Candidatus Parcubacteria bacterium
GTTTTTTGCTTAGCCTCCGATTTTCAGTTTTTGGTTTGTTTCTTGGACGTTGTACCCGTTTTTTTCTTCCGAGGCAGCTTAACGCGCACCCTCGGTGGTCCACGCAAGATTGAGCCACTATTTGCACCAGCCATAGGATTCTCCTTACGGACAAGAGATCGTCCGCACCAACAAAATAAAGGGATTTATGAGTATAGTCAAAAAATAAGACCTAAATATGGCAATATTTACCATTAAAAATTGACTATTTATGATATTAAATATATTCATCAATTTTATTGACTAAAATACTCTTTTATGGCATCCTGTATCTATGAGCCTCACGAATGCATTGGAGAGCTTGGGTTTATCTGATAAACAGGCGCGCCTTTATTTGGCGCTTCTTGAGCATGGAGAAGGAACGGCATACGAAGCCGCAAAGCGAAGCGGCATCAAAAAGCCCACGGCGTATGTCCTTTTGGAAGAGATGGTCGAGCGGCGTGTCGTGAAAAAAATCTTAAGTGCCAAAGCGATGCATTATGCCGCGCTTGATCCGGTTGATATTTTTGTACATGCCCGCGGAAAGCTCGATCGCGCCGAAGCCGTGCTTCCGGAATTACGCGCGCTGGCAAAAACAGAAAATAAAAAAGTTCATGCAGAATATTACGAAGGCCCTGCGGGAGTTCAGGAAATGTATCAGCGGCTTTTTAATGACAAAACAGCAAAGGACGGCATTGCGTTCTACGCTCATGGTCGTGACACCTCTTCTGAAATCATGAACTATTGGATTGAGGTGAACAAAGAATTCATGAAACGCGGGATCAAGCGCCGCGCCGTTACCACAGATGATCCGAGTATTAAGGATTATTTGGAATCAAAGATCACCCCTCCGGAATTTATGCGATTAAAGGCGTTGTCGCCAACGATTTACGATAGCAACATCTCTATCGAGGTTTTTGGATCGCATACGCATATCCTGTCGCACAAATATCTGCAGGGGATTGTGATTAACAATCCCGACATTGCAGATGCGCTGAAGCAGATTTTTGAGATTGTGTGGAAGGGTGCTCCGGGGAAGGTTCAAGCGTAATCTGTTAAGAGCTTACTAAAGCCTCGCAAACAACGGCCGATACAAATCATCTGCGGGGTTGATGATGAGCTCCGTACGGCGAACGGTGTTGCGGAAGGCTACCGGGGCGTTGGTGATGAGCGCGAGGGGTTGTTGCTCGGCTCCTTCACCCATCACGAAACCGGCGGCGGCCGCGAGGCCGTCCACCACGCTCGTTTTGGAGAATTGGAATCGTCGGCCAAAGATGTCGGGGGTGCCGCGATAGTCGCGGAGCCCTCGGAGGCCTGCGTAACCCAGGGTGACACCTGTAACGCCCACGCGGAGGGGCATGGTGCGACTGTCGGTGATGAGCACCGCGAGATGTTTTACGCGGTAGTGCGCGCGAAGACGCCTGCGGAGATCGCGTGCCGATGTAAAACTGTCTTTTGGGAGAAGAATTAATTTCCCGTTTGCGTTGGATTCATCGATGCCTGCCGAGGGCATTACCATCCCGTCTTTAATGGTGAGCCACACGTATTTGGTGCGGATGGCGAGGGTGCTTTCTTGTTTGATAAGGCGGATTTTCTCCCGTTCATTTTTACGCACGGCGGTGCGCCCTTCGGCGAGCGCCACGATCTTACTGGTTACCACGAGCACAGATTTTTCTGGTAATTTTTTGATCTGTTGCGTGATGAACGTAAATAAATCTTCTCGTTCGTTGAATACGCGTGTTTTGATAGGAGTAACGATCATAAGAGTGGTGAGAAATCAATATAAATAAAAAACCCGCCCCAGCAGGGCGGGCGTGTTTGAACGCCATCATCACCCTGCTCGTTCGTCGGAGAGGCTCTTTATAAACCCGGACCAGGTTTGTCGATGATGCGTATGGAGCATAGGGAGACATTAGCAGGGGATTGAACGGGGCGCAATCCGTGCTATGCTCTCCCCCTATGACCACCCCTCTTCGCATCCTCGGTATTTCGGGCTCTCTTCGGAAGGAATCGTATAATAAGAAGCTGTTGGATGCGGCAAAGGCATTGTGCCCGGATGGGGCGGAGATGACGTTGCTGGATTGGGCAAACGTTCCGTTGTTTAATCAGGATCTTGAGATGAATCCGCCGCAAGCGGTAACAGAGGTGAAGGCCGCGATTCGTGCGGCAGATGCGATCGTATTTGCCACGCCGGAGTATAACTACAGCATTCCGGGGCCGCTTAAAAATCTGATTGATTGGGCGTCGCGTCCGTATGGCGATTCGGCCTGGCAGGGTAAGCCCGTGGCCGTGATTGGGGCGGCGTTTAGCCGTGGCGGTTCGGTGCGCGCCCAAATGGCCTTGCGGCAATGCTTTTTGTTTTTGAACATGCCGCCCGTGCAATCCCCCGAAGTATTCGTGACCGATTTTGCACACACCTTTGACGCCGAAGGCCGCTATGTTGATGAAGACGGAAAAAAGGCGATTCGGCAGGTGTTGGAGAATCTCGTGGCATTGACGACGAAACTGAAGGGATGATCTTGTTGCGTGGCGGGCAAGAACGCCTGTCCACTTACGCGATCAGGACGGGGAGGAGGTCGATGCCACTACCCCGCAGCATACGATGATTTAACCGAACGTGAATGCGTAAATGCGTGTGCCTTCGTTGGGGAATCGAAGCTCGAGCGTATGTACGCCAACGGTGTCGCTCATAAAGAGATCGTAGAGTTTTGAGCCTTGTACCGTGATGGTGTGGGTTGCCACGCCGTCAATGCGTATTTCGATTTCTGTAGGCGTGTCACTTTCTGCCACAAGATACACGCTCTTGGCGCGGAATGGGTATTGGAGCGCCGTATTCTCCTCGCGCGTTTCGGCGAATTCTTCTTCCGTATGCCATTTCCCGGAGAGATAAAAAGAATTAGGGCGAAGGTTGGCGGGAAACGTGTAGGTACGCTCACCGGTGAACAGGCGCACGCCATTGCCGAAATATTCGTTTCGTGCCGCGCCAAAGTAGGTTTCGGGGCTAATGCCAGAAGACGGTGTAGGAGCCTCTACGCTTGTCGCGGCGAGAGGCATCTCTCCCATGGGATCCTCACCCAACACCTCGGCGCGTTCCTTGAGCAAGGAAACGATTTTAGCCTCTGTCTCCTCATAGGCACCTTCGCCGATGTGGTCGTACACAATGTTGCCGTGGATATCGATGAGGTACTTACGCGGCCAATAGCGGTTCTTGTAGGCGTTCCAGGTACCATAGTCGTTGTCGAGCACCAGTGGGAATTCCAAGCCGAATTCGGCGGCTGCATCGCGCACGTTTTGGATGTTGTGCTCAAACGCGAATTCCGGGGTGTGGATGCCTACGATTTCGAGCCCTTCGTCTTTGTACTGATCATACCAGGCGTTCAGGTACGGGAACGTGCGTTGGCAGTTAATGCAGGAATAGGTGACAAAATCGAGCAAGATCACTTTTTTGCCAATCAAGTCTTTGAGCGCAAACGGTTCGCTATTCACAAATCCGGCCGGTTGCTCAATTTCGATAGCGGGCGTGCCCGACGCTTCGGATGTTGAGGGCGTGTTGCTCATACTCGGTTCAGGAGATTCGAGTGCGCGTTGCACGGCTTGTTCCACTTTTGTGATATCAAAATATCCGGAATCGAGAATGGCTGTCTCGATTTTTTTATCGGTTCCCGTGCCAATGGCGAGTGCGACAAGGAGGAATAGAACCCCAAGCACACGTTTGAGCCATCCGTTAGGATTTGCCGCCCAATTGAGCTTTGCGATAAGTGATTGGCCGAGCTTTGCAATACCCAGGAGTACCACTGCGAGCCCTAGCACGTATGCGGCAATATAGATGGTCCCCTTAAGGGTGCTTTCGGGGAGCACGGTTGCGAGCACCAGGAAGTAGGTAGGGCTACAGGTGGTGAAAATAGGGCCGAGTGCAATACCGATCGCCACATCTCCCCACCACGCTGTTTTATGCTCGTATCCTTTGGCAAGAAGTTTATTCGCGCCGCTATGCATGCCAGGAATTTTATCGGCAATTTTTGCCCACGTGGTTGGAAACAACAATGCAAGGCCAAAAAGAGCGATAATGGCTGCCGAGAATCCGCTCCAAAAGCCAGCAGGCACCATAATGAACACCGTGGAGGCCTTCAGCAGGAAGGTGAAGGCAAATACGGAAAGCCCAAGCGATGCCACGATGATGAATGGACGCCGCTTGTTTTGCGTATCTGCTGCCGCGCCACCAAGCACGACAGGCAGGAGTGGCAAAATACACGGCGCGAGCACCGTGAGCATGCCGGCGACAAAGGAGAGGATGAGGAGGGACATAAATAACGAAGAGATATACGATGAGTGAAGCATCTTTCTTTTACGAACGTGATGGGCATGACGCCCGTCCTCCGTTGGATGTCTCTTGGGAGACGGAAGGTGGCGCGCCCATCACGTTCGCTCAAGAAAAGATTCTTGACGGGTCGCTTTGAAGTGAATCGTGCGTTATTGCACCTGCGTCACAATCGCGGCGAGGGTGGGGGAGTTAGTCCACTTTTTAAGCAGTTTTCCAGATGCGTCTACCTGCACCAGCGTGTGTTGGTACGTGACGCCGTATTTTTGCTTCAGGGCTGTTTCGGTGTCGTAGTTTGTGTCGAGAATCGTGAGCCCATCGGGAATGGCAGATACGTTCTCTTGAATGTCGGCATCGAGTGCTCGGCAGGTGGGACACCAAGAAGCGCGGAAAAAGAGTACGACATCGCCTTTCTCGGCGAGCGCGAGCTTGCTTGCGGCATACGGCTCGTAGCTTCCCTTTTTCATCATCATGGCATCATCCTGCATCACGGTGTCATCTTTCATCATCGTATCGTCTTTTATCATTGGATCCTTTTTCATCATGGCATCTTCTTTTTTCATCGCTGCTTCTTCATCTTTCTTCATCATGGCATCTTCTGTTTGTTTATCTTCCATCATGACGGGCTCTGTTTTTGAGCGGTTCACGGCGAGGGTGATACCGATGGCAATCACGAGCACGGCGACGACGGCAATAACGATAGGGGTGGCGTTGCCACGGAGCATTTTGGACATACTGTGTGAGGTATTGAGAATTAAGAGAGAACGTCACTCTTGTGACTTAAGAGAGAATAGCATATACTCAAGTAATCCCACAACTACTTGAATGAAAAAAATTCCGTTACGGCCCGAAACAGAGAAAATGGCACGTTGGCTGGCCTTGGCAGGCGATCCAACGCGTTTACGTATTTTTTATCTGTTGTTTGCAGAAAAAGAAGCCTGTGTGAGCCAAATCGCGGAGAGCCTTGGAATGACGATTGCGAATATTTCGCATCATTTGCAATTGCTCAAGGATAATGGGCTTTGTACCATGGAGCGGAAAGGGAATACGATTTGTTATCAACTGATTCAAAATGACTTTACCCAAAAATTAAAATCGATTATTGGTTAAAATGCTATGACAACCGTGATTTCAGACGAAGCACATCCGTTGGATTATGATCAAGTGACTCCCACTGTGTATGTGGGGAGCAATTCCTGTTGTTGGGGACATTTTAACGGGGAGCTTTTGGCAAAAGGGATTCGGGGAGATATTAGCCTGGAGGAAGAGCGGTTAGATCATCCAGAGGGGATTGATTTTTTTCTGTGGTTGCCTACAAAAGACCATGCGGCCCCGTCGCGGGATCATGTGGAGTTGGGCGTGCAGACGCTTCTGTATTGTCGCGATCACGACATTCCGTGCTATGTGCACTGCAAAAATGGGCATGGCCGCGCGCCCACGCTCGTAGCCGCTTTTTTGATGCGTGCCGAAGGAATCTCTGCCGAAAGCGCCGTCGCCCGTCTTAAAGCCGCACGCCCGGCGGTGCACTTTCAAGAGGCTCAGGTGGCATTATTAAAATCGTTGGCATAAAAAACGCGCGCCGGGGAGTGCGGAGAAGCGGAGTATGCACAGAAGATCTATACGTTGAGCTTGCAACATCGCTCGGCGTCGAGTTTGATGAGCACGGTTATATTCGCACGGTACGTTTTGTATGCTGCATGCCGCCCCCGCGCCCGAAGCGCGTATACGCCGTTGATGAAGGCCGTTGCAGGCGATTATCGCAATGGTCGATTGAATCGGTAGTCGCCTTCGGTACGAACGAAGTGTTTTCCACGAGAGGTGTAGACAAGCGGAGCGGCGTCTGGCAGATCGATAAACGCGATGTCGTTGTCTGAAATATGTTCGAGATATTTGATGGCGGCACGGAGCGTGTTGCCATGTGCGACGACGAGGACATCTTGACCGTTGCGTACGCGGGGGAGGATGTGTCGTATGAGTATCGGCTTCATGCGCGCATACGCGTGCGCCAGGCTCTCGCCTTTTGGGGGCGCGTCATGGAATCCACGGCGCCAGGCGTGCGCCTGTTCTTTGCCGAATTGCGTGGCGACCTCGCGTTTTTTCATTCCCTGGAGCGCGCCGTAAAAACGCTCGTTGAGTGCGTGACTGGCGTAGACGGGGATGTCGTCGTTTCGTAGTTGATTGGATGCACGAATCCATCGTTCAAAACCGTGCGCAGGTTCGTGTTGAAAAATACCTGTGCGTTTTTGACGTGCAAGAATGATAAGGAGCGTTTGTTGCGCGCGGGTGAGCCGCGACGTAAACGCCGCCGCATAATTAAATTTTTTACAATGCGCGGCTACACGCCCCGCCTCCTCAATGCCGCGCTCGCTTAGGGCGACATCCACCCATCCGGTGAAACGATCAGCAAGATTCCAACGGGATTCCCCGTGGCGTACGAGTACGAGCGAGGCCATAATACGTATTAAGTATATGTTGAAAGGAGGAAAAAGAGAAATGGTTGCAGAGATGATTCAGATACGGCACACTGGGGATATGTCTCTGTTAAGTCGATGCGCGGTGCTTTTCTTCGCACTGTTTGCGTCCACAATGTGCCCGGCGATGGCGGCGACGCAAGTGGCTGTGGCTGCGGAGATGGAGATGGGCGTAGATATGGCGGCACAGCCGTCCGCCGCATCGTCTGATGAAGGCATTGGGTCGCCCACGTCGGAATGCTGCTTAGGTCCCATGGGGGAGCACGGCGCAGGGAATCTTCAGGGATTAATGGTGTCGCGTGTAGATGGCGAGTTGGGTTTGGTTGCAATGATGGAGGCAGACGAAGCGTGGGCGGTGCCGATGTATCGAATGGCAATACCGGTGTTGCGCAATGCTGCGCCGCCACCGGATTTTGATCGACGATCAGTGATGAAACGGGAATAGGGAGACGGGTTTTTCCGTCTTTATTCTGTTAACCGAATCGCGCGTGTCGCGATCCTCTCACACGATGTCTACTCTTCCTGCGTGTTGTGTCCCTTCTTCGAAAGAGCCGTTAAAGACGCGTCTTTGGCGCGGGGTGTTTGCGCTTGTGGCGGTTGGTTTTCTTGCGCTATTGCTGCGTCCGTTGCGGTCGTTGGTACCGGATGTTTCGGCGGGGGCGTCGTTTGGCGCTCTGTTGGCGTTTGGTGCGGTGGCGAGCGTGTCGACCTGTTTGGCGTCGACGGGCGGGTTTTTACTGGCGTATCATGGGAAGGCACCCGGCCGTTCGCGGCGCCTGTTTGTCCACATTGGTCGACTCGTGGCGTTTAGTGTTGGCGGCGCGGTACTTGGCGCGCTTGGTGGAAGTATTCCGGCCTTTTCGGAAGGAGCGTACGGCGTGCTCGCCCTTGCTCTTGGCATTGGATTTTTACTGGTAGGGTTGAGCTTGTTGGATTTGGTGCCGTCGCCCGCCACATTGGGGTTGGTGCTTCCGGCACGGTTTCAGGAGTTGGGGAATCGCGTGTCGCGGTCGAACAGTCGACTGGCTCCGTTCGCTGTGGGTGCAGTGACGTTTGTGCTTCCGTGCGGGTTCACGCAAACGGCGCAGGCATTGGCGCTCGCCTCTGGCTCTGCGTTGCAGGGAGCGATGCTCATGAGCGCGTTTGCGCTTGGCACGCTGCCGGTGCTGGCCGGGATTTCGTCGTTTGGCTCAGCACGGTTCACCGCATTTCGCCCGTTGCGCTTGGCGGCGGGCGCGTTATTGCTCTTTTTCGCGTTTGGGCAGGTAGACGGTGGGCTCACGGTTTTGGGGTCGCCGGTGACACCGGGGAGCGTGTTTGCCGCCGTCACCACGCGCGCAGGCGATACCATTGTGCCGGCTGCGCACGCAGAAGAGCAGGTTGTTCGTATGACCGTGGCGTATGGGACTTATGAGCCGAAACGGTTGGTGATTCGGAAAGGGGTGCCTGTGCGGTGGGAGATTGATGGGAAGGACATTGCCGGATGCGCGTCATCGATGGTGGTTCCGTCGCTTGGGATTAGCCGCACGCTGGCTCCCGGCCAAAACGTGATTCGATTTATTCCTCCCGCCGCCGCAGGTTCCGTTCCGTTTAGTTGTGGCATGGGCATGATCCGTGGTTCATTTACTGTGACAGACTAATCCTATGAAAAAAACGATTCCGATTAAGGGGATGCATTGCACTTCGTGCGCGGTGACGCTTGAGAAGGCCCTGAAAACCGTGCCGGGTGTCACAGACGTGTCCGTCAATTTTGCCACTGAACGGGCAGCGGTGACGTACGATGAAACGAAGGCGACAGATGCACAGTTTGCGGAGGCGATTCGTAAGGAGGGGTATGTGGTGGCCGAGGCCGCGACGTCTTCGCCGCATGCGCCCATGCACGATGCAATGGCGGGCCATGGGGCTATGCAGCATGCTGGAGCAGCGCATCATGAGGCTTCCGCGTCGCCGCAGGCAGAGAATCACATGGCGCATAACGGGTATACGAACCCGCGCGAACTCATGATGGCGGTGGTGTTGATTATTCCGCTTGTGGTGTCGATGTTCGTGATGCTGGATATTGGCGTGCTTGTTGGTCGTCCGGCGATAGAGGTGGTGAATCTGATTGCGGCGTGGCTGCTTGTGGCCTGGTTTGGTCGGCATTTTCACCATGGGGCGTGGAATGAGCTTAGGCGGAAGCGCGCGAACATGGACACGCTTGTCACCGTGGGTACGGGCGCGGCGTTGCTTTGGAGTACGGTTGCATTCTTTACGGCTGGCGACGTGTATTTTGAGGTGGCCGGAATCATCATTGTGTTTTTGCTCTTTGGGAAATACTTGGAAAGCACGCAGCGTAAAAAGGCGGGCGAAGCCATCCAGGCGTTGCTTGGGCTGCATGCCAAGCTTGCGCATCGCGTAAAGGCAGATGGGAGTTTGGAAGATGTGGATCCCGCCGTCCTTCGCCCCGGAGACGTGTGCCGCGTGAAGCCGGGCGAACGGATCCCTACGGATGGAACGGTGACGGAAGGAACCTCGAGCGTAGACGAATCCATGCTTACGGGTGAACCGATTCCCGTGGAAAAAGGGAAAAATGATCTGGTGTATGGCGCCACCGTGAATGCCACCGGGACGTTTTTAATGACCGTCACCGTGGAGCCGGGGAAGTCGACCCTCGATGCGATTGTGGCAACGGTGGAACATGCACTCTCCACCAAGTCGCCAGTAGAAAAATTGGTCGATCGTATTTCGGCGGTGTTTGTGCCGGCGGTGATGATCGTCGCCGTTATCACACTTGTTGTGTGGCTCGTGCTCTCTGGAAGTGCAGGTGAGGCCATTCGCCATGCGGTGGCGGTACTCATTGTGGCGTGCCCTTGCGCGTTGGGGCTCGCGACGCCGGCCGCGATTATGGTGGGTGCGGGCGCAGGGGCGAAACGGGGGATTTTGGTAAAAGATGGCGGCGCGCTCGAGGCGGCGCGCGATATCTCTATCGTGGTATTCGACAAAACGGGGACGCTCACGGAAGGGAAGCCAAGCGTAACGGATGTGCGTGTGAGCGCAGGAACGGATGAGCAGGAATTGCTGCGCGTTGCCGTGGCGCTGGAGGCCTCAAGCGAGCATCCGCTTGCGGCGGCCATTCTGCACTATGCCAAAGACGTCACCGCGCCTACAATTCAGGGCGTGCGTGCAGTTCCGGGGAAGGGTGTTGAAGGGACGATTGATGGCGTGTCTGTTCTTTTGGGAACCGAAGCGTTTATGAATGAACGGGGGATATCGCTTCCGGATGATATTCGTCGTTCTGCCGATGGATTCCGTACCGACGCAAAAACGGTGATGTTCGTGGCGCGCGACACGGGTCTCCTCGGCGCGATTGCGGCTCAGGATCGAATTAAAAATGATGCGGCAGAGGCGTTGACGCATTTGCGTGACATGAACATCGACGCCGCGCTCCTGACGGGCGATCATGAAGGGACGGCCAAAGCCGTGGCGGAAAAATTGGGGATCACGCGCTTTTTTGCGGATGTGAGCCCGGGTCGGAAAGCCGAAATTGTCCGCGCGCTCCAACAGGAAGGTAAAAAGGTGGCGTTCGTGGGCGACGGGTTGAACGACGCGCCCGCGCTCGCTCAGTCTGATTTGGGCATTGCCGTGGGCACGGGCACGGACGTGGCCATGGCCGCTGGGCAGCTGGTGACCATGGGTGGATCGCCCGTGAAGGCGGCGGAAGCCATTCGTCTTGCGCGCCTCACCTTTCGCGCGGTGAAACAGAACTTGTTTTGGGCATTTATCTACAACATCGTCGGTATTCCGCTTGCCGCGATTGGCTTGCTCAATCCCGTCATCGCCGCGCTCGCCATGGCCTTGAGCAGCGTGAGCGTGCTTACGAACTCATTACGTATTTCGCGCACCGCGCGCCGCTAAACTATGAACAACAAACGGATTATTGGTGTGAGCATCGGTATTGGTTTAATCGTCATAGCGGCAGGGGTGTTTCTTCGTTCGTTCGGCGAAGACGTGCTTCGGTTGGAGATGGTCTCACCGATGCAAACGGTGGAACTGAAGAATGGCGACAGCTATGACCTCACCGCCTCGGTGGTGAAAAAGACCATTAACGGCGCGACCATTCGCATGCTTGCCTATAACGGATCTATCCCGGGGCCGCTCATCAAGGTGGCGCAGGGGGCGGAAGTCACGATCAACGTCAAGAATGAAACGGACATCGGAACCACCATTCATTCGCACGGCGTGCGGTTGGAAAACACATTCGATGGCGTTCCGGATGAAACGCAGCCCCTGATTCCTCCGGGTGGTTCCTTTACGTACAAGGTGACGTTCCCCGATGCAGGGATGTATTGGTATCACCCGCATTTTCGAGAAGATTATGCGCAGGAGTTGGGGTTGTATGGCGGATATCTCGTGGCTCCACAGAACGCCGACTACTGGCGGCCTGTGAATAGGGAAGTCCCGTTGTTCCTCGATGATCTCTTGGTTGAGAACGGGCAGGTGCGTGTGAGCCGGGCTGGCGCAGATCACACGCTGATGGGTCGTTATGGCAACGTGATGCTCGTGAACGGCGAAACGAACTATTCATTGAATGTGCAAAAAGGGGAAGTGGTGCGGTTCTACGTGGTGAATGTGGCGAACGCGCGGCCGTTCCGTTTCGCGATTCGGAATACCAAGATGAAGCTGGTGGGCGCAGATAGCGGCGCGACGGAGCGGGAAATGTGGCAGGATGGCGTCACGCTGGGCCCGTCGGAACGCGCGGTGGTGGAGGCGCTGTTTGATAAGCCTGGAACGTTCGCGATTCAGCATACAATGCCCGGTAAAACCGCAACGCTGGGGTCTATCACCGTTTCCGAAACGCCGGTGAGCCTGTCGTATGCGGCAGACTTTGAGAACCTGCGGACACATGCGGAGACGGTGGCGAGCATTGATCCATTCCGATCAGCATTCGATGGCGCGCCGACAAAACGTCTTACGCTCACGCTCGATATGGGCGGGAATATGATGGGGATGAACCGCGGTGGTCACATGATGCCAGACGGAACCATGATGGGCGGGGGTATGATGCAGGCGAGTCCGGACGGGATTGAATGGGAAGATGAAAATGCAGCGATGAATGCCATGTCGAATACGGATACGGTGACGTGGAAATTGGTTGACGAGGACACCGGCAAGGAGAATATGGATATCGACTGGTCGTTTGAACGCGGCAAGCCGGTCAAAATCCGTATTTTCAACGATCCGAAGTCCATGCACCCCATGCAGCACCCCATCCACTTCCATGGCCAGCGATTCTTGGTACTCGCAAGGGACGGGGTGAAGGAAACAAATCTTGTCTGGAAAGACACGGTACTTATTCCTTCAGGACAGACCGTGGATATTCTGCTCGACCCCTCAAATCCGGGTATCTGGATGGCACACTGTCACATCGCAGAGCACTTGGAGGCGGGGATGATGTTGATGTACAAGGTTGAGTAGCGGTTTTGATGGAGGCCTATGATGAGAACTGCACAAACAACGGCGCAATCCGTGCGATGTTGTTTTTAGCATTCTTTTGATGACCTTGATTTTTCTTTTGTCTTAACTTGAGGGGGAGTGTGTTGTAATGGCGGGGTGACGGCCTAAGTGTTGTCGCATTCTTATTTTTTCTTTTTTTGTTTCTTATGAACATTCAAGGCACATGGTACAACGAGCTCGGATCGGTGATGAATATTGCCGTAAACGGATCGGTGATATCCGGAAAGTATGAGAGCGCGGTGGGCGGAGCGGCGGGGCAGGTGTTCCCGCTCTCTGGGATGGTGGATCAGACTGCTGGGAGCACCAGCCAGAGTGTGGGATTTACCGTGATTTGGAATAACGGCCAAAACGATTATCAATCGGCCACGGGATGGTGCGGACAGCTCCAGTCCATCGGCGGGCAGGACACGATTACGGCCATGTGGTTGCTGAATTCAGAAACAGAGCCATCATCAAATTGGGCATCCACGTTAATTGGGCAGGATGTGTTTACGCGCACGCCGCCGATTGAGGCACAGGCGGCAGAGCTTCGGAAAAAGCATCCGTATCGGCATTGGTAAGTGGTAAGAGAATCCTGGCCGCGCCACGTGAACCACGCCGACGATGAACCAAGCGGCCCCGTAAAGCCTCCGCTTCGCTACGGCCACGGGGCACGTAAAAACCACGCTTGAGGCGTGGTTTTTACGTGGTGGGCAAGGAGAGAATCGAACTCTCATGGCCTTGCGGCCGCAGGATTTTGAGTCCTGTGCGTCTACCAATTCCGCCACTCGCCCGAGGGGGATGTGAACGGGAGGACGGTACCCGGTTTTCCTTGACCCGTCAACGCGGTCGTGCACAGGGAGGGTTGAAGGGGAGGGGAGGGTAACGTATGCTTAAGCCCGTTGTATGGCGCGTATTATTTCGGTGGTGAACCAAAAAGGGGGTGTGGGGAAAACCACCACGGCTTTGAATGTGGGGGCCTATTTGGCCGAAGCCGGGAAATTTGTGTTGATTGTAGATTTGGATCCGCAGGCTAACGCCACGAGTGGGATTGGGGTGGATGTGTCGGCGCTCGAGCGCGGGCTTTACGAGGCGATTTTGGGAAGCGTACGGATGAAAGACATTGTGCAACCTACGGCACACGAAACATTGCGTGTGGCACCGGCCACGCCAGCGCTCGCCGGGCTGAATGTGGAATTGGTTGGCATGGAGCGCCGCGAGCACAAACTCCACGACGCCATGCTCGAAATTCGTCACGACTACGATTATATTCTGATCGACTGCCCACCCACCATGGGACTCATCACCCTCAACGGCATCGTGGCCGCCGATGAGCTGCTGATCCCTGTGCAGGCAGAATATTACGCGCTCGAAGGGCTTGGCCAGTTATTGGAAACGGTGAATTTGGTAAAAGAACGCATTCGCCCAGAGGTGGACGTACTCGGTGCCGTGCTCACCATGTACGACGGCCGCACCAAATTATCCGATGACGTGCTTCAAGAGCTCTACAAGTATTTCCCCAAAAATATTTTCCGCGCCGTGATTCCACGCAGTGTGCGGTTGGCAGAGGCGCCATCGTTTGGGCGATCCATTGCGATGTTTGATCCCACGTCCAAAGGGGCAAAGGCGTATGAGCGCCTGGCGCGTGAGCTGATGGACACTGAGCCCGTTAAACCGTTGCCGCTATGATGCTCCATCGCCAAAGTGGGCTTGGCCGTGGGTTGGGCGCATTGATTCCGCCTAAGCGGTTGTCGCCGCAAGATTTACCGGTGGACGCGTTGCCGGAAGCGATGCCGCTCGTTCCCACCGTTCCACCATCGCTTACCGCCACGGATGGCGCATTGTGCTATGTTCCGATCGGGCAGGTGGTGGCAAATCCGCACCAGCCGCGTAAGCATTTTGACCAGGCGGCATTGGATGATTTGGTGAGCTCCATCAAAGAGCACGGCGTGATTGAGCCGCTCGTGGTAACGGCCACGCCCGATGGCCGATATGAGTTGGTGGCCGGAGAGCGCCGATTCCGCGCCTCGCAATTAGCGGGCCTTGCCACGGTGCCCGCGATGGTGCGCACGGCCACGGAGCAGCAAAAACTGGAGATTGCCATTATCGAAAATGTGCAGCGGCAGGATTTGAATCCCATCGAAGAGGCGCTTGCGTATCGTCGACTCATGGATGAATTTGGGCTCACACAAGATCAAGTGTCCGACAAAATGGGGAAGAGCCGTCCGCAAGTGGCCAACACCGTGCGGTTATTATTGCTTCCGCAAGAAATCCAACAGGCGCTTGTGGAGCGAAAAATCTCCGCGTCGAATGCGCGCACCCTTCTTTCCGTTGCCTCTCCTACGGAACAGCAGGAGTTATTCCGCGCCATGCTTGATGGGAAATTTACGGTGCGTCAGGCCGAGGCACGAACCACGAACAAGCGTTCCGTTGCTGCGCAACAAGATCCGAATGTGCAAGATACAGAACGGCGGTTGCGTGAAGCGTTGGGGTATCGGGTGAGCTTAAAACGCACAGCATCTGGGTCGGGCGAGATCAAAATCGCGTTTGAAAATGGCGAAGATTTTAAAAATATTGTGCGAAAATTGATTGGTCAATAGGTGTGTCGCATCTGTTTCATTTAGCAAAATAAAACGTTCCATACATACGCATCGAGACGCTGCGGAACTCGTCCGCTTCGCGGGACTCAAACAGTCCTCACGCCTCGATGCGTATGTATGGAACGTTTTATTTTGCTAAATGAAACAGATGCTTAGCTCTTGCCAGGAATGAGGCCTTTAATCCAGCGCGCAAGGTTTGAACGGGTGTGGGAGCGAATACAGGATTTTGCGTGACGTGTTTTAACAAATTTAATCCAGTCGGGGTTTGGGCCTTTGCGGGATTTATCGCGGAGGATTTCTACCATGTCGCCACTCTTGAGGGCGCGATCGAGCGGGGCGATGTCGTCGTTTACCTTGGCGGAGGCACAGGTGTTGCCGATATCCGTGTGGATGGCGAATGCGAAGTCTACGGGGGTGGAATCTTCCGGCAGGTCGATCACGTCACCTTTGGGGGTGAACACAAAGATGCGGTCGCGGAACACGTCGATTTTCATCTCTTCGAGCGCGGAGAGGAATTGTTTTTTGTCGGCGATCTCCTGTTGAAGTTCGGAGAGTTGCTCCATCCAGCGGAGGTGTTCTTCGCGGCCGCGTCCGCCGGATTTTTTTTCATCGTATTGCCAGTGCGCCGCAATCCCGAATTCGTCCACGTTGTGCATGTCTTGCGTGCGGATTTGGAATTCCACAATTTCGCCATCGTCGCAGAACACGGTGGTGTGGAGCGATTGATAGCCGTTGGGTTTTGGTTGCGCGATATAGTCTTTGATCCGCCCTTTGAGGGGATTCCATGCGCCATGAATCACGCCGAGCACAGCATAGCAGTCGGCGATGGTGGGAACGATCACGCGCACGGCGATGAGATCGTAGATGCTCTTCATGTTCCGGTCGTGGCGGATGAGCTTGCGATAGAGCGAATACAGGTGCTTGCTGCGCCCGTGGACGCTGATCGGCTGGATGCCAGCACCAACGAGAATATCTTTGGTGCGTTCGATGATGCGATCTAAGTAGGGCTGCTTGCTTTCGCGGAATCCTTTGGCGAGTTGCAGTGTCCAGGTGTATTCGGTGGGGTACACGTATTTAAACGCTCGATCCTCGATCTGCCCTTTTACGTCGCCCATCCCAAGCCGGTTGGCGATGGGGGCAAAAATTTCGAGAGATTCCAATGCCACCCGGTATTGTTTTTTTTGCGGGAGGCCTTCGAGCGTTTCCAGATTATGGAGCCGATCCGCAAATTTAATAATAATCACGCGCACATCCGCGGCCATGGCCAGGAACATTTTGCGAAGGTTTTCCAAATAACGCTCGATCCCGCGATATTTTAATTTGCCGAGCTTGGTGATGCCGCGCACCATGCCCGCAACGTCACGACCAAATTGTTTTTCAATTTCTTCGAGGGTTTGTGCGGTGTCTTCGGGCACATCGTGCAGCAACCCGGCCACGATAATGGGCGTGGGCATGCGCATTTCTGCCAGATTCATCGCCGTTGCTAAACTGTGCGTGATGTAGGGAGCACCAGAGTTACGCGTTTGGCCTCGATGCGCCTGTTCGGCAAAGGCGTATGCACGCGTTACTAACGCCTCATCTACCGAGGGGTTATAGGTGCGGATTCGTTCAATCAGTGCTTCGGCGCCTTCCATAGGGATACGGTAAGGGGGGTGGATGCTTTTGGCAAGACGGGTTTTGGATGCTAGAATATCCCTATAAAATATGCCACGTGAATCCTTCGCGGGCGCTCAATCTTCCGTTGAGGAGCCGCCAAAATCGTCTTCGCGGATGAAAAAGGGGAAAGAAGTAAAACGGCCGAAGATGGTTATTTCTTCGGACGATGTAGAGCGTGTTCGGAATTTTCGGGTAACGGCACATAGCGATAAAGAGGTTGTAGCAGCAGCTCGTTATGAGCTGCGCATGAAGCCGGAAAAGGTAAGGGAGATTATACGCATCTTGGACGAGCGAGCCGCGCAGCGTGCGCTGGAGCCAGTTCAAGAGTCTGTTCAGCCGTCTGTTATGGAGGAGCCATCCACGGAAGCGTTGGCTGAGCAAGCGCCAACGGCAAGGTATCCTGAATTGCGTACCAAGATGGCATTAGCGAAAGAAGGATGGGAGCGCGCGCAAGCAGCGAAAAGAGCGGCCGCGTCGAAGAAAAATCCTCCGCCGCTGGATCGAGATGCGTTGCGTGAAAAATTTGGCGTTCGGCTTTCGGATGAGGATGTGGAGGAAATCCCGGACGTTCAAGAAGTCGCAGAAGAGGTCGTTATTCCGGAACAAGCGCCCGTAGCGATCGCGGATGCAGATGTGGAGACAGCCGCTTATAAGGAGCCGGATGTTGATTTTGAACCGGAACGCGTGGATGAATCAATTCTCGTTACTCCAGAACCCGTTCTTCCTCCCCCGGACATTGATCCGGAAGCGACTCCGCTTGGTGATGATGAGGTAGAGATCGTTCCAGAATCTATCCAGCGCGTGCCGCACGAGACATTACCGCCAGAACCAGAAGAAGATACGAACGTTATTGAAGGAGAATTCATGGATGATGACACGCCTCCTCAACAAGAGCCGCGGGTAAAGGCAACGGTGATTGATCAGGAGATTGATTCTAACGCATCGGTTGCGGCAGCAAAACAGCGTCACCGTAAACCGCGCGGCGCAAAGCGCAAGCCGTTATCGGAGCCGGAGCCCGTGGTGGTAGACGGGGAGTTTGTTGACGATCCTTCCCCTCGAAAACGGGTTGTAAAAGCAACGGTGATCAGCCAGGAGATCGCGCCCGATCCGTCGGCGTTTGATGGATCGGTGTTCGATCCGAATCGTGAACGACGTGAGGTTCCACTTGAATCAGGCATTGTGAGAGTTCCTTCTGAAGCGGCGCAGGCACGGGCTGCGGCAAAGGAACGGGAATTCCTCAAAAAATCGATGGCGGAAACGGGGCGTCTTGCTCCGGCAGAAATTGCGGCGTTACAGAAAAAACGTGATAAGTGGCAGGCTGTGGTGGAGGGAGCGACACGTGGCGCGCCGATTTCATCGCAAGAGCTCCAAGCGGCGCAGGATCGCGTGGAGAAAATCGATAAAACATTTGCG
The DNA here is from genome assembly GCA_039796615.1 of Candidatus Parcubacteria bacterium. Taxonomy (GTDB): domain Bacteria; phylum Patescibacteriota; class Patescibacteriia; order 2-12-FULL-60-25; family 2-12-FULL-60-25; genus 2-12-FULL-60-25. The sequence goes on from JBDKJL010000043.1 coordinate 17,949, forward strand.
TATCAGGCAGCGCTTGAGGCGCAGGAGCGACATCAGCAAGAGGCGGCTGCCCTTGAAGAGAAAATTCGGGCAGAACGCGCAGCGTTGGAAGATGCGCGTGAAGCACTCGTTGCAGGTCAGGAACGATTGAAAGCCGCGAACGGTCGGCTGGAAGAGCTACAAGCAGAGGAAGACGCTGCGGCGCGTATCTTGGCCGAAGAGCAGGCGATTCCAATGGCAACCGTCGATGGGGTTCATACGCCGAAAACGGGAAAAGCTCTTTTAGCGGCTCTCGGTAAGGATGTGAGCGGATTGGATGATGCGAGAACCTTTTCACCCGTTGATTCACCTTCTGCCGGGAGTCATGCAACGGGAAAGAGCGTAGAGTACGCGCGGAGGCTTAAAGAGATTCAGGAGCGAAAAAAGAAGGCCGCAGAAGAGGCAGAAAGTCGGACATTCGATGTGGAGGATCAGTCGGCAAAAACGACATCATTGGAAGATCAGATTCGTCGTGATGAGAAAAAATACGAACAGGCCGTTGGGCGCGCCGATCAATCCACGGAAGAGGCCGTTCGATTGAGCTTGGCGCTCGGGGGATTGGCGGCCGTGAGTTTGAGTGAGCGGCCGCGGGGTGGTGGAGGGTCTTCCGGTCGCCGACCACCGGAGGGGCCAGTCGCGGTAGAGGTACCCGCTGCTCCCGCGCCACCCGCCCCCACGCCGTGGATGCGCGTTAAGGCTGCAGGGCGGATGGGCGTTCTTGCCGGAGCCTTTTTGAGCCTTCCGGTTGCTGTTGCCGCAAACGTGGTGGGGCGTCCGCTTGAAACGCTGTTTATGAATCTGTATCAACTCACCATGAATCCGGGGGCGTTCCTCGATCGGGTGGGGAAACGATGGTCTGCAGACATCGATCATCACGGAGCCGCTCTTGGCCCGCTCGCATGGGCACGATGGATGGTAATCGGCGATCCGCGAAAAAAGGGAGATGCAAAACACGGGAAAGCCCCAGAAAAGAAACCGGCGCACCACACTCCAACAGCCCATCACACGCCCACACATCATTGATTGAGGTCGTAATGAAGAGCCCATCCGGATAGGATGGGCTCTTCTGCTATTCCTCATCGACCGGTTTACTATACCCACACCCCTCTTTCGCGCAGTAAATCTTCGTTTTCTTTTTGAGGAGTGGCCACTGGTCGTTGGGGCACTTTTCGTCGGTTGACGGGCGATCCCAGAACGCTTGTTTGCAATCAGGGTAGCGGTTGCAGGAAAAGAAAAGTTTGCCTTTTTTTGATTTCTTTTCGATGATTTCGCCTTGCGTGCAAAGCGGGCAGGTGACGCCGGTGCCTTTTTCGATATTGATGATCGTTTTGCATTCCGGGTAGCGGGAGCAGGAAATGAATGGGCCAAAGCGTCCGATTTTTTTTACCATTGGCGCGTCGCATGTGGGGCATTTTTGATCCACCGGTTCTGGTTCCGGGCGTTCGTTGCCGGCCATGGGGCGCGTGCGCTTGCATTCGGGGTAGCCGGTGCAGGCAAAGAATTTACCGAAGCGGCCGCTCTTTACCATCATGGGCTTGCCGCATTTATCGCACACCTCGCCCTCCGCTTCTTTTTCTGCTTCTTTTTCGAGCACGTCTTCTTGGGCTTTGAGCGTGGTGTGGAATGGGCCGTAAAAGGCGCTCAACAGCGGGCGCCATTCCATGGTGCCTTCGGCGATGTTGTCGAGCGACGCCTCCATGCGCGCGGTAAACGCGTAGTCCACGATATCCGGGAAGCTTTTTACGAGCAGATCGATCACGTTAAACGCCACCTCCGTGGGGATGAGGCGCTTGCGTTCATCGCGTTCCACATAGCCGCGATCGATAATCGTGCCGATGGTGGATGCGTAGGTGCTCGGGCGGCCAATGCCATCTTCTTCCATTTTTTTTACGAGCGACGCATCGGAGTAGCGAGGTGGCGGTTCGGTGAAATGTTGCTTGCCCTCCAGGCTTTTGGCGATGACGACATCCTTTTCTGAAAGCGCCGGAAGGAACTTGTCTTTATCTTGGTCGGGATACAGCGCCAGATACCCGTCGAACACCACCCGTTGCCCCGTGGCGCGGAACACGGCTTTGCCGCCAGAGATGTCTACAGACGTTGCGAGGAGCTTGGCCTCGGGCATTTGCGTGGCGAGCGCCCGTTGCCAGATGAGTTGATAGAGCTTGAGCTGACGCGCATCCAAATACGGCTCCAGGCTTTCGGGCGTGCGCGTGGGATCTGATGGGCGAATGGCTTCGTGCGCTTCTTGCGCGCCCTTGCTCTTGGTTTTAAACCGGCGTGGTTCGGCGAGCACGTAATCGCTCCCTTTTGTGGTTTTCAAAAAATCATTTGTGGCCTGCAAAAAACTGTCGGCCAGGTTTACGGAATCCGTACGCATGTACGTGATAAGCCCGTGCTGCCCGGTGCTGCCGATTTCAACCCCTTCGTAGAGTTGCTGCGCCAACGTCATGGTTTGTTTGGACGTGAATCCGAGCCGCGTGTTGGCGGCCTGCTGGAGCGTGGACGTGGTAAACGGCGGCGGGGGAGAGGCTTTGCGTTCTTTTTCGGTGACGGCACTCACATGCCAGTCGGTTTTTTGGAGATCGGCCAAAATCGCGTCGGCCGATTCTTTGGATCCGAGCGCCATCTTGTCGAGCGCCTTGCCATCCCAGGCGTTGAGCTTGGCCTCGAATTCATCGCTCCCTTTGGCAAACGTTCCTTCAACGCTCCAGTACTCTTCGGGATTGAACGCTTTGATCTCACGCTCACGCTCTACCACTAACCGCAACGCCACACTTTGCACACGCCCGGCCGAAAGGCCGCGTTGCACGCGACGCCATAAAAATGGGGAGAGTTCGTATCCCACCAATCGATCTAAGATACGGCGTGCTTGTTGCGCATCAACGAGGCGAATATCTAAATCGCGCGGATGCTCAATGGCATGGTTGATGGCCGATTCGGTGACTTCATGAAACGTGAGGCGCTTAAGCTTGCTGGGATCGACATCCAAAATTTGTGCTAAATGCCAAGAGATAGCCTCTCCTTCGCGGTCTTCGTCCGTTGCAAATAAGATGGCGGTTGCTTTTTTGGCGGCATCCTTAAGCTCCTTCACCTTTGGGCGGCTTTTGATGGGAATGGTGTACGTTGGTTCAAATCCGTGTTCCACATCCACACCGAGTTTGGATTTGGGCAAGTCGCGCACATGGCCAAAACTCGCAAGAACCTTGTATTCTTTGCCAAGAAAGCGCGAAATGGTTTTCGCTTTTGTGGGAGACTCAACGATGACGAGTTGCATGTGATTGCTAGGATACACGATTATTCAGGTCGTCTCTACCATGAGAAGGGGAAAACGTCAATCAGGATCCGTGAAAATGGGATGCAGAAACGAGGCCGAGAGATCATCTTTTTGTGGGAGGAAGGGTACGCTGGGGACGCTGCGGAACTCGTCCGCTTCGCGGGACTCAAACAGTCCTCACGCCCCCAGCATACCCTTCCTCCCACAAAAAGATGATCTCTCTCTGCTGCGGCGTTTCGTCTGCCCCCTTGGGGTTAAGGGCTGTGAGGACTGTTTGAGTCCCGCGAAGCGGACGAGTTCCGCAGCAGCCCGTACCCCAAGGGGGCAGACGAAACAGCCCCTTTTATCCAGTATTCCGTACATATGTTCGTGGGCCTACAGCGAGCACACATCCTTTGAGTTCTAAAATGGAAATCGTCGCACTTGTTTTGGCAACCGATTCCTGAAGAAGTCGGGAGAGATCATCCACGCTTTGGGGAAAAGAGAGGGCGGAGAGAAGGCGCGCTTCATCCGGGGTTACCGGGATCTCTCTGCGAGCTTCGGCGATCTGCTTTGCCTGTTCCGTATTTTTCAATCCGAGCACAGAGAGCACATCTTCTGCGTTACGACAGGGACGGGCTCCGTCGGCGATGAGCGCATTGGTGCCACGTGAGGTGGGAGAAAAAATATCTCCCGGTACGGCGAGCACATCGCGGCCTCCTTCGAGCCCGAGGCGTGCGGTAACGAGCGCGCCACTTTTATGATCACCTTCGGTAACGATGATCGCACTGGCGATGGCGGCGATGAGTCGATTGCGAAGGAGAAAATGAAATGCCTTGATGGGAGCACTCGGTGGGTATTCGGAGAGCAGTGTGCCCGTTTGGTTTTTTACAAACCGTTGAGCGATGGGCGCATGCGATGGTGGCATCACGGACGCGGTATTTACGCCACCGGGGAGCACGGCGATGGTGTGCCCACCCGCTTCGATGCACGCTTCGTGCGCTGCCAGATCAACGCCAAACGCAAGGCCACTAACGATGCTGATCCCGTGACGGGTAAGTTCACGAGAAAGAAACGTCGTGACGCGTCTTCCATAGGGCGTGATATCCCGTGTTCCCACAATGGCCACACGGATCCGATCTCCGAGCGGGGCTCCCCGGAGAAAGAGGCCAAAGGGAGGATCTTCCATCTCACGAAGAGCCTGTGGGAAGCCTGGATCTTCTGGAAGAAGAAATTGGATTTGCTGCGACTCGATGGTTTTGAGAATTGGTTGGATATTTGTTCGAATGGTTTCGCGAAACAGTACTCGTTGCGGATCGTTTAATGGGAGTTTTTCTGCGGGGGTATGGATAATGGTTTTAATGTCTGCGCATGATTGTTTAAGGCGAAAGAGCGTGCGTGCGGCAAAACAGCCTGTCGACATGAGCTGCAAGGCAGCTAATCGTTCGTCGGTCCAGGGGGAGAGGGGCATAGGGGTGGGTTGGGGACACCAAAAACATCCCAATGGAGGGATGTTTTTGAGCATGAGAGAGGTGTTAGGAGGATGACTGTTTGTTCCAACGTTGCATGGCGTGATCAGTCCCTCCTTCTATCCAGTCTCGCATTGCGGCGATGATGTCAAGAGCGTTTGGGGTATTTTCTGGGGATAACTTGCCGAGAACGTAGCCGTCGTTTGGAATATTTGGGGTGCTGGGGCGGCCGATGCCGATACGGAGACGCGCAACGGCCTCGGTGCCAAGGCGTTCCACGATGGAGGCGAGCCCATTGTGCCCGGCGGTGCCGCCATTGGCTTTGAATTGAAGCCGCAGGGGTTCCAAATCCATTTCGTCGTGTACAATCAGAATGTCTGCGGGCGACAGTTTATAAAACGACAGAAGCGCGGCGGCCGCATCCCCGGACAGATTCATGAAGGTGGCGGGTTTTGCGAGCAGAATTTTTTCTTCGCCGATCTGGATTACGCAAACGTCTGCCTTGCGCTTGGTGTCGGTTTTCCACGTGCCTTTTTCTGCGCGCGCCAATGCCTCCACGGCAAAAAACCCCAGATTGTGGCGGGTGCCTTCGTACGTGCTGCCCGGATTTCCTAATCCAAGGATGAGCTTCATAGTTTTTTAACGCCGCCAGCGAACATTTTTCTTTTTGGTGTGCATCCACGGCGCGCCGAGTTTTCCGGCCACAGCCTCCATCCCAGGCCCTTGCAGGTTGCGCATCCGTTCGGATTTGGCAACGGGGATGTTGGAGGTTTTTACCACCACCGGTGTGCCGCCGTATCCAAATTTTTCACGCAGACGCTTTTCGAGGAACTTGAGCCAACTTGGGTGCACCGTTTGTTTTTCTCCACGCACGGTTACAAGGAAGGTGGGTGGTTCGGTGCCGACTTGCGCCAGGTCGTATACGTATGGAGATTTTGGTCCCAGGCTTGCCATGGGGCGCTTTTGTTTCATGATGTGCTTAAGGAACCGCTGCAAGGCATTGTAATCCACTACGCGTTGCCGCTCTTTTTGAATGGCAAGCGCCGTGTCGAGCAGGGCACGTGTGCGAAGATTTTCCGTGGCCGACACAAACACCATGGGAGCCCATTGAAGAAAGGGGAATAGTTGGCGGATGATTGTTTCGTACGCTTTGGTGGAGCCGGTGGTTTTGCGTGGAACCAAATCCCACTTGTTCGCCACAAGAATCAACCCCTTGTCGGCGCTTTTGAGGAGCCCGGCGAGCGCACGGTCTTGGTGCGTAGGGTCGGCGGTGGCATCAAAAATGAGCAGCGCGATATCGGCCTGCATGAGCGCGGAGCGATTCCGTTCGAGCCCTTCTTCTTCCAATCCACGCTCTACCCGCGCGCGTTTGCGCATCCCGGCCGTGTCTACGAGCACGATGTCCTGCCCTTTGTAGGTAAGGAAGGTGTCTTGCGGTTCACGGGTGGTGTGCGCGATAGGGGATACGATTACGCGTTCTTCTCCTAAAATCGAGTTGGTGATGGAGGATTTTCCGGCGTTAGGGCGCCCCATGAGCACCAGGCGAAGCGCATGTTCTTTACCATCTTTGGCTCCACGCAGCGGCGCGGGTGCGCGATCTGTGCCTTCGTTTGCATCTTGTGGGTGTGCGCCAAGCTCATCGAGCATGTCGTAGAGCCGATCCAACAAATCGCCCACGCCTTTACCCGTTGCACCACTCACGAGGGTGGGATTTTTATCGCCAAGGCCGTAGATGCCGCCGCCAGAAGCCGCGTTGGCATCGCGGGGTTGGTCGATTTTGTTTACCACCACCAGGCAGTGAGGATTCAACGCACGCACGCGTTTGGCGATAGCACGATCTTCGGGTAACACGCCGATTTTTCCATCAACTACCAGGAGCACGGCAGAGGCTTCTTTAATCGCGGCTTCTGCCTGCACGCGAATACCGCGGCCGATGGAATTTTTTTCGGTGTCTAATCCGCCGGTATCGACGAGTTCAAATTTGAGTCCGCGCCACACGGCTTCGGCGATGTTTCGGTCGCGCGTGGTGTGTGGCAGGTCGCTTACGAGCGCGCGACGGCGCTCCACGATACGATTCCACAGCGTTGATTTTCCCACATTCGCGCGACCCACAAGGGCAACCTTGGGGAGCGGAGATCGGAGAGGGGCGGAGGGGGTGGTGGGCATGGTTAGGGGGTTCCAAGATGGTCGATCATTCCGCGCGTGGACTCTCCAAGGATGATGATGAAATCCGTGGCAGGGGTGCCCGCGCTGGATGCGGTGGAAGAAGGCGCCGCCCATGCCGGAAGGGTGGGGGAAACGTTCGCATCCAACAGCGTGCGGAGCCGCGTAAGCTCTTCACTTTTTTTACCGTCCGTGAGATCAAAAATCACCGTTCGTTCGTATCCACGTTCACCGGCGTTCCCCACATCGGCCACATCATAGCCCATGGTTTTGAGCCGATCGCCGGCTTGGCTGGCGAGGCCGGTGAGATAGGTGCCGTTACGGATTTCAATGCGGACGGGAGCGACCGGGCGATTGTTGGCCGAATGTTCTTCTTTTGTCTTGAGGAGATCTCCGGCAATGGTACGAATTTCGGACCAGTCTTGCTGCCGCGGGAAGAGCATGAACGCGCCGTCGACATTCCCGGGAACGAGCTCTCCATCGGGGCCATCGGTGAGCGTGTGGAGCACGATCCGCTCGGCAGAAAAATCCTGTGCGAGCGGAGCGAGTTTTACCAACTCCCATGGCGACAGATCTGTTTGAACATTTTGCGCCACCGTTTTATACAGATCCATCACCCGTTGCGGGTTGAGCGATCCACGCGAGAGCAGTTTGTCTTTGATCGCCAACATCACCAGCTGCTGGCGGTGATTGCGGGCAAAGTCGCCCGCCTCACCGTTGTTGCCATGCCGCGACCGGGCAAAGATCAGCGCGCGCTCGCCATCCATATGCTGCGATCCTTTTTCGAAGCGTACGGTTTGCCACAGATCATCTTCGGTGGGGTATTCCGTGTCGGTGAACGCGCGCTCAACGGTGATGTCGATCCCACCGAGCGCATCCACCAACATCACAAATCCGCGAAAGTCCACACGCACCACATGATCGATTTCGATTTGGAGCAGCGCTTCGAGCGCCGTAGCCGTTTCGGCCGCGCCTTCTCCGGGATGCGCTTGTTCGGCATAGGCGTGCACGCCGTTAATTTTCATGAACCGTCCGCCATCCATCGGATACGCGAGGTCGCGAGGGATCGAGAGCACACCTACCCGGCCGTCTTCGGGATTCACGGTTGCGAGCAGCATGGTGTCGGTGAGGTTGGATCCGGCATGCCCTTCGCCACCGATACCGAGGAAGAGAAAGGTGAGGCGATCATCTGCCACCTCGAAACCGGCCGCTTCTCCCCAGGCTAAGCGACGAATGTCGGCGATGACGGGGAGGTTGCCCAACTCTTCGAGCACGGTGGTGCCATGCATGGCCGTGCGATACGACGCGCCCGCGCCCACGGCGGCAAACAGTCCCACCACCACGGCAAAGGCACATGCCGTCCACACGGCCGTGCGACGTGCGCGGCGTTCCGTATCTCCTCCCAGGAGGTCAACTTTTACATTCATCATCGATGCCCCGGATGGTACCGCGCATGACCCAAATTGGGAAGGCACTCCCTTGTGCTATAATAGGAGGGACATGATGCCCGTCCGTTCAGATCAAATGGACGCCGCAACACGGCGTCGCGTGGAGCGCGCGTTCCGTGTGGCGGTATTGGTGTTGACCGTGGTGGGAATCTCGTTGCCCGCCGCGTTTGTGCAGGCGCAAGACGTCACCATCATGGTGAATTATATCTTGCTGGGGCTCTCTCACCTGTTGCAGTGGCTGTTGAACTTTTTGGGTCAATTTACGTTGTTGCTCATGGACGCCATTATTGGCGTGGCCAAGTACAATGACTTCGCCAAGGCAAAACCGGTAGAAATCGGCTGGCCGCTGGTGCGCGATGTGGTGAACATGTTTTTTATTGTGGTGTTGCTTGTTACGGCCTTCTCCACCATCATCCGTTACGACAAATTTAATTATCGGGAGATCCTGCCGAAGCTGTTACTCATGGCGGTGCTCGTGAATTTTTCCAAAACATTGATTGGGTTGTTGATCGATCTGTCGCAGGTGATCATGCTTACCTTTGTAAATGGGTTCCAGGCGGCGGCTACCGGGAACTTAGTCGACTTGCTCAAGCTCGATAATGTGATGTCTCTTGCACGGGGCACGGGTACGGCGGCAGAGACGGTGCGTGATGCGCGAAATCAGCTGTCGTCTGATTTACAGGAGTCGCTCCTCGTAAAACTCGTGATGGCAGAAATGCTCGGCTTGTTCTTTTTGGGAACCACCTGTGTGACGCTGCTCATCATGCTGGTGTATCTGGTGGTGCGCGTGGTGGGATTGTGGGTGGCGCTTATCATGAGCCCAGCGGCCTTCTTTGCTTCTACCTTAAAAGGGACACCGTTGAGTAAGGGGGTGGGATATCTTACGGATAAATTTTGGCCGCGGCTTGGGGCGCTGCTTTCGGGTGGGCCGATCATCGCGTTTTTTCTGTGGCTTACGCTCGCTACGGTGCAGTCTGGCAGCATCGCCCTTGAGCAGAGCGCGGAACGGGGAGCTGAAACGGCCGAAGCGATTAGCTATTTTGCGAGTGCGGTGGGGAACACGGAAGAGGTGGCCACCTTTTTGGTGGGGATTTTATTATTGTTGATGGGAGTGGAGGCCGCCGTGAGCATTTCGGGAGAGGTGTCGTCGAGTTTGGGGAAGGTGGCCAAGGGGATTCAGGGCACCGGGATGCGACTTACGCGGCTTGCGTCGTATGGTGGCGTGTTGGGTGGTACGGGGCTTGCGTTCAGAGGGTTGCGTGCGGGGGGTGGTGCGGCGGCAGGGGCAGCGGGGGGATTGATCGAGCGGAAATTTGATCTTGCGAGCAGGGCCGGGAAGGTTTTGCAAACGGTTGGCGGAAAGGTGGGGAGTGTGTCGATGCAGAAACAGGGCGGCGAGTGGCGTGGGTTCCGCGATGAGCAGCGGAAAAAGATGTCGGAGAAACTGAAAAAGAAGACGCTCAACATGTCGGAGGCCGAAACCATCGCGGCCTACGAAAAGGCGTCGAAAGATTCCAACACGGATGTAAAGGCGGCCGCCACGCACGACCTGGCAAAATTCTTTGCCTCAAAATCGGGCACCAAAGAACTCAAGCGGCAGTATGAGGAAGAAGGAAAGAAAAAAGTATCGCAGGGTCTCCTCGAAGAATCCGAAGTAAAGGCCTACGCAGATGCACAGGCACGCGAGCGTAAGAACAAGCAGTTCGCCGAATTTAAGGCATTAGCAAAGGAAACGGGTGACAAAGCGATGAACGATGAGGTGGATGCGGAGGTGGAGAAGTACCCGGATCGCCTGGTAAACGACCCGGCGGCCTTTAAGGAACAGATGCGAAAAGTGGCCGACAAGGGGCCAAAAGAAATGGCAAAACTGATTCATCAGGACGCATATCAAAATTCTGGCGTGAGCGATTGGGTATTCTCCAATACGGATATCTTAAACGAAGACGGGAGTTGGAACGAGCAGAGTGAAACATGGAAGGCGCTTGTAAAGAATCCGAGTGGGCGTTCACGCTTGCTGGATCAACGTCGTCGCGACCTGTTGCAGGATGCGGGCGAGGGTCGGAGCGTAAAACAGTTGGCGTCCGAAGGGCATGGCGCGAGCTTCTATTCGCAAGATGGCGCAAACTGGAAGCGGGTTCCGCGAGGCACGATTTCGCGCGCGGCGTCGGGAGCGGTGGCAGCGCCGCGTGGGCGTGCGCAGGTACGGAATGAAGGAGAAGTTACTGCCGCAGCCGGACGGGTGCAACGGATGCGCGCCGAGCATGCGGCCTCGCCGGCCCTGCAAACGCCGGCGCGGGAGGCGCAGATGCGCGGCATGCAATATGAGGGGATGCGCGCAGGAGCGCGGGTGTCGGAGGTGTACGACGTGAATAATCGTGGCGCGTTTGCAAACGCCACAGAACGCACAAACTTCCGGCAGAACGTGCAGCAGTTCACGCAAGAGGCGGCGGCGGATCCCGGGCGGTACCGTTCACTCGATGTTTCCGAGTTACAATCGCGTCCGAATGAGGCGCGCGAGGATCGATCCGTGTTTACGGCGGCGGCAAGCATGGACTCCATGAAGCGCGCGTGGGATCAGGCCGAGGCCGCAGACGACAGCGGCACGGTGGATCAGATCTCTGCGGCCGTGGGCGTGGTGCATCAGGAGGGCTCGCGCATTCAAGACAAGCTTCAAGCATATAGCACGGATCATCCGGAACAGCCGTTGAATTTGGAAGCGATCGAAAACGCGGCGCTCGCCGATGACGCCCAGGCGCTGTGGCAAGCCGTGTCTCCGATGGGTGATAACGGGCTTACGATGGATGAAGCGAAAGCCTTTGCCAAAAAGCGACAAATTGATCGCGACCCAGTGTTACGAACCTTCCGGCACGATGCTTCCGATCGCACGGCTCAAGCCATGCGCACCCAGGCGCGCGCCGAAGAGCCCGCTCGCCAAGCAGAGGTTCAAGCTCGTCGCGAAGCGCAGGCGCGTGCAGAGGGGGAGCGTCAGGCCGGCGCTCAGCTTGATCGTGAGCTCGGCCGAACGCCCGGGATGGAACCGCGCGGTGGCGCTGCGGCAGGTCCGCGCCCACCTCGCCGCCCGCCGCCCGCCCCAGGGCCCGTGCGATTTACGAATCCATCCCCCCCGATTCCTCCCACCACTCCGCCACGACGACCGCCTCCTGGTGGCGCCGCCTAACGTAACCCATGAGCGCTCCACTCCCTCTTTCCACCTCCACGCCCCCCGTTCGCGCGGCGACACCGGATCTTTCGCAGGGATCCGGTGTCGTTGCGGTGCCCATTCCGGTAGAGCCCGAGCCAACGCGCGCCGCAAAAGTTGTCGCCCCCCCTCCAAATTTGCCGTTGGCCGCAGAGGATATCGCGGATGTTCCCGCCGAAGAGCCATTAGCACTCCCAGACTTATCGCCAGCCGCCCGGGCATTCCTTACCTCCGCACACTATCGCGAGTCTGATGCGGCGCTTGAGCGCGCGTTTGGCCTCACAGCCGAAGACGTGTCATTTTTGAACGAGATGGATCACCTGGTGCTTGGAGATGCACTGCCACTCGACGGATACGTGCGGGCGCTTCGTGCGGAATTCCCGGTGCTTGATACGGCCACACGCGACACGTTGATTGCACGGCTTTTAGCCGATCGATTTTTGCCATGGGGAGATACGATTCATCCATCGGCTCAGGCCGTGGCCGCGCAAGAAAAACTTACATTGCCGAAAACGCCCTATTACACCGTGTATTTTAAGCCGCTTACCTACAGCCAAGCCGCGCAAGAAGTCGCCAAGATGGTAGATCTTCCTCTATCTGGCCAAACCATTGATCGGTTGCGTGATGTGCTCGTGAGCCGTGCCAAGGGGGTACGTTTAGAGCCGCAGGTAGAGGCGCAGCTGATGCGGCCGATTGAAACGGGCGGGTTGGGATTAGAACCGGAGCGTGCGCGTGCCACCGTGATTGCGTTAAACGATATTCTTACGCGTACGCACGTGGTGGCCGACGACGCACCAGCGCCTTCTCAAAAACCCTCTTCAGCGCCAGTGTCTGTCGCCGCCAGTGCATCTGCCGCACCATCGCCTGCGGTGGTAGACCCACTTACAAAAGAAGATGACGAAGAAATCGCGGCGATCTCCGCACGAATGCCCACGCGGCCACCGGTGGCGGATGCGCTCCGGCAATCAACGCAGGCCGTGATCGCCCGGCTCACCTGGAAGCCCAAAGACACCTACCTGCAGCGTCGGTTAGAAAACATTGTTTCCACACGCATGCGTGATGTGCGCTCCCGTAACGAAGTGCTGCTCACGGCCATGCGTGATGCCAAAGTAGGCGGGTTGGGGATTGATCGGGCACAGGCCGAAGCGCTCGCGGCCGAGATCGAGGCCGGATACACGGAATTTCACGGAGCTGTTTTGCAGGAATCGCAGGCAGAGCGCACCGCCCAGCAGGCCGCTCAAGCCGCACGCGTGGAAGAGCGTAAGCGCCGTGAGGTGGAGGAGCATGCCCAGTGGTTTGAGGCACGTGTACAGCGCCCGCCCACGCAAATCCTGCACCCGCTCGATGCCAAAGAACAGGTGCGGGAGCGCGCCGCCTTTGGGGAGATGGTGCCCACAGCAGCGGGGAATCGCCCAATGGGCGCCGCAAAAATGGCCGAAGCACTGGGATATACCGCCCCAACCCCGGCTTCGATCGATCCACATGCCCCGGCCGTGCGCATCAGCGCCTCGTCGGTGGCGGCCGCAGACACGACGCCTCGCCCGCGGATGGAAGATGTGCGCCCAGGAAAACCGCCATCGGGGGTTACAGGCCCTCTCCAAGAGTTGCGGAGCATGACCCTTGCGGCATTCCGGCGATTGGCAAAAACGCCCGAAGCCTCGGCCGCACGCGTGCGCCAAATGGTGGAGCTTGTTGGCCAGGAATCCTTTACGCGGCGCGTGGAAGCGGTGCGCGCCTGGCAGGAGAGCCCTCTTCAGCGGCAATACCTTACATTGGTGGCGCAGGCATTCGCCTCGGCCACGCCGCTTCAAACACTCCTCGCACAAAAAAAAGCGACGGGAGAAGATGTTTTATCTACGGCTGAGGTGAACGCGGTTGTATCACTCAACGTGGGGTTATAGCGCGTTTATCGCAGAGCAGGCATAGGGCTTCCGTCACGCTCGCGATGTTCTCGCGAGAAACGTCCTTGCATCCCCGCTCGGAGCGGGATTTCGGACGTGCTTCGCAACAAACGCTTGGGCGGAGCCTGTCCTGAGCGAAGCGAAGGAAACGGCGCTCACGTTCCGGAAGCCCTATGCCTGCCCTGCGATAAACGCTTACTTCGTGGTATCATGTTTCTATGCCGGATAAGTTCATTGTCCCTCAGTTCATTGATAATGAGGACAAAATCCTCGGGCCGATTACCGTACGCCAATTTATTCTGTCGCTCGTGGGATTTTTTGTGATCTTTATAGAGTTCCGGTTGCTTACGCTCCCATTTTTTATTCCATCGGCCGCGGTAACGGCGGGGGTGGTGGGGACGTTTGGATTCGTAAAGATCAACGGCCAGCCGTTTCATATTTTTTTCCTGAACTTCGTGCAAACACTGATCCGGCCGGATATCCGCGTGTGGGATAAAAACCCTACGGACGCAGAGCTTCGGGTGTTGTTGCATCCGCAAACCGCGCCGCCTCCGCCTCCGCCGCCTGCCCATAAGGCGCATCCGGGTTCTACGCGGCTACGCGATCTGTCGCTCACGGTGAACACGGGCGGGGTGTATGTGCCCGACGAAGGATAGCTATGCAGAGTAAAAAGCTTGCCGGATCAAAAGCCGGGGTTCCCACCCAACGATTCCTTGATATTGCAGAGATCAAGGGCGATGTGGTGATTATGAAAGATGGCACGCTGCGAGCCGTGCTGCTCGTGTCGAGCATCAACTTTTCGTTAAAGAACGTGGATGAACAAAACGCTATTGTGCAGGCGTATATGGGATTCCTTAACTCGGTGGAATTCCCCATCCAGATCGTGATTCAAAGCCGGCGCATGAACATCGATGCGTATTTGGAATCCCTCAAAGAGGCCGAGCGCACCCAGCAAAACGATCTGTTGCGCGGCCAAATCACCGACTATCGGGAATATGTGCGGCAGTTGGTGCAGCTTGGGGAGATCATGCAAAAGCGGTTTTATGTGGTGGTGCCGCTCGACCCGGCCACGGCAGAGGTAAAACGCAACTTTTTTTCGCGGTTCTCGGAGATTCTCACGCCATCCATCGCCATCCGTTTGTCCGACACGCGATTCCAGGAGCAGCGCAAAAATTTAATGTTGCGCGTAAACGCGGTGGTGGGCGGGCTCTCGAGCATGTCGCTCAACGCGGTGATGCTCGATACGCAATCGCTGATTGAGCTGTATTATACGGTGTATAACCCGGAGCTGTTTGAGACGCAGCGCATGCAAGACGTCCATACACTTCAGGTTGAACCTTAATTCCCATGGCCATTAGTCTTCGTAAGAAAAAATTTGATCCCGCGGCGCTTACGGCGGGGGGTGTTCATTATGAAAAAGGCGCGCCAAAAGAAGAGGTAAAAAAGCGCCTGGCCGAAGAGCAGATCGCGCTCGAGGAAGAGCGGGTGTATCGCAAGGGCGTGGCCTCCATCAAGGATCTTATCGCGCCATCGGCCATGAAGGTGGAGCCATCGTTTGTGCGGTTGGGGGATGTGTATGTGCGCACCCTTTTTATCGTCACCTATCCGCGGTATGTCACCGTGGGGTGGGCCTCGCCGATCATTAACCTGTCGGCGCAATTTGATGTGGCCATGTTCTTTTATCCGGTGAAGTCCGACGTGATCCTCAAAGAGCTCAAACGCAAGGTGGGGGTGGTGGAGGCGCAGATCAACATGGATTCGGAGAGCGGTAAGCCGCGCGATCCGATTGCTGAAACCGCCTTGCGTGACATCGAACAGTTGCGCGACGATCTTACGCAGGGGATTGAACACTTTTTCCAATTCGCCTTTTACTGCACGTTCTATTCGTCGGATCCGGAGCAGTTGGAGCGATTGAGCCGCACGGTGGAAACCACCTTTGGTTCCATGCTCATTTACACCAAGCGCGCCTATTATCAGGCGGAGCAGGGGTTTAATTCCACGCTGCCGTTGGGGAATGATGAGCTCATGATTACGTTTAACATGAGCACCTCGCCCATCGCGTCGAGCTTTCCGTTTACCTCGGCAGAGCTCACAAGCGATGGCGGGATTTTGTATGGCGTGAATCGTCATAACAATTCGCTCATTATTTTCGACCGGTTCTCCCTGCAAAACGCCAATGCCGTGATTTTTGCCACGTCCGGTGCCGGTAAATCGTATTCCGTTAAGCTGGAAATTTTGCGATCGCTCATGCTCGGCACTGAGGTGATCGTGATCGATCCGGAAATGGAATACAAACATCTTTCGGATGCCGTGGGGGGCACGTACATCAACATCTCGCTTGCGTCTGCGGCCAAAATCAACCCGTTTGATTTGCCGCGCCCCACAGGCGAATCCGTAAGCGTGGAGGACATTATCCGGAGTGCGGTCATTACGATTAAAGGCCTGCTCAAGCTGATGCTCGGCACGCTCACCACGGCCGAAGATTCGATTTTGGATCGCGCGTTACTCGAAACATACGCCAAAAAAGATGTGGTGCCGGGCGTGGATCTGTCCACCATCGAGCCGCCGATTTTGCAAGATCTTCAGGACATCTTGGAGGGGATGGAGGGCACGGCCGATTTGGTGTTGCGGTTGAAAAAATACACCGAAGGCACCTTTGCCGGGCTGCTCAACGCGCCCACCAGCGTGCGGATGGATAACATCATGGTGACGTTTAGCGTGCGCGATTTGGAAGATGAACTCCGGCCGATGGCCATTTACACGGTGATCAATTACATCTGGAATGTGGTACGCTCCGAGCGAAAAAAGCGCGTGCTCGTGATCGACGAAGCCTGGTGGTTGATGCAGCACGAAGATTCGGCAAAATTTATTTTTGCGCTCGTAAAGCGTTGTCGCAAATATTATTTGGGCATCACCACCATCACGCAAGACGTGAACGACTTCCTTACCTCGCCGTATGGCCAGGCGATTGTAACGAACTCATCGCTTCAGCTGTTGCTCAAACAAAGCCCGGCCGCCATCGATTTGGTGGCAAAAACCTTTTTGCTCACGCAGTCCGAAAAATATCTGTTACTCGAAAGCGGACGCGGGGAGGGGATCTTCTTTGCCGGGCAAAAACATGCGGCCATTCAGGTGGTGGCGTCGTACACCGAAGATCAGTTGGTCACCACCGATCCAAAGCAACTATTGCAAATTGAGCAAGACAAGCAACAATCGGATCAGGCCGATCTTGCGGCCGATCTCGCCGAGATGCCGCCGGCAGCAAATGCCCCCACGCCGTAACGTGTTTACGATTCTCTTCCTCTCTCTATGAGCCGTCGTCTTAAACTCCTCCTCCTTCTCATCGGATCCGCCGTGCTCTTTGGATTTGTGGGATGGTACTTTGTGTGGCCGGCCATTAAGCCGTTGGTGCCCGCACGAAACACATCTCAACCACCAGCTCTTCCAGGGGCGGTAAACCCCCAAGCGCCTCGTCCGAGCGGTTCTCCGGATGCGGTAGGAGGCACGCAGCCGGGCGGGAGCGGTTCTGCGTCATTTGATCCGGCGGGTGCAAGCCCAGATGCTCTCGTGATTGCCGAGTTGTCGCGCCGCGCGGGCATTTTGGCAGAGCGGGTAGAGAGTGGATCGAGCGAAGATGGATTCCGAAATTTTGATGATGCACAATTGAATGTTTCTCCTACCTTAGCCGCCACATTCCGGGCGCGCGGCGAAGAGCTCCGCGCGCTTCATCCTGCCTCGGGGCCACTGTATTTGATCCTGGCACGACGGCTTGTAGAACGGCCGGAAGGCGATGCGTTTGTTGGCCAAACATTCCGTGTTACGGTGCAGCTACAGGTGCGCACGCGTGATGCGTCTGCGGAAACCCCAGAAACCTCTGGATATCGTGATGCAACCATCACCTTCACACAATCAGGCGGAGCCTGGGTGGTAAGCGGGTATGAGGTAAAGGAAACGGTGTTATAAGGGATTTTTTGTGGCGAGCGCATATCTTCTAGATATACCCCCTTGGCGACGCTGCGGAACTCGTCCGCTTCGCGGGACTCAAACAGTCCTCACGCCGCCAAGGGGGTATATCTAGAAGATATGCGTTCGCTCTCATTTTTTCTAGATATTCTCTACCCTCCTCGCTGCGTGGCGTGTGGGGCGGCGAAGCGTGAGGAGGGTGCGCGGGGTTGGTGGTGTACAGAGTGTCGGGATGCGGTTGAGGTAACGCCGCGTGATCCGTGCCCACGATGCCTTTCCGTCGAAGCAACGCATGATCGTGCCGCGTGTGAAGGAGCCCTTCCGTTTTATGGCGTAGTGGCAACCGGGTTTTATCATTCATTGCCGCTGCGGCGATTGGTGGCAGATGTGAAATATCAGGGTGTTACGGCCACGGCGGTGTCTGTAGAGGCATATGCGCGTACATTTAAGGAGCGGCGGAACGGTGTGTTGCCGTGGGCGCAAGAAGAGGCGCTCGCTGTGGTGCCCATGCCCCTCGCCACGTCGCGCGAACGCCAGCGCGGGTTTAACCAGGCGGCATGGGTGGCAGAGCGGCTGTGCGCGGCGTGGGATATCCACGACGCTCTGCCACATGGTACCGCTGCGTCGTTGTTGTTGCGGCGAAAAACCACATCCACGCAAGCCGAACTTGGGCATGATGAGCGTATGCGCCAGGCAAACATCCGCGGCGCATTCCAGGCAACGCGCCCGGTCACCACTCCCGTTCTTCTTGTGGATGATGTGATCACCACCGGTGCCACCGCTGCCGAGGCGGCTCGCGCGCTCCAGGCCGTAGGATCGCCGCGCATCTATTTGGCCGCATTGGCGCTGGGGAAATAATGCCGCCAGAAATATGCTATACTGTTTGCATACGGTTCTATGAACACTTTCAAATCGCTCGAAGCACTCTATTTCATCCTCGCCATTGCATCCATTTGGATTGGCGTGATGCTTACCTGGTTGCTTTTTGAGGCAGCACTCTTTGCACATCGCGCAAACCGTACCCTCAAAGATGGCTTGGATAAACTTCACCGCTTTGAACAAATGGTATCTGATATCAAGGAGCGTCTCCAAAGTTCCGCAGGGTATTTGAGCATCCTCGCCAAAGGTGGCGAAGCGCTCATGGGATTCATGGAAAAGAAAGCAAAGAAAAGCCGGCGGGGGAGAGGGGATGATGATGAGGAATAAAAATGTCCCTCACGTCAACGTTTCATACGCGTTCGGTGGCGCTTCATTGGAGGATTTGCTCTGTTGAAAAACAAGCTCCTTGCAATGGATCTGTTTTATGTTGCAGGGAAGAGAGGGGTTCAGCTGCTTGTTTCCAAATAAATCCTGCTCGGTGAATCCCACGGTTACGTGTGGGGTAACCGGATAAATCTCACGTTCTTCGCCACGCTCTTTGAACGAATGCGCCGCGCGCAAGCGAAGCTCCTCAAGGAGCTGTTGGATGTCATCCGGTAACTGGACGACCGCAAAAAAGGTTGCGCCACGTTTTTCTTCCGGAGGTTCCGTGTCCAGAAACTGTTTCAACGCCTCCACATCAAGATCGGGAAGAGAGCCAAGGCCCAACACGGGCAAGGAAGATTCTTCCATGGATCGAAGACGCACCAATTCATCCCGAGACACGCGGCCTTCGCGCATCAGGAAAGAGAGAAACGGCGTAATGAGCGTGAGGTGAGATTCCGATCGGTTTTTTAGTGGTCGTCCGATAAGGGACTCGAGATCGCGCTTCACTTCAAGGATGGGCATTCGCTCAACGCCAACCCCAAGCGTTGACGCCGTCTTGAGCCGTTCTAATGCGGCATTTTCATCCCGCTCCTGCGGGGGGCGTTGTTCAAAATTTATCATAAATCTTGGCCGGGTTCAAAGAATTTTTGCATCTTACCGAACGGGCCGTCAATCGGTTGGATAAAACGGGCAAGCTCCGTGTGTTTCTTCCACCACACCATGAGCACGCTGGGCTGCGCAATAACGCGAAGTCCGCCGACGAGATAATCTTTTTCATCCGCCGCGGATACGATCTGTTTATGCGTATCGCTCTCAGGCAGTGAGGAGTAGGTTTCCTTGAGGACAGTCTCTCCTTTGGCAATGGACTCGTCCTTGGTGGTGTCGTCGGGGAGCCTTGTCATGGCGTGCCAACCGCCAGCCGCATTAGGCAGGAAGTAAGCGATGGCCATAATGCGTTCAAAGGCGTCGTCTTGAATGATGCTCTCCAGCGCATTGGCGTCCTGCCATGCGTTAAAACTAATCTGGAATGCGATCGGTTCGTCGCCAGCGGATGCGTGTTGCGATAAGCGCCAATAGTTGTACACGCGATAGAGCTGCTCGAGATTATCTCCCGGCTTCACACATACGTCGGTGTCGAAGTCGAGGTACTCACCGTGCTTTACGTCGCAGGGGTAGGGTTCTTTTGAGGAGTTCGCTGATGCACACCCCTGCCCGATTAGGATCACGCAAAAGATACCCGCGAGGAGGGCTCTTGGTGCGAACAGCCACCTGGACGTACGGTTACGCATATTCCAAAAAGCAGTGTACGGCGGAGGGAGGGCGTCGTCCATTTGATACTGACTTGTGTCCTTTGAGCCCGCCTGCTAGCTTTTCTATTGAATCCCACAGGCCTTGTGCCGTCAGCGGGAAGCAATATGGTCAATACTCTCACCCCCGTTTTTTCTTATAGGGAGAATGATATTTGGTGGGTGAATTTAAGTATAACGCGTCTTTTACGACGATTTTTTTATTTTTATATGTCATCAATAAGTTTATCCACAAGAAAAGACCCCATAAGGACGGAACCTTATAGGGTGACCTTTTCCATTGGTTTCAGCCACAGGGGAAGAATCAGCCTTCGGACGAAACCTAGACGCGTCCCTCTTACACACCGGAATAAAATAGAATATATCCTGTATGTCTGATTTCGTAAAACCCCCCTTCATCCACCTTCACGCGCATTCCATGTACTCGCTTTCGGACGCGCTCGGCGATCCGGCAGATGTGGT
Organism: Candidatus Parcubacteria bacterium; assembly: GCA_039796615.1. GTDB lineage: Bacteria > Patescibacteriota > Patescibacteriia > 2-12-FULL-60-25 > 2-12-FULL-60-25 > 2-12-FULL-60-25. The sequence continues at coordinate 38,377 of JBDKJL010000043.1, forward strand.
GGAGCGGGCCAAGGAGTTGGGGTACGACGCCATTGCGCTCACGGATCATCGGGCGTTGTATGGCGTGATTGAGTTTTATGAAGCGGCGGTGAAGGCCGGGATCAAGCCGATTATTGGGGTGGAGATCGACGTGGCGCCGAATAAACTCACAGACAAGCGGCCGCGCGTGGATGATTTTTCGTATCACCTCACGTTATTGGCGGAAACAAACGAGGGATACCAAAATCTTCTGCAGATTGTTTCCGAAGCATTTTTAGAAGGGTTCTATTATCGTGCGCGTACCGACAAAGATTCGCTTAAAAAATGGGGGAAGGGGATCATCGCACTTTCGGGCTGCCTCAAAGGCGAGATTCCCAAGGCGCTTGCGGCGCATGATACGGCAAAAGCCGAGCAGCTGATCCGTCAGTATCAGGAGATTTTTGGGAAGGAACATTTCTTTTTGGAGTTGGTGCATCATCCAGAAAGTTCTACGCAAATAGAGGTGAATCAATCACTCGTTGCCCTCTCGGCAATAACGGGTGCGCCCATTGTTGCCACCCGCGATGCGCACTACCTGCGTCCTGATGACGTGGAGGCACAAGACGCGCTTCAGTGCATTCACGACGGCAAGCAGCTCACAGATATCAATCGCTATTCCATGAGCAACATGGATCACAGCCTGGCGCCGCCGGAGGTGATGATGGAGGCGTTTAAAGACACGCCTGAGGCGATTGCGAACACGCGCCGGATCGCCGATCGATGTAACGTAAAGCTCGAACTGGGCGTAAATTTGCTTCCCACATTTGATGTTCCCGAAGGCGAAACGCCGGATGGCCACCTGCGCGCTTTGTGCGAGGATGGCCTCAAGGATCGATATGGCACGCCGAGCGACGAAGCCATTGAGCGGCTCGATTTTGAACTGGAAACGATTGAGCGCATGGGATTTGCCGCGTACTTTTTGATTGTGCAGGACTACGTGAACTGGGCAAAAGATCATGGGGTGATTGTGGGCCCGGGGCGCGGATCTGCGGCCGGAAGCATTGTGGCGTACGCGCTCAAAATTACGAACTTGGATCCATTGCGATATGGGCTGCTGTTTGAACGGTTTTTAAACCCGGATCGCATTTCCATGCCGGATATCGATTTGGACTTCGACGATGTGCGCCGCAAGGATGTGATCGAGTATGTGATGGAAAAATATGGGCGCAACCGCGTGGCGGGGATCATCACCTTCGGCACCATGGCCGCGCGTGCTGCGGTGCGCGATGTGAGCCGCGTGATGGGTTGGACGTTTCAAGAAGTGGATCGCGTGGCAAAGGCGATTCCGCCGCCCATTCAGGGTCGGCATATTCCGCTCGAAAAATCTGTTAAAGAAAGCCCGGAACTTCGTGCCATGTACGATGGCGATGAACGCACGCGGCGATTGCTCGATCTGGCGATTAAATTGGAAGGCACATCGCGTCATGCATCGCAGCATGCCTGTGGCATCGTGATTGCCCCGCGCCCGCTGGTGGAATTTGCGCCGCTTCAAAAAGCGCAGGGCGGTGATGTGGATCACGTGATTCAATATTCGCTCCATTCGTCGGAGTCTGTGGGGCTGCTCAAGATGGACTTTTTGGGGCTCTCGAACTTGTCCGTGATTCGTGATGCGCTCGACATTACGCGTGCCGTACATGGCGACCGCATCAACATCGACGACATTCCGCTCGATGACGCGGCCACCTATGCGCTGCTTGGTCGCGGCGAAACCACCGGCGTATTTCAGTTGGAATCCGATGGGATGAAGCGGTATATCAAAGAACTCAAACCGTCGGTGATCGAAGATATCATCGCCATGGTGGCGCTCTACCGTCCGGGTCCGATGCAGTTTATCGAATCATTTATTGCGCGCAAGCACGGCAAGGAAAAAATTGTCTACATGCACCCGTTACTCGAAGGGGCGCTTGCCGAAACGTACGGCATTCCGGTGTATCAGGAGCAGGTGATGCAAGTGAGTAAAGACATGGCCGGCTTTACGGGCGGCCAGGCCGATACATTGCGAAAGGCAATGGGGAAGAAAATCGCCAAACTCATGGCCGAGATGCGTGAAAAATTTGTGGAGGGCAGCGTGAACAATAGCGTTACAAAAGAAACGGCTGAGGCTATTTTTCAGCAGTTTGAGGAATTTGCCGCCTATGGGTTTAATAAGAGTCACGCGGCCTGCTATGCGTTGATTGCCTATCAAACGGCGTATCTTAAGGCACATTATCCGGCGTGCTTCATGGCCGGCCTCTTGAATTCTGATTGCAACAATATCGACCGCGTGACGATTGAAGTGGAAGAGTGCCGCCGCATGGGCATGAAGGTGTTGCCGCCAGATGTGAACGAATCGTTTCTTGGTTTTTCGGTGGTGAAAGAATCTGTCACTGGTGAGCCCGCGCCCGGCAAGCAGCCCACGTTACGATTTGGGTTACTCGCCGTAAAAGGCCTGGGCGAAGATGTGGTGCAAGAAATCGTAAAAGAGCGCAAAGCGCACGGCCCATACGTAAGCTTGGCAGATTTTGCCACGCGTATTCCAGGCAAGGCATTCAATAAAAAATCGCTGGAAGCATTGGCAAAATCCGGTGCGCTCGATTGCTTTGGCGATCGAAGCCGGATTTTGTTTAACACGGATACGCTGTTGGAATATCACAAACGGGTGGCGCAAGAGGCATTAAGCGGACAGGTGAATTTATTCGCGATGGCCGGGGATACCAAATCCACACACGCCCTCACGCTCAAGCTAGCACCGCCTGCGAGCAATCACGACTTGTTGGCGTGGGAAAAAGAATTGCTCGGTCTGTATGTGTCTGCGCATCCGTTCCGCGATGTTTCGGATCGCCTTGGCGATTACTTTACGCCACTCTTAAAGCTCCCGGAATTGAAAAAAGAAAAGCGGGTGCGTGTGGGGGGCATCCTTACCGAAGCAAAAAAAATCTACACAAAAAACAACGAACCGATGGTGTTTGCCACGTTGGAAGATCTTTCTGCCCGCGTGGAAGTGGTGGTGTTTCCGCGCGTGTATCAGGATCATCCGGAATATTGGGAGGCCGACACCGTTTTGTGCATCACCGGCCGTCCGCAGGAAAAAGACGGGGAAATGAAAGTGCTGGCTGAAAGCGCGTTTAATATCACCCCGCTGAATTTGGATGAGATCGCGCGCACCATCAAAGAACAGCAGGGGGGAGGGGCTGGTCAGTCGGCGGATGATGCGCCTGCCGCTTCTACGGCAACACCCTCACCGATCATCCTCCATTTTAACGCCCACCCCTCGGCCGCCGTTCTCAAAACCGTCCGAGAAATTTGCGATCGCCGCCCCGGCCTCCACCCCGTTCACCTCAAAATTAACGAGGCCTCCGGGGTTCGCCTCATCCATTCTGATTGTAAAATCTCCTTCGATGAAGCGCTCGCAAAAGATATTGAAACCGTGTTAGGGCCGGGAACAGTGAAGGTAGGAGCTTAGAATACGTATGATGTATATGACGACAATGAATACGACGGATTTCTTTGCCCCCGCCATGCCACTTGTCCAGGCATTTAATGCGTGGGCAGAACAAGCATCTCCGTCTGCGCGGGCAGATCACGTGTGTTACAAGTGCGCGTCGGCAGAAGAGTTTGAGCGATTGCGCGCATTATTTGAGCACGAGAGTGATTTTATCTATCAATCGATTATTTCTGGCCGACGGATTGCGATTATTCGTTTTCGAGAGCCGATCGTTACGCCACTGGGCGACATTACAATCCTTGAGCTCGCTGATCAAAAACCGAATGGTGAACAGATCTCTGGATTTGATCACATCGAAATCTACCCCACAGAGGGGAGCGTTGAGGCACTCGCGGAGCGGCTTTCATCCCTGCTGGTATTTGAAAAAATCGTTCGGCCGCACCACACCACGTACGACGCGGTTCTTACCGGAGCGTTCAAGGTTCGTTTAGAGCAGGAACCGCTGGTGGAAAAAATAAAGAAAGAAGAGATGCGTGATGGGTGATAATAACAAAGAACCGCACCCCCGAGAGCAGAGCCGCGAGGGCGCGGTTCTTTGGTGGGGTGCGGTAGCACTTAGCTCTTCTCTTTGATTTTTTCTTCGATCGCTCTGAGCTCCGCCCAACCTGTTCCGAGTTCCTTGAGGGAACATCGGGCGCGTCGACAGTAGCTCCGGACGCGTGTAGTATCTCGTTTTGACAGATATTTCTCTTCTTGTTCCCGCATCAGCGCAATGGCTTTGAGGGCTTTTTCACGATACAGGGCGCGTGGGTACAGAAGCTCTGTGATCTGCTCTTTACTCGTGCCCATATCCTCGAGGCTCATCTGGAGCAACTTTCCGTAGGCGTAGATTTGTGAGACACGATTTTGCAAAGCCTCTCTCACTCTTCGATCGCCATCGTCCATCCAAGCGTACGCTGATTCCTCTCCCGTTTCTTGTTTTTGCGCGCGGATCTTCTTTATCTCCTGAAGCAGGGAGCGCACAGCGCGGAACGCGAGCGTTCGCAGTTCTTTCTGTGTGGTCTGGATCCGTTTTGGCGGATACCATTGGGGATTACGGAGGACGTGGATGAGGAGATTGTGATCTTTATCGCCGTTTTTACGGAAATCGTTGATCCGTTGTGTGGCATATTCCCAAGAGGGGCTTCCGTTCGCGAGCATCTCCAACTCCCGATGCGTCGTGCCGATGGCGATGGGTTGACGGTGCGCGCGGGCAAGATGGAGTCGGATGATATAGGCCGTTCGGGCGTATCGATCCGACGCCCAACCCCGATGCTCGTAGTTATGGAGATCTTGACGGAGCTGCTCGAGGAGTCTCGTTGCCTCCTTGAGGATATCTCCTTCCAATCGTTTCCGGATTTTTCGCGGGGTGATGCCTACATGGTGCCACGTTTTTCCGGCGAGGAAGAGTAGGTAGGTGATGCGCGCAACGAGCCACTCCCGTTGGGCTTGATGGAGACCCGGGTGGTCGATCCAGGCGGTGAGCTCTTTTGCACGGGTAAGATGATCAACCTGTAACTGCGTGAGGCTTCGGTTTTTTTGACGGGGGATTTCGATGCGTTCTGATCTAGAGATTCCGATGTATGCCATGGATGCTCCTTTTGTTGTTTTTGTTGGTGTTTATGCGTATAATAAAGAAAATGTTAAAAAAGTAAACACCTTTATAATCAATTTTTGCTTTAATATTGACTTTTTTAATCTTTTTTGTTAATGTTGTTAACATATGATTGACCGCGCAGTCCTCCAGTCGCTTGTGGCCGTTGGGCTTACAGAAAAAGAAGCACGCATGTTTATGGCGCTTTCTGCACTTGGGGAGGGAACGGCGAGCGCGATTGCAAAAGCGGCGGGCGTGAAACGCTCTATCGCGTATTTTACGTTGCAGCGGCTTGTAGCCAGCGGATTTGCACAAGAAATAGATGGCCACCGGGTGAAGCGTTATGCCGCCGTGCCTGTGATGCGATTACTTCAGCATGTTCAGGCAAATGTGGAGAATCTTCGCATGATGATTCCGCTTTTGAATGCGATGCAGCATGGCCGAGGAAAGGCGCCCCGCATTGAACTCTTTGAAGGAAAGGACGCCATTTTACCGGTGTATCGATCAATGGAATCCGCACGTCGATCGTCGTATTTTACCTGTTGGAACCGTGTGCAGGCCGTTTTTCCAGAAGAGGTTCAGCGGTGGTCTGCCAGCGCAGCAAATCCCCGCAATCCGAACAAGGTGAAAAATCTCATCGTTAACGATCGTGCGGGTCAGGAGATGGCGAAAGCGTTAGCAGGGAATCCTAAGCAGGAATTTCGAACAATCCCGGCAGGGGCGGCATACCAGATGAATATTGGTATCGCCGACGATGTGGTTGCGATGACCAGCTTCGATCCTCTTTTTGTGATTATGATTCACTCAAAAGAAATCGCCGAAGGTGCCTCCGCATTATTCGACCTCGCGTGGAGCGCGGGGAAGGCAGTGCGTGTGTAGTCTGTTTAAGAAATCGGCTCCCACAAATCCCACACATCCTTTGCCACATTTCGCGGGGTGCCCATGAGCGGATCGTGGTGGAGGTTGATAAAGGGGACGCCGTTGCATTCGATGATGCCCCAATGCTGCTCGGCCGGATCGGCAGAGATGTTTTCGATAATAAAGTCGAACCCGATGATCGGATCGTTTACCACGCGTCCGGCGGCTTCCATCACTTTTTTGATCTCTTCGTGCGTTTCATCCGTCACTTCGCGGCTGGCGCCGCCGTAGTTCACCCCGATTTTTTCCGTAAGGTCGATGGTGATGCCTGCGGGGAGGATGTGTTGAAGCGAAAGCCCCTGCCGTTCCAAAAAGGGTTGTGTGGCCGGTGTGATGAGCGCATCCGTAATGCCCGAGGGCTTTGACGCATTTTTAAGCGCCACGAGTTCTTCCACCGTGTGCACCCCGTCTCCGGTAATGCGGGGCGGATCGCCAGCAAGTACGCCGGCGAGTTTTCCGCCGATCACTGTGCCGCGATACACGCTGCCGGTGAGGTGCTCTTCCATGATCACCCAGTGGCAGAGCTGCTTGGCCGTGCGGAACGCATGCGCCAATTGCTCCTCGGTATGAACAAACGTCGTAGTGTGCCGCCCGCGCGATCCCAGGCGGGGTTTTACGATCACCGGTTTTTGCAGCGTTTTAAATCGTTCACGCGCATCCTCCCATCGCGAAAAACTTCCGCCGTGTGGCACGGGGATTCCGGCAGATTCCAACGTGCGCTTTAACAACAGTTTGTCGTCGAGCCAGGCAAGCGACGCCGTGCGGATCGGGCGTGGAAGCCCCTCAAACATCACGCGCCGCCCGCGGATAAATGCCTCATACCAATCCACCGGCCGGCCGGCCACAACAAGATTACGAATCGGGATTCCGCGTCGGATCGCTTCTTCCATCAACACCGCGCCGCGAGAAGAGGGGGCGGCCGCCGGATCCATATTATTTTTTACCACGCCAACGCGGCGCAAGAGCCGAAACACCAAGCCCATTCCCACATCGATCAGTCGCTCTAGCGAGCGTGTTACACGATTACGGCTTACGAATCGATCCCAGGGAGTCATCAGGATCGTAAACGACTGGTTGATCCAGGTGGCTCGATGAGAGACGGGTTGATTCCCGCAGTATAAACAGCGGGGGGAGGGAGTTGCGGAATGCATAGAGTTTCGGGTGTTTCTTTCGGATATATACGTTTCGCGACGCTGCGGAACTCGTCCGCTTCGCGGGACTCAAACAGTCCTCACGCCGCGAAACGTATATATCCGAAAGAAACACCCGAAAGATCGTAGCACAGGGTCTTTTTTTGTGTTACTCTTCTATCCTTAGAGGCTATGGTTATCCACTCCATGCATCGCAAACGGCATCGGGAGCCGTTTCCCGCTCCGCCAACGCCGGCGATTTACCGGAATATTGCGTACACGTTTATTGGGCTTACCGTGATGATCGCCTTTGCGGCCTTATGGTTCTCGTCTGTTCGCGCCACGGTAACGGTTACGGCTGCTCGCGAGCCAATGACGATTGCGGCGGCGATTGATGTGGCGCGCACCCCTGGGCAGGGGCAGCTTGGCGGGCGCGTGGTGCAAGGCGTGTTTGAAAAAGTGCAGGAATTCCCGGTGGCGGCGCGCGGCGGGCGATCGGTGGAAACGCAGGCCAGAGGGCGTGTACGGATTATCAATAATTATTCTCGCCCTCAGCCACTCGTGCGCACCACGCGGCTGCTCACGGCCGACGGGCGGTTGTATCACATCGACGAAACCGTCACCGTTCCGTCGCAAGAGGCGGTAGAGGTAGAGGCGTATGCGGATGCCCCGGGCGCGTCGTTTGAGTTTTCCGGAAAAACGCGATTCACCATTCCGGGGCTGGCCGAATCGTTGCAAGAGTGGATTTTTGCCGAAAGCGTCACGGCATTCACTGGCGGTCTCAAAACAGTGACGGTGCTTGAGGAGGCGGATTTGGTAAAAGCTCAAACAGCGCTTGAGCAGGAGATTTTGGAGCAGGCCAAAAAAGTGCTTATGGCCGAGGTGGGAGACGCTCGATTTACGGAGTCGGCGTATCTGGTGCGGGTGCTCGATATGAAATCAGACATTCGCCCCGGCGAAGAGGCGGATCGATTCTTGATGTCGCTTAAGGTAGACGTTACCGGAGTGTTTTATGCTAAGGCCGACATGGAGGCGCTTGTGCAGGAGCGGGTGGGGGAGCGTGTGCCCGAGGGTCGCTTGATCGTAGGATTCGATCCGGCCAAAACATCGTTCTCCATCCAGCGCGTTGATGCCCAGCAGGAAACGGCCGCATTGGACATTTCCGCAGAAGTGCAGACCAAACTCACAGAAAACAGTACAGCGCTTAATAAGGAATTGGTGGTAGGCCTCCCGATCGACGAGGCCGAGCGTCGGTTAGAAGATATCGAAGGGGTTGAATCAGCCGCTGTTACCGTGCGCCCGCGGTGGGTGCGGCGGCTCCCAACGCTCAAAGATCATATTACGATTCGTGTTCAATAGCCGGTGGGTTTTTGTGATTTTGTGGGCGTCGTTATCGCATTGACCCCGCCTCTGCCGTCACGTAGGCTATGGCTGTTTCATCCCTCCCTATGCTTCCTCTCGACACCATTCGTCATAGCGCGGCACACCTCATGGCCGCGGCCGTAAAGCGCCTGTTTCCGAATGCAAAATTTGGTGTAGGGCCGGTGGTAGACAACGGATTTTATTACGACATTGATATCGGCCGAGCGGTAACGCCCGAAGATCTTTCGGGGATTTCCGAAGAGATGAAAAAGCTGCTCAAAGAAAATCCGTCATTCGAGCGTGTGGAAATGCCCATCGACGACGCGATTCGGTTGTTCGAGCAGCTCGGGCAGTCGTACAAGGTTGAATTGCTCACCGATCTTAAAACGCGTGGCACCACAGCCGTGGGCAAGGAGGAGGAGGGGGATCTGGATCCAACAAATGTTTCCACGGTGAGCGTGTACAAAACGGGAGACTTTACCGATTTGTGTCGTGGGCCGCATGTAGCACAGGCCTCCGAGATCGGGCGCGCGTGGAAACTGCAAAAAGTGGCGGGAGCCTATTGGCGTGGCAAATCAGAAAATCCACAGATGCAGCGCATCTACGGGCTTTGTTTTAGCACCAAAGAGGAGCTGGCTGCCTATGAGGCCATGATGGTGGAGGCCGAAAAACGGGATCATCGAAAGATCGGCGCAGAGCTCGGTTTATTCACCTTTTCAGCACTCGTAGGCCCGGGGTTGCCGCTCTTCACGGCCAAGGGCACGCTGTTGCGCGAGTTGATCACGCAGTTTATTTGGGAGTTGATGCGTCCATATCGATATGAGCGGGTGTGGATTCCGCATATCGCCAAAGCGGATTTGTATAAAACATCCGGACACTGGGACAAGTTCGAAGACGATCTGTTTCATGTGTCGAGCAAAAAAACAGACGAGGTGTTTGTGCTCAAGCCCATGAACTGCCCGCACCACACACAAATTTACGCCTCGCGGCCACGGAGCTATCGCGATCTCCCTATTCGGATGGGAGAAACCACCACGGTGTACCGCGACGAAAATACCGGGCAGCTCGCCGGGCTCACGCGCGTGCGCAGTATCACGCAAGATGATGCGCATGTGTTTTGTCGACCCGATCAGGTAGCCGAAGAGGTGCGCGCCATCTATCACATCGCGGAGGATTTCTATAAGGGGTTCGGGATGTCGTTCCATCGCGTGCGATTGTCCGTGCGCGATCCGCAACATCCGGAGCAGTATTTGGGCGATAGCGCCCTCTGGGCAGATGCGGAAAAAACCCTGGCCGACGTGATGGGGGAATTTGGCAGAACGCCAGAGGTGGGCGAGGGCGAGGCAGCCTTTTATGGCCCAAAGCTCGACTTCATGACCAAGGATGCGATTGGCCGTGAGTGGCAGCTGGCCACCATCCAGCTCGACTTTAATCAGCCAGAGCGATTTGGCCTGGAATACACCGATACCGACGGCACCATGAAGCGGCCAGTGATGGTGCACCGCGCCATTTTGGGGTCAGTGGAACGATTCCTGGGAGTGATGATCGAACACTATGCCGGAGCTTTTCCGGCATGGCTCGCGCCCGTACAGGTGCGCGTGCTCAACGTGGCCGAGCGGCATGCGGATTTTGCGCAGGCGCTCACGCGCACGCTCCAAGACGCGGGGTTACGTGTTGAGTGTGACGACACCAACGAAAGCGTGGGGAAAAAGATTCGGAACGCCGAGAAGCAAAAAATTCCGTACACCCTCGTGGTGGGAGATAAAGAAGCGGCCGGTGAGGCGCTCACGGTGCGGCTCCGCGGTGAGGAAGCGCAAGTGTCACTTTCTACCGAGGCATTTGTTGCGCGGGTGCAAGAATCTGTGGCTACACGCGCTGTGACGTTGTAATCTCACAGGGGCTTCCGGCTATTTTTGTCACGCTCGCGATGTTCTCGCGAGAAACGTCCTTGCATCCCCGCTCGGAGCGGGATGCCGGACACGCTTCGCAACGGGGCAGCTTGGGCTTCGAACGGCGCTCACGTTCCAAAAATACCCGGAAGTCCCTGTGAGATTACGCGGCCTCTTCCTCTTCGTCGGCGAGGGTTTTGCGCCATTCTTCAAGCTCACGCCATTCTTGCAGATCGCTTTTTTCGCCCATGAGCGCATGGAGGGCTCCGTGCGTTACAGCCATACCGTCGCTCCATGTAATGTCTTCGGGGTTCTTTCCGTATTTTTCGAAGATGCGTTTCGCTAGTGGAGCTTGTTGTTTTTCGATACGAGCGATCTCTGTAGAGGGATCTTTTGGCTTACGCTCCGCGGCAGGTGTTCGGAGACGGACTCCGGAGGGGGCGGCGTCTTCCTCCCTTCCTTCCAAGGCTTCGATGAGGCGCCGAAGACGTTCTGTCTCTGCGGCGTCTTCGTCCAGTTTTTCTGCGGGAGGCAGTGATGGTTTTGATTGAAGATCCAATAATCGGCGTCGCCGATCTCGGAACATGTCAGCTTTGTGTTCCCGGAGGTCTGGATGTATCGTTCCTTCTTCCGCGGCTTTTTCCACGGCATCGAGATGGGTGGCATCGGCTCCTTGCCGCGGGATGGTGCGCAGAGCGCCTGAGCCTTCTTCTGGAGCGTGATGGGGGAGCCGCTGCTGGATCTCCCGAATGGCGTGGCGGATGGCCGGGAGTGCCTCAAGGAGCTTGCGGCGATCATCCATAGCCTGCTGGGGCTCGGGGGCATTCAGCGAGGCCTCCAGGGCATTTTCAAGGCGCTGTTCGTGGATACGGAGCCGTTGGAGGCTTGATTCAGCCACGCCCTGTTCGATATCGCTTTGAAGAGCGCTCTGGATGGCCTCAAGCTCACGGAGCGCGCGATCTGCCGGGGAGTGAGGAAGGCTTCGCGTGCCACTTTCTTTGGAGGTTGGGGCGGGCTGCTCTGCACGTGGCCGCGTGGCCGCTTCGTCGGAACGCAGAGGGATCGCGGGTTTGAGAGCCATAGGCCTCTAGTATAGCAAACTCCTCCGTTGTTACGGAGGAGTTTGCTGTTCATTTCTGATCTTAAGCCTTGATGACTTTTGCGAAGACGGCCGGATGATTCATGGCGAGCTCGCTCAATACTTTGCGATCCAGCAAGACATTGCGTTTCTTGAGGTCGTTCACCAAGCGGGAGAAGGTGGTGCCGTTAAGGCGGGCTCCGGCGTTGATGCGCACCTGTTGCAATGCGCGGTTGTTGCGCTTTTTGAGCTTGCGACCCACGTAGGCGTGCACGCCAGCCTTGTTGGCGGCGGTTTTGGCCAGGGTGATTTTGGATTTACGACCCCACATCATGCCCTTGGTGCGGGCCAGGATGTTTTTACGGCGCTTGATGCGGTGTGTTCCGCGTTTAACTCGAGGCATATTAAATGTTACCGATTAAAATTTTGATGTTCTTGGTGAAATGGCTGGACATCGGTTCGTCGCGGCGCTTGTTGCGGGTAACCTTGCCGGCATCGCGGGCGTTGAAGTGGTTCTGGCCGCCATGTTGACGCATCACCTTGCCGGTAGCGGTAAGGCGGAAGCGTTTGGCCACGGTCTTGTTCGTCTTGAGTTTCATAGGATTATTTTCGACCCACGATGGCCGAGTAATTGCTGGCCTGCCGTTGGACGGGTTGATCGAGGTAAAGGGGATAGGTCTGTTGGAGAGAGGCGACGAATGTTTCGATACGCTGCTTGGCCAGGTCTCCGTGAGCCTTTTCACGGCCGCGGAGCATGATCTCGATTTTGATCTTGTGACCTTCTTCCAAGAATTCCTTGGCTTTTTGCAGGCGAATATCTTCGTCGTGCTTGCCCATTTTTACGGACAGGCGGATGCCTTTTACCTCCACCTTATGTGCGTGCACTTTTTTGGCGCGCATCTCTTTTTCTTTTTGATATTTGAATTGGCCGTAGTCGAGCAGGCGGCACACGGGCGGTTCGGCCTTGGGCGACACCTCTACCAGATCGTACCCGCGTTCTTGCGCCATGGCGAGCGCCGCTTCGATGCGGAGCACGCCCAGGGGTTCGCCGTTTTCATCGACCACGCGAACATCCGGAACACGGATTTGTTGGTTTGTACGGTAAAGGGCGGCGGCAGGCCGCTGCGGAACACGCCGTTTGTAGTGGATACGCATTTGGGAATCGGTGGTGGAGATGGGGGGAGTCGCACCCCCGTCTGGTCCTGACGCAGAACCCCTTCATTCACAGACATAGTCCGTTCTTCCGCCAGATGGGCGGGGAAGAGGTGGCGATGAACGGACAAGATGATACCAGCCTCTCCCATGATCTGCCAGTCACGCCGCGCGGATCATGATCACGCGGCATCAAGCCCGAGGATATGACGATCGCACCGGCGCATTCGGGCGCTGTGTCGGGGATCGGATGGCACCGGTCGTTTTTAGGCGAGGGCCATGGCAGGAGACGTCACGCGGAACGCCGAAGCGAACGCGGACGACACCTTTGAAAAGACGTTGGCAGTTGTCTTTGTCGGACCCGTTTTACGAGATGGTCCGGAACTCGGTCTGCAGGTGTTAAACGAACAGTCCGTCAATGCTCGTCATCCCCAGGGGGTTATTCGTCCCCTCGTTGGAGGGAACGGGTGATGTCGCGTTTTTTGATGAGATCGCGCTTATCGTGGGACTTTCGTCCGCGACAAAGGCCAAATCGGAGCTTGATGTGACGGCCGTGAGGATACAGTAAAAAGGGGATTAATGTCAATCCTTTTTGCTGTAATTTTCCGGCCAGGCGCTCAAGCTCTGTTTTACGTAGCAAAACCTTCCTCGGATGCGTGGGATCGTAGTCTGTAAGGGATCCTGCTTTGGCATAGGGAGATATCTGCGCTCCGTTCAGCCAAAGTTCCCCATGGTGCAGCGAAAGGTGCGCTCCGAGGAGGTGGGCACCGCCATGGCGGATAGACTTTACTTCTTGCCCAGAAAGCACAATCCCGGCATCGAATGTTTCGAGTGCTTCGTAGTCGTGGCGGGCTTTACGGTTTTCCGCGAACGGTGCTGGAGCGGGAGCGGCTGGCATGGGAGGGTGTGACGTTGTAGAATGAGAATGTACCACACCCATGCAAGAACGTTCCATCTCGATTTCCACGCACACGATCATTAAGGTGGTGGTGACATTGTTGTTGCTCACGTTCTTATGGGCCGTGCGCGACATCATCGCGTTGGTGTTTACGGCGCTCATTTTGGCGGCGCTCATGAATCCGTTTGTGCAATGGACAAACCGGTTCAAAATTCCAAAGGGGCTGGCCGTGATCTTTTTTTACATTTTATTTTTCGGCGGGATCATTGCCACGCTGGTGCTGATTCTTCCGCAGATGATCGAGCAGCTTGGGAAGTTGGGATCCACCCTTGGGCGCTCGGTGCAGGTGCTGGCCGAGGGCGTGGCGTGGCTGCGTCAGATTACGGATCAGTACGGGTTATCGGAAAATTTGCAAACGGCGGTGTCGTCGTTGCAAACGCGATTGGAGGGATTTGTGGGCGGGCTGTTTAGCACGGTGACGAATGTGTTCGGAGGATTGGCCGCGCTCATTGTGGTGATGGTGATGGCGTTCTACATGGTGGTGCAAAAGGCGGAGGCGTTGCAGTGGTTTAAAAACTTATTGCCCGATCGGCATCAACAGCTGGCCACGCGATTGTTAACGCAGGTGCAGGCAAAGTTCGGGAGCTGGTTGCTGGGGCAGCTGGCTCTTTCGGTGATCGTGGGCGTCTTGTATTATCTCGGCCTGCGGGTGTTGGGGGTGCAGGGGGCGCTCGTGCTTGCGGTGCTTGGGGGGTTTACGGAGTTCATTCCATACCTCGGGCCAATCCTGGGGGGAATCCCGGCGGTGCTTGCCGCATCGGCGCAATCGCCGATGCTCGGACTGCTCACGTTTATCTTGTTCGTGTTGGTGCAGCAGGTGGAGAATCATGTGCTCGTGCCCAAGGTGATGGAGCGCGCGGTGGGGATTAATCCGGTGATTTCGATCGTGGCGTTGCTTGTGGGAGGAAAGTTGTTTGGGGTTGCGGGAGCGATTTTTGCGATTCCGGTGGCTACGGCCTGTTCTGTCGTCCTCATGGAGTGGTGGCGCTTCCTACAGGAGTCAACAGATGAAGAGGGGACGCCTCGTTTGGGCGCATCGCTTCGTTAAAATCTGCGCGCCGCGCTCCGCGTACACGATGTACGCATCGCTTGGTGCTCGATTTTGCCTCGCGCTGCATCCCAAACGAAGGCGTCCTCGGCTTGGAGAGATTTTAAGGAGGAAGGCGATGCTTGAGTGGAGTAAGGAGGTGGGATCACTATGTTACTTTTTCGAAGGGTGATGCCAATCATTTCGGCGATGGTGAGCGCCGGGTGTTTGTATTGGCAGGCGGGGAGCGCGGGCACGTATCCGTGGGTGGCGGCGATGGCGCCGATCACCTTTGCGGCAGCGGCGGTGTTTATTGGATGGAAGCGGATATCGCTTTCGGAGCTTGCCGTGCGTGTTGCGCCATCCGTGTTGGCGCTGGCCAGTGCGGCATATGGGTTGTTACTTGCTGAAGGGATTTTTGCGTCGGTGTTGATCCCGTTATTCGGCGGGGTGATTTCGTTTGTGGCGTTGACGTTATTATTTTTTGTGATTTTTCTTCCGTCGCGCTATCCGGTGAACGGGCTTTCGTATTTTAATCTCGCACTGGTTCCGGTGGTATTATGGCTCGTGCAATACGCGTCGGTGGGGCTCACCATGTTTGTGCACGCATCGCGATGGATCCCGCTTTCGGTGTTGGCGGGCACGGGCGCGATGCTGTTTTGGTCCACCGCGCATGTGGAGTCGGAACACGCGCATCGTCGGCGATGGAGCATGCTTGGCGCATGGATCGGCGTACAACTTGGATTGTTGGGGCTGTTATTGCCGGTGGAAATTATCTTGCATGGGGGATACGCGGCGCTCTTGGGCGCATTTGCGCTTCGCGCACGGCGGTATGGAATTGCGCCACGCGTGTCGCGACCAATTGTATGGGCAGAGGCGGTGGGAGGGGTGTTGCTATTGGCGGTGATGTTAGCGACGGCGAGGTGGACGTAAGGGAAGCGTCATCTCCGCAAATAAGTTCGTAACGACGCGAGGACAGTTTGACGACAAGCGAAGCGAGGCGGAGTTCCGCCGCGTCGGCGCGAACGTATTTGCGGAGATGACGCTTCCCGGCTCACAAAAAGGCATCTTTTATTTGGGAGGTTATTACGCTATACTGAAGTTTATTCGTATGCCTCGTTCTTCTGCTCCTGAACGTGTGTGGCGACGCACGGTGCTCACGCTCGTTGCGTCGGTGATGGGCGGGGCGCTGGCCGGCGCGGTGGTGGCGTGGACAGTGGATGCACAGCAGTGGGAGGCCATCGGGCGGTATTTAGTCGTGCCATCACGAGTGGAGGAGCCGTCGTCGGTATCGTCAACGCCGAGTGTTACGGTGATCCCGGTGGATCGGCGTCCGCAATCGCCGATTATTCCGGCGCCATTTTTAGAAAATAATGTATCACTTACGGCGGGGGTGTATCGGCGTCCGGCGTGGGGGAGTGTGGCCGGGGGGCTGCTCACGGATGATCGGCTGTTGGCGCAAGCGGTGGCCGTTACATCAGATGGATGGTTTGTGATTCTGGCAGAGGCGGTGGAGGGAATTGATCCGTCTGCCATCACGTTGTGGTACGAGGGGGCGACATTGCCTGTGGAGCGCGCGGTGCGCGATCGGTTGAGCGGGGTGCTGTTTCTGAAAACCACGCAATCGAATGTGGGCGCGCCGGCATTTGCGCGGGCTACGGAAGTGTCGCCGGGGCTGGCCGTGTGGTTGGAGCGACGCGCACATCGGTTTGAGCCGTCGGGCGTGTTGGCGCTTTCGGAACCGGTTGGGCAGCTCGATGGAATTCCGAGTGAGCAGGTGGCACGGCGTGGGGTGGTGAGCGGCGTTGCGGCAGGGGGAGATCGCGGTGCGCCGCTGTGGTCTGCAAACGGCGTGCTCGTGGGAATCATCACATCAATGCCCGGTGAGCCGTTACGGTATTTGCCCGCATCGGCATGGGCTTCGTCGCTTTCATCACTTCTCACGTCCGGTGAAATTCGGCATGCATCCCTTGGTGTGCGGAGT
>JBDKJL010000044.1:0-5787 GCA_039796615.1 Candidatus Parcubacteria bacterium
ATGCTGCGGAACTCGTCCGCTTCGCGGGACTCAAACAGTCCTCACATCGCCAGGAGCTATCCCCGGAAGCGACTCTTCAGAACCGATTTCCAATGCCCTTGATATAGGCGAGGCTCCATGTTACGGTCTCGCCCTGAATCCCTATGAACGACCGGACTTCTTTCCCCTTTGATGTGGGCGTGATCGGCCTTGGCCGCGTGGGCTTGCCGCTCGCGTTAAGCTTTGTGGAAACGGGCGCACGCGTGATCGGCTTTGAGAAGTCCGACAAAGAGCTTGCCGCCATCCGGGATGGGCGCATGCCGTTCCAGGAACCGGGCTACACGGAGCTTGCCGCCAGCAAAAAATTGGAAACCACTACGGAGCACCGCCGCGTGTCGGAGGTGGAACATCTCATTATTACCGTGGGCACGCCGCTCCGGCAACACGTGGAAACGGATTTGAGCCAGGTGATGCAGGTGATGGAGAATCTGCTCCCGCATTTGCGCGAAGGGCAAACGCTTATTTTGCGAAGCACCGTGGCGCCGCAAACCACGCGCTACGTTGAACGTGTGCTCCGCACCCGCACATCATTTGAAATCGGAAAGAACTTTTTCCTGGCCTTTTGCCCGGAGCGCCTGGCCGCCGGAAAAGCCAAACAGGAAATCGCCACGCTGCCACAAATCGTGGGAGCCGAAGATCCGGAAAGCGCGCGGCGCGCCTCGGCGCTCTTTACCCGCCTAGGGCCAAAGACACTCGAAACGGATTTTACCTCTGCAGAACTGGCCAAGCTTTTTTCCAACATCTACCGCTACGTAAACTTTGCCATGGCGAACCACTTTGCCTATGTGGCCGATCGCCACAACGCAAACATCTACGAGATTGTGCGTTTGGCAAACCAAGATTATCCGCGCAACAACATCGCCTCCCCTGGATTCGCGGCTGGTGCCTGCTTGCGAAAAGATTTTGGCATGATCTCGGAAGACAGCCCGTATGGTGATCTGTTCCTTGCCGCCTGGCGCGTAAATGAACATACGCCGCGTTTCCTCGTGAACGGATTAAAGAAACGAACGGATTTGTTTAACAAGCGCATCGTAGTGCTCGGCGCGTCGTTTAAGCGTGATAGCGATGATTTGCGTGACAGCTTAACGCCAAAATTGGTGCGCACGATTTCCCGCGAGGTACCCAAGTCGATCGCCGTGCACGATCCGCATGCTGCCGAAATCATCGAAGAGATGCGTGAGGATTTTTCCGTGCCAAATGCCGTGTTGAGCGATGTGCTCCCAACGGCGGACGTGGTATTTATCGCCGTGAACCACCGCGCGTACGAACAAAATTTCCGCAAGATTTACGACACCGTGCCCGTGGGCACCTGGTTTGTGGACATTTGGAATGTGAGCCGCCGCGATCGGACATTCTTTAAAAAATAATCTATACTACCCCCAGCTATGCGCAATATCCTTATCACAGGCGGCGCGGGATTTGTGGGGTTCCATCTGGCCAGGCATCTCCTTGTCCACACACAAGACACGGTGGTGATCACCGACAACTTGCAGCGAGGGCGCATGGACGAGGATCTCAAAAACCTCCTTGCCACGTACGCTACGCGGCTCACCTTTATTCAAGCAGACCTCACAGACCAAGCGGCTTTTGAAATGCTTGGCGGCCCGTTTGAACATATCTACCATCTCGCGGCCGTAAATGGCACCAAGCATTTTTATCGCATGCCGAGCGAGGTGTTGCGCATCAACACCCTGTCGCTCGCGTTTTTATTGGAGTGGGTGGCCAAGATGGAGCAAAAGCCAAAGGTGTGTTTTACCTCTTCCAACGAAGCATATGCCGGTGCGCTCGAAGCGTTTGGCGTGCTCCCCCTCCCCACGCCCGAAGCCGTGCCACTCGTGATCAGCGATCCGTACAATGCGCGATGGACATACGCCGGAACTAAACTCATCGGCGAGCTGTTCATGATTCATTACGCATCGACTTTTAATATTCCGGGTGTGATTGTGCGCCCGCACAATTTTTACGGCCCACGCGCCGGATACGATCATGTGATCCCGGA
Organism: Candidatus Parcubacteria bacterium; assembly: GCA_039796615.1. Taxonomy (GTDB): domain Bacteria; phylum Patescibacteriota; class Patescibacteriia; order 2-12-FULL-60-25; family 2-12-FULL-60-25; genus 2-12-FULL-60-25. The sequence continues at coordinate 2,039 of JBDKJL010000044.1, forward strand.
GCTCTGCGAACGGATTCGGCTCAAGGTGGATCCATTCCCGCTGATGAGCCCGGAGGAAACGCGATCATTTTGCTACATCGAAGACGCGGTAGAGGCGATGCGCATGCTCATGGAATCTGCGGCAACGGACAAGCAACCGATTGAAACGGTTCACATCGGCAGTCATGATGAAACAACGATTCAAGGGCTCGCCGACCATTGTTTTGACATCGCAGGCTGGCGCCCCACCGCGCTCGACATTAAACCCTCCCCCGCAGGCAGCGTAAAGCGACGGCTGGGAGACATCTCAAAAATCAATGCGCTTGTAGGGTGGGCGCCGAAAACGTCGTTGAAAGATGGATTGAAGCAAACGATCGCTTGGTACGATGCGCATCCGAAACCAACGGCTTAATACACGACATTAAAAAGCTTCCCTCTCTCATGTGGTCATGAAGAGGCTGCCCTCTCATGAGTCATCCTGAGGAAGGTCGGGCTGCATACTCTGAAAAGGCACGTGGCTACCCCCGACCGACGAAGGACCCCTTTCTATTGGTAGAGGGTGATGCAAAGCGCACCATGTCACTTTGCAGGAGAGAGATAGACGTATGGATATACGAACCTTTGAAGAAGGATTGTGCGTAAATCCTTCTTACAAAGGATTGCAGAGATAGGAACCATTATCTCTATCCTCCAAGAGATGTTTCCTTGCTGAGAAATGTTATCAAAAGAAAGGGGTCCTTCGTCGGTCGCTGGATATTTCTTGCCTTTGCGGGGGCTGCAGGAGCGACTCTCCTCAGGATGACTCATGAGAAGGAAGGCTCTTTATGACACATGAGAGGGTGGCGCTATGACACAAGCCTCGGTGTCGGCAATGGGACAATGAACGTTCCGTTGTAGCCGAGGTCGCGCATTTTTTTCATGAGTTCTTCGCCGATGTGCCAGGAGTTGACGAGGAGGAATTCTGGCTGTTCATCAAAGAGGCGTTTTTCATCGGCTACGGGGATGTGCGTGCCAGGCGTGTAGAGGCCGATTTTTGGGGAGCCGCTGCGCTCGCCGCAGTAGTCGATAAGCGTGGTGTCGAGGCGCGTGAAGCCCATAAGGGTGTTTGCGCGCACCGGAGAGCCGAGCGCGGCGATGCGTCCCTTGGCGCGGCAGGATAGGAGCAATGCCAAAAGGTCGCGCTTGGCCTGAATGGCTTTTTGTGCAAACGCGTTCAGTGCTGCGGCATCGTATAATCCGGCGGCTTCTTCGGCCGCGATGAGTTCTGCCACGCGCGCAGAGGGCACATGCGTCCCCTTTTTTGCATACACACGAATGGAGCCACCGGCTGCGGAGATCCGTTCGGCGTCGACGATGCTCATGCCGGTGAGGGCGAACAGCGTTTGCAGTGGCTTCAACGCATAAAAACGCAGATGTTCGTGGTACACCGTATCGAATTCCAGATGCTCCACAATATCCATGAGATACTGCGATTCGGAAATGAACACGCCGTCGTCGCTCAACAATGCTTTGACCCCTTCCACCACCTGCACCGGATTTGGGATGTGCGCAAATACATTGGCGGCGGTGACAACCCGTGCGGTGCCATACTTTTCGGCTGCCGCGCGCGCCGTTTCAACGGTGAGGTAGGCCTGAATCGTTTCGATCCCTGCCGCATTGGCGAGTTTTGCCGTATCTGTGGGCTCCACGCCTAACACACGCACGCCATGCGCCTTAAACGGTTTGAGCAGCGTGCCGTCGTTGGAACCGATATCCACCACCAGGTGCTCAGACGTGAGCCCATACGCTGGAACCACCGCATCTGCCAGTGCCTGAAAGTTGCGGATGAGCATGTTCGTCATCCCGGTTTGGTACGGATATTCCGGCGGGAACACGCTTGTGGGATCCACGATATGATCGAGCTGCACCAAGCCGCACGCGGTGCAGCGCACGAGGGTGAGCGGATAGGCCGTTTCTGGATCGTGCAACTGCGCCTCGGTGAGGTATGAACTCGGCAGCGGATGATGCCCAAGCATGAGCACAAGCTCGAGAGAAGACGCGGCGCAAATCTGACAGGCGCGCACATGGCCAATGGTGGAAGGAGTGGTCATACAAGAAGATGTTGGATAAACGCACGGACGCTCTGTTCGTTGGTGGTAAGAATCTGCTCGCCGAAGGCGGCACGGAACGCCTGCGTGTTTAGACCCATATACGGCCCGCGCGGCGCGGCGGTTGGTCGATCGCTCCAAAAGGCTTCAAAGGAAACAGGCTGTACAAGATGGGGATCGGCCTGGAGCTGCTCGGCGATGAGCTGGGCAAACGCGGCATTCGAAATCCCATCCGTCGCTCCGAGATGGTACACACCAGGCGTACGCTGTGCCAGCGCCGCCCCGATGGCCGCAACGGCATGATCCACAAACAGTGGATTAAATAGATCATCGGCAATCCCCATCACCGGCTTGCCGGCACGCAAATCGGCCACAATCCGCCGGGCAAAATCCACGCGTGGCGCGTAATCGGCGCTGTACACGCTGATCAATCGGAGCACGGTGTTATCGGCAGATGCCGCCATCACCGCCTGCTCCCCTGCATATTTGCTCTTTCCATATACCGAGATGGGATCTGGTGCTTCCTGCTCCGTGTGGAGCATCTTGGAACCGTTCCCGGAAAAAACGGCGTTGGTGGAAAGATACATCATCGGCGCCCCGATCTTTTTTGCCTCTTCGGCCACCCATGTGGGCGATTCCGCATTTAATCGAAACGCGGCGGACGGATCCTGCTCCGCGGCATCCATTCGCGCAAACCCGGCCGCGTACAACACCTGATGCGGGCGGAGATCACGGATCAACGTGCGAACAGATGTTTCGCTCGCCACATCGCAGGCCGCATGCGACGGCGCGTGAATCTCAAACGCCTCATCCTTTAACGCCACAAACCGCGACCCCACCAGGCCGCTCCCCCCAAGCACCAACAGGCGTGATTTCATGCTGTGAAGAAACCTACACCGCAAGAAGGTTTTTGGTCAACCGTGACGATAAAAACTACATCCGTCATTGACGCTCGTTCAACGAAGGCATACGATTTTTTATGATACATATGATGCCATTACCCCTTGGGAAGGTTGCAAGCTCTGCCGCTATTTTAAACAATAAAAAGATCCTCCTCATTAAAAGATCAACGCACGCATCAACATTCCCTGGCCATTGGACATTCCCTTCAGGGGGCATCGAGGAAACAGATCCTTCCGTGAAAGATGCTGTCGTCCGAGAGGTCAAAGAAGAAGTGGGACTGAGTTTTATTCCCACGGCCGCATGGAAATTTTATGAAAGCATAACGAACGGGAAACGTTACCTCGCTCTCGTCCATCTCGGAGAGTGGTCTGGCGAAATAATCCTCCAAAAATCAGAGGCCTCCGAATGGAAATTCTTTACCTATGCAGAAACCGCACGAGTCCCTCTTGCTTTTGCATATCAAGAAGTCATTCAGGATCTCTACGATGCTGGGCTGATTGAATAATTTGGACAAGGCATATTTAAAACGGCTGCCCTTCAGCGCAAGGGACAGCCGTTTATTACGCTTCATGCTTGAAGGTGCAACCAAGCGCTCGTGATCTGCTGACGTATCTGATGGTTAACTTCATGGATTCTCCCAACGGCTAACCCATCTTGAAAAAGACTTTTGAAGCCCTCGATCATTTCCGCAAATACGAGATCCATGGTTTGATCTGGACAGCTCCCGAGAAGAAAGTTCACTGCGGCGCCATCTCGTAAGATAAACACCGTTTTGCCCGA
>JBDKJL010000045.1:0-28375 GCA_039796615.1 Candidatus Parcubacteria bacterium
CGGCTAATAGGGTCGGTAACGAGGCGCTCCACGAGTCGGCGCGCCGCACGACCACCTTCTTTTTCCGGGAACGTTTGTGTCATGAGCCAGTCGAGCACATCGTCACCCGCGGTGCAGGCCACGCGTTGCGCGTCGTCCACACGTGCAAGGGCGTGGGCGAGTTCGCGGCGCACAATTTCGCGAAGGTGTTCTGGCGCAAGCGGGCGGAAGGGGATCACGTGATCCAATCGATTCAATAGTTCTGGGCGGAATCGTTCTTCGAGTTGTGAGCGCACGTAGGTGTCAAATGCGGCTTCGCTTGATACGTGCTCTTGGTCGAATCCGAGCGTTTTACGCGACAGCGCATCGCCACCCACATTCGATGTAAGGATAATATACGTATGGCGAAAACTGATCGGCCGGCCAGTGGCGTCCGTAAGTTTTCCGTCTTCCAATAACTGTAAGAGCAGGTGCTGAATTTCGGGATGCGCTTTTTCGATTTCATCAAAGCAGATTACGCAGTGCGGCCGCTTGCGCACCTGATCCGTAAATCGATTGGATTCACGATAGCCTACATAGCCGGCCGGGGAGCCAAGGAGTTTGGAGGCCGAGTGCCCTTCGGCAAATTCACTCATGTCGAGCTTGAGTAGCGCGTCGTCGCGGCCAAACAGTTCCTTGGCGATGGTGCGGGCGAGCTCTGTTTTTCCGGTGCCCGAGGGCCCGGCCAGGAGCACAGACATCTTTGGGCGTCCGCTTGCGGATAGTCCTAGACGCGCTTTGCGTACCGCATTTGCCGTGGCGCGAATGGCCGGTTCTTGGCCCACCACCACGGCGGCGAGCCGCGTTTCCATATCGGCCATGCGTTCCCGCTCGCTGGCGAGCACGATGTGCACCGGGATGTTCCCCATGCGTGCCACCACGGCCGCCACATCCTGGCGCGTAACGCGCAGATTTGCATCACGTCGTTTTTGCGCGAGGGATTCCGTGAGCGCCACATGATCGTTGCGAAGCTGCGCCTCTTCTCCCTGTAACCGCGCGGCATCGTCGAGCGCATGAGCGGCTACGGCCTGCTCTTTTTGCGTGGTGCGGTCGAGCAGCACGGCTTCGAGCGTGCGCAACCGTTCGAGCAGCTCATGATGACGCCGCCCGGCCACCACAGAGGCGGCAGACTCATCCAAAAGATCCACCGCTTTGTCGGGGAACAGACGGTCGGTGAGGTACCGATCGGCAAACAATACGGCTGCATCCAGCGCGTCGTCGTCGTACGTTACGCCGTGATGCTCGGCATAGCGGCTACGCAACCCTTCGAGCATTTCGCGCACGGCCGCGGGCGATGGCTCCTCAACGGGCACGGGCTGAAACCGACGTTCCAGTGCCGCATCCGGTTCGATATGTTTTTTGTATTCTCCCCAGGTGGTGGCGCCGATGCAACGGATTTCACCGCGCGCCAGAGCGGGTTTAAGAATGTTGGCCGCATCGAGCGATCCGCTGGTGGATCCGGCGCCCACAATCGTGTGGATTTCGTCGATAAATAAAATGATGTTGGGATCGGCCTTTACTTCGTCCACAAGCTGCTTAAGCCGCGCTTCAAATTCGCCGCGATACATGGTACCCGCCACGGTGAGCGCCAAGTCCACCGTGAGCAATCGCTTTCCGTGCAACGCATCCGGCACATCGCCCGATGCCAACATGCGCGCCAAGCCTTCCACGATGGCTGTTTTTCCAACGCCCGGTTCACCCAAAAGGATGGGATTATTTTTTGTGCGGCGGCACAACAATTCCACCACGCGTTCCAGTTCGCGTGCGCGGCCAATCACCGGATCCAACTGCCCGGCCACATCCGGCTTTGTGAGCTCGCGCGTAAACAGCTCCAGCGCCGAGTGTGGGCGCGCACGCGCAAACGGATGGGGCTTGCCAGCACGATCACCCTCTTGCCCGGCTTCTTCTTCAGGCGTTCCTTGCGCCACGGCAAGATCGGGGAATCGACTGGTAGATGCCAAAATATTCATCACCTGCTCTTTGAGTGTTTCAATATTTACCCCGGCTCCTTCCAAAAAGGCGGTGACATCCGGCAGCTCCGACGCCACAATCGCGCCCACGAGATGTTCGGTGCCCACGTATTTATGTTCATGAAGATGCGCCGTAAGGATGCAGCGTTCCAAAATCCGTTTTACGGCAACGGATAAATCCGGTGTGGCCGTGTCACCTTGCGTGCGCGCATCCGGGGTGCCCTTAAATGCCGCTTCCGCTGCCTCGCAGGTGATGCCGGATTTTATGAGGAGCTCTCCACCGATCGATCCTTGCTCGTACAGCAACCCCACAAGCAGGTCCCCGGGTTCTACCAGTTGACGCCCGGCACGCACAGAAAAAGCAAGCGATTTTTGAAGCGCTTCTTTTAAATGCGTCGTGAATCGTGCGAGGAAGTCTGGATTTAACATGAGGGGGGAGTGGCAGGAATAAATCCTTTGCCATACACGCATGGCGACGCTGCGGAACTCGCCCGCTTCGCGGGGCTCAAACAGTCCTCACGTCGCCTTGCGTGTATGGCAAAGGATTTATTCCTGCCACTCCGAGGCTTGTTGAGACTGAGTTGTCAGGTGTATGCGATCCTTCTACAGTACGTGCAAGAGGCGGTTGCGTCAACCGTGATTTCCAATTGATCGTTATTTCTATGTCTTCTGATGTTTCCAGCCTTTTTAAGGCATATGATATCCGCGGATTATCGCCGCAACAGGTTGATGAGACATTTGCCGCGCGGCTTGGCGCCGTCCTCACGGAAGAATTTCATCCCGCACATGTGCTTGTGGGGTGGGATATGCGGCAAACATCTCCGGCACTGGAGGCAGCGCTCACCGAGGCGTTTGTGGCGCGCGGGGTGAACGTAACGCGGATTGGTCAGTGTTCTACGCCGCTTTTTAATGTGTCCGTGGGGTTGGGGAATGGGGCGTATGATCTTGGGGTGATGGTGACGGCATCGCACAACCCTGGGCAATACAATGGATTTAAGTTGGTGCGCGGTGACGTGTCGCCCATCGGGCAGGGGAGCGGCATGGAGCAGGTTCGCGAGCGGTTTGTGTCGAGCGACGCCTTCATGCCAGATGTGTCGCTCGCACGCGGCACGGTGACAAATGATCCGGATGCGCTCGCGCGATATCTGGATCACGTCTGCGCGCTTGTCGACACGGCGAACCTTCCGCCGATCGCAATGGCGATTGATGCGGGGAACGGGATGGAGGGAGTGATTTTGCCCGCGCTTATTAAGCGATTGCCGCAGATCACCTTTCATACGCTTTACACCACTCCCGACGGGAGTTTCCCTAATCACGAGGCCAATCCGCTTAAAATAGAAACATTAAAAGATCTTTCGGCGCTTGTGGTAAAGGAACGATGCGCGCTCGGGGTGGCGTTTGATGGCGATGCTGATCGGGTGGGGTTTGTGGATGAGCAAGGCGAACCGGTGCCGGGGGACTTACTCACCGCGATGTTGGCGCGCCCGATGCTCGCGGCGCATCCGGGTGCGCGCGTGCTATACGACTTGCGCTCCTCATGGAGCACCCGTGATGCGATTATTGAAGCGGGCGGTGAACCGGCAATGTGCCGCGTGGGCCACGCGTTTATCAAACGTCAGATGCGCCAAGAGGGCGCGCTGTTTGGCGGGGAGCTTTCCATGCACTTTTATTTTAAGGATTTGTGGAACGTGGAATCGGGCGATTTGGCGCTCTTGCTTTTCCTCCAACTCCTTGCCGTATCCGGCCAGCCGCTTTCGGCGCTCTGGAAACCGCTAAAACGGTTTGCAAAAACGGAAGAGATCAATTCCGAGGTGGCGGATGCAGATGCCGCACTCGCGCGTGTTGAAAAAACGTTCGCGCCCACGGCGTCGTCCATTTCCATGCTCGACGGTATTCGGATGGAATTCGGCGTTGCCGCGGATGGCGCACGCGGCGCAGATGCCTGGTGGTTTTCTGTGCGCAAGAGCAACACCGAGCCGGTTGTCCGTTTGATCGTGGAGGCCGTTTCCGAAAAAGTGATGATCGAAAAGCGGGATGCGCTGCTCGAAATGATTCGGGGTTAAAACAATCTTGAAGACATTTTTTTGCTAGGCCACGAGCTTCGGGGCGCGGCAGGACTCCTCGTTCGCTGCGCCGCGCTTCGCGACGGCTAGCTCACGTCGTCAAACAGGCTGGCGCGCCCCTCCGCCCATGGCCTAGCAAAAAAATGTCTTCAAGATTGTTTTAATTTTTTCTTCCATATCATCGTGATCGGGAATCATGATAAAAGGGAGTCCAGACGCTTGCGCTTTTTCCTGAAAGTCAGCACAGGCGGCCATGCGCGCGTCGATCGCTTCGGGGGCGTCGCCCCGCTCGGAGAGGCGAGCGCGAAGCACGTTGTCTGCCGGGTTTAGGATATAGAAGGAGCGCACCTCGTGCGTGCCCGGTTCTTGTGCCACGGCATCTCGGAGATTTCGTACCGTGAGCGGCACCAGGATCATGATCCAGGTGGTCTCTGGATGTGCAAGCGCATGCTGAAGATCGGTACGGCGTGTGCCGTATTGCGTGTCGCCCACCGTGGCTGTCCACAAAAATTCTGCGCGTTGTTCCATGTCGTCGAACGCTTGTGCAGATACATGAAGAAAATCTCCCGGCAGGTCATTCGGTCGTGGAGGCCGCGTGGTTACAGACACGAGCGGCCGCGCGTTTGGCAGTCGCTCAATAAGCGCTTTTGCAATGGTTGTTTTTCCGGTTCCTGACGCACCGCTTAAGGTGAGGATCATAACCGCATGATATCCAGAGGGGATATCCTGGGGCAATAGCATTTGGGCAGAAGGGCTTGCTAGGGTGCCCGCAGATGCTGGCGCGGTGGGGGTCACACCGCAAACCCGCCCACACTACGCGCCACGGTGGCGCTACGCTGGGCGGGACCCTAGCGGTGTGACGCTCAGGAACAGGCGCTTTGAGCGCTTGGCATTATTGCGGGCTACCCTAGCAAGCCCTTCTGCCCAAATGCTATGCTCTCCCCCATGCTTACTCTCCTCATCTTTTTAGCCGTTCTCTCTGTTTTGGTGTTGATTCATGAAGCCGGGCACTACTTGGCCGCGCGATTGTTTGGGGTAAAGGCCGATGAGTTTGGGTATGGATTGCCTCCGCGACTGATTGGCATTGTAAAAACAGGGGGAAAATGGAAATGGGTGCGCCGGAACGATCAAAAGACGTATCAAAATACCATCTGGTCGTTGAACTGGTTGCCGATCGGGGGATTTGTGCGGATTAAAGGAGAGCAGGGTGAGGGGATTCATGATGTGGATGCCTTTCATGTGAAGCCCATCTGGCAACGCATTATTATTTTGGCGGCGGGTGTGGGGATGAACTGGTTGCTGGCAGCGGTGTTGTTTAGTATCGGTTTGATGGCCGGTGCACCGGCGGTATTAGAGCACTTGCCGCCAGGTGCGGTGGTGGAGGATCGGTCGGTAACGGTGATGGAGGTTCTTCCCTCCTCTCCGGCGGCAGACGCCGGGATTCGCGCCGGAGATATGGTGGTGCGCGTGGGGGAGAAAGAGGCCGTATCGCTGGAGCAGGTGCGCGCAGAGATCACGGCACACGGCACGCAATCGATGCCGCTTGCGCTTGAGCGAAACGGCGAGGCCGTATCAGTAACCGTCACACCACGGCATTTGGAGGAGGCCGGGCGCGTGGCCATCGGCATCGGGATGGTGGATACGGGCGTGGTGCGTTATCCATTTTGGCAGGCGATTCGCGGAGGCGCCGTTCTCACCGTGTCGTACACGCAATCCGTGGTTCTTACCTTCCTCGACTTATTCCGTGAGTTGGTGCGTGGCGATACAAATACCGCAAGCCAGATCACAGGCCCCGTAGGGATCGCCGTTACCACGGGCCATATCGCGCAGCAGGGATTTGCGGCACTTCTTCAGTTTACGGCCATCCTTTCCATTAACCTGGCGGTGGTGAACTTTTTGCCCATCCCGGCGCTTGATGGGGGGCGCGCGCTCTTTTTGGTGGTGGAGGCCTTGCGGAAAAAAGCGATGAACCGCGGCACAGAGGCGCTGGTGCACAACATCTCCTTCCTTATTTTGGTCGGCTTGATTTTGCTCATCACCGTGCGCGATCTCGGCCGCTACGGGGGGATGATTTTGGGAGGCCTTCGCGGAATGATCGGGCTATAACCTATGAGCCTCGCGGCGTTCCAGGGATTGTTCCAGCCGGTGCTGGATGACGTGCTCCGTGAAAAAACAGAGGCGTGCATTGCGCGCGTGCCCGATCCTTTTTTAGCCACCCTTTTGCGATATCCACAGCCGCTCGGCGCGCAGGGCAAACGCGTGCGGCCGTATCTTGCCTGGCTTTTTTCCGGCGCACGCACGGATCGTCCGTTTTTGCGCTTTATCGTTTCGTTGGAACTGTTCCATCTGTTTGCGTTGGTACACGATGATGTGATGGATCGCGGCAACACGCGCCACGGCATCCCCACCGTGCACACCTTTGCGATCGATGCGATGGCGCGCGATGGTCGCGTGGGCGACCTTGCGCATGTGGCAGACGGGCAGGGAATCCTCGTGGGCGACCTGCTGCACGAATGGTCGCGGGAATTATTCGATGAAGGCGACACGCTCGTACCACACGATTGGTGGCGACAGGCACGCACCGTATTCCACACCATGGTGAACGAGGTGATCACGGGCCAGATGATTGATGTAGATATGGCTACGCGTGTGGTCGTGTCGTCGGATTTGATCGCGCGCAATATGCGGCTCAAAACGGCAGGCTACACGTTTGTGCGGCCGTTGCAGCTCGGCGTGGCACTCACGGGGGGCGATGCAGAACGGATGGCGTGGAGCGAGCGTTTTGGTACCGCCCTTGGCACGGCGTTTCAGATTCAGGACGATCTCCTTGATATTGCCGCGCCGTCTGCTAAGAGCGGAAAAACGATTTTTGCGGATTTACGCGCTCGGCAACACACCGTTCTCACACAATGGATCGCGGAGCATGGATCGCCGCAAGAGCGCGCCGTTCTGGCTGAACTCATGGGAGCGGTGCTGGAAGAGGCAGATCGTGCACGTGTGACGCAGCTTTTTGAATCGTCCGGTGCGTTTGCTCACGGTCGTGCGCAGATTGACGCGTTATTCCAAGAAGCGGAGGCACTCGTGCAAGATCCCGCCGCGCCCGTGTCGCTACGCTCCACGCTCGTTGCGCTGGTACAACAGGTGCGTGATCGGGCGTCTTAAAGTATGTTATGATGAGCGATATGATGAAGCTTCGTCCTCTTTTTTTCGGTGCGGTGGTTATCGCCGTGCTCGGAGCCGGTTGCTCGAATAGCGGTGATTTTACGTATAGCGATCGGCCTTCTACGCTTCCGCCCGCCGTGTTTTCGGCCGATGAGCCACGGGCGCCTTCTGGGCCGTTCACGCTGTCGAGCCCGGTTCTGTCCCCGGGAGAAGCGATCCCGGAAACGTACACCTGCAAAGGGTCGGATTTTAGCCTTCCGGTGCAGTTCCAAAATGCTCCCTTGGGAACGGCGAGTTTGGCGCTGATCATGGAAGACGTCGCCTCACCGGAGGTGACAAATTGGTTGATGTTTAACATCGCCCCAGCGGTTCCGGGCGTTGCCGAAGGAGACATTCCTCCGGGTCTTGTGGGAGCCAGCACAAACGGCCGCTTAGGATACGAGGGTCCGTGCCCTTCTGAAGGGTCGCATCGATACGTGCTCACCCTCTACGCGCTTGATACGGTGTTAACCCTTGCGGAGGGCGTATCGAAGCAAGAGGTTCGTGATGCCATGGAAGGGCATGTGCTTTCCATGAGCACATTGGAGGGCACGGTTACCGCGCCGTGATGATTCGTTGTATGAGCCACGTTGAGATTTTACAGGATCCCTTACGCCTTCAGGCGCTTGCGGCCACGCGGGCGGGGTTGTTGACGGCGTGCATGAAAGGGCTGTTCCAAGCCGCCGGGCTCGCACATCCAGAAACCGGAGACGAAGTAAAACGCGCATTTGAATTCAAAACAGACGACGCTCCCTCGCTGATTCTGTCTGTGTTACGTCACGCATCACAGCTCGCCATCGCTCACTGCGAATCGTATCAGGAGATCTCTTTTTCGCTGATTACGGATAAGCAGGCGATCGGGGTATTTATTGGCCGTCCATTGCTCCCGGCATCCGCCGGGGCGGCGGCCACCTGCCCACCCATTCCGTCGGTGCTTGGCATCGATGGCGAAATCGCAAAAGGAGAAGACGGCCTTTGGCGCGCCACGATCGCGCTTGGCGCATCCGCCTGATACACTCTTTATCGTATGAAGAATCGCCGCCTGATTGTCGGTGCCCTTTCCCTCGTGCTTGTTTTGGCGGCGGGATGGATTTTTTTTGAGTGGGCTCCGCCAAGCACCACCCCCGATCCATCCACTCCGGGTGTTGGCGATGTGTGGGAGGTGCGCAGCGATCCGCGTGATACCGGGCGCGGATCCGAGCAGTATCGGATCGTGGAAGATGTGGTTGATGGCGATATCGATGCGTCAGGAGATACAGGAGATGCCGGAGCAGTGCAGGGCGCCACCGATTCGCTCGTCGATACAAACGCCACGGTGATCAGCGTTGCCGATGGCGACACGTTTGATGTGCGGCTCGACGATGGCATCGAAGCGCGCGTGCGCATGCTCGGGGTCGACACGCCCGAAACCGTTGATCCACGAAAGCCGGTGCAATGCTTTGGCCTTGAAGCGAGCACCTTCACCAAGCAGCTCTTAACGGATGCGCGCGTGTTGTTAGAAGAAGATCCTCTCGCGGACGAACGCGATCTCTACGGACGATTGCTGCGCAATGTGGTTACCGAAACAGGGATTGATCTAAATGCTGAACTGATTGCTGAAGGATATGCGCGCGCCTACCTGTCGTTCCCGATCGATCCGGTACGCAAAAAGCAATTAACGGATTTAGAGGCCACGGCAAAAGCCGAAGGCAAGGGGTTGTGGGGAGCGGCGTGTCGTGATTAACTGTTTTTATGATGATGCATGCCCGTCGCGTATTGTTTGGAGCCGCTCTCATGGGGCTGTTCGCGAGCATTTATTTGTTGATTGTCTACATGTCTGGCGCGCCGATTGTGTGCGGGAGCGGGCATGGATGCGATGCGGTGCGGGCATCGGAGTGGGCGTTTATGTTTGGAGTGATCCCGCGGCCGTTGAGCGGTGTGGCTTTTTACGCGGGGTTTTTGGTGTTACTCGTGTTGCGCACGGCGATGCCCTCCTGGCAAACGCGATGGTTGTATCGCTTGGTGATGGTGGGAGCCGCCGTGGGATTTGCGGAATCACTTTGGCTTACCTGGATTCAATGGATGCGGATTGAAGCGTTTTGCCTGTGGTGCCTGGCCAGCGGGGCGGCCGCAACGGTGATGTTTATCGCGTCGTTTGGTGATCGGCCTGTCGCATTAAGCACGGCAGCATCATTAAAAGAACTTCGTTTGCAGTTTATTGCCATTTTAGTTGCGTTCGCCGTCGGCTCTGTTGCTCTTTGGGGGCTCTTATAAGAGGAGAACCAAAAGCATCTTCCGGGCATAAGGGTTTGGCGGCGTGAGGACTGTTTGAGTCCCGCGAAGCGGACGAGTTCCGCAGCGTCGCCAGGCCCTTATGCCCGGAAGATGCTTTTGGTTGCCACTTACGAGCTTTTGCGTTAAGAAAGGGGGGATATGACCATCTCTATTCGCAAAGGGGCGCTGCTTACCGAGGCCTGTGACCTCCTTGTTATTGGGGTTTTTGAGGGAAATGTGGATAAAGACGTGGCATCGCTCGACGCGTTGTTTGGCGGCGATGTGCGTAAGCTCCTTGTGCGTGAAGGGTTTACGGGCAAGCAGAACGAGCGCCAGGTGTTCCCATCGTTTGGGCACAGCCCGGCTAAGAAGGTGTTGTTGGTGGGGATGGGGTCGCGTGCCGATTTTTCCACGGATATGATTCGTCGCGTGGGTGGCGCGGCAGCACGGTGTGCTCGTACGATCAAGGCAACGCAGGTGTGTATGTCGCTTATCGGCGCAGGCGTACGGGGGATTCGCCCGGAGCAGGCGGCGCAGGCGTTGGGCGAGGGGTTGCGGTTGGGGTGGTACACCTTCCATACATACCAGGCGCCAAAGCCAGCGGCCGCAATGCCGGAGGTCACCGTGATGGTGGAAGATCGCTCGGTGATCCGTGCGGCAGAAAAGGGATTGGCGCGAGCGGCCGTGTTGGCAGACGCTACGGCCTTTGCGCGCGACCTGGTGAACACGCCGAGCCATCACATGCACCCGGGCAAGATGGCCGAGGTGGCGCAAACGCTCGTTACCCGTGGGCGCATTCGGTGCAAAGTGCTTTCGCGTGAGATGATGGAAAAAATGGGGATGGGTGCCACGCTCGCCGTGGGCGACGGAAGCGCACATCAGCCGGTAGGGATTCATCTCACCTACACCCCTCCGCGCGCACCAAAGCGCCGTGTGGCGGTGATCGGTAAGGCGGTCACCTTTGATTCGGGGGGATTAAACCTCAAGCCTGAACAGGGCATGACCACCATGAAAATTGATATGGCGGGTGCCGCAACGGTTCTGGGTTTGTTCAAGGCGCTCGCGGCGCTCAACGTGCCGGTGGAGGTGCACGGATTGTTTTTGGCCGTAGAGAACATGCCAAGCGGGAGCGCTTATCGCCCGGGCGATATCGTGCGCGCCATGAACGGCACCACGATTGAGATTTTAAACACCGATGCCGAAGGGCGGCTCACGCTCGCGGATGCGCTCTCGTACGCCGTGGCCAAGGTAAAACCGGATGTGATGGTGGATTTGGCCACGCTCACCGGCGCGGCCGTGGTTGCATTGGGCGACGACATCACGGCGATCATGGGCAATCATCCGGCCACGGTAAAGGGATTGCGTGAGGCATCCGTGCGCGCCGGGGAGCACACCTGGGAGCTCCCGTTGTTTGCACCATACGATGAAGCGATTAAGTCGGGGATCGCGGATATCAACAACACGGGCGGACGTTCGGCTGGAACGATCAAAGCGGGGTTGTTTTTGCAGCGATTTGTGGGAGAAACACCGTGGGCGCACCTCGATATCGCCGGGCCCTCATACTGCGAAAAAGAAACACGGCCGGATCTTCCGCTGGGCGGGACGGGTTGGGGCGTGCGAACGTTAATGGAATGGTTAGAACAAATGGCGTGAGTTGAACCAAACCGGAGAAAAATTTTATACAGAAATAGGCGTTTGGCGACGCTGCGGAACTCGTCCGCTACGCGGGACTCAAACAGTCCTCACGCCGCCAAACGCCTATTTCTGTATAAAATTTTTCTCCGGTTTGGTTCATCCACACCCTGGGTTGGAGTGGGGTGTGCTATACTTTCGCCATCTCTCTATGACAGTTAAAGTTTATTCCACGCCAACCTGCCCCTATTGTAAGTTGGTGAAAGAGTTCTTAACGGAGCAAAAGATCGATTACACCGACATCGATGTTTCCTCCTCTCCTTCTGCGGCAAATGAGATGGTAAAAATTTCGGGGCAAATGGGCGTGCCGGTGATCGATATTGATGGTCAAATCATTGTTGGATGGAATAAGGGCGCGTTAGAGGAAGCGCTGGGAAAAAAGAAATAACGCCTCTCTTTTAGTCATCGAAAAACGCCCGTCAGGGGCGTTTTTCATTTGAAAGAGATACCGCCTCTTAAGAGGCCTTTCCCAACGTTTCTCCACCCGGTTCCCATTCCATGGGGCAGCGTTCGCCGGTTTGGAGCGCTTCCAGCACGCGGAGCGTTTCTTTTACGGAGCGGCCAACAGATCCGGCGGAGATGAGGGCGTATTTTACGATTCCATCCGGGTCGATAATGAACGTGCCACGTTCAGATGAGCCGTCGCTTTCGTTCAACACGTCGTAATCGCGCGATACTTTTTGGGTGGTGTCGGCCAAAATGGCGTAGGGGACTTGTGGCAAATCTTTTTCGAACCACGTTTTGTGGCTCCACTCGGAGTCGGTGGAGGCGGCGAGTACCTCGGCATTCAATGCTTTGAAGGCATCGTAGTGCGTGGCAAATCCGCGCAATTCCGTGGGACAAATGAACGTGAAGTCTCGTGGATAAAAGAAGAGCACGAGCCACTTCCCGCGGTAGTCGCTTAAGCTTTTTTTGCAGAATCCGTCGGGGCCGTTGCCTTTGCAGTATGCCGTAACGTGCGTAAAATCCGGAGCCGTTTTTCCAATGTGAATCATATCCGTGAGGGTATTCGTGATTAAGCAATGGCCGCCGCGTAGAATGCGTCAGCCTTTTTCCAATCAAGGTTTTTCCAAAAGTCGGCGATGTACGCCTTGCGATCCGATCCGTAGTCGATGAAGTACGCGTGTTCGTACACGTCGAGCACCAAAATCGGCAAGCATCCCCACACGCCTCCTTGGTTGTGGGCATCGCCCGTGTATGTGCGAAGCCCCTGCGCCTTGGTGTCCCAGCAGAGCACCACCCATCCGCGTGCGGCCATCCCGCAGGCGCTAAAATAGGCCAGGAAGTTTTCGAGGGAGCCGTATTGTGCAACGAGTGCGTCTACAAGAGCGCCCTGCGGAGCTCCATCGCCACCGAGAATGTCGAAATACCATTCGTGCAGGTACACGCCATTCACGGAAAATGTTTCACCGTCTTTTAGCGCGCGCAGTTCGGAGAATGATTGGTTTGCAGACGACACATCGCCGCCGTGGGAGAGAACGGCGAGTTTTTCCGCAATTTCTTTTGCCTTGGTAACGTACCCGGCGTACAGCTTGTCGTGATGGATTGCGAGCGTCTTCTCGCTAATGCCGGTGAGGGGGGTAGAGAAGGGGAGGGGTTTTGGTTCGTTCATAGGAGAAGGTTAAGCAGTTACAGACGCGATGGCTTTAAGAATATCCGCATCCTTTGGCATGCCGCGGCGGAGGTAGAAAATTTTTCCGTCTTTGCCGATGCCCACCACGGTGCGGCGGATAATGGTGGCTTTAAAGTAGAGACGAAGGGCGCCGTATTTTTCACTCACCTTACGGCCGGTGTCGATCAGCAGCGGAAAGGGGAACCGATACGCTTTGGAGAATTTTGTGTGGGATGACGCATCGGCATGATTGATCCCATATACCACCGTATCGGCCGCGAGGAATTTTTTCCAGTCATCGCGAATGGCGCAGAGCTGCATGGTGCAGCCCGGCGTCATGTCACCGGGGTAAAACACGAGAATCACATTCTTTTTCCCGGCCCATTGCTTAAGCGCCACCGGGGTACCGCGTTCATTTTTAAGGGTAAAGGCGGGAGCCTTCATTCCAACGGTCAGGGGTTTTGCGGGCATAGGGAGAAAGAGAAGAGAGGGATAAACATTGCCAAAACAGTGCGTGAGGGGCAGAATATCACTGTCGTTATGAATCGCCAACCCGATCCCCTGTTCGACGCTGCGGCCGATGAGGCTGCCGCCGGACGCCCCTGGTGGAAGGTGTGCTGCATGAGCTGCTGTTTGGGGATGGTGGCATTGGTGGTGGCGTTTGTGATCGGGATTCGTTGGTTGTCTGGCCCGGGGCCACGCACGGTGCGTACGCTGCCAGGATCGTTCCCGTCGTCGCTCGTACTGTTTCGGCCAGAAGAAGCCACGGAAATTCTTCATTATCCCGCTGCATCCAAACGCGGAGCCACGCGTCTTGTTACCGGCCCGATGCAGTGGGTGAGTAATCTGATTTCTCCGGGGGTTGCAACCACCTCGTCTCCCGCCGCCATCCGTAATGCGATTGGCCGCACGGTGGAACGGTTGGAGGGTCGCGATACAGTGGCGATCCGGTGGGAGGGGCTGGCCTCATCGCCAGACGAGCTCCTTCGTTTTTATACCGGGGCGCTCCGCCAGGCCGGGATTGGGTCGCCGCAAGCACGTCGTGACCCAAGCGGCACGGCAGATGAGCTCACCGGAAAGAACACCACGATGTCGTTTAGCGCCCTCATTACGGATGATCCGATCACGCGCGGAACGGACAGTATCACGGTGGTGGTTGAGTATGTGGTTGAGTAGGTCGTTAGAAAAATCGTCTCTCATCAGGTCTTTTTCGCGATGCTGCGGAACTCGTCCGCTTCGCGGGACTCAAACAGTCCTCACATCGCGAAAACGACCTGATGAGAGACGATTTTTCTAACGAAAACGCTGCTGCCACTTTTCATCCACCTTTACTCGCAAGTCCAAGAACACCTTTTTTCCAAGCGCAATTTCGAGTTCTTTGCGTGCGGAGGTTCCGATCTCTTTGAGTTTTTGCGCGCGTGCGCCAATCACCATTCCCTTGTAGCGTTCTTCTGTTGTAAGGATGGTTGCGTTGATGCGGTGGCCACCGTCGGGAAGCTCTTCGATATCGTCTACCACCACCTTAATCGAATAGGGAAGCTCTTGATGGAGCGAGATAAAGCATTTTTCGCGGATGAGTTCCTCGAGCCATTCTTTGTGGCTCATATCCGTGAATTGTAAATCTGGATAGTATGGTTCGCCTTCGGGGAGCATTTCAAAAAGCTTGTCCACCACCAGGTTGAGGTTTCGGCGCGTGGTGGCGCTCACCTCTGCGCTGCCTTGCTGACCGACGTCCACGGCACGGTATACGTCGAGATAGGGGCGCTGTTTTTCGGTGAGGTCGGATTTGTTTACCAGGTAGAGGATCGGTTTTTTGGCGGCGGCCAGGAGTTTTTGAATGAGCTCCTCTTCTTTGCCCGGCGCGCGGGCAGGATCCACCACATAGAGCACGGCGTCGATGCCCTCTAATGATTCTTTTACCAATTCATTGAGTCGTGTGCTGATGCGGTCGGTTTTTCCCAGGAATACGCCCGGGGTGTCCACGAACACGATTTGGCCACGCTTGTCGTGCAAGATGCCGCGCACCGGATGCCGCGTGGTTTGCGGCTTGGGGCTCATAATCGCCACCTTACTGCCCACGAGCGCGTTGAGCAGCGTTGATTTGCCCACATTGGAGCGCCCCGCGAGGATCACAAAGCCTGATTTCATGGGGGGAGGATAACGGAAAACGGGAGAATGCGCCATGGTGGGCTACACCACGCGCTTCAATACAGAAACCACCTCTACATGGGGCGTGTGGGGAAAGAGATCAACAGCCATAAGGGATTCCACCTGATAGGCCGTTTTAAATTGCGTCAGTTCTTCCACGAGGCGGTGATAGTTGCAGGAGATGTAGACAATCGTGGCAGGTTTTTTCTCAAGCAGCGTTTTGAGCACGCGCGGATGCAGTCCGGAGCGCGGCGGGTCAATAATCACCACATCCGCATCCGTGTCCTTCCAGCGCAAATCTTCGGCCGGGCCACTGGCGAACGCGCATCGATCTGCCACACTATTGAGCGTGGCATTTTGTGTGGCGAGGGCAATGGCCTGCGCGTCGATCTCGAATCCGGCCACGCGGAGAGAGGGAATCCGCTGCGCCAGATTGATTCCAAAAAATCCCAGCCCACAGTACAAATCCAGGATCGATGCGGGATGCGCGGCCTGGACAGCATTTGCCACCGTGTCTTGTAACACCGCGGCCATTGCGCTGTTTGTTTGGAAGAACGCATTCAGATGAATGCGATAGGAGGTGCCGCCCACGATCTCGGCGAATGTCACGTCGCCCTTAAGTACCACCGTTGTTTGGGCAATCGATAAATCCGTGATGAGCGGATTCTCGCCCAAAACAATCGCCGTGGCGTACGGATCGAGCGCCGCACGAAGCGCCGCGCGCGTTTGCTCGCTGATGCGTGAAAGATCTTTTACAATGAGCCCGATCATCCGATCGCCTGTGTTTTTTCCTTCGCGCACCACCACATACCGCAAATCTCCTTCGTACGACCGATTGTCCCACGGGTGGATGGTCGGTTCGCCGTCGCCGATCTTTTGAAGGAACGGTCGAACAGCCGCCAGGATGTGTGTGGCCGCGGGAGAGAGCAACGGATCTTCGGTAACATCACGATATTGCGCCCACGATCCGAATTCTTTGAGGCCGATTTTTCCATCCCAACTTACGGCGTAATCCATGCGATTGCGATAGTGCGTGGTGATAGAGGAGGGGATGATTTGCGCAATCCGTTCGGCGTGGCCCGCATCAGCAAGCGCCGTGTTGATCATCTCTTCTTTAAATCGAACCTGCGCGTCGTAGGCGATGTGCATCCATAGCCCGCCCGGGAATCGTTCCGTCGCCGCAGAAGGATATGGCATGCGGCTTGGCCCGGGCGTAACCACCCGCGTGAGTTCCGCAACGTTCAGATCTTTGCGGTGCTTGATAAACCGCGCCTCCACCTGATCACCGATGGTGGTAAACGGCACGCTGATCGCTTTGTTGGGAGCGCCGGATCGTGCAATCTCAAACACGCCGCGCCCCTTGGCATCAAAGCGGGTAATCGTGCCCATGAGCATCTCACCGTATTTCATGAAGAGAAAAGGAATCTCTAAGGAATGTAAGACTTAGGTATACTCGATGTTGGACGTGAGGACTGTTTGACGACGAGCGAAGCGAGGCGGAGTTCCGCAGCGTCCAACATCGAGTATACCTAAGTCTTACATTCCTTAGAGATTCCGTTGTTGCTTGTAATAACGAACAGCCGTACAGTAGCGTACATCAAGAATCTTGCAATATGCGTCCTCTCCTTCATCTTGTCGCGGCGAATGTTCGATCAGCATACAACGTGGGCGCGTTGTTGCGCACGGCAGATTCATTGGGCGTTGCGAAAGTGTGGCTTACGGGGTACACCCCGCGTGGGGATCATCCGATGGTAAAAAAGACGGCGCTGGGGGCAGAACAGGTTGTGCCCTGGGAGCATATGCCGGATCCGATCGCGTGCATGGAGCGGTTGCGCGCAGAGGGTATCCGCGTTGTGGGACTGGAGATTGTGGAAGGCGCAAAGGATCTTCGATCGTATCAACCCACGTTCCCGATGGCGCTTGTGCTCGGCAACGAAGTGGAGGGGTTGTCGCCGCTCCAGTTGAAGGCTTGCCACGAGCACGTTATGATTCCGCAACAGGGATCCAAGGAATCGTTGAACGTGATGGTGGCCGCAGGGATTGCGGCATGGGTGCTGTTGCACCACTGATATGATTCGTTTATCCATCATCATTCCCACAAAAAACGAGGAGGCGCATCTGCCCGCGCTGCTTGATTCGATCCGGCGGCAATCGTTTACGGATTATGAGGTGATCGTGGCAGATAACCACTCGAGTGATCGTACGGTGGAGATCGCAAAGGCATCGGGCGCGCGCGTGGTGGCGGGCGGGATGCCTGGCCCTGCCCGGAACAAGGGAGCGCTTCAGGCAAAGGGGAGTTTGTTGCTTTTTTTGGATGCCGATGCGGTGCTAACGTCGGAAACGTATTTAGAAGACATGCTTCGAGAGTTTGATGAACAGAAGGCAGATGTGGCCACCTGTATTTTGCGTCCGGTGAGTGCAAAGATCATTGATCAGGTGTTTTATGGCGCGTATAATGCGTTTGCACAACTCACGGAGCGGTTTCGGCCACACGCAGCAGGCACCTGTATTCTTGTGCGTCGCCACATGCACGAAGGGTTGAAGGGCTTTGACGAAGAGGTGGTGTTGGGAGAGGACATGGATTACGTGCAACGAGCGGCAAAAGATGGTGCGCGATTCCGGCTGTTGAAAAAAAGCGGTCCCGTGGATGTATCGGTGCGTCGATTTGAGAAAGATGGTCGTTGGGGAGTGGTGTTTAAGTATCTGTTCGGGGAGCTACACATGCTGGTGAAGGGGCCGATTAAAAAAATTCCCTTTACGTATGAGATGGGTGGGCCGGAAAAGAAGAAACCAAAAAAGACTTCATGATCTCTTTTTTCACGAAACTCTGGCGTGGCGAAACCACGCAGGTAACCACGGCCGCATTTATTGTGGGCGCGGCGGCGCTTGTGAGCCGGCTCGTGGGCGTGTTGCGGGATCGCGTGCTCGCGTCCACCTTTGGCGCAGGGGATGTGCTCGACGCATACTTTGCGGCATTCCGCGTGCCGGATTTTTTATACAATCTGGTGATTTTGGGGGCGCTCTCTGCCGCGTTCATTCCCGTGTTTACGCAGTACCTGGAAAAGGATCGACGCGAAGCCTGGCGACTGGCCGAACGGGTGCTCTCCGTTGTCAGCGCGGTGATGGGTACGGCCTGCGTCGCCCTTTTTTTTCTGGCACCGGCGCTCATTCCGCTCACTGTGCCTGGGTTTGATGGAGAAAAGCTTGCGCTCACCATTTCGCTTTCGCGCGTGATGTTGCTCGCCACCTTCTTTTTGGCGCTCTCGGCCGTAATGGGCGGCATTTTGCAATCCACGCGACGATTCTTTGCCTTTTCCCTTGCGCCGGTGTTTTACAATATCGGCATTATTGTGGGCGTGGTGCTGCTTGTGCCAAACATCGGCGAGATGGGATTAGCCTGGGGAGTGGTGATCGGTGCGGCACTTCACCTGGCCGTGCAGGCGAGCGTGGCATTGCGGATTGGGTTGGAGCGCGTGCCGTTTCCGAGTTTCCGACACGAGGGCGTAAGGCGCATCGTGGCGCTCATGGCGCCGCGCACATTGGGATTGGCCGTAACACAGGTAAACACGGTCGTGATGCTCGCCATCGCGTCTACCCTCGCCGTGGGATCTGTGGCCGTGTTGAATCTCGCGACCAACCTCCAGACCGTCCCTATCGGCATCATCGCGATTTCGTTTGCCGTGGCCGCGTTTCCGTCGCTCTCTCGCGCGGCGGCAAGTAAAGACCAAAAGGAATTTACGCGCGTGTTAGGATCCACGGCACGGAAAATTATTTTTTTGATTCTGCCCGCCACGGCCGCCTTCCTCATCCTCCGCGCGCAGATTGTGCGTCTTATCTTAGGAGAAGGAAGTTTTGATTGGGACGACACCATTCGCACGGCGCATGTGCTCGGCATCATGGCGTCGTCGCTCCTTGCACAGGCTCTCGTGCCGCTGCTTGCCCGCGCGTTTTATGCGTTGCAAGACACCTGGACCCCGCTATGGGTGGGCATCATTGCCGAAGCAGCAAACCTGGCACTGGCACTGGCCTTGCGTGATGAATTTGGTATTTTGGGGATCGCCACGGCCTTTGCGGTATCTGCCTGGGTAAGTGTGTTTTTGCTGTGGACACGCCTGCGCGTAAAACAGGGCGGCTTGGGCACCCGCGAAGTGATGGATTCTGCCATCCGCACCATCATCGCTTCTGTCGCGTTCGCCACGGCCGCCATCCCCGTGCGTATTTGGATCGGCACGGTGTTTGATCTTCGCGCCTTTTGGCAGGTGTTGCTCCAGGCCACGGCCGCCTCTCTTGCCGGCCTCGCGGCATTCATCCTCGTCGCTGCCCTCCTCAAATCCCCCGAACTCCAGGAATTCCGCCAAGCCGCCGCGCGCAAGCTCTTTAAGAAAGCGTCGGTAGGCGAGGGGATGGAGGGAGCGCAGGGGTTGTGAATAGCCGTCCGGCTGATGTATTGTGATGATCGTCCTCTTTCTTTGCTATGACAAAAGAACATGTAGAGAAAAAACAAGCACCAGAGCAGGAAATAGATCGCGTGTATTTAAAATCTACAACAGCGTATGTTAGAGATCGGAAGGATTTTTTTGAGGGAGACGCCGGTAGGCACCTGCAATTTGATCGGATGATGAAGACCGCGAATGATGTTGCGCGGGGCAGAACCGTTTCATGGGCAGAGGCGGCACCGTTGCTCATCGATGCTGCATACATACGACAAAGCATGCACGATATTAAGGATGAGGAGGGCGCCGTTGCAGAGGATGTGCGAATGGCAGAGAACGCAAAAGAGGTTTTCCTAAAAACGTATGAGCGTGTTGGAGGGGATGTAACCACCACCCCGAATCCCGAGGCGTGTCTCGTAAATGTCGGACGGATATTGAAGACGATGGGCAACGTATTGCCTCTGGGGTTGAAAAGTGTCCTCGAGGGTATTCAGTCTGATAAGGAACAACTCCAGACAGGCCGCTTTACCATGACGCCAGAGCAAATGAATGTTCATACACAGTTCGCCGTAAACGCGCTTTTTGAGGAGATGGAGCACATTGAAAACGACGTTTCCGAAGGATCCATGACAGAGGAGGAATACCAGAAGCGCCGGGAAGCGGCGGGTGAGGCGATGGAGGCGGTCTTTCAGCTCATGGCGACGCGCGATGCCATGGAGCGCCGTGCAAGAATGGCAGCCAAACAACAAGAGGGCACGGATGCTGCGGAAACGATCCGCGCGAAGATTCAAACGCACCCTACGGCATCGCCGGGAAATCGCGCAGAAAATCCTCTTTCGGAGATGGCATTTCACGAAGTGAGAGAAGCGTTCTCAGGGAATGTCCGTACGGTAGAGGATATGCATCGGCTTGTGGCGCCTGAGATAAGGGCCGCCGTATTACGTGAGATGCTACGAGCCATTGATGCAAAGATCAATGTTGGGAAAAGACTGGATGCAGAGACGGCGGGAGAAGAGATCGTAGGCGCCAACACACTCGCGCATGTCGTGGGTCAAGAATCACGAGGCCTCATTTATCAAGCTATCGCGAGTGCGGTGGAAGGGAAAATCATCCCCGCGGTTCGCATTGCGAAGATGAACCCAGCGACGTTTTTGCGGCAGTATCTTGGCTATGACCTCGAACAGGATCTGCAGCGTAAAAAAGACATAGAGGCATATACGAACATGTTCGGTGTCCCGCATGTCCGCAAATAATTATAGGTGAGGGGATGCGAAGAGGCGTAGGAGCTGTGACATCATATTGACATTGTCATTACAAAAATGTACTATACGTCTATATGGCCACCGTTCAAGTTCGGATGGATGAAAAAGTGAAGAAGCAGGGAATGAAAATTCTCAATGAACTCGGCCTGGATATGAGTACGGCGATTAACGCTTACTTTCGACAAATTATCTCCGTCAAAGGAATCCCATTTCCATTGCTGACAGAAAATGGCATGACGCTCGCCGAAGAACGTGAGATTCTCAAAGCCTCTGAAGAAGCGAAGAGGGGGATCAATATGACGGGTCCTATGTCGGGTGATGAGGCGGTCGCCTACCTACGTACGTTACGCAATGCACATTGACTATCATAGACATTTTATAAAACATCTGAAACGTCTTCCTGTTTCCATACAGGAAAAAGTGGAGGTTGCTGTTGGGCGATTCAAAGATGATCCTTACGATGTTCGATTGAAGAATCATGCTCTTCTCGGTTCGCTTGTTGGACGGCGAGCGATCTGGGTGACGGGAGATGTGCGAATCATTTTTGTGGAACATAAGGGCTATACGCTCGTGCTCTTTTTAGATGTCGGTACGCACGCGCAGGTATATGGGGAGTGATGAGTTGGGCCGAGTCTTTAACGTTGTCATGACTACTTGACAATATTGCTGTTTTTTGCTAGATTCCACCCATCGTTTACATAACGATCTCTTGTAGCCGAGCGGGGCTACGCGTTTAACGGTAGGAGAAAACATGCACATTTTATTCGTCATCGTTTTTTTATTCGTCGTTGGTTGCGCTACAACGGCCACGCAACCAGCAGAGAGCCCTGCACCGGCACCGGTGGCAAAGCAAAGCCCGCCGCTCGTGCTCTGCGGGATGGACTGGGCGTGCCTGGAGAGAGGGGGCACGAATAGTGAATGCCAATACCCGGCGGGCTGCACGCCTATATCAGCGATTCCATCGGGAGACGATACGCACATCCTTGATTCACCACCGCCTTGTAGCAAGGAGCCTGCCATAGAATCGTCGTACGAGAATTCCGGTCTCCAACTGGTGGGCGACGTGCAGGAGCGCGAAGGGTTCCATGTCGTAGGGGTTGAGATCGATCCCCGTGGGGAAAGGTTCGTACACGTGGCAGATACGTGTCAGCACTACTTTTGCTCCATCAACATGCCGTGCGTGGAGGCGGGCGGTTCTGAGGTGAAGTGCATGAACTCCCTCGGTTGCACCCTTGTTCATGCGAAGTAGGTAGGGAGGCGACTTCGCACCCACACGACAAAGGGCATCCGCTCATGTCGGTGGGTGCTCTTTATTTTTATGAATCAGGGGTTGTAGCGAAACGGAACTTTTGGGCACACAGGGGCAATAGCCTTATTTATGGGCGAGAGCTGTTTTCTCTGCCCCTCAATATACGGAACAATCTCGCAGCCCATAAATAAGGCTATTGCCCCTGTGTGCCCAAAAGTTCCGTTTCGCTACAACATTGCCAAAACCCCTCTTTTCCCGCATGATGCCGCTTGAATGACGCAGGCAAACATCCGCAATTTCTGCATTATTGCGCATATTGATCATGGAAAGTCCACGCTGGCGGACAGGCTTTTGGAAATCACGGGAACGGTGGAAAAACGCAAGTTGCAGGCGCAGATGTTGGATACGATGGATTTGGAGCGCGAGCGTGGCATCACGATCAAGCTCCAGCCTGCGCGCATGACGCATCGATCGAGTGATGGAAAAGAGTATCAGTTGAATCTCATCGATACACCGGGTCACGTGGATTTTTCATACGAAGTGAACCGCTCGCTCGCGGCCGTGGAAGGGGCACTGTTGCTCGTAGACTCAACGCAGGGCGTGCAGGCGCAAACGATTGCAAATTTGTACTTCGCCATTGAACAGGGGCTCACGATTATTCCGGTGTTGAACAAAATCGATTTGCCGAATGCGGATGTGGAGCGGCGTGCGGAAGAAATCATTAAACTCATCGGATGCAGGCGCAGTGATATTCTCACGGCGAGTGGGAAGACGGGTGCGGGCGTGCCAGAGATTTTGGAAGCGATCGTGCAACTTGTGCCGCCGCCGCAAGGGGATGCGAACAAGCCGCCACGCGCGTTGATTTTTGATTCTAAGTACGATGACTATCGCGGCGTGATCGCCTACGTGCGCATGGTGGATGGATCGCTCACAAAAAATCAAAAGATTCGGTTCATGGCCACAGAGAGTAATGGCGATGCGCTAGAGGTCGGTTGCCTGCGCCCGCAACTTACGGAAACCGCCACGCTCGAAACGGGCGAAATCGGGTATATCGTGACAGGTCTTAAAGAGATTACGAACGTGCGTGTGGGCGACACCATCGCCACCATTCCACGGTTGGCAGAAACAGAGCGCCTGCCCGGCTACAAAGTCGTCCGCCCGATGGTGTACGCGGGTGTGTTCCCGCGCGAAGGAAACGAATATGGAAAATTGCGCGAGGCCATGGAGCGATTGTGTTTGAACGATGCGGCACTCACGTATGAGCCGGAGCAAAGCAGCGCGCTCGGTTTTGGATTCCGTTGCGGCCTCCTTGGCATGCTGCACCTGGAAATTGTGCAAGAACGGTTGAATCGCGAGCATGCGATGGATGTGGTGATTACCACGCCGAGTGTGGCGTACGAGATCACCAAAACAGATGGCACCGAAATCACCATCACCTCCCCGTTGGATTTTCCGGATCCCTCGCACCTCACGGCCACACGCGAGCCATGGGTAAAGGTGGATATCGTTACGCCCACCGAATATTTCGGCGGGATCATGACAATTGTCACCGATCGCCGTGGCACGTTTCAAACCACGGAATGGCTCGACGACGCCCGCGCCGTGATGCATTTTGAAATGCCGCTCGCCTGCGTGATTGTGGATTTTTACGACAAGCTCAAAAGTGTTACGCAGGGATACGCCTCCATGAACTACGAGTTTATTGCCTTCCGCGATTCCGATGTGGTTCGCATGGATATCATGGTGGCCGAAGAGGCCGTGCCGTCGCTCTCCACGCTGCTTCATCGCTCTGAAGCAGAGAGCCGCGCACGTCACATCGTGTCTACCCTCAAAGACACCCTGGAGCGCAAACAATTCGTGATCAAAATTCAGGCGGCCATCGGCGCAAAGATTATCGCCAGTGATCGCATCTCCGCCTTCCGTAAAGATGTTACCGGCTACCTCTACGGTGGCGATGTAACGCGTAAAATGAAACTGTTAGAAAAGCAAAAAAAGGGAAAGGCAAAAATGATGAGTATGGGAAAGGGGAAGGTGGATATTCCGCCAGAGGCGTTTATTAAGGTGTTGCGACGGTCGTGATATCATTTCATTATGAAGCTCAAGAATAAAATCGTTCGTGGCATTTTTATCTTCATCGCCGTTGTGACGATTTTAGGAATGGTGATGCCGATGGGGATGATGACGTTGGGGATTTAATTCGTTCTTTATTCGTTCTTCTGGCATAATAGTGCTGTATGCCACGCGACGAATGGGCACCGAAAGCAGAAAATGTAAAAGATCCCGAGGCCGCCAAAGAGGTGGCATTGGACGAATTTAGAAAACGAGGAGCAGAGCTCACGGAAGAGGAGCGGGATCAGTTGGTTTGTCGGGTGTTAGAGCACTCGATTGAAGATGGCTTAGAAGTGGCGGAGTATTTTGGGACGGACAGAGAGGCGCTATTAGAAGGATTTGAGGGGTCGATTTTTATCAGCAAGCATCCAGAATTCGCATTACAACTTGGAAGATCCATTAAGGAAAATGTGCCGCATGCGGATAAGGAAGACGCGGAATACATGAATGATTGTTGCGGGGCATTTTTTTCGGAAGATGCGAGAGAAACCCTGCAGTACGCTTCCTCCATTGACGCATGGAGCATCCGCGGTTCCTCTGTGCTTGGGAAGCGGTTGGTTCGTGAGATTGACCAGGCATACGCGCCATTCTTGTCTGTGCGTGAAGTTAGAGAAGAAGGGGGTGGCTTGGAGCAGCATACTGATTCAAGAGGAGAACGCCTTGCATATGCCAATCTAGAACAGGCGGAACTTGCGCTAAGATCTCGGTACTACGCCGGAGCCGTGCGGGATATTTTAGAAAAAGCAGGGCACGATCGTCCATTACCCCCTACCGTAGAGGAGATGCTCCAGAGGAAATCGTATCTCACAGAGGGTGAGGTGTTCGACGTATGTACAAGGGCGGGTGTCGACATCGCTCGCCCGGATATTGAGCATCAAGTCAAGCAGGCGCGCTACATGCCTCTTGATGTTATCTATCGTACGGGAAATAAAATAGCGCAGGATACGTTAAAAGCAGAGATCCGTGCATCACTACACGCGCGCGGAATGGACGCAGAGATCGTGAAAGACGATGCTGCTCATACGTACTCTATCCGCTCAGTTCATCGGGATGCGGAGTCTAAAGAGCATGTAGATCGTCCCTTTGATTTGGAGCGCCTTTCTCGAAAAGAGATAGAAATACCTGAGGGGTGTCATGTTTTTAAATTTGATGAATACGGGGTTTTTTTTATGGTGCAGGAAGATATAGATAGCTATTATATTGGGAGTGTCGATGGCTTCAGGAGTGCGGAAAATTACACGAGGGTCGGAATACCATCTAATATCCGTGGCGGCGTTGCATTCGCAGCGACAAAAGGCACAGATCATTTTATCGTTTACCCAGATGGAAGTAAAAGTAAGGCATATGGGTTTGTCGGGAGACCTATTGGTGTGGATGGCGGTGTGGTGTTTGCTGCCACTGAAAAATCAAAGAATGGATATTTCATCAACTATCCCGACGGAAGTAAGAGTGAAACGTATCAGTGGGCTGGAAATCCGTTGAATATCGAGGGGAAGGCCGCTTTTTCGGCAAGAGAAAATGATCAATCATTTATTGTCTATCCCGACGGGAGCGTGAGCCAAGAATACGATCAAATCTGGGGAGCGGCGAATGTCGGCGATCGTGTCGCCTTTGTTGCCGCTGAAAGAGGGAAGGGGGGCTGTTTTCTTGTTTACCCAGATGGAAGCAGGAGTAAGCCATATCCTGGGGGAGGCCTCGGTCATCTTCAAGACATGAATGGGGGAGTTTTATTTACAGCAAAAGATAAAGATGATGGCGACATGTTCATCGTCTACCCAGATGGCAGCAGAAGCCAGGGGCATTACGATCATATTTATGAAATTGCGAATTTCGACGGAAACGTTGCGGTTGTAACAGAAGAGGAAGATGGCATGCTCATCCTCTACCCAGATGGCAGTAAAAGCGAAAAGTACGATCAGATTGAAGCCTTTTATGTAGAGAATAAGAAGATCTACTGCACGGCACGGCGGGGTAAGAAAATCATTCATTATGAGGGGAGTATCGATCAACTCCGTGGAGGTCGGGATCCCCAAAAGAAGGAACTTGAAGTAGACATGGAAGAAAAACTCAAATTGGGTTTATTGCAATTATTGGAGTGGCCAGATGCTGCAGATGGGTTTGCCTTAAAGGTGATCATGCAGGGGCAGCAAGAGAGAGAACGCGCTACACTTTCGGCAGATGCGTCTAGAGTCGTGAATGACATGCTGCGGGAAATTCCCGAGACGTTGCTTGATACGATCGCAGCCAAGCGGGACGTTGGGTCGGTGGAATTGGCGAATCGCGTTGTGGATCGCCTCTTTCCGAGCGTGCCGAAGAATCGGCGTCGGAAGCAAGAGGGGCTTTTTGGATGGAAGCGGTGGGGGAGGAGAGGAGGTGAGGATGTGATGTCTCTTGAGGCAGCCCGTCAGGCGGCGCTGGATCCGGGGATGACAGAAGAGATGCGCGACGGCGATCCGGCCGCAAAAGAAGGAAAGGAGATTTTAAAATTACGTCAGCCAATTTCCGAAATGCTTGTAACGGGCGTTCATGCCGCATACAACAAGCATACGGGTGCCTGGGAGCGAAATGTTTTTCCAATTGCGCCACCGGAGGGACGTGTAAAAGAGGTGACGGCGGAGATTTCCGTGACTTCAGGTCAGGAGCGTATTGTTTTACCGTTGGCCGCGGGTGCAATA
Source organism: Candidatus Parcubacteria bacterium (assembly GCA_039796615.1). GTDB lineage: Bacteria > Patescibacteriota > Patescibacteriia > 2-12-FULL-60-25 > 2-12-FULL-60-25 > 2-12-FULL-60-25. Next base: position 26,686 of record JBDKJL010000045.1, read on the forward strand.
GTGCTGAAAGAGCGAGTGAAGGGCGTAACAGAGGCGGGGGAGGAAGTTATCGTTGAGATGCGAGTGGATGCGGGCGGCGGCGCAATCGTGGAGATTCCAAAGGGAGTCGTTCGTATCCTGTACTCCCAGAGCATCCCCGAAGCACTTATTGCCCCTCATGCGCTTTCTATAAAAGCATACGATGCGTTCCGGCACGATATGGTACGTCGCTTCGGCGATGCGGCAAGCGAACGCTTACCTGGATTGCCGGAAGAGGAGAAGTTGTTCCTGCGCTCCATCCAGAAGCATCCTCCACTTGAACGCGCCATCGCCATTCAGCGTCGTGTTCTTGAATGCGGCCATTACGATTTCGCAAACAAGGAGGTTCAGGCACAAAAACGCGGTGGCTCATTCGCCGATATCTTTGGCCTCATGCGTCAGCGTATGGTAGAGCTCCGGAAGCGAGATACGAAGAACGAGATGCTTAAGGGGAAGAAATACGCGGGTGTTTGTGCGGATTTTGCCAAGCTTACAACAGCCATGATGCGTGAAAGCGGGTTGCTTTCCGGCGTGCTCGCGGGGTTGCAACCGATGCCCGGCGAAACGTCCGTAACCACGGAGCAGATGCATGCTGCCTCCTTTCTGCTATGGCCCGCGGAAAATGGAAATATGTCCATCATTCCTGTGGATGCTACTCCAACGGGTGCCTCGGAGAAAGAAAATGCCCTCTTGCGACATATTCATACGTCGTCATTGGAGGAGCGCATGGAGCAGACAGCGAACGTATCGGCGACAGAGGGTGTTGGCGCCGAAGAGCGCCTTGCGGAGCTCGAAAGAACGATTGCGCACCTAGATGCAGCGGCGGTTCGCGAAATGAATAATGGGGAGCTGGAGCGCACATTAAACGGCATTTTGGCCAGCGTACGTCATTCGCATGTCGCCGCATTGGAGCGTGCCCTTTCGGCCGCGCGGTATGCGGGCATCGACGTTCCTGCGGCGGCAGAGGGTACGAATCCAGAAGCAAAACTTGCGGCACTGCGTCTTTTGGAAGATGAAATCGCAAAAGAGCGTGTATCCTCTGAAGAGGGAGATCAGGGCAGACGCGGAGCTGCATTGATGAGGCTCGTGACGGACTATGCGGGTCGGTATGCTAAAGATCATCCAACGAATACTGGTTCCGGAATCGATGCGGTTGACCATATCCTCTCTCTTGCTAAAAATGCCTTAGATCCGGTGGAGCGTCGTGCTGTCGCCGCTGTCGTGACGTATCTCCGTGCTCAATACATGCTTGGTTCTGCGAAAAAGAGATAGGCTAAGGTGACACCTCTCTGCGCGTCTGCCATCATCCTTTTCATGCCAGAGCAACAGGAACGGAAAAAGAGTCAGGAAGGGGATGTGATCGCCTATATTGACGCGGCCAATTTAGATAAGGGAATCAAGGCATTGGGTTGGAAAATCCATCATAAAAAATTTCGTTCGTGGCTTCGGCAGAAATTCGGTGTGACAGAAGCCCACTTTTTTATTGGACTTATACCGGAACATGCCCGTTTCTATACAGCACTCCAACGAATTGGGTTCCAATTGATTTTTAAGGAGGTTCTCTATACAAAAAATGGGACGGCCAAAGGAAATTGTGATGCGGAATTAGTGTTGCATGCCGTACGGGATGTCTATGAGCGCAAAATGAGCCACGCGATTCTTGTAACAAGTG
>JBDKJL010000046.1:0-6369 GCA_039796615.1 Candidatus Parcubacteria bacterium
AATGGCCAGAATGGCAATGACAATGAGGAGTTCGAGGAGCGTAAAGGCTCGTGCGTGTTTCTTTAAAGAACGATGAGAGAAGGAGGTCATATTTAAGGGTAGTTTAGCATGGTTTATCCGATGAGACTGTGGGGATAACTGCGTGAGACGATCATGGATTTTCTTGATAAAAAATTGATTTTTATTGGTTTTTTTGATCAGCTTGTGGTATTCTGCCGCGTAGCAACATGGTCGCTTCTCACGGGTCGCTTCGTCGCATCGCGCCACGCGTGGCGGAGAAGCGTCGCTTTTCATCTGTGAAACAAACACGACACGCCCTTCCGCGTGTCGTGTTTGTTGTAGGGGCAACGTCTTCCGGAAAGACCGGTTTAGGGATCCGGTTGGCGAAAGAATTGGGCGGAGAGATTATCAATGCCGATGCCCGGCAGGTGTATCGGGATTTGGATATTGGAACGGGCAAGCCGGATGGCCGACGCACACGCGTAAAGGGGCATGGGTGCTATCTGGTGAATGATGTACCGCATTATTTAATGGACTTTTTATCACCAGAACAAACGTATACGGTGATGGATTGGCAGGCGTCGGCGTTACGAGCGATTCGAGGGATCACAAAGCGGGGGCGCTTACCGATTGTGGTGGGTGGCACAGGGCTCTATATCTCATCACTGGTGGATAACTATGGATTTTCCGGTGTGCCGCCTCAGCCGGAGCTACGAAAGGCATATGAACAGAAGTCGCTCGAGGAACTGGCGCGTGTTCTTTTAGCGGCTGATGCAGATGCGGGGAGCGTGGTTGATTTAAAAAATAAACGCCGCGTTGTTCGAGCGCTCGAAGTAGTGGCGTTTTCTGGTCAAAAAGTTTCGGTGCTGCGAGCAAAATCCAAGCCACTTGTGGAAGCGTTTCAGGTGGGTATTTCGCGCACCACACAAGAACTCAAAGATCGATTGGAGGACACCGTTGATAATATGGTGCGGCGGGGATTGGTAAAAGAGGTGCGCGGGTTGCTCGCCGACGGGCTTTCGCCAGATACGCCGGGGATGACGAGTATTGGCTATCGCGACATTGTGCGATTTCTCCACGGGGAGATTTCCGAAGCAGAAGCTGTTCTGCTCATGAAGCGTCACACACGCCAATACACCAAGCGGCAGATCACCTGGTTCAAGCGCGACACACGTATCCACTGGATTGCTTCAGAAGAGGAGGGGCTGGCGGCGGTGAAGGGGTGGTTAAAAGGCTGAAGGGCTCATGACAAAAGAGGACGATTACGTTTTTGAAGAGATGATGGCTTTGGCGATCTCTTTCACCTTCTCCGGATTTGCGCGGCCTTCGGTGGCTTTCATCACAGAGCCGACGAACCACATAAGGACGTTTTCTTTTCCGGCCTTGAATTGTTCCACTTGTTTAGGATTTTCGGCCACGAGCTTTTCCACAAGAGCACGCACCTCGGTTTCATCCATGTTTTGGCCAAGATTGTGTTCTTCCATGAGGTGGGAAGGATCTGTGCCCGTTTCCACCATCATGGTGAGCAAGCGGAGGCCGTTTGCGCTGTTGATGTCGCCCTTTTCGAGTAGGTGCAGGAATTCGGCAAAGTTTTCGGCGCTGATTTTGAGATCAGAAAAAGGGATCGCTTTTTCCATCAGGATTCCGGCGAGCTTGGTGGTGAGCCAGCCGCCGGCGAGTTTGGCGAGCTTCTTCTTTTTTTCCGCGAGAAGATCGCTGGCGCTTTTATCCGTTGCGTTGTCCGACGATTCCAACCACCCGCCTAATTCACCCATCACCTGTTCGGCGTAATCGGCCCAGCCGTCGGTGGACACAAAGAACCGCGCGTCGGCCTCGCCAAACCCCCACTCATCCACCATACGGCGGCGTTGGGCGGCGGGGAGCTCTGGAAGGCGTGTTTTGAGGCGTTCGCGTACGTCCACGAGGTGGAGAGGCGGCAGGTCTGGCTCCGGGAAATAGCGATAGTCGGCCGCCCCTTCTTTTAAGCGCTGCTCCGTGGTGACATTGCGATTTTCGTCCCAGCCACGCGTGCTGCCCAAGGGCGGGGTGTTGGTTTCGTATAGCTCCGTTTGGCGCACGATTTCGTATTCCAGCGCGCGCTCTACCGAGCGGAAGCTGTTGATATTTTTTACTTCAATCTTGGGATTCAGCTCATGCTGCTTGGGGGTGCCATCCATGTTGATGGGCATGAGTGAAATGTTGGCGTCGCAGCGCATCTGCCCTTTTTCCATGTCGGCATCACTCACACCGATGCGGCGGATGATCATTTGCAGCTCCTGTAGAAACGCTTTTGCTTCGGCCGGAGAGCGAAAATCTGGGTCTGTGACGATTTCAAGAAGCGGTGTGCCCCCACGGTTATAGTCTACGAGCGTGTGCTTGCCATCGGGCGCGTGCTGGTTTTTTGCGGCATCTTCCTCCAAGTGTGCGCGTGTGATGCCGATGCGAATGTGATCGCGCGGGGCTTTTTGCGCGGGCACGTCGACATTGAGCCACCCTTCGGCACACACCGGCTCATCAAACTGCGAGATTTGATATCCCTTTGGGAGATCTGGATAAAAATAATTTTTGCGGTCGAATTTGGCGCGATCCGGAATGCGGCAATTGAGCGCCAAGCCCGCAAGCACGGCTAATTCAATCGCCTGGCGGTTTAACGCCGGGAGCGCACCTGGCTGGCCGGTACACACCGGACAGATAGCGGTATTAGGGGGCACATCCCCATCATTCACATTGGCGCAACCGCAGAACATTTTACTGGCGGTTTTGAGCTGAACGTGGATTTCCAGGCCGATAATAGGGGCGTAGGTCATGGGGAGAGGGTAGCGGATGACAAGGGAGGGGGCAAGAGAGGTGGGAATTTAAAATACCAAGGCAGACATTGCTTTTGGGTCGTTCGCAGATGCTGGCGCGGTGGGGGTCACACCGCAAATCCGCCCACGCTACGCGCCACGGTGGCGCTACGCTGGGCGGGACCCTAGCGGTGTGACGCTTAGAAACAAGCGCTTTGAGCGCTTGGCATTATTGCGAACGACCCAAAAGCAATGTCTGCCTTGGTATTTTAAATTCCCACCTCTCTTGCCACTCTATCCTGGTCGACCGCGGGATGTTAGGACGCTTTTTCGAGGGCGCGGAAGAGCTTGAGTTGGAAGATGGCGATGAGGGGGATAAAGGCGGCTTCTACGAGGCTGCCGATCACGTTGCCCCAGGCGGAGCCACGCGGGTCGGTGTCTGATAGGAGGATTTCTGAGGCGCTGCTCCCACCGATCACGATCACGAAAAAGAGCGCAAGTGTCATGGCCACGAGAACCAGGAGAATAAAAAGCGCGATGGCAGCCATGTTGCGGCCGAAGATGGCCCAAAACCGTTCTTTGGTGAGATCCCAAGAGTAGAGGAGGGCGGCGCGGCCTTTGGTGCCCTTGGTGAAGAGTCCGAACATGGAAAAACCCAGGCGCGTTCCCACGTAAATGCCCGGGACGATAAGGAGTGCCGTAGCTCCCAGTGTGCCAAGCCCTTGGAGCACCACCACGAGGAGGAATGAGGGGAGGAGCGCCCAGGTGGTTGCCGAGATTTTTGTATCCGTTGTTTTTCCTGCTTCAAGCGCGAGGAGTGCTTGATATAGCCGCATGATTGTCCAGAGCACGATCACGAATGCAAGAAGGCCTCCTGCCACGGTGATGAACATCGCGAGGTTGGCATTTGTAAGGGGGATTAGCACGCCGAGCTCCTGCAAAATCGTGGCAGGGATGATCCAGGCCGTGATCCATACCACCGTGTCCCATGTTTTAAGAAAGGTACCCCAGGTGTCTTTTATGAGGCTCCAGGTTTTTGGGAGAGGACTAATCATATGGGCAAAGGATAGCAAAAACCGAGGGGGTTGTCACGAAAAAAGATGCGGCCGAAGCAGTGTCCAGAGGCGCTCATGGATTTCCTGGATGGGGAGAAGCGCCCCCTGTTCCATACATTCGAGCGTGATCCAGTGCTCGGCGGTATCGATGGTGGGGAGTTCCAGATAGGCTGCCTCTGCGGCCGTGAGATGCTCCAGGCTTGCCTCGTGTGCCTTTCGCTCTTGCAGGGCATAGCCGATTTCTGCCGACACGTGCAGCAGAACGGTGATATCCGGTTTTGGAACGCCCATGATGCCGTATTCAAATTCGTTGAGCCACGCCACGAATGCGCGGCGTTCTGCGGGGTCCGCGATCTTGCTTGTTTGATGGCCTTTATTGGCGCTCACGTATCGATCGGAGATCACGATCGTTCCTTGCTCCCGCATCGTGCGAATCTCTTTTGCGTGATGAAATCGATCCACGGCATACAAAACGGATGCGGTGCGTGCCGGCATGTCGGCAGGCGCTCCATAGGCTTGATGCGCCTGGAATTGCTCCACAAAAAATGCCGACGGTTGGCCATAGCTGGGGAAGCTGATCTGCTCGGCCTTGCGACCCTCGCGCCGAAGCCGCTCTACGAGGAGCTTGGTTTGCGTGGCCTTGCCAGAACCATCCGTACCATCGATCACGATAAAAGGGGCGGGCATACTTATGCGCGTTGATAGGTGACAAATGAAAAACCGTCGTGATCTTCCCGAGCTGTTTCACGCCACGCGGCCGGATCTATTTCGGGAAAAAACGCATCTCCATCTACTACTTCTTGATCCACATGCGTAAGCTCGAGCGTATCGGCAAAAGGGAGCGCTTGGGTGTACACCTCTCCGCCACCGATCACGAACACCGTTTCCGTTTTATGTGCCGCAAGAGCCTCGGCGATATGGGCGTATTGTTCAACCCCATCGGGGAGCGTATAGCCCTCCTGGCGGGTAAGAACAATATTGGTGCGGCCGGGGAGTGGGCGGAACATTTCAGGGAGCGACTCCCAGGTTTTACGCCCCATCACTACCGGATGCCCTTTGGTGAGCTGCCGAAAACGCCGCAAATCTTCCGGAAGATCCCAGGGGAGTTTTCCGGCCTTGCCAATACAGCGATTCCGCGAAAGCGCGGCAATGAGGATCGTAGGCATCAGGAAGATGATAGGCCGGGGGAGTGTGGTGAGCAAGACTTCCTCCCAAATAGCTCCGGGAACATGCCCATGACGATGTGAGGACTGTCTGAGTCCCGCGAAGCGGACGAGTTCCGCAGCATCGGAATGGGCATGTTCCCGGAGCTATTTGGGAGGAAGTCTTGACTCCTTTTGACACTCTTTCCGCGCCTGCTACCATGGGCGTTATGTTACAAACCGAACAGGGCTTTATGCCCCCCTCCCTTAAAACGGTGAATGATTATGAGCGCTTGGCAAAAGTGGCCGATGGCTTGCGCGCCGTGAATCGCCGGATCGTGCTCACGATTGGTTCTTGGGATCTTCTCCACATCGGCCACGTTCGTTATCTGCTCCAGGCAAAGGCACGTGGAGACATTCTGATTGTGGGGGTGGATACCGATCGCGCCATTAAGTTTTATAAAGGCCCTCTGCGCCCTATTGTGCCGGAAAACGAGCGCAGTGAAATGTTGAGCTATCAGGCATGCGTTGATTTCATCACGTTGCTAGACGACGTCGATGAGCAGGGGAAGTGGCAATATGACTTGCTCCGCAAAATTAAGCCGGATGTGTTTGTGGCCGTAGAAGATAGCTATCCGCAGAGCCAATTAGACGACATCCGGCAGCATTGCGGTGAGCTCGTGGTGCTCCCGCGCCAGGCAGAGAACACATCCACCACGCGGATGATTCAGAACACGGTAAAAAAACATCTTGATCAAATGTACGCGCTGGTGGATCAACGCCCGAGCCAATCCTGATTATGAAACGTGTGATTGTTCTGTATATCCCGGTGATTCATGAGGGGTATATTCAGTTTTTAAAAAAATACGCCCCATCCACGGAAACGGTGTATATCGCGGGGGCAGAGATCGTGGCAGAACACACCTTTTTGGCGCGCGAGATTCGTGCGGTGGATCCGGAAACAATCCGATCGCTTGTCGAACATCTCGGCATTGTGCGAGATGTTCGACTGCTGGACGCCGAAGCGGCGCGGGCACTGAACACGCCAGATACCGAGGTGGTTACGGCCGACGAAGCGATCAGTAAGCGGATCGCCGCCGCCCATTTCCCGCAGGCAACGCTTGTTGTTGACCGTGTCTTTTTGCGCTGGGACGAAGCAAATGTGCTTTCTCAAAAAGTACCGGATACGGCAAAAACATCCACAAATCCCACGGACATTTCCTTCATGAAACGCGCGTGGGAACGCGGGCAGCAAAGCTCCTGTTGGTGGCGCCAGGTGGGGGCGATGATCGTAAAAAATGGAGAGGTGCTTTTAGAGCTGCACAACCGACACGTGCCCTCCCCACATGCGCCGTATGCGCACGGTGATCCGCGAGATGTAGTAAA
>JBDKJL010000047.1:0-18252 GCA_039796615.1 Candidatus Parcubacteria bacterium
TTGAGCGTATTCCAGAATCCTACGCAAAGAGTCGGAGTGTGGTGCTTTTTGCCTATGACGACACAAGCCATGAAGGGTCTGTTGCCATGACGGATCCGAATGACTTTGAGACGCTCATGTATCTTCGACAAAAGCTCCACGCGTCCTGGCTCACCGTACACCTCACAACCTCCCGAAGCATCAAATTTGCCCTCAAAACATATCGAAAAGAGATTAGTGAAGAGTTCAATCAGATTATTCAAGAGAACATTAAGGCTTCTGCGGGTCTTCATGGCATGGCGGGCGTTGGTGTGGAAAAGCTCGTTGAGGCTGTCCCAATCGTGCGCATTCTCGACACGATTTTAGAACAGGCCGCTAACTTAGGTGTTTCGGATATTCACTTTGAACCGTTTCGGGATAAGCTCATCATTCGCTATCGGCTTGATGGCATTCTCCAAGAGATGCTCTCCCTCCCCAAAGAGATTGGGCCCGTTCTTGTTGCACGTATTAAGATCGTGTCCAACATGCAGATCGATGTCCACAGCGCCCCGCAAGATGGCCGATTCCGTTTTCCACTCGAAGACCAGTTTATGGATGTCCGTGTTTCCGTGATCCCTACCTTCCATGGAGAAAAGGCGGAAATGCGTCTCTTAAAAGGTTCGCTCCGACCCTTGTCCCTTTCTGAATTAGGGTTATTCCGCGAAAAGCTTGCGATCCTTACGGACGCCGTCAAAAAACCTCACGGATTGATTTTGGTGACTGGCCCAACCGGCTCCGGTAAAACCACCACGCTCTACGCCGTTTTGGAAATATTGAATACGCCTAAGGTAAATATCACCACCATCGAAGATCCGATTGAATACGACATTCCCCGCGTAAACCAAACACAGGTAAACGTGAAAGCAGGCCTCACGTTTGCGGGCGGCCTCCGCACGCTCGTGCGCCAGAATCCGGATATTATTATGATCGGAGAAATTCGCGATGGCGAAACGGCCGACATCGCCATTAACGCCGCGCTCACCGGCCACCTGTTGCTTTCGACGCTCCACACCAACGATGCCCCCACCGCTATTCCTCGGTTAACAGACCTCGGAGTAAAACCGTTCCTCCTCGCCTCAACGCTTAACGTGGTGGTTGCTCAACGCCTGGTTCGCCGCCTCTGTACCTCCTGTATTACGGCCACCACCCTCACGGAAGAAAGTAAAAAACTTCTGGAAGAAGGGCTTAAGCGCGTGGACGTCACTCTAGAGGCCCTGCCGAGCACATCGTATACGTCGAAAGGTTGCTCTATCTGTGGGTTCACGGGCTATCGAGGGCAGATCGGCCTTTATGAGGTGCTCCACGTAAACGACGCCATCCGCGCACTGATTACGGAAAATGCCGCGACGTACCTGATCCGCAAAGAAGCACAAAAAGCCGGAATGAAAACACTGTTTGAAGATGGGCTGGAAAAAGTAAGCTCTGGATTAACCTCTTTGGAGGAAGTGATCCGCGTGGCGAGTGAGTAAGCCGTTATTCCGTTTCTGTTGACGTAGCCGTGTGCAATGGGACATCTGAAATAATTTCTTCTGTCGTTGATGGGGCGGGCGTGAGTGGCGCTTCGATGAACGTGGCGGGTGGGGCTTCTGTTACAGGCTCTTCCACAAGACGTAATTTTTGTGATACCAACGTAAAATCGGCCGTCTGAAGTGTGACGCCTATCCCCCCTTCTGCTGGTGGAGAAAGGAGCGTATCCAGCACCCCTCCCAAGAAAAAGAGGGTACGCACAAAACAGAATAGCGCAATCAACATCACGAGAGACACTCCCCCCATATACAGGAGGCTCTGGATAGAGCGAGGCCGCATGGCGCGACGCGGTAACGATGGTTTAACGGACATAAATTTTTCCTTTGATTACCGAGGAGCCGCCCGTAAGAATCGACTCTGGCGCTTCCACGGTAAGCGCGTCGACTGATACGAAGATGGGGAGTGCCTCGAGCGTGTTCAGATACGCGCGCGTAACGGAAAGGTCGCCCTCTAACACAACCCGAAATGGGACGTACGTCACCCCGGGGAATGCGCTCGGGAGCACGGCTTGGCTTTCCAGATGCACCGTGGCTGCGCTCCCCACCGTTTGTGCCGCAAACTCCAAGGCTTCCACCACACGCAAAAGGCCGGCGTCGTTCGGGAGCGCTGATTGGATGGCGGGGCGGAATGGTTCAACCAGGGCGTATTCTGCCTCCAGTGTTTGGATATTTCGCCGTGCCTCTTGGAACGACGCGAGGAGTGCCTTCCGTTCCGCCTCTTCTGCAGCTTGTTTTTCTACGCGATGCCATAGTAATGCCGCGCACCACCAGGAGGCGGCCACCGTCACCACGATCACAACGCAGGCCACGATAATCTGTTGTGTGAAGCGTGCTTTTTCGTGCATAGAGGTAGATTAACGACCGTTCAATAACAGATTATTCTCTTTCGGAATGAGCGTAGCGTTGAACGGAATTTGCTCTTTTTGTACCAACACAGACAACGGGAGCGCGATCGGTAAAAAAGCAGAACTTGATTGCAACGCATCTCGTAATGCGAGCAAATCTTCCCGATTCCGTGCAATACCACCCATATTCACCGGCTGCCCCACCGTGAGATCCAATCGGTTTATGGATAATCCGTCCGTCCACACATCATCCAGACGTATGAATAATCGCTCCCATTGCGGAGTGGTACGAATCAGCTGAGCCAAGAGCGCGCTTTCCTGATTTACCGCATTCACCGATTCGCTCATTTTGGCGATATTTTGATCAATACCGATCTGCTCAATGGCGAGCGCCTGTGCCGTGGTTCTGGAAACCGCGCTCATGAGCAAGAGAGCTCCGGTGAGGAGCGCGATAAAGAAGAGGCCAAAGGTTACGCAGAGCTTTTCTACAAACCACAAGAAGGAAATGAGCTGCTGGCGTGTATAGGCTATTTCTGTTCCAACCGATAAAAAGCTCGTCACGTGATCGTCTTTCCGTGCCAAAAGCCCACGGATGGCTGCGCCCATCGCAACGGTGTGCGCAGGGTCTTCTGTGCCCGGAATGGTGACGATGGAGGAGAACAAGCTTCCGCACGTTGTTTGAATGGCTGATTGATAGGCATCGTGCGCTTCCTGTAATCCAACGATGACGAGAGACGGCGCAGAAATACCGACCGTTTGGTCGGACAAAAGAAACCACCCAATACGCTGAAGCATGCGCGCCAACGCCTCCGGTGTTTCCGCCTGTGCGCGCGGCATATCGAACTGGAACACCGGAATCCCCTGTTCGGCCGCTGTCACCACCACCGGGCTTGCGGTGAGATCCAACACCATGGTGGGCGCCACACCGCCACCCTCCAACGATCGGAGCACGCTCCATGCGTGTGTTTCACAGGCAACGGGAACAAACCCCGCTTTTTGAATCACCGCGAGGTACGGATCGATCAGTCGTTTTAACCCCATGGCCACCATGGCCCTTCTCCGCATACCCTCTGTACGCGATACGGTGTACTCTTCCCAGTCCGCATAGCGCTCCTCTTTTGGAAGAGGAAGGGATGCGTCGATGAGTAATGAAACGGCATTGGTCGTTTCTTCGGTGGTGAGATGCGGAAGCAATTCAAATAAAAAGGGCTGTGCAGTGCGCGCGGGCAATGAAACAACCACCGACCACGATGGCGCCTTTGCGTTTGTGTGCGTCTTCGTTTTGATTTTTGTTTTGAGCGCTTGAAGTGCCTGAAGCAATGGCGCCTCTTTCATGAGAACACCGGAAACGATCGTTCCTTCTGCGAGAGGCACCAGCTTCTCAAAGAGAACACGCGATGCCGTGTCGCTCTTATAGGACGGCGACGCAAACACCAACGAGACACCCCGTTCGGTAATCGCCAATCCCCCAATCTGTTCCTGATGCTGCAGCATGCCACTCACATCGAGCGGCTGATGCGCTTTACGTGTGCGACGAGGAGATGCAACGGGGTGAACCATAGCCGTTAATTGGTAACCTCTTTCCAGCTTGTTTGCGTGGCCTTGTCGTTGGCATCAAAGGCCACCTCTACCTGCACCTTTCTGCGGATACTGCCCACAACCCCTTGTGAAAGGATGGTTTTGGGCGCGATCCCGGCAACGGTGACTTCTGCCGCCCCCAATGGAAACGTGAGGGTGTAGGCATCGCACGCGGGCGTTCCTCCGGTGTTGCACTGCTTGTTGCGCACCACGCGTAGAAAGGCGTCTTCGGCACCCGCTTCTGCAATCGCGAGAGCAATTTTGGATCCGTTGTCTCCCGCACCGATACTGCTTGCCCAAAAACCACTGCTCGCAATCCCAATGCCTGCAATCAGCACAAGCGCGGCAATCACCAGCACGGCCGGTAACGCCACCACTCCTCGACACAGGGGACGTATGTGCCTCATATCACTTTTTCGTAGCCTCAATACTCACCGTGCCACGAGGCGTTTTCACCCCCCAATACCAGGTGGCGTTTGAAGATCCATACACCGCCTCAACTCCCAGCACCTCTGCCTGCTCGTACCCTGGAAGCCGATGAAGTGCTTCCACCGCCTCTGCGGCGGTAAGGAACGATTGCGGAAACGCGGCGCCAGAAGCCACGTAGTCGATTTCCGCTGCCTCTGTAACACGTTGACCCGCCACCTGTACGCGATAGCCCTTTCCGGGAACGCTCGCGGAAACAAACAAAAACGTCCATGCGTCTTCGCGGGGTGTGGCCTCACCTGTATCATCCGATTGGACTGTTGCAAGCATCGCATCTGCCTGCCACGCCACCGCCGCGCGCATGGCCACCTCGCGCGCGGTTGGCTCACCGCCCCAGGCCTCCGGGCTTGGAGCGCGCTCTTCAAGAGGAGCGGCGGGGGAAACGACAGGAGAAGCGTCTCGCGAAAAGAAAAAGAAGAGCGCGCTGCCCACCGCAGCACAGATCACTATTCCGATGATAAGAAACGCCAAGGGACGGGGCATACGCTGATAGCTGCGGCACTACCGTTGTGAGATGGTGGTGTGGAACGAATCGGAAAATTGGAGTTGCGGATTTCCGTTGTCATTATACCGTATTGAAAGCCGAAACTGAAGACTCGGAGAAGCGGGTGCAGGGTTCGTAATCACCGTAAATAAACAATCGGCCGTGGTGGTTGCGGTAACCGATGTGGAGGTGAGGCGCTCGCTCGTGCCGTCGGCCGCCAGCATCATGGCGCCGTTCACAATGGAAACGGTGGTGGTACTCCCGTTCACCAGCGCCTCGAGCGTGTTGAGTGGGCACGCCCCCGATGTCGTCATGACAGACGCGTCATACACCACCTGCCGTACTTTTTCCGAAGCAAAACGTAAATTTTGGATCACTTCAAACTGCGCTCCTCCTGTATGACGGCTTTCAAACAGCAACAAAAATGCCTGGGTCACCGCCAACATGATGACGCTAAAAATAGACACGTAAATGAGCGTTTCCAGAAGGCTGAATCCGGGGATCAGCCGTGTGCGGAGAGGAATGCTCATGGGGACCAATTCACGATGACATCGCTCACCGAAGGCGTATTGGCGCCGGCGTTCACGCAGTCATCCGAGCAGAGGGTTGCTTGATACCGAAAATATCGTTTGTTGTGGTGCTGCGCCTCGCACCCAACGGGTGTGGCGAGTGCGGTATCGGTCTGTTCAAAGAATGTGGCCGTGGTGCAATCTGGACCCACAAAATTGGAACCCGATCCCCAACTTCCGCTGGTACACCCCGGAGCATCCGTGGCTCCATTGGCACAATGGGATGTTGCGAGCCGCAATCGGATCCGTCCGCTATTCAGCGACCCTTTCCACATGATCCAATTAAAGCTCGACCCATTCACGGCGGCGGTATCAAATGTAGGGGAAATGAGCACGGCACTGATCGGATACCCACTGGCAGGCGGGGTAAATTCATACGTGAGCACGAGTTTTGCCGTTGCGATGGTGACGTCTGCCCCGGTGGCCGTAAAGAGAAGTGAACGGTCGTAGCTCCCTTTACTTGGAACATCCAAGCAGGGCGCCACATCATAGAGCAGCGTCCACGCGTTGCCTGTGCCCGTGGTATCGATCACACGACTCAATGGACACGATCCACTCCCGCCTTGCAATGACACATCGAGCGTCGCAGATGCCGCAGCAACACTCATGCCGTTGATTTCCACATAGGCTCCTTGGAGGGATGTGAGTTCATCCCCCACGTAAAATGGCAGACCCCAGGTGGCACTGCCGCCTGCCGCAATGGTGGTGGGTTGCGTCCCCTCTTCCATAGAAAACAGGAGTGTCTTCATGGCCGTATCTCCAAGCGTGGCAGACACGGCATGTTGGTACGTGAGGGCGAGCGCGGCGGAAAGAGCGTCGACGCTCCCGCCTGTGACAGTCACGTTCAACGTACGGGTATAGGATCCGGCGCCGCTCATGGCGATGCAGGCGTTCACATCATAGAGTAACGTAAACGCGTTGTTACGTCCGGTGGTATCGATGGTACGGCTCAACGGGCAGGTGCCGTTTCCGCCATCAAGCGACAGATCGAGCGTGAGACTGCCGCTCGCAGGCGATACGCCATTTAACACGATAAATGCGCTATGTGTCGACGTGCTCACCGTGTCCCCTACATAAAAGGTTACTGGCCAACTCACGGAGCTCACGGCAGCGGTGGACTGCCCTACAAAAAACGTCAGCGTCTTTAACTCTTCTCCCGCAACGGCACCATGCGAAAAACACACGAGCCCCATGAGGCCCATTAAAAAGGCGACTCGTGATTTCTTTAAAAGCGACATACCCGTTATGGCGTATAGTGATACGTGAGCACTAAATGCGCGTTCAATAACGATACCTTGCTGAATCCGCCGCCAAGCGTCAGGAATAATGTATTGGCGTTCACCCCATCTGCACAGATGCCGTTATTCCCCTCTACAGGCAAGGCGCAATTGAGCGTAAGTGACGGGAGATGATAGCGGATCGTCCATGGCTGCGGCGAGGTGCTGTTCGCCAGGTTTACAGATAACGGTGTTTCGCCGTTCACCTGCACCTGCACCGTGGGTGCGCCTCCCCCGGTGCCGATCATCACTCCTTGGAGTTCTAGGTACGCGTCACGGATGGTGGGAGACGTTTCCGCAATGAACAGCGGGAAGGTGGAACTCACCATTCCGGCGCTCGTTATTTGATCTTGTTGGGTGACAAAGTAATCAATCGTTTTCATCACCCGCACCACGGTTGCCTGCGTGGTAAAGGAACAAAAAGGCGATGAGGCCGGATTTTGAGTGGCATTCCCCACGGCATCTGTTGATTTCACCCAGTAGTAATAGGTTGTGCTGGGGTTAAGGCCTGTCACATTGCCTGACGGGCTCACACCGCCGTTGAGCGAAACGGTGCTCCCGGTGACAAGCGTGGAATCGGTGCCATAACGCAGTTGGTTCGTGGTGGATGCCGTGCTGATACTTTCTCCAGAAACGGTCCAACTGATCGTGGCGTCTGTGTCTGTGACACTGCCGTGTGCCGTGCAACTTGGAGGGCTCCCGATGGAAATGCCCGGAGCACTTGTGTCGATATACGTGTCGCGATTCGCCGGCGACCCATCGCCAGACCCATTACCCGCAGGGTTCGCGCCAAACGCCACCCAGTTCGACACCTCACTCGTGTTCACGTTCCGTGTACGCGCGCGCCAATGATATTCCGTGCCGTTCGTAAGGCCGGGTACGGTGACCTGCACATTCGCCACGCTGGTACCGGTTACGGAAGTACTACTTGCCGTGGCCGTTCCGTTGAATGCCGTGCCAATCGGTTTTACTTCGACATCCAATTTCATGGTGATTGAGGTTCCGGCCGTCACATCACCCTCTAGTACGATCGTGGTGCCGTTCGTTCCTATTCCCACGGGTGTCATTTCTGTGAGGCCATCCGACTTGAACTGTTTGAGACCGGTGGGGTCATTTGGTGCGGTAGAGGCCACGGTAAACGACCGGGTATTGGAGACTTCCGTGTTTGAGGTGACTTCCGTAGGCTGCGATCCAGCCGGAGTTCCGGCCGGCACTTTCACGCAAATTTCCGTTTGCGTCCACGCGGCGCCACTTCCATTACACGCACCCCCACCACCTGTTTGGTTCACAAAATCTGCGTCAGCCGCTTGAGTGGATCCAAATACCACATGGTTCGATGCACTCGAACGGTTGGGTGATGTAGGGCAGGTCCCCGTTTGGCAAAAATGATTACCGGAAATTTGAACCACATCCCCTGCCACCCCGCTCGTGGGCGTATTGGAAAGAATGCGCGGAAGCACGTTCAAATCAATCAACGATGTCTTGGTATCGGTCGTGCGCGTGAGGGTGACCGTTCCGGTGGCCACGGTGTCGGCAATGGACGGACTGATTTCGACGCAGACGGTATTACTGGAAAATCCCGAAGCCGACCACCCACCCGTGGTGCACGGGCCCTCGGCCGTGGCATGCACCGTGCCTGCCACACTCCCAAAATTGCCGGTAAAGGCCACGGAACCTGCGGAAGAAAAATGATCGCCCTGGAGCATGATGAGCCCATCGGTGTCTGTACCTGCTGCATGTTCCCGCCCGGCATTGGTGCCAATGGCGGCCATCCCCGTGATTCTGGGATACACGAAAAAATTCAATTTTGTGGCATCGGCCTGGCTTCCGGAAACCACTTCTACAGCCGACGCACCGCCCAGCGATGCGAGCCCGGTGGCGATGGTGTAGGTAATCGATGTGTTGGACCACGCAGACACATCGCCGGTGGCCACGGTATCGTTCCCGCCCACGGTGAGGCGTACACACCCGGTATCCACGGCGCCCGCGCAGTTTCCACGCGAGCCCACGGGCGCCACGCCAAATCCAAATCCAGAAACGGTGATGGATTCACCGGACCTTCCGCCATCGGCGAGCCCAGATCCAAATGTGGTGCCGGTGGCATTCGGCAGCACCGTGGTGGTACCCGCAAGCGACACGGGCGCGCCCGTTTTGGTAGGTGCACCGCTTGTCCCCACATCACTATCGGCCGCAATTTGGAAATTCACCGTTTGGCCGCCTTTGGGGGATGTGCCCGATTTGAGAAGATCAAACCGCACGTAGAAAAAATACGTGGTGCCCGAATTAATAACGAGTGAGCCGCTTACCGTCGCCGCCTCTGTAGTGAACGCGGCAACGGTGCTGCCGAATTGCCCCGTGGTGCCATTCGAAAAGTTGCCGTCCGTATCGTAGAACAGCGCCAGGTTTGCCAAGTTATTATTCGCATCCGCCGTACCCGTTTCTGTAATCTTGATCGAGGTCACTGTTTCTGATCCAGAAGACAAACTCAGTGTAAAAGCGGCGCAATTCGCCGCACTGGTACATGATGTGGTATTTGCCTGTTGCGACGTATCCCCCGCATTGAGCACGGTCACTTTGGACCCGGCTGTGGCTCCAATGGTGAGCGTGGCGCCAGCCCCTACTTCACGAATACGGATAAACAACCCCGGCCCACGAACGTTTGTCACTGTCCCTCCAGCAGTTGCGGTGAGGGTAGGCGCGGCACTCCCGGTGCCTGCCGTTACCGGCACGCGTACCATAAAGCCACCCAAGTCGTTACCCGTCGTGGTGTCTGGTTCTGAAATTTCTGTCACCGTACCGAAGGTTACACCGGTTTGCGTGAACGCTTCCGCAGAAAACTGGCTGGGAGTGGTAACGGCGGTGGGAATGACCATGGCGGCGAGGATGAGGTCATTCGCGGCCACGCCCGGGTTGGCGCTCATCCCAATCGATACGGATGTGTCACCCGTAATATCTGACCCCGTCGTGGCCGCAACGTCCCAAGTGGTACCAGCGCCCTTACTTAACCGATGCATTTGTGCCCAACTCACGTTATTTGTGGAGAGCGCAAAACAGCGCTCTGTCACCTCGCTCCCTGTAGCCTGGCGAAAAAAAGAAAACACGTTGGTGTTCCCCGTGTCTACCGCGAGCGTGGTGCCGTATCCACCCGCGCCCGTGAGCGACCCACCGCTCACGGCGGTCCAACCGCTTGGCGTGGTGACGGACCCGCTGTTTGCCGTGCTCGGCTTCATGCCGATGATTGTTACGAGCAAATCGCCCGATGCCACCGATGCCGGATGCGGCGGACACACAGACACCCCGGTGGTGGTGCCTGCAATCGCCACGGCACCCGACGACTGAAAGGTAATCGTGCCGGTTGCCCGAATGCGGATAAAGACACCTGGACCACGGACGTTTGTCACGGTGCCACCAGCCGTGGCCGATAAAATCGGTGAGGCGCTCCCTGTTCCTGCTGTCACGGGCACACGTACCACAAACCCACCAATTTGGTTGCCGGTGGTGGTATCGGGCTCGGAAATTTCTGTGACCGTGCCAAAGGTGACACCCGTTTGCGTAAACGCTTCCGCAGAAAATTGGCTGGGGGTGGTGATGTCCGTAGGAATCACCATGGCGGCGAGGATGAGGTCGTTTGCGGCGACGCCCGGGTTGGCACTCATGCCAATCGATACGGCCGTATTGCCCGTAATGTCTGATCCGGTGGTACCGGCCACGCTCCAATCTTGCGTGGCATTACTCACACGGTGCATTTGCGCCCAACTCACATTATTGGTGGTGAGGCGCACCAACAACGAGCCGGTTTCATTCCCTTCTGCCACCTTAAAATAGGAAAAAACGTTTGTGTTTCCTGTATCCGCGCCAAGGGTGGTGGCGTATCCACCCGCCCCTGTGAGCGATCCACCGCTCACGGCCGTCCACCCCTCTGGCGTTGTGACCGAGCCACTATTTGCCGTACTCGGCTTCATGCCGATCATCAGCACGAGCAGATCGCCGGCTGCAACAGAGGCCGGGTATGCAGGGGCAATCGTGGTAATACCACTCACCACCACCGCACCCGATGACTGAAACGTAATCGCCGCCTCTGCCTGCGGAATTTCGAATGGGATCCCTGACAATGAAAGTGTCGCGAGCAACACAAACACCAGCACAGACCTCCCACAGCTGGTCAGTTTGCGCACCATGGAGCGCCCACCCATCCGTGTCATATTTTTTGTTGAGGAACATCTGGCAGATGACTCGCCATTTCCGTGAGGCGCTTCACCAACTCTTCAATGCCGTATTCGCTTTTAATCAGGTAGTCTGTCACATTCAACCCAAAGGCCTGCTTAATTTTTTCCATCCCCGCAGATACGCTTAACACCACCACAGGCACGTCGCTTAAAGCCGGGTCTTTCCGAATAATTTGCAAAAATTCCAATCCGTTCATGCGTGGCAATAAAATATCCAACGAAATAAGAGTGGGGCGCTGTTTTTTCACCGCCTCGAGTGCTTCTTCCCCACTCCCAGCCGTGGTCACTGCAAACCCGGCCTGAACAAGCTTCAGCTTGAGCGCCTCTTGCAACGCCTGGTCGTCCTCTACCACCAAAATGGTTTTTTGTTGTAATGCGGGCATAGGCGTATTAAGGTGCGGGACGGTTAATGAACACGTCTACTTTTTTCAAAATATCTTCGAGCCGGTATTGGCTTTTCACCACGTAATCCACCACATTCAACTCAAACGCCCGTTGGATTTTTTCGGGCGATCCAGATACGCTCACCACCATCACCGGTAGATTTTTCCATTGCGGCGTAGAACGCAGATTTTGCAAAAATTGGAACCCGCCCATGCCCGGCAAGAGGAGATCTAGCCACACCAAATCTGGTGTTTCTGACGCCAACACCCCCAGTGCCGCCTCGGCACTAAATGCCTGAAGCACCTTGTACTTGCCGGTGGCAAGCAACTTCATGTGAATCGCCTCCTGAAGCGGTTCTTCGTCTTCTACCACCAAAATAGTTTTTTGCGGTTCGGCCATAAAGAAAAAGTAAAAATATCTAAGGTAATTGTATCATGCGGTTACGACACATCCAAACGGATTCCACTCACCTGCCGCATACCTTGAGAGGGAATGGAAAAAGAAAACCGAGAGCCCTTACCTTCCTCCGACGTAAACCACATCCGCCCGCCCCATGCTTCTACCACCAGCTTGGCGAACACTAAATCCAACCCCCAGCCGTCTGGCTGAATCTGTACCGATTGTGCGGATCGGAAAAATCGGCTAAACACACGCGGTTGCTCTGCGAGCGCAATGCCAACTCCCGCATCTTGCACCGTGCATTCAATCGCGGCGTTATGCATGAGGCAGGTGATTGAAATCGGCGCCCCTTTTGCAGAATACATGGCGGCATTCTTCAAGAGCACATCGATGACCCGTTCAAAGATTTCTTCATCCAGGAGCATCGGCACGGGGCATTCCGGTGCCACGGTGGCCTGCACCGGGTGATCCGGTGATGTCGCAATAAACCGTTGAACGACCTGTGCCAATACTTCGTTAAGATTCTTTGATATGGGTTCAATACGAATCTGTCCCACCTCTGCATACGACAAGCGCAACAGCGAGGATACGAGCCGCGTGGTTCGATCGACGCCGCTGTGCACGCGCTCAAGAAAATGGCGCTGTGTTTCTGAAACTGCTCCAGCATCGCCACCCAACAACATCTCCACAAACCAACGCATGGAGGTGAGCGGCGTACGGAGCTGGTGCGACGCCACGGAGATAAATTGCGATTCCGCAGCCTCCCAGCGCTGCTCCCATCGAATATCGCGAAGCAGAATCACCATCCCTACCGTCGCCGCGCCTTCCATAATCGGAGACGCAGAAACCGCCAACCATACCGTATTGCCGTCTGAAGGGTGAAACTTCATCCCATCACCCGGATGCCCTTCGATATGTTCCCCTCCGTGCAATACCCGCTCCATCAACTCAGCATTACACGGCGTTGCCGCTCCGGTTCTCCACAGAGGAATCGCTGTTCCAAAATCACTCCCCACGAGCTGCGCAACGGATGTTTGGAGTAATGTAGCAGCTGCCGGATTCGCCAACGTAATGTCACCCTGCTTCCCAACGGCAATCACACCCTCATTTAACGCCGCGCAGATGGCGCGTAAACGATGGATCTCCTGTTCGGCATCAGGTGCATGAGTGGGAGACATACGGCACGAACAATTATGTCGCGAGTTTTACCTCTCCTTCTTTTGCCTCCATTCCCTTCAGGGGGATGGTGAAATAGAACGTCGTGCCCTTTCCTTCTTCAGATTCAAACCAAATTTTTCCACCCCATCCTTCTACGAGCGATTTCACGAGCGACAACCCCAACCCCGACCCTTCAGGCACCAACTTGAGCGCGTTATCCGCACGGAAAAACTTCTCAAAAATACGCCCCTGTGATTCCTTCGGAATCCCAATCCCATGATCCCGAATAGAGAACTCTACAACCGGATCTTTGGAAACAATCCGGATCTCGATGGCGCTCTTTACTGGCGCATACCGGCTTGCGTTTGAAAGCAGGTTCTGCAACACCTGCCAAATAACCTCTTGATCCATGGGAATGAGCGGGAACGGATCTGGCGTGGTTTGCACGTCGATCGTTTGTGTTTTTGCCTCCAAGAACGACTTGAGCGCCACGGTAAGGCCACGAATCGTATTCTTAAAGTCAATCGGCTTGGGTTCCACTTTAATGCGCCCGGCTTCTACACGTGCAATTTGCAGCAGGAGATTCACAAGCCCAATCATCCGATCCGTCCCCTCATAAATCCGTTCCACAAAATGCTTTTGATCCGGTGTCATGACGCCGGCGTCTCCCCCAATGAGCATTTCCGCAAACCAGCGCATGGAGGTGAGCGGCGTACGGAGCTGGTGCGAGGCAATGGAGATAAACCCAATGCGCGCCTGTTCTAACTGTTTCAGTTCACCAATGTCTCGCAGCACCATCACCACGCCCTGTACCGCTCCTCCCAATACAAGTGGCGTAGCCGTCACTGCCACAGAAAAAATTCTTCCAGAGCTGGCATGATACGACCGATCTTCCGTGAGATCTAACACCACCGTCTGTTTGGTTTTAAGTGCAATCGCTTCCGGATACCGATCGGGTTCGATTTCCTGATTGCCGTGCAACATCCGCGCCAGCGCCTGCATGGGCTGCCCAATGATGCGATCCAGCGGCAATCCAAATAGCTTTCCGGCAGGCTCATTGGCCAGCACCACCTTGAGCTCTCCATCGAGCGCAATGAGCCCCTCCCCCACCGACGTCACAATGGCATTCACTTCCTCTGCTTTTTTCTCTGCTGCCTGCTTCTCTTTTTCTACCGTCTCATTCAGTTTGGTAAATTCCTGAGAGCTTATATCCAACGACCGTGAGGCCTGCTCTCGGTCTTCATCCGTATGGACGTACGTTTCACTTACGGCATTTAAGAATGCCTGCCACGCGGGGGAAATGCTCTGAAGATCCACGTCCCCCAAATGCCGCTTGAGTTGTCGTTCAACGAGTCGATGCATTATGTTTCACGGAATGTGGTGATCGTCATGGTTTGGTTATGCAGTTCGCATTGCCGTTCCGTTGCGGCAACGGGGCACAGCTCCCCATACGAGTAGAACCCAATCATGGCGGCGCTTGGCCCAATAACTGCACGAACAGCCTCTACTTCTTCTTCCACACGTTCTTTCAACACCAGTTTTCGTCCGATACAGCTCACGAGCACGGCAAGCTCTGCCTTCCCCTCGCCCAACGATTCTGTGCTCATACTCGCGGCGCCTGATGCTCCGTCAATGAGGCGATCAAAATTCGCTTTCATCAGCGTCACCTTGATGCCCTCGGGCATGTCTCCGGCAAAGGTCATGCTTTGGTCTGCTTCATTCACCCCCAAAATGGTGCGCACCACTTCTGCATCTTTTCCGTTACTCTGAATATGCAGCTGCAACGGGAAGAGCAACCCGGTTCCGGGTAATCCTTTCGACTGCTCTTCTCCAAGATATTCTTTATACAGCTTCAACGCTGGCTGGCTATCGAGCTCGTATAACACATTCCCTTTTGCCTTGGTAATCACGCGCTCCAACCCAAATGGATCCCAGCCACCGAGCGAACCATACCCCACCTTCAGAGATGCTCCATAAAACCCGATCGCAACCACGTTATTTGATTTTCCGGTTTCATCGAGCCCTACCAGCGTCTTTTTAAAATCCGCCCCATCCCCCACAAGCCCTCCGGTCACGGTGACGCCTGCGGGCAATACCTCGTTAAAGCCAGAAACGAGCTGCGTGCCGTTTACGCCCAACCCTTCCGAGAACACCATCACGTGCACAAGCCCGTCTCCCAGTAATTGCTGAGCCAGACGCTTTCCAATCTCTTTTGACTGTTGAGGATCTGCCACCATCTCTTGCACAAATTTGAGCGTTGTTTTTTCAAACGCCACGGCGGTGACCCCCATCGATTGATCGCGTACCCGTGTGTCTAAGATGTCTCCGGCCGTGGAGCAGGTCACAATATGCGCCTCTGGATACATCGTTCGGACTTCCTTGAATCGCGCGCCTTCTTCTAAAATGGCCCGATCGCCGAACATCATCACCCACTGTGGTTTCTGCGGCGCAGGCCCTGAAGAAACCTCTTCCCACCCTTTTTCTGCTGTCCACACCTTTTGTGCAATTTTCATAGTGATAAAGATAGAGAATGAATAATCGCGCGAGCTGTCTTATGGCGTTGCGCCTACCGATGGTGCAAGCGCAAGATAGCTTTTGATTTTTTGAAAGACGGCATCGATGGTGGTATCTGCCTTCACGAGATACTCCTTCGCACCCAACTCTAATACCTTCTTCATATCATTTTCCTGGGCAAGATTCGACAACACAATCACGGGGATGCCTGACCATCGTTCTGCTTTTTTGATCGCCGTGAGTAAATCAAACCCCGAAACACCCGGCAGCATGAGGTCGAGCACAACCACACCCGGCAGAGGGCTATCGGCTTTGTTGATGTAATCTAACGCTGCCTTCCCATCGCCAATCAATTCAACCGGAACCTTTTGCTGCGTCAGCTTAATCTTATAGGCTTCTTGGACAGCAAGATCGTCTTCAACAATCAATACATGACTCATAAGGTAAACGGCATCTTGAGATTTATTTTAACTCTCGCTCTGCCATACTGATTATCATAGCAGATCATCCTGAGATCGCAACACGCGAATTGTGTGTAACTCTCACGCTTGGTATGATTTCATCTCATGCCTTCCTACTCCTACAAAGCGACGGATCGCAACGGCACTCCTGTAGAGGGGATTCTCCAGGCCACAACTGAAACAGAGGTCTTTGCCGCTCTTTCAGCAAAAAAACTGTTTCCCATTACCATCACCCTCGCGCAGCAAGAAGGCGACCGCGCCCGATGGCGTCTTTCCAGCACACCGTTTTCCATGGGCATGAGTGCCCTCGATAAAATTTTACTCATCCGCCACCTCTCCGTGATTCTCAAGGCGGGTATTGGTTTGAACGAAGCGCTCGATATCGTGCTCCAAGACACGCAAAAAACAACCACCAAGAACATCCTCAAAGAAGCCAAGGCGAGTGTTGAAATGGGCGAACCGTTCTTTCGTGTGTTCGAGCGCCATCCACGGACATTCTCTCCGGTTTTTGTTGGGTTAATCCGCGCCGGCGAAACATCCGGAACCCTGGAACAAACGCTCGACAACCTCATGAGCCAGCTATTGCGGGATTATAACCTCTTAAAAAGCGTCCGCCTGGCCATGGTGTATCCCCTCATCCTGCTCTTAGGGAGCGCAGGGGTGATCCTCCTCATGATGACATTTGTGCTTCCGCGCATGTCGCGAGCCTTTGCCGGCGTTCTTGGGGAGCTTCCGCTTATTACGCAGGTGTTTATCCGTCTCAGTGAAGTCCTTGGCCGCAATCCCCTGCTCACCGCCATCACGAGTGTGCTGCTCATCGGGACGCTGCTCATCACCGCACGAACCGCGCGAGGAAAACGCCTACTCTTTCTCGTGTTCCACCGCCTCCCGATTCTGCGCGACCTCATTCAAAAAATGGCGCTCGCACGCTTTAGCCGCACGTTTCAAAACCTGCTTGCAAGCGGCGTGGGGGTAATGGACGCCATCGATATTTCCGCAACCACCATTGGCAACCCGCAATTTATGGATGCGCTCATGCGCATGAAAGAAGATCTCAAAAAAGGGATGGCTCTCTCGGATGCATTCCGCAACCGCCCCAAGTTATTCCCCAGCATGTTCTCCAGTATGATCACGATTGGCGAACGCACCGGCAGCCTCAACACGTCGCTCGGCACCTTGAGCGCTTTTTATGACGAAGAAATGGATCGGCTTCTCAAAACACTTGTGGCACTCATGGAACCACTCCTCCTCCTCATCATGGGGCTTGTGGTGTCGGGCGTGGCGCTTGCGGTGCTCCTCCCGATGTTCCGCCTTGTACGTATTTTCCAGGGAGGGTAATCATTCCACGGTGATATTTCCTCGGGGAGCGACGATGATGGTTTTGACCACCGGCAAACGGGTGGATGTAATCTGAATGGTTGTGGTGACGCCTGATACGAGATCTCCACTCCGTTTCGTGAACAGGACGTCTGTCGACGTGCCACTTGCTGGAACCACAAACAATACCTGTTCCGATAAAAAATACTGTTCTGTAGATGTTCCCGCAGCATAGCCATTACCATAAAAACCAACAAAGAAGGGGGCTGTGGCCGTGGTAGCATCAAAATGCACCCCCCATGCGGACGATTGATCCAGGGCGATCGCCTTATGTTGGAAGGCGCGCAAGACCGTTACCATACGCACCGCTTCTTCTTCTACGTCCACGGCAGAACGTTGTCCGAATAAAAAAATCGAAGAGGTACCCGCAAGAATGGAAAGGATTGCGATGGTGAGGAGCAGCTCGAGCAGCGTATAGCCGCCACGCACCTGGCTGGCTTGTTGAAATCGCTTCAAAAAAGACGACATTTTTTCATGGTACACTACGTGTATCATGCCTGTCAGATTTCGCTCACGCACATTGCTTCCAGGCCAGATGCTCCTGGAGCTTCTTATCGCCATCATGGTGGGAGTGGTGCTGGTGGTTGTAGGTGTGCAACTCGTCCTTTCTGGTTTGGATTCCATTGAATTTTCCAAAACACGAAACGAAGGGCTCGGCCTTGCTCAGGAGGGGCTTGAGGCTGTCCGTGTGATTGTCCGAGGAAACGATGTGGGCTCCCAAGGATGGAACCGGCTGTACCTGCCGCCCGATGGCACGGGTGCCTCTTCTACCTCTAAAGGATTTTCCCATCCATACCATCCGGTGATTTCAGGAGGGGTTTGGCGTTTGGTGAGCGGCACCGAAAATATCACCGTGGCAAACGAAACAGTGGTACGCCAGGTGATCATCGAAAATGTGTGCCGCGATAACACCACGGGGGAGATTGAGAGTACTGCGCCCTGTGTGGCAA
>JBDKJL010000048.1:0-2885 GCA_039796615.1 Candidatus Parcubacteria bacterium
AAATCACACAAAGGGAATGTCCTTGATTTTTGGGCTGCGAGATTGTTCCTATCGTGGGAGGCAGAGAAAACAGCTCTCGCCCAAAAATCAAGGACATTCCCTTTGTGTGATTTTTGGGGAAACTCCGTTACTTCAATTCCTTCCCATCATCCGGCCGCCGGCGATTAACGCTCTTGAGATCGCTTTCCACCACGCCGTCTTTGAGACGCACGATTCGTTCAGCATATTCGGCCGTGTACGTTTCGTGCGTAACAAGGATCACCGTGTGGCCGCGTTTTTCGTTGAGGCCGTACAGGATGTCCATCACCTGTTTGCCGCTCTTTGAGTCGAGGTTGCCGGTGGGTTCGTCGGCCAAAATCACCTGGGGGTTACGAATGAGCGCACGGGCGATGGCCACGCGCTGACGTTCGCCGCCCGAAAGTTGGTTCGAAAGATTTTCGGCGCGGTGTGATAACCCCACAGCCGCGATGGCTTCGTCGGCAAGGGCTTGGCGCTTGTTTGTGGGGATCCGGGAATACAGGAGGGGCAACATCACGTTGTCGCGTACGGATGTTTTTGGGAGCAGGTTGAATGTTTGGAAGATAAAGCCGATGCGTTCCCCGCGGATGGCTGAAAGCTCATCATCGGTGAGGCGGCTTACATCGCGATCGCCAAATTGGTACACGCCCTCGCTGGGGGTGTCGAGCAACCCCAAAATATTCATGAGTGTGCTTTTGCCGCTGCCGCTTGGCCCCATGATGGAGATAAACTGGCCGTGCGGGATTTCTAAATCGATCCCGTGCAGCACGCTCGTTACCACGCCATCATTCGCGTATGATTTTTTGATCCCGCGCAAGGAGAGGGCGTCGGACATAGTTATTGACGTTCGGAAACGACAATCGTTTCTTCGGCAGCCAATCCGGAGAGTACCTGGAGCAGCCCTTCGTCTCCGCGCAAACCGGTGGTGATGGTGCGATCCTCCGGTACATCGCCCACGAGCACGCGAACCGTCTGTACGCCCGTTTCTTGATCGGTGCGCACACTTCGCGACGGGATCACGAGCGCGTCTTTGGCTTCGGCCGTAAGGATCACCACGTTGGCCGTCATCCCCGGTTTTACATCAAGCGGGGTGCCGTTTTCGGTGGGCAGATCCGTGAGTTGTACGCGCGCTTTGTAGTACACGGCATCTTGCACCACCGTTTGATCCGGTTCTTCGCTTACCACCGTACCGGTGAATTCGCGGCTATCGCCATAGGCATCAAGGGTGACGGTGGCAGATTGACCAACCTGCACTTTTACCACGTCGGATTCGGGCAACAGGATTTCAATATCGTATGCCGCAAGGCCCACCAATCGAATGGCCGGGGCGTTGGCTGTAACGCGTTCCCCGAGTTCCGGAATGATCTCGGATACCACGCTGTCGACCGGAGCGATGATACGGCTTTGCGACAGGTGATATTCGGCCTGTTCATACGCCACCTGCGCATCGGCGAGTGCCGCTTGCAATGGCGCCAAATCCACACTTCGTGGCCCGGCTTTTTTGAGATCAAGCATGGCCTTGGCCGCATCTTGCGCCGCGGCGTTGATCGTGATGTTGGATTCTGCCGTCCGCACCTGTGTTTGGGCATTGCTCTTGGCGATTTCCAATGCCAAAACGGCCGTGTCGTACGCATTTCGCAAGCTGTCGGCAGAGGAAACGATCCCAAGCTCGGCATTCACGGCCACCTGCACGGCGGTGGCCACGGCCGCACGCTGGGCAGAAACACTCGCGCGATCCGCATCAATTTGAGATTTTTTCGCGGCAAGTTCTGTTTCGGTTAAACCAGAACCGGTGATGGTGGCGGCGAGCGTTTTTTGAATTTCTGTGAGAAATGTTTGCACCAATCCAAGAGCCATATCCGTAGAGGATGCCGCCGCCATCAGCGCGTCACGTGTGGGGATGGCCGCGAGCGCTCGAACGGTAGCTTCGGTTTGAATTTTTACCGGCTTTGCAACTTTATACGCCTGCTGGGAGCGCTCGATGGCCGATGCGTCCCCGATCCCAAGGAGGTTGCGATAACTCCCGCTGCTTGCGCTGTCGTCTACTCCGCTGATTTTATCTCCATCGGATAATCCTGTTTGAAGAGGGCCAAGCGCGGCAAAGAGGGCTGTCCGAATATCCGCGCGCGCGTCTTCGATGCTCTGCGCGTCGGTGAGCGCGGCGTTTTCCAGGTTGCTTTTAGCAGTTGCAACGGCCAGCTCGGCTGTTTTTACGTCGTTCGCCGTGGTGATCCGTACATTTACCAGATCTCCTTGAGATTTTTCATATGCGGCGTTTGCCTTGGCAACGTCCGCCTCGCTCGCACGAATCGCTTGAGAGGTTTCCCCTGCCAGGCGAAGGTTGAGATTCGCTGCAGCGGCATCGCGCGCCGCCTCGGCGCGGCGTAACGAAAAGGCTAACTCCTCACCCTGGAGCTCTGCGAGAAGCGTTCCGGCGGGCACGGTTTGACCCACGGTGGCATGAATGGCCGCCACCACACCGCTGTTTTCGAACGCTAAATCAAGGCGCTGTGCCGGTTTTACCTCACCCGTCACTTCTACGGTGCGCACAAGTGTTTGTGATGCGGCAACGGCTGTTTCGTATTTATCGCTTGCAGAGCCACTGTCGCGCGTAAAAAACCACACGCCCAGGAGTACCACCGCGAGAATGGCGTATGTGCGCTTTTTCTTAAGGAAATTCGGAATTTTCATAGAGGAATACCTAGGGTAGCAGGATGAGCCGAAACGTCAACCGTAGTTTGCGAATCGTCTCTTTGGCAGAGCGTATGTGGCAGGCACCCGCGATTTATGGGCTGCGAGATTGTTCCGTATCGTGGGAGGCAGAGAAAACAGCTCTCGCCCATAAATCGCGGGTGCCTGCCACATAC
>JBDKJL010000049.1:0-5426 GCA_039796615.1 Candidatus Parcubacteria bacterium
CCGGAACGTGAGCGCCGTTCGAAGCCCAAGCTGCCCCGTTGCGAAGCGTGTCCGGCATCCCGCTCCGAGCGGGGATGCAAGGACGTTTCTCGCGAGAACATCGCGAGCGTGACGGAAGCAATGCCTAAGCTCCTTAGAATTTTCCGTTCCTATTCCAATAGCATTGACCAAATCCCCTCCTTCCCTTCGTGCGCCCCCACCACATACAGGGTTTCGCCAAAGATCGTTATCCCCCGAATATCGGAAAAGGCCATCAATGATTGTTGGTATCGTCCACCGCGCGGATCGAGCTCGATCACGCTTACGCCTGTTTTGAGCGCATAAAAGATGGAGGTGCCGTCTGGATGCCAGGCTGCACCACGCACCGTCTCTCCTCCGCGAAACAGCAGTTGCGGCACTTCTCCGAGCATCGCCATCCACACCTCTCCCCCGGCATACGCGAGAAGAGAGGGCCCCTCTTTGCGCATCAAGCGCTGCGGAGGCGCGTCGGATGAAAGAGCGATCGATGTACGCGCGGCTTCATCCGGACGGAATCCAAACCAATTCTCTCGACCGTCGAGCATCCCTTCTCGGCGTAAAAAGAGATAATCTTCAAATGGTTCGGCAAAAATCCACCCACCCGGCGGAAGAACAAATTGACGCTCAGGCGTGTGCGTTGGAACAACTGCCAATCCTCCCCCCGCTGCCGCCACCACCGAAAAATCCCCCTGCGTATCGCGAACGCCTACGGGGAATGGTGTTTGACGAATACGCCCTTCTCGCGGGGTGTATTCGAACTGTTGCCCGTCGCGAACACCCAAGAGGAGCTCCTCATTCCAACGATACACCCCGGCCGGGAGAAGCGTGGCCATCCGTGTGTCTCCCGCCAGCCCCGCAAACCACGACTGCCCATCTTTGTCCTGCACCACCACGTTGGCAGATGCTTCGTCCCATAAAAATTGAAGTGCTCCTTGCGGCACTGCGCCCGAATCAAAGCGGAAGATGGTTCCTTCCCCGGCACCCGATGCTGGAAGCGGTGTAAGAATCAACTGAACGTCGCCGGCCGTTTCTTCTACGATCGCCCATGTCTCTCCATCTGGCGCTAAGGACGCCCCACGCACCAACCCCTCGCGCACCAGCCCGGGAGCGGCCATCGGCCATAGATGAACCCCCGTGGCAAAAGTGACGCGCTCCGATCGGACATCCAGCGTTTTTTCCCACGGAGCATGCCCATCGAGTTCCAAACGCACCTGATATGTTCCGGGGGTTACCCGTTGCAATGTAACGGGCGTTCGTTCCTCGATCGCCTGTCCGTTTAAAAAAATTGTTGCCCCCGCCGGAACGGAATCAAGAATCAACGTGCCGTTGCGCTCGATCATTCCTTTTTTGGGATTCCAGCGATACCCTGCCGTATAAAACACCGCGAGCGGCGCGAGCACTAAAAATAACAACACGGCGGCGGCCAAAAAGGCGCGGCGCGAAGAAAAGATCGGAAAGGGACGGCGCATGAAGGAGCTACCATTCTACCACTCCTTGATCCCCAAGGAGTGTTCGACCCGGTTTTTGCATCGTTGCTTGGCTCGATACCACCGCGCCACGCCCCAAAATCGATGCGGTAAGCGACACCCCCTGGCAGGTGGCCTTTTCCATCACCAAGCTGTCGGTCATCATGGCGCGCGTCACACGGCTTCCCGCGCCGATCGACACGTTGGGGCCGATCACGCCTCCGGTAATCACACATCCGGCGCCGATCGATACGGGCCCGCGCACCACTGTTCCCTCCGTGATTTGCGCCCCACTCCCCACACTCACTGAGCCTTCGATCCAAACGCTCCCGTCGATCAGCGCATCCGGCGCGATGAGCGCCGGTTGCTCCGCAAGCAGCAACGCATTGGCGCGCAATAAATCCTCCGGCCGACCCGTATCCATCCAATTCCCCGTGGTCTCCGCGAACCCCACCTTGCGCCCCTGCTCGATCATCACCGTGTGGATATCTGAAATCTCATACTCCCCGCGCGCCGATGGTTGGATCACCCGCGCCGCATCAAACACCGTTGAGCCGTAAAGATAAATACCGGTCACGGCAAAGGGCGATGGCGGGTTAGTCGGTTTTTCCACAACCCGCACAATGCGGCCATCTTTGATTTCCGGCACGCCGAACTGTGAAAGATTTTGCACGCGCGCAAGCGCCAATAAACAATCCAACCCCTCCTGCTCAAATCGATCAACAAGCGGCTGAAGGGATCCCAGCATCACGTTATCCCCCAGATAAAACATGAACGGGGCGTTGCCGATCCAGGCTTCCGCATTTTTCACGATATGCCCCACGCCACGTGGCCCGCCCTCCTGTTCCAAAAACGTCAGCGACACCCCCCAGCGGCTGCCATCGCCCAGCATCTGCGGGATGTCCGTTTCGCCCGGATTAATGTTAATGGCGATTTCGCGGATGCCCACGGCCGCCATTTTTTCGATCGCGTACGTAATCAACGGCTTATTCCCGATGGGAATCAGGTGTTTGTTGATGGCGTGCGTGAGCGGGCGAAGACGTGTGCCACGACCGCCGGCCGCAATGAGGCCTTTTAACATCATACGGATTTCTTTTTAAGCGGCTCCCACCACGCGCGATTGGCTTGGTACCAGGCGATGGTGTGCCGCAGCCCGTGCAAAAAGGGGGTAGCGGCCTGCCATCCGAGTTCTTGTTCGGCCTTGCTCGGATCGATGGCGTATCGCTCGTCGTGGCCCGGGCGATCGGCCACACGTTGGATACGTTCTTTGCCTGCCCCCATTTCAAATAAAATCGTTTGTGTTAGTTCTGCGTTGGATCGTTCATTGCGGCCACCAAAACAATATGTCTCCCCCAATCGACCCCGGCGCAACACGGCGTCGACGCCAGCGCAATGATCTTCCACGTACAACCAATCACGAATATTTGCGCCGTCGCCGTATAGCGGCACATTTCCACCATCTAAGATATTTGTAATAAACAACGGGATCACCTTTTCCGGGAACTGGTATGGACCGTAGTTATTGGAGCAATTTGAAATCGTCACCGGCACCCGATGGGTGTGCCAGGCCGCGCGCACCAGGTGATCGCTTGCCGCCTTGGACGCGCTGTACGGACTACGCGGATTGTACGGCGTGGTTTCGCGAAACGCCCCCGCCGGGCCAAGCGACCCGAACACTTCGTCTGTTGACACGTGATGAAACCGTACACGATTTCTGCGACACGCATCGAGTAACACCTGCGTGCCAATCACGTTTGTGCGCACAAACGCCGACGCGTCCTGGATGCTGCGATCCACATGCGACTCTGCGGCAAAGTGTACCACCGCATCCACGCGTTTTACCAACGACTCAACACGTTCGGCATGGCAGATATCGCCCTCCACAAAAAGCACCCGTGGATCCGCCTCGGCCTCTTTTAGATTCATGCGACTTCCGGCGTAGGTTAAGGAATCCAACACCACCACCGAATCCGATGGATGCTGGTTTAACACGTAATACACGTAATTTGTGCCAATAAAGCCGGCACCACCGGTAACAAGAATCCTCATATCATTAAAAACTTCACCATTTTTTGGGTCGAATGGCAAGTAAGACAAGCCCAATCGTCATTACAACGAACGCAATGGAACCGGATCGCCCACCCCACTCTCCGAATAAGAAAAAACCGGCGCTCAACACAACAGAAAACGCCATAGCTGCAATGGCAGGAATCCATGGGAATGTTGAAGACGACGGCGATCGCACGGCGTCATAGGCAAGAAGCAGTAACGCCACAACCCCAAGGGGCACAATATCTAAAAATGGAAGCACGGATCCGGGCACAACGGCCTCCAATATAAACGTGGCACACACAAACACGGCAAGCGCATACGTGGCTTGGCGGCGGAGCGCGGCATACAGCGATTCGGGGTGAGGTCTCATATCAAGAGCGCAATCGTTTAACGAATCCGACGCACGGCATTTCGGAGCTCTTCCGTTATCACGCGCCGCCACTCTGGCCACGACCGTGGCGGGCGTCGATAGGTAAGGCGCACGCGACGAATGTCTACCGCCCCCGAACGGGAAAGAACGCCAGGAGCAGAAAGCGCGAGCCGCACCCGATCGGCGCGCGGATCAAGCTGGAATGTGGCACGCGCACGAACCCATCCATCGCCAAGATCTTCTGGCCGCATATATGGCGTGCGGATATCGGTAACACCTTCGGCCAACGGATCGCTTGCGTCTGTAAGGCGGCGCGGCTGGGGTTCAAAAAAGGCCTCCGGTGAAAACGCAAACCATCCATCGCCAATGATGCGCACGTCTCCGCGCGGCGCTTGAAGTTTTTGCGGCCGCGCATCCGCGTCGACACGATCAAGCCGCACAGCCTCATGCGTGCGCGCGAGCGTGGCGCGCGCCGACCCGAGCACGATCTCCTGAAGCCCCTCGTTGTGGAATGTTTCGAGCACCAAGTGTCGCGAATTGCTCCAGGCGATCCCCGGCCGCACGGCCGCATCAAATCCCACATCATCCGCAAACACCAGGCGCGGGCCAAGAACCCACCGCGTCGCATCCGTCGTGATGGAACGGATAAACACATCGTCATCGGCAAGCATCTGAATGCGATACACGCCGGGTAAGGCGTTTGGAATCGTCACGGTTTTTTCCACCACCGGGCCCATCCCGTTATCTCGTGTGCCACCGATTCCAAGAAAATCTTGCCCGATCTCTTCCCCATCGCGCGAGAGGCGAAATGTCACGGTATCTGGCCCGGCCGCGCGATTCACATCCTGCACCGCAAAAGTAAATTGCACGCGCCCACCCGCAGGCACCGCATACACATCATGGCTCCCGCGGAGCGACACGCGTGTTGTCCGCGGCTCGCGCGCGGGATCTGTCAATAACGGCGCCGTAGCGCTCGCATGCCACACGGCAAATGTTTGCGCCTGTTGAAACAAGCGGTTGCGCGCGTATCCGCTCGCGTCAGGCGCGGCTCCCCATGTTGGATCTTGCAGGGGTTCAAACCAGATCGGACGAAATTCAAACTGCTGCGTTTTTTCATCGCGAAGCAGACCGATTTCAAGCAACGGCTGCCGGAGCGTGCGGAACTCCAGCTCCACATCCACCGTTTCGTACACGCCGGGCAGTCGCGCGCTGGCGTATACGGGATCTTGAAGAATGCGTTGCCCCACCCACGCTCCGTCATCCTGCGGACCCGGACTCGTTACCCGCTCTGCCGGAAGAAAGGGATCTACCCACGCACTCCGCCCATCAAGCGGAATATCAAACACTGCAACCCCCGTGGGCGGAAACCGCTGCATCAATAACCAAAAAAATGCCCAGGCGGCGAAGGCCCAAAAGAGAAGAGAGAAGACGATAATAAAAATTCTGCGCATGGTATGAGAGGAGCGTCGCAGCCAGGAGTGAGGTTCGGGACCGTTCGCACAAATGCCAAGCGCTCAAAG
>JBDKJL010000050.1:0-25993 GCA_039796615.1 Candidatus Parcubacteria bacterium
CCGGAACGTGAGCGCCGTTCGAAGCCCAAGCTGCCCCGTTGCGAAGCGTGTCCGGCATCCCGCTCCGAGCGGGGATGCAAGGACGTTTCTCGCGAGAACATCGCGAGCGTGACGGAAGCAACGGGCGGGACGTTCTCAAGTTTTTATGTCGTAATTCGCACCTTACGTTTTGTTGCGGCGCGTGGAGCTGCAACAGATTTTTTTGTTCCGAGATCGAGCTCTTCTTCGCGAGCCATTTCCTGCTCCCGTTCTTCGGTGATCGGGTTCGGATGCGCATGGAATCCCTCGTCGGTCGTGGGGGTGGTGCGCGTGGCTCGGCGGAAGCCATTCAGGATCCCGGATCCCATTAAGAGGGTACGCCGATGTTCCGAAATGTCAAAGTATTCATCCACGGCTTCTTTGAGCGATCGGCTGGTGGATTCGGCAAAGGCCGCGGCCTCCACCATGATCCCTTTTGCTTGGAGATATTCTACAAGCGGCACAAAATCGCCATCGCCCGTAACGAGCACGATGGCGTCAACGCGATCGGAGAATTTTACGGCATCAATGGCCATCCCCACATCCCAGTCGGCCTTACGCTCGCCACTCGAAAATTCGATCACGTCTTTAATGCGTAACTCGATGCCAGCAGATTCCAGCGCTTCCAAGAACGCTTTTTCATCGCCGGCTTTGCTGCGAGCTACGTACGCAAACGCCCGCACCAGGGTGCGCCCGGCAATGAGTTTTTCGACAAGCTTTGCAAAGTTGAGCCGCGCACCATACAGATGCTTGGCCGAGTGGTACATGTTTTGTGTATCAATGAAAACGGCAACACGCTGCTCCGGACGTTTGATCATAAAAAAGAATTCTGAAAATGAAAAAGAGAACAGGGGAGAGTGTAGCGAAAAAGAGGGGTATTGGCAAGATGATCAGGAGAGAGCCTCGTGAATCGATGAAATAAAAAATACTCCCGCGTGCGGGAGTATTTTTTTCGCGGTTACACTTTCAAACTCGCCATCAGATCGTCGTAGCCCTTGGCGTCTTCGCGCTTGAGGTACTTCATGAGCTTACGGCGCTCGCTCACTTTTTTGATCAACCCACGGCGGGAGGAAAAGTCCTTTTTGTGGGTTTTCAAGTGATCCGTGAGATCCTTGATTTCGGTGGTCAAAATAGCGATCTGTACCTGCGGGGATCCGGTGTCGGTTGGGTGGGTTTTAAATTTTTCGATGATCCGCTTCTTTTTGTCGGGGGAGAGCATGGAGGGGTCAGAGCGTGGCGACGCTGGGTGATCCGGAGGGATCCGTCCGCGTCGTAACGCCCCGGATTCGCGCACCATTCAGTCGAAACCGAACGGAGCGTAGGGGATTAAATGCAGGGATAATATAGAGAAAACCTCATAAAATGTCAACACCTCGGCCTTTGAGAAACGGAGGCCGAGGTGTGAGCGAGGGTTGTGGGTGAACTATTCGTCGTTTTCTGAATGGATGTCCTGGACGTCTGCGAGGAACGTCTCGAACACCGCGATGGTCTCGCGGAGGCTTTTAACCCATTTTCTTCGTTTCTGAACGAAGAGAGGATCTTTCAAATCCTTTCGCTTGACCGGTCGATCGGTCTCATCACGGAGCCGGAGGCGAAGCGTCTCCAAGATCGCTCGAATGAGTTTTGAGAACTCCTTCGCAGATCTCGATTGTTTTCCCCCGTATACGAGTTTGATGTCTTTGATGAGCCTGTCCGTTAAAAGCCGACGTTGAGGTAAATCCTGTTTACGTACGACTTCAATAAATCGTGCATAGGTCTTCCGTCGGAGCTTCTTTTGTCTATCCCTTGGCGGTTTTTGGTGGTACTTGGGTACCTTCCATTTCCCTTTGGGTTTTTTGGGCGCAGGCTTCGGTTGAATTCGGGACGGAGGATCTCTCCTCGGTGCCAGAGAAACGGCTCCCGGTGTATTGATTACTGTTGGACATGTGCGACTTCCCCCCTCGATCATGCCTGTTGCTTGCAGGTCATTTGAGGGCATTTGCTTTTTCCTTTCTGTTGAAAAGCAGCCCCTACCCTACGGGATGATGAAGAAAAGGTCAAGCATGGTGGACAAGATTTGTTCAAGAAAGTTTTTTACGACGCTTGTGGTATGATAGGGATCCCATGAAAAAGCTGTCCTCTCACCTCCGCCCCTTCCTTGAATATCTTGAGATCGAGAAAGGGCGTTCCGGGCTCACCATTCGTAACTACGAGTTTTATTTGCAACGATTTTTGGCCTGGGCAAAGGATCCAGAGCCTGATGCGCTAACGGGGGAGGATATCCGTCAGTATCGCCTTTACCTGAATCGTCGCGACGATGGCCGTGGTGGCACGCTCAAAAAATCCACGCAGAACTACCATCTCATTGCGTTGCGGGCATTCCTTAAATTTTTGGCGCGGAATGATGTTAAAACGATTGCACCCGAAAAAATTGAATTGGCCAAGCAGGGCACGCGGGATGTGTCGTTTTTAGACGCGGGGGATTTAGAGCGGCTCCTAGACGCTCCCGCAAAAAGTGGCGCGCCAAAAATCCTCCAGGTTCGTGATCGCGCGATCCTAGAGCTTTTTTTCTCTACAGGGATGCGTGTGAGCGAGCTCGCGAAGCTGCGGGTAGATCAGGTAAACCTCAATCGCGATGAATTCACCGTGCGCGGCAAGGGGGATAAAACACGCGTGGTGTTTTTATCGCCCGCGTCCAAGCAGGCGGTAAAGGAATATCTAGACTTACGGGAAGACGACGCCACGTATTTGTTTGTGCGACACGATCGCGCCAAGAGTGGCCAAGCAGAGCCGTCGCCCATTACGCCGCGTTCCATTGAGCGGTTGGTACATCTGTATTCCGTGCAAGCGGGAATCCCTAAGCACGTTACACCGCACACACTTCGGCATTCGTTTGCAACAGACCTCCTGATGAACGGGGCGGATATCCGTTCTGTGCAGTCGATGCTTGGCCATGAATCCATTACCACCACGCAGATTTATACGCACATCACCAACCGACAACTCCAGGACGTCCACAAAGCGTTCCATGGAAAAACGCGCGATTAAACATCATCTATGACCTTCAACGAATACCAGGCGGCAACGCTTAAGACATCCGTGTATCGCGAAACGGTGTCTCCCCATTTTGGAAACAACGCTTTTTTATATCTTGTCCTTGGCCTTGTGGGAGAGTCTGGCGAAGTGGCAGACAAGATCAAAAAATTATTTCGTGATCAGGGAGGCGTTTTGAGCGATGAAAAAAAACAGGAACTCGCCAAAGAGCTCGGCGATGTTTTATGGTATCTCACGCGCCTCGCTGAAGAGTGGGGATTCACGCTTGAGCAGATTGCCGAGATGAACGCGAACAAACTCCAATCGCGAAAGCAACGGGACGCCCTACACGGCGACGGCGACAATCGGTGATACAATAGAGCCACACGACACCGAGAGCGATCGTTGCGGTGGTGCCTTTTCACGGTCGAAGGCGATAGCCGAGAGCCGTGGAAAGGTCACCCCGCCGATCGCGTTCTCTGATGGACGATTGTCACTGCCTTTTATGAAACCCAACCGCCTCACGGTTCCTCCCGGCCTTGTGATGGTGGCCGATCTCATCGCCCGCATCCCAGAGCGAGCTCAAGAGGTGATCGCCTCCGAGCTCGCCAAGCGCGAACGCGAGCAAACCGTGGCGCACGAAACGCGCAATTTATTATCCTGGCACCCCATCAATACCACGCGGATGGTGTTGCTATTCGGATTCCATGGCTTTGTGCTCGCCTGGGCGCTCGGCTGGCTTGGAGCGATTGGCCAGGCATACGCGCATCTCAAAGTTACAACCATTGCGGTGCCACTCCCGCTTGTGCAGGATCTTTCGTTTAATCTCGGAACGCTCGTGCCCACGTCTACGGTGCTTTCGGTGGCCTCGCATCTTCCAACGCTCGATTTTCGTGATGCGCTAGGAATCGGCATCGGGATTGCGATTGTGGTTGCACTCGAGCGCGGGATCATCGCCGCATTCCAATGGAAAAAATCGCGCCTGCTGCGCGCGGCCGAGATGGAGTTGGAAAAAGAGATGGAGCTGTTACGTGGATGGCAGGAAGTGCCACGTAAACCGTAAAGCCTGGGCAGGAGCTAGAAAATTTCTTTAAGAAAAGAGTCCGAATCAGGTGATTTCATGGTCATCGGTGTTGAACGTTTCCACATAACCTCAAATTGAGATGACAGCATCTCTACCAACTCCTTACTTTCAATAATAAAACCAAATGCTTCTTTTTTTGAGGAAATAAAGGCAACCTTATTCCCGTATATCCAATATCCCATAGAGAATCCAATATCTTTTGGCGCTATTCTTATTTCTCTAAGAAATTTTTCTCCTGTGCCAAGATAAGGATATTTTTTTATATCGACAATCTGATTTTGTGGCCAGATGGCTCTTGTTGTTAATCGGTTTTGAATACGCTCTTTATTTAAGGTTCTGAAAAAATCTTCAGAAAGAATTTCGAGCATGGCCTTAATGGGCCAGTATGCTCTTGTTTCGATATCTCGGTATAGAAGCATATCTTTAAGAACCGTTTTCATTCCTTCTTTGCCTTCAAAAAGTTGAAATTTTGGACTGATGGTAGCCCCATCCGTAACAATTTCACTGTATATTTTTTCAATGGCCAATTTAGCCTTTCCGAGTTCTTTTATTTTTTCATCAAATAAACCCTCCATCTTTTCCTTGGGGCTAGCGGTAAATGTTTTTATGCCGTTTTTTTGAGATTCAACAACAAGCTCCATCTTTTGTAATTTATGCATGAAGCCATAAAGGGAGGGGCGAGACAGCCCCGTTTTTTTAGCTAAATTCCCCGCAGTCTGAGAGCCGTTTTCGAGTAAAAAAATAAGAGCCTTTATCTCATCCTCCTTTAGCTCAAGCTTTTTTAATACGTTTTCGATCATATTTATGTGTTGTCAATATTGTACAACAGTATTTACAGTAATTTACCCTCTATCTAAGCTGCTGTCTATGCCAAAAACATCAAAAATCATCGCTTGGGGAGCTTTCGCTTTATTGATGGTGAGTATTTTTTTCTGGAAAAACAGCAAACCAAATGAATTACAACACGTAACGGTTGGCATCCAAACATCTCCGGCGATGGCGTTGGTGATGGTCGCAAAGGATAAGGGATTTTTTGAAAAAGATGGTTTAGACGTTGAACTAAAAGAATTCGCCGCAGGCAAAGACGCCCTCGCCGCATTTTTGGGTGGCTCTCTTGATTTCTCTATTTCCGGTGATGTCCCAGTAACGCTTGCGGCGTTGGCTGGAAATAAATTTGTCGTTCCCGCTCAAGTCGTTGGTCGCACAAAAAATGAGGTTCGCGTGGTAGCGAAAAAAGAAGCCGGCTTAGACACCGCTGACAGTTTTTTTAAAGCCAAAAAGCGAAAACTCGCCACGTCAATGGGGGGCGGTCCTGAATTTTTTACGTACGAATTTTTGAATAAATTAGGGATCACAAAAGACCAAATAGAGATCGTCGCTCAAAAACCTGGTGATATGCCCGCCGCCTTAATGAGTGGCAGTGTTGACGCCATCGCGATTTTTGATCCTTTTGCTTTCATCGCCGAAAAACAGTTGGGTGACACATCAATGACGTTTACGGATGAAGGGGTGTATTCTGAATTGTATGTTATCGAGGCAAAAGAATCCGTAAAACAAGACTCCGCCACTCTCGAAAAACTTTTACAGGGGCTGGTTGCTGCAGAACAATTCACTAAAGATTATCCGGACGAAGCAAAAACGATCGTCATAAAATATACGAAACTCGACAAGGAGACGGTTGATGGAATTTGGGATAGTTTTGATTTTCGAATTGCGCTCACGCCGCAACTGCTTGAATATTGGGATAGAGAAGCGCGGTGGGCGAAAGACACCGGAAAGATAAAACCCGAAACGGTTACACCAAATTTTCGCGACATCATTTTCGATACTCCGCTCAAAAAAATTTCTTCTTCCGCTGTCGAACTATGATGAACTATGAAAAGATTCCTATGGTTTATACTGCCGATTGCTGTGCTCATCGCGCTATGGGAATTCATCTCTCGTAGTCATTTTATTAATCCGGCGCTATTTCCGCCCCCGTCCCAAATAGCCCTCGCGCTTTTGGAGATGATCACATCAGGAACGCTCTTTTCTGATTCACGAGATAGTTTGTGGCGACTTATCGCCGGGGTATTTCTCGGTTCTGCCGTTGGTGTTGTTTGTGGATTACTCACCGGGAGAATGAAGTCGTTCGCTACGGCGCTCACACCGATTATTCAGATTTTACGCCCGCTGCCTCCGGTTGCGATTATCCCGCTCGTCATTGTTGGGTTTGGTATTGATGACGGTGCAAAGATTTTTTCTATTGCATTTGCTGTCTTTTTTCCGGTTTGGATCAATGCGCATATTGGAGCGAGACAAGTCCCGCGAGCGTTTTTGTGGGGCGCGAAATTATTTACCAATTCACCTGTTAAAATTTTACGCGAAGTTGTATTCCCCGCCACCCTCCCGTTCATCGTTGCCGGTGTTCGTATTGGCATTGCGATCGGATTCGTCATGGTTTTTGTTTCCGAACTCTCTGGCGCGTCAAGCGGCTTAGGATATCGCATATCAATTACGTCACTTGCATATCGTATTGACCAAATGATTGCCGCCCTTTTTGTGCTTGGCATGTTTGGTGCGATCGCCGATCAATTATTTGTTTTTGGAACACGCAAACTATTCCCGTGGATGATCTTCTCTTCAAGATGAACAATATTTTAGTAAAAAATTTATCGGTTTATTACGACAGCCACTGTGCCCTTAAAAGCATTGATTTTGAGGCGAGTGAAGGCGAATTTGTGGCCATCGTTGGGAAGTCTGGCAGCGGTAAAACAACATTTCTTCACGCACTTGCCCGTTTCGTTGAATTCTCCGGCGATATTACGATGCCAAAAAATATCGGCATGGTATTTCAACAATACGCCGTTTTCCCATGGCTCACCGTTTCGGAAAATATTGCCTTTGGTTTAGAAAATGAAACGAAAGAAAAGCGAGCGCACATTGTTAGCGAACATCTAACATTAGCGGGACTCGAGGATAAAAAAGATAAATATCCCGCCGAACTTTCTGGGGGGCAGATCCAGCGTATCGCCCTTGCCCGTTCGCTCGCCCATAATCCCGAAGGATTGCTCATGGATGAGCCGTACGGCGCACTGGATGCGCATACGCGAGGTAAAATGCAACAATGGTTATTGGATATATGGACAGCACACAAGAAAACGATCGTTTTTGTAACGCATGATATCGAGGAAGCAATTTTTCTCGCGGATAGGGTTTTGGTTTTGAACGATCAAAAATTTGTCGGTGAATATAAAATATCATTCGCGAGACCAAGAAGTGAGAGCATCAAGTTTTCGCCAGAGTTTAATAAGCTGAGACAGCAAATCTTTGAATCCTTGAGTCATACGAATAGCGAGCCCCTGCCAAAATAGGTTCTCACTTAGTATAATAAAGTCTCTGGCCGCGCCACGTGAAACCTGCGCGGTACAACGTGACCTGCCACGTAAAGCCCGTCTTGGTGGGGCGGGCCACGTGGCACGTAAAAAACCTGCTCGCGCAGGTTTTTTACGTGGTGCCCCGGGCAGGATTCGAACCTGCATCCCTCGGCTTAGAAGTCCGGTGCTCGATCCAATTGAGCTACCAGGGCAATAACATTCAGGAAGAACCACCGAAACTATAGCATAAAAGCGTTTTCGTCAATGATGGTGTAACATTTTTGCTGTTTTTTACGTCTTCTCATCATACATGTCTCCAACAAAACGCGCGCCCTCCCGAGTTGTGTGGCGGTATATGATTCGGCACGCGATGCGGTATCCGTTTTATTTTACGCTCACGTCGGTAACGGTGATCATTGCTATCGGTGGGGAACTCGCCACGCCGTGGTTTTTGAAAAAAGTGATTGATGGGGTGTCTGAGCTCCCGCCCGGCGCGGCCGCCGTGCAGGCGCTTTTTCCGGCCATGATGGGGTTTGCGGGGTTCAGTTTGTTGTATTGGGTGGGGTGGCGCGTGTATGGATTCGCGGCGGCCGCATTCCAAACACGTGCGATGAAGGATGCGGATGTGCGGAATTTTACCTACCTCATCGGGCATTCCCATCAATTTTTCGGAGATGCCTTTACCGGATCGCTGGTACGGCGTATTTCACGGTTTAGCCGTGCGTTTGAAACATTGGCCGACGAGGTGCAGCTTCGCGCGATTCCGGCGGTGATTGTGTTGGGTGGCACATTGATCACGCTTGCGTATGTGTCGCCAGTGCTCGCGGCCGGATTTTTTGTATGGGTGGTGATCGTCGTGGGGCTCCAGATGCTCGCTTCGCACTGGAAGTTGAAGCTGGATGAAAAACGCGCGGAGTTGGATTCACGCGTTACCGGCATTTTATCGGACACGATTACCAATGCGCTGACAATCAAGCTCTTTTCGTCAAAAACCGGCGAAGTATCGGCCGTGGAGCAGGCGGAGGAAGAACTGCGAGACGTTCGTAATCGCGCCTGGCAGCGGGGAGAGGTGATTTTTGCCACGCAAGGATTTTTCATGATCGTGATTGAGGTGGCCTTCCTCTTTTTTGGGGTTCAGATGTGGTCGAGGGGCGAGTTAACGGTTGGTGACCTGGTGTTGCTCCAAACCTATCTCGGATTTGTATTCCATCGTTTGTGGGAAATCGGGCGATCATTTCGGCATGTGTACGAGGCCATCGCCGATGCTTCCGAAATGGTGGAGATTTTGGAAACACCGTATAGCGTTCAGGACGTCCGCAGCGCCAAATCCCTTAAGGTGAGTAAGGGCGAGATTCTTTTTCAAGACGTGACGTTTTCCTTTCATAAAACGCGCACGGTGTTGGAAGATCTATCTCTTGAAATAACGCCTGGGGAAAAAGTGGCGCTCGTGGGCCCGTCGGGCGCGGGGAAGTCTACCGTCACCAAGCTGCTTTTGCGGTTTTACGATTTGGATCACGGCAGGATTTTGGTGGATGGCCAAGACATCGCCAAGGTGACACAGGATAGTTTGCGCGAACGAATTTCGTATGTGCCGCAGGAACCAATTCTGTTTCATCGCACATTGCGCGAAAATATTTTGTACGGCCGCCCGTCTGCTTCAGAAAAAGAACTTCTCTCCGCTGCCAAAAAAGCCCATTGCCACGAGTTTATTTCCCAACTTCCCGATGGATACGCCTCTTTTGTGGGCGAGCGAGGGGTAAAGTTATCTGGAGGTGAGCGCCAACGGATTGCGATCGCGCGCGCCATTCTTAAAGATGCGCCGATTTTGGTGCTCGATGAAGCCACGTCCAGTTTGGATTCTGAAAGCGAACATCTTATCCAGGATGCGCTCCAGGTACTCATGAAAAAGAAAACGGTGATCGTGATCGCGCACCGGCTCTCCACGATCATGCAGATGGATCGGATCGTCGTGATCGAGGATGGGCGCGTAACCGACACGGGCACGCATCAGGAATTGTTGACTCGCGGCGGGACATACCAGCGCTTGTGGGATATTCAGGCCGGCGGTTTTATCGAGTAGTTGTTGAGACCTGCTTGACCTTTTGAAGGGGAGAAGTAAAGATGGACACATATGATGTATCTTCTTCCCGTTCTTATTTTGTTGATTTTGATCTCTATTAAGCAGGTGAACCAGTATGAGCGTGGGGTGCGGTTTACCCTGGGGAAATTCACGGGGTTAGTGAATCCGGGGTGGCGGCTCGTGTTTCCAGTGTTTCAGTTCATGCGCAAGGTAGATATTCGCACCAAGGCCGTGGATGTGCCGGATCAGGAGGCGATCACGCGCGATAACGTAAGCTGCCGCATCAACGCGGTGATTTACTATCGGGTACAGGATGCGGGCAAGGCCGTGCTGGAAGTAGAGAATTTTTGGTTCGCCGTGTCGCAGCTTGCACAAACCACCATGCGCAACGTGGTGGGGCAGATGGTGTTGGATGAACTGCTATCGCAGCGGGATCAAGCCTCTGGCCGGATCAAGGAAATCATCGAAAAAGACGCCACCGCATGGGGATTGGAGATCTCCAACGTGGAGTTGAAAGACATCCAGTTGCCAGAAGACATGAAGCGCACAATCGCCAAGCAGGCCGAGGCGGAACGCGAACGTCGTGCCGTGATCATTAACTCCGAAGGAGAAGTGGCCGCAGCCCAAAACCTGAAACAGGCAGCAGATATCCTTACTTCGTCCTCCGGCGCGCTTCACCTGCGTACACTGAATTCCATCAATGATATTTCGAGCGATGCATCCAACACGGTGGTGTTCGCCGTGCC
This sequence comes from Candidatus Parcubacteria bacterium, assembly GCA_039796615.1. Classification (GTDB taxonomy): domain Bacteria; phylum Patescibacteriota; class Patescibacteriia; order 2-12-FULL-60-25; family 2-12-FULL-60-25; genus 2-12-FULL-60-25. The sequence continues at coordinate 10,297 of JBDKJL010000050.1, forward strand.
GCTCGAAATTCTGCGGGCATTTGAGAAGTGGTCAAAATAAGGGGAATGCGGCTCCCGAACAACGCACAAAAGACCTCTCAATCTCGAGAGGTCTTTTGATTGTGGATAACCTCATTCGTCGCGAACACGAATATCGTTTATACTGACTTTAGAAAATATTGAGTTGTTATTGACCCAGCTCTCTCAGATGCCCTTATTATGCGACACGCTTTCGCTCAACACTCTTCGAAGCTCGCGCTTGTTACGCTTGGCGTGATTGCTTCATTCACAGCCGCCTGGCTCGCTCTTGCGGCAGACACCTCGAACTTTACCCAAACGATCAGCCCGGGGGTGCTGCGGGTAGATATCGTGAACGCGTCGTCTTCCTATGCCGCGGTTGGGAGCCCAACCATGGCGATGAGCCCCACGACATTTAGTTTTAACTGCGTCACATCTACGGGGACGTTCAGCTCTTCCACGGAAGCCGTATATGTGGAGAACCCCGACGCGGCAGATAACGGTTGGTCCCTTTCTATTGCGGCCGCAGGGGGCGCAACGGCCGTATGGGATAGCGCTGGTATCGACATGGACTTTAATGACCCAACAACAAGCGGTGGATGTACCACTGATGGGGGAGATGCCGATTCACTTGCCGGGCGCATGCAAATCGACCCTACCGGGATTTTGATGGCAACGGGCACCTGTGGCACGTGTGGAACCACGGCGCTTGTGCGGCAGGCCGCTGGGCAGTTTTCACAGGGTGTTACAGACAGTATTACGTTGATCCAGGCGGGATCCACGTCTACGGATATCGGGGATTGGACATTCCGCAACATCGTGATTCGTCAGTCAATCCCGGCGCAGCAAGCGGCCGGCAACGATTACGATATCAGCATGATGCTTTCGATGCTTGCATCATAATGTTGACGAACAGGGGTGTGGAGCGCATGATCAGGGCACATTAGCCTTGATCTTGTTGTATGAAATACGCACGGCGTTTCCAGAACATACGGCCACAAAAGCGGGCGTTCTTCGCATTGTTTATCGCGGCTATCTGTTTTATCGGTGGGCTAACACCGTTCTCCGTGAGCGCCGTTGGGGGGTTTGGAGGGCGCCCGGCATACCCACGGCCGGATAACCCGCGCACAGAGTCGATTTTTGTGCATGAGCTGGATTTAGGAGATGTGCAGGAAGAGGGGGTAAAACTTTTTAATAATTCGGAAGAAACAAAAACACTCCTGGTATACGCGGCCGACTCCGTCCATTCCACAGGTGGAGCCTTTGCGTGTAAGCAGCGCGGGGAACCAAAGGAGGGTGTTGGAGCGTGGATTGCGCTCGAAAAAACCGAGGTCACGCTATCTCCGGGTCAAAATGCGCTCGTGCCATTTACCATCACCGTGCCACAAAATGCCGGTGCCGGAGAGCAGAACGGTTGCATTTTGATTGAGGAAAAGAAACCAACGGCAGAAAACGCCGGAGGGGGTGTGAATCTTTCATTCCGCACGGGCATGCGCGTTGCGATTACGGTACCGGGGGAGATTGTTCGCGCACTGCAAATTGAGACATTCTACGCCACCAAGCAGGAAGATGGCGGATACGTGGTGCACTTGGCCGCACGGAACACTGGAAACGTCTCCATCGACGCGGATGTGCGTGTGCGGGTGTATCCCATGGTGGGGAAACCGTTCGCAGATTTTTGGGCGGAATTCCCGGTGTTACGTGGAGATATGGGGGAGTGGAATTTTGATGTTGAAAAACCGTTTTGGGGTGGATGGTATTTTGCAAAGGCACACATCGAATATGATGCGAGTGCCGAGGCGGGGGTTGGGGTTGAAACGGGAAGCGTGCCCGAGCGGCTCGAAGGAGGTCGAGAATGGTTTTTTGTTGCGCCATCGTGGCAGGCGCTCCTTGTGTACGCCGTGATCTTATTGGGGTTGGCGTTTGGGGTGCGCCAGGGATTACGCGCCTGGCAAATTCGATCGTGGATTGAAAAATCCTGGAAGCCATACGAGGTGCAACCGGGAGACACGGTGACGGTGCTTGCGGAACGCTGTGGGATCCCATGGAAGATGCTCGCAAAAGGAAACGGTCTTAAGCCCCCATATGCGCTCGAGCCGGGGATGACGCTTAAAGCCCCCATGCGTCTCACGCGATCGTCGGCAGAAGCAGATCGTCGAGCCTAAGGTTCGATCGTAACATGAATAAACGCTCATTTCTGGCCACGAGCCTTCTCGCGGCCGTCGCGGTGGCGACGGTATGTGGGGAATGGAATGAGCGGGTTTTTGCAGCAGAAACCGCGCACTTTACCATGACAATCACTCCTGGCCCAGAGTGCTACGACGGGCAAGACAACGACGAGGACGGGCTCATTGATTATCCAGACGATGACGACTGTACCTCTTCAAATGATGACGCAGAGGGGATTCCGCCATCGTCTGTTCCACCGGCGACAACTGGCCCCACCCCATCGGGCTCTTCGGGGGGGTTTGCCGTTGAGCCAACCACCTCGATTATTTTTTCGGGGCACGCATACCCGGGGAGCCGAGTGCTGTTATTGCAAGATGCGCAGCCAACGGCGTTCATCACGGCCGGGCTCGATGCACGGTTTACGCTTACGCTTTCTGGATTGAGCGCAGGGAACTATTTGTTTCTTTTGTATGCAGAGAGCGTAACGGGTCGCCGATCCGTGCTGCACCCCTTCCCGTTGGTTTTGTCGAAGGGATCACTTACGCAGATTGATGGCGTGGTATTAAATCCTACGATGGAGCTGGATAAAACGGTGGTACGCCGCGGGGATCGGCTTCAGGTTTTTGGAGACACGGCACCGCAAGCAACCCTTTCCATGGAGCTTTCTTCCGGAGAGGAGCGGCATTATACGGCACAGGCAGATGCGGAAGGGCACTATCTTTCGTTTATTGATACGGCCGCCCTCCCTCCAGGGGGGTATGTGTTAAAAATGTCTGCGACGGTGGGATCGCGGGCAAGCGGATATGGGCTCGCTCAGGCATTCCGTATTGGGGATGCCAATGTGCTCACGATGCCCGCAGAAGGATGCGGAAAGGCAGATATGAACTGTGACGGGCGGGTGAATCTTTTGGATTTTTCCGTGGCCGCCTATTGGTTCCGTCGGCCGCTCGAGGGGCCATTCATGCAGATCGAGCGTGAGCGATTAAATGGTGATGGAGTGTTGGATTTACGCGACATCAGCGTGATGGCGTTTTATTGGACAGGATAGATTTTTGCGTGTCTTTTTCTTCCGGATACACGCTAGGCGACGCTGCGGAACTCGTCCGCTTCGCGGGACTCAAACAGTCCTCACGCCGCCTAGCGTGTATCCGGAAGAAAAAGACACGCCCTCTATGAGTAACGTCTTCTCGGCATGGATGCCTTCATGGCGTGTGATCGCCTTAGGATTGTGCGTAGGCACGGCCGGATTTTTGTTGGCCAATCCAGTGATTGCGGCAGAGCTGTTTTTTGAAACGGCGCAAGAGGCGTATCCGCCTGGAGCGCGGGTGCGCGTGAATGTGTTGCTTGATACGCAAGGTGAAGTGATTAATGCGATCGAGGGTACGGTGTCTGTTTCTCCGGCGGTGATCCAGTGGGTGGAGGATGGGAACACGAATGTACCATTTTGGTTGGAGCGACCCGCGGCAAATACGGAGGGTCGGATACCTTTTTCCGGAGCAATTCCTGGTGGGGTTACGGGGGATAGAATGCCTCTTTTTTCAATGATGTTAGATGCACCGGCATCGGGGGATGTTTCTCTCACAGCTCCTTCCATGCGAGGGTTTTTGCACGATGGAGAGGGAACGATCATTTTGGTGCAGGGTAAAGAACGGCACATCCGTGTCACTCCGGATGCCGCCGCTCCCGCTGTTCCGATCATCGACCGTGAACCGCCAGATGATTTTATGCCGGTTCGCGTGAAAGACCCCCTGATGGCAGGCGGGAAACGCGCGATCATTTTTTTGGCGCAAGACAAGGGGGTTGGGATTGATCGTTATGAGGTGTTTGAAACGGTTCGAGCGATCACTCGGGAGGCAGATGTGGCCTGGCAGCGCGCGGAGAGCCCATACGTGCTTAAAGACCAGTCGCAGGGGAGCTTTGTGTATCTCCGTGCGATCGATCGGGTAGGGAATATCCGAATGGTGCGCATGGATCCGGCGCGGGATCGGCATTGGTTTGAAGATTCGGAGATCATGCGCACGCTCGCATTGGGGGTTGGAGTTGCGCTGCTTTTAGGGTATATTTTGTTCACCTACGCATGGGCAAACAAGCGCTTTTTTATCGATCGAAAGAAGTCTTGAATCGTTTCAAGCTTCTTTTCCGCCAACAAGAAAAACGGTTGGCTCCCGTTTATGGCGTTCTTTCGGGAGCCATCGCGGTCATGGTGATTTTTGGATGGGCTGCTCCTGCCGCAGAAGCGGCCTCGTTTCTTTTTTCCTCGGGGCAGTCATCTTACGCGGTGCAAGACACGTTTAGCGTTACGGTGTCTGTTTCTTCTCCCGAGCGTGCCATCAATGCCGTTTCGGGCGTGGTAGCGATTCCGGAGGGGTTGGATGTGCTGTCGGTGAGCCGAGATGGATCAGTGGTGGGGTTTTGGACACAGCCGCCCACGTTTTCGCAAGGGGCGCGAACGGTGTCTTTTGAAGGCGTTGTGCTGAATCCTGGGTATCAGGGTGCTGCCGGCACATTGTTTCAGATCAAATTGCGTGCCATCCGTGAAGGGACGGGAACCGTATCACTCATGGCGGGCTCCATCTTGGCGCATGATGGGCAGGGCACGAACGTGATGGATGGGCCTTCGGCGGCAATGAACCTTACGACGGCACCCGCTCCCTCTGCCGAGGCGGCGGGGAATGAGCCCCGCGCCACGCCTGCGGAGGGAGAGGATCCCTCGGAAGGCGAGGCGTCCTCCGAGGCTGCCGCAGAGAAGCAAGCCCCGCCATCAGCTCCGCGCCTCACCTCTCCCACGCACGCAACACCTGAAACATGGTCTTCGTCATCACATGCGGTGGTGGAGTGGCGCGTGCCAAAAGGGGTGACGGCTGTTCGTACAGGGGTGAGTAAGGGGGCGAATGATGCTCCACGTACGTTGCAAGGGCCGGTGGGTGTATTCCGTGCCGAGGGCCTCTCGGATGGTGTGTGGGTGGTGCATGTGCAGCTCCAGAACGGGTTTGGGTGGGGATCTGTGGCGCATCGGGAGGTGCGCATCGATACAGCGCCCCCTAAAGCCATTCAAGTGAGCAAGATGTCTTCCGAGGATCTCTCGAATCCGGATGTCCCATTTATTTTTCAAGCAGAAGACACCGCCTCCGGCGTGGCGCGGTATAACGTACGGTTTGATGACGCAGAAGAAATCGCCTGGATAGACGACGGTTCGCACACGTTTCTTCTTACGGATGTGCCACCCGGCGTTCACCGGCTGTCTGTGCGCGCGTCGGATCACGCAGGGAACGCCACCTCCACGGATATTTCTTTTTTCGTGGATGCGCTCCAGGCTCCCCGGTTAACAGAGGTGTCATCGGAAATTCGGACGGATACGGGGCTCCTTGTCCGCGGGGTTTCGGCATATCCGATGGCTCAAGCGGTGCTGTGGCTTCAGCCAGAAGAGGGGGAGGCGACGCGATTTTTAACAGCTGCCGACGAACACGGCGCCTTCTTTTTTCAATTGCGTGAACGGATTCCGCCCGGGCATTACCGCGTTTCCGCCGAAATCATCGACGCGCGCGGAGCGCTAAGCAACCGCTCCAAAGAGGTACCGCTCGAAGTGCGTCGCTCATGGGGCGAATATGGAATATTGGTTGCAGCGGTTCTCCTTATCGCCGCCTGCTTATTTGCGGGCCTCTTCTGGCGCGAGCGTACATTGCGTGGGAGCGTGCAGGTGGGAATGGCAAAGGATGAAGATGAGCTTTTGGCACTCGCGCATCGGATGCGGCAAAAACTTCGTGCGTTGGAAGAGCGTGAGCGCACGCGTCGCCGTGCTGCCGACAAAGTGATTCATGAAACAGAAGCGCAGCTCGCCGAAGAGCTCGAGCCATTCGTGCGTCGTCGCACCCGCCGCTCGCCGGATAAGGAGTGATCCGGTACACTGGGGGTCTATGAAGCGTACGCTGTTCTTTTTCTTGGCCATTCCGCTGTTGGCGATTCCGGCCATTACACACGCGGCACCGATGATCGGCTCGGTGATGCCTATCACGGCCACCGCCGGCACGCCGGTGAATCTTTCGGCCACGGTGAGTTCTGGCACGCCGATCGCCTCTTGTACTCTGTGGGTGGATCTGGCCGAAATTGGTTCCATGACGGTGTCGGGTGGCACAGCAAGCCGCTTATATACATTCCCCAACGGGGGGTCGCGCATCGCGTTCGTCTTTTGTCGCGATACCTCGGGCGGCATGAGCGCGGGCGCCACTACGGCCATCACCGTTTCCGGCGCGATTCAAACGCAAGCGCCGCTTTCGGTGCCTTCGCAAACGGCGTCACCAGCGACGCCCGCATCTCCCGCTACGACATCTGTGCCCGTTTCCACCGCGCCAGTCACATCAACGGTAACATCCACCGCACCGACAGGCACCACAACGGCCGCGCATGCCGGGCAGCTTCTCAAAGCGGTTTGTCCTGCGGCGTCTGATATCGCACACCCATGCCGATCGGTGTATTACATCGGCAAAGATGGCAAACGCCACGCGTTCCCCAATAGCCGTGTCTTTTTTACCTGGTATGGAGGGTTTGAGTCGGTAAAAGAGGTCTCCACGGAAACGCTCAGCGGCTACCCCCTTGGCGCAAACGTGCTGTATCGCGCGGGCGTGCGGATGGTGAAGTTCACCACCGACCCCAAAGTCTACGCTGTATCTCGTGGCGGCACGCTTCGCTGGATTACCACCGAATCTCTTGCGCGCGCGTACTATGGCGATACGTGGAATAAAAAAATCGACGATATGCCGGATAGTTTTTACGTGAATTATTCTTTCGGCGAGGCGATCGATGCCGCAGAGGACTACAATCCGAAGATGGAGCTGGATCACTCAACGGAGTAGCCTTTTTGGGCACTCAGGGGATCAAGAGCATCAACGCCAAAAAAATAACGATAAAGCAGACAATTTTTTTCAACAGGTGATCGTGATCCATCTGTTCTCGAAGGCGAAAGTGTGAATACCGTTTAAGGATTGGCGTGTAGAGCAATACGAAAAAAGGTTGCGTGGCAAACACCGCTTTTACGAGTGTGATGGGGGCAAGAGAAATAGCGATCGTTCCGGTAACGTTACTTATAAACGCGATGCCGGATTGTAATAACAGGGTGCGCCATTCGCGTTGTGCCGAGCCAAGATGTTGAATAATCGTTCGTCGTTTGATGATAAAAATACACAGGTAAATAACGATCGCGAAGGGGATGGTATATAAGAATCCCGTCACCCAATCCACCTCTTCCAGCGCCAACTTGTAGAGAACTCCCTGTAGCGCGTGAATGAGCGAAGAGGTGAACATGAGAAGGAACGCTTTATTGAATCGAATTTTCCCTTTGGATCGGCTTGCGGTGAGGGCGGTAGCCGTTACTACAATGGCGAGGAATCCTAAATACTGGCTCCAAGGGAGATGCTCGCCGATAATAAAAAACGCCAGGAGCGGCACGGTTATTTTCCCCAAGGAAAATAACGCAGCAATAATAGATGTATCGGCCTCGCGGAGCGCCTTTAAATAAAAAATGATGTAGAGAAAATCAAGAAATGTAATAACACCTAGGAGCGCAATCGTGTGTAGCGGAAGAATGGCGGGAGTGCCGAAGAAAAGAACAAACGGATCAAAAAGTAATTCGAAAATTCCCAGATAAAAAATGAGCACCCAGGGGTCTTTAAAGCGGGTATTTGATAAATGGCCATCAGCAATATTGGCGTACGCGTCTACGATGGCGGGGATAAACGCGAAAAAAATCCACATAGCATTTCAAAGGTGTATCGATGGTAATGATAGATGGTCATCACGGTCGCGTCGAATTATTACAAAAATCCCCCGTTCCGCATACCTGGACGGAGCCTTGATTATTGGCGTGTCAGGTGAGATCATAAAAATATGAATGGAAGACAGAAAGATAGACATTCGGGTTCTTGCTTGTGCGGAGCAGTCGTTTTTTCTTTTACGGGCAAGCTGGATGATGTCTGGTTCTGTCACTGTACTCAATGTCGAAAAAATTACGGGATGTATGGGGCGTTCGTCGGGGTGCCACGAAAATCATTCAAGATCAATAAAGCAAAAGTGACCTCATATCGATCCTCCGCAGATACGAAGCGGACGTTTTGTTATAAATGCGGATCTCCAATAACGTGGGATCGAAAAGGACACGAGGGCATTTATGTCCTCGTGGGACTCATCGAAGGGAAGGTGAAAGTCATGAGCGCAAAGCATATTTTTACAAAAGATAAAGGAGCTTATTATGAAATTTGTGATCAGTGGCCGAAATACAAAACGGTTCCAAAATAATGAGACGATACAAAAATCCCTCGAGTGATCGAGGGATTTTTGCTGTGGTGGGTTGGTTGACGATTTTAGAACTCTTGATTGGCCGAGCGTCTGTCGAGAGCTCGGGGCTATCCGGTTACTTGGTGAACGGGATCGGGTTTTAAAGAGAACGAAGTCAGCGATAGAGCCATGAAAAGCAGTGTCTTAACGGATGGACATAATTAGTTGACATATTATGTAATAAGGTATATTCTATATTTGTTAACTTATTATGACTATAAAAGATAGAATTTTGGCCTTCCTAAAGGAAGAAACGGTTAGTACGACCGCCAAAATAAGCAAAAAACTAGGCGTGAGCCGGATTTACGCACACCGCATCCTGCAAGAGCTTCGACAGGAGGGATTGGTTCTTCTTGTGGGGAAAACCAGACAGGCTGCATATGTACTTACTGCGGACAAACGAGCCATGTATGAAGCGCAATCCGCAATCCGCCACATCTCGCTTCGCTTGCATAATGCTCACTTGGCCGAAGATATTGTCTTTGCCCGTATCGAGCGCGAAACAGGGATCTTTTTAGATGTGCCGGAAAACATCCGAAAGATCGTGCAGTTTGGTTTCACTGAAATGCTGAACAATGCAATCGACCACTCGGGGTCGAAGAAGATCGTGGTGGATTGCCGTAAAACAGACACCTCCATCTCTTTCACCGTACGTGATTTTGGCATCGGTATTTTTAACAATGTACGTGAAACGAAAAAATTACCGGGAACCCTAGAGGCCATCCAGGAGCTTTTGAAGGGCAAGACGACGACGATGCCGGAAAAACACTCCGGACAGGGCGTCTTCTTCACCTCGAAAGCGGCCGATATCTTTATCGCCGATGGCGGAGACAAGAAATTGACCATAAATAACCTCCTGCCCGATATTTTTATCTCGGACCGGGCAACCCTTAAGGGGACGTTGGTATTTTTTGCGATCAGCTTAAAGTCAAAAAAACAGCTTGTCGACGTTTTTAACGCCTTCACGTCGGACATCGAAGGCGATTCTGAATTCTCAAAGACACGTGTCAGCGTAAAGCTTTTCCAGTTCGGTAAGGACCTCTTGTCCCGTTCAGAGGCAAAACGCGTCGTTGTGAACTTGGAACATTTCCGCGATGTTGAGCTGGATTTCAGGGGCGTGACCACCGTTGGACAGGCTTTTGGCGATGAGATTTTCAGGGTTTGGCACAATTCACATTCCAATGTTCATCTCATACCAATCAATGCGAACGACAATATAAAATTGATGATCCGAAGGGCGGGCGGTGAGGTTTGAAATACATATACAAAAATCCGACCCATGTAGTGGGTCGGATTTTTGATGGGGTGGCCAACGGGAATCGAACCCGTGATAACGGGACCACAACCCGCTGTGTTGCCTCTACACCATGGCCACCATGATGGTTTTCGGACGTGTGGTTCGGGGCGGATCATACCCCAGATTAATGGGGTTGGCAAGGGGAAGATTCGGCTTATTTCTGCTCGATTCGGTAGTGTTTTTGCAAATATACGAGATCGTCGCGGAGGCGTTGAAGGAGAGCGCTTCGGTGTTTGAGCGCCTGGGGTTGGCGCACAGGAATCTCACGGATCTGCCCTTCGAGCAAACTAATGATCGAGGCGAGTGTGCCAAAATAATCATCGGATGCTACATGAAACGCCAGCTGTTTTTGGCGCTTTTTATTAGGTGCATCTTGAATCACCCAAAAGGTGGGGGAGATCGTGTAGGAAAAGGTGGTGGGAGACATGGCGATCGAGGGGTGCACGGCGCTAGTAATTCACCGGGATGCTCTTGTATTCGCCGCGCGTGATAATGATGTGGTCGATCAGGCTGATGCCGAGCAGGTTCCCAGCCTTTACGAGTTGTTCGGTGGTTTCGATATCTGCCTCGCTCGGTTCTGTGGAGCCGGATGGGTGATTATGAACCAGGATCAATCCGGATGCGGCGTATTCCACGGCAGGTTTGAACACCTCGCGGGGATGCACAATGTTTGTATCAATGGTGCCCATCGACACCACTTCGTCGTGGATCACCTTGTAGTGCGCGTTTAGATAGATGCCGCGGAGCTGTTCTTTGGAAAGGTCGCGCATGTCTTTCACATATTCGTATACTTCGCGAGCGGTGCGAAGCACGGGGCGTTCCACCTCATTTTTTTCGAAGAACCGCCGACCTAATTCGGCGCAGGCCACGATCTGCGCCGCCTTTACAGCCGGGAGGCCGAGCTCTTTTGCGAGCTGCGCCGGATCTTTTTGGCACATGATCCCTTTTTCCCCGTAGTCGTGCATCACGCGGGCGGCCATTTCAAGAACCCCTTCTTTTTTTGTGCCGGATGAGAGCACGATCGCCAGCAGCTCCGGCGTACTTAGCGCGGCGGCTCCGCGGGTTTGGATTTTTTCGCGAGGCTTTTCTTCTTTTGGAAGGTCGCGAACACGCAGCACATACCGCCGCCCGATATTATCGAGGATCAGGAGGTGCTCGCGCATGGTGTACCACGTGGGGGTAGCTTGAAGGGTATTCGTCATACATCCCTATGATACCACTCACCGGGCAGCATATCGTTCGGGGGCTGTTGAAAAGGTCGGACTTCTAAAGGGCAACTCTCTGGGGGCAGGCTTCTGGCGATGCTGCGGAACTCGTCCGCTTCGCGGGACTCAAACAGTCCTCACATCGCCAGAAGCCTGCCCCCAGAGAGTTGCCCTTTAGAAGTCCTTTCGGCGAGGAGGTTCTTCGCCCTAGCCATCGATGGTTCCGCCCGTTATTATCCTGCAGGTATGGATGGAACGATTCGTAAGGATATTTGGCCTGGCCGTGTAGTGATTGTTGTGCAAAAGGAAGATCAGCGATCGGGAAAGATGACGCAGGGGATTGTGCAGGACATCCTTACAAGTGCCCCGATTCATCCGCGAGGAATTAAAGTACGACTCACGAGCGGAGAGGTGGGACGGGTGCAGTATATTCAGGGATGAGGAGATTTTAGGTATTTCTTTCGGGCATGTCTGATTTTGGCGGTGAGGACTGTTTGAGTCCCGCGAAGCGGACGAGTTCCGCAGCCGCCAAAATCAGACATGCCCGAAAGAAATACCTAAAATCAACCCGCTTGACATCCGTTTCGCCGCATGAGACTGAATAAGAAACATGACCCAAGATACTGCCTTTTCGATTCTCAAAACCGGCGCGAACGTGTTCCTTACCGGGGAGCCGGGTGCGGGGAAAACGCACACCGTAAATCGGTATGTGGCCTGGCTTCGCGCGCACGATATTGAGCCGGCCATTACGGCCAGTACCGGCATTGCCGCCACGCATATCGGTGGGATGACGGTGCATTCCTGGAGCGGCATTGGGATCAAAACGCGGCTTACACAAGACGATCGCGATCGGATGCGCGAAAATAATCGATTGGCCACGCGGATGGCCAAAACGCGTGTGCTCGTGATCGACGAAGTGTCCATGTTGGACGCGCAAACGCTTGATGCGGTAGATACAGCCTGCCGCACGCTCAAACAGGCGGATATGCCCTTTGGGGGGATGCAGGTGGTATTGGTGGGGGATTTTTTTCAACTTCCTCCCGTAACCCGTCCGATGATGCCGCCGGCGCAAGATTTTTCTGAGGGGGTACAGACCCTTTTTGACGACGAAGGATCGCAAGATGAATTTCCGGGGTCTCCCTTTGCGTTTCATGCGGGCGCGTGGCGGAGTGCCGATCCGTGTGTGTGTTATTTGTCGGAACAGCATCGGCAGGAGGACCCGGCTTTTTTAAGTCTTCTTTCTGCGATGCGTCGTGGAGCGGTAACGGGCACACATTTGGATCTTTTGCGTTCACGCCGCACCCCGCCACCACAAGGGGGGGTGCATACGCGGCTTTATGCGCATAACGCCAATGTGGATCGGGTGAACGATGCGCAGTTAAAGGCGTTGCCCGGAGACATCCACACATTTGAGATGCGTTCGGTGGGTTCCGCGCGGTTTGTGGAATCTCTCAAGAAATCTTGTTTGTCACCGGAACAGCTCGGCCTCAAGGTGGGCGCGCGCGTGATGTTCACGAAAAATAATCCAGAGGCCGGGTTTGCAAATGGCACGCTCGGCGAGGTGGTTCGTTTTGATGTGGGAGATGGTCTCCCGGTGGTAAAAACGGTGAGTGGCCGGGAGATTAAGGCCACTTCCATGGATTGGGCGATTGCCGACGGCACGCGCGAGCTCGGAAAAATTACGCAGCTCCCACTCCGGCTTGCCTGGGCGATCACCATTCATAAAAGCCAGGGGATGACGCTTGATGCGGCAGAAATGGATCTTTCTGGCGCCTTTGAATATGGTCAGGGGTACGTAGCACTTTCGCGCGTGCGTTCGGCGAACGGGCTGTATTTAAACGGATGGAATGCACGGGCGCTCGAGGTGCACCCCGAAATTTTGGCATGTGATATCTCCTTTAAACGCCAGTCTGCCACGGCACGTGAAGGGATGGAGTCGCAGATCTCTGGCGCACAAACAGAACTGGAGCATGCATTCATCCGTAAATGTGGCGGCACGCTTGAGATTCTCCCCGTGGAACGCCAACGCGTGAAAAAGCCAGTGAAAGAAAAAGGGCCGTCGACGTATGAACAAACGCTCGTACTTTTTAAGGCGGGTAAAACCCTTGTTGAGATCGCTCGTGAGCGCGAGATGGTAACCTCCACCATCTGTAACCACGTGGAAAGGCTGTATCAAGAAAAAAAGCTTTCACAAGACGAAGTCTCTCGGGTGATTCCTGCGCGTCTCGTTGATCATCTTCCGCGCATCCACACGGCCCTCAAGGCCGTCGACGGCCACCTTGGCCCCGCAAAAACGGCTCTTCGCGACGCTTTTTCGTACGATGACCTTCGCCTGGCACGTATCGTGATGGGTTCTTAACGATGGCGGGTGGGTTATGGCTGTGACACCGTTTCAAATACGACTTGAGAAATTTTTGCGATCACGCCGGCCTGAACGTCCAAATCGGTACCGCGCGTCATAATACAGAGTACGTAGGGCTGGTTGGGGAGATATACAATGCCGCAGTCGTGGAGCTGTTTTTCCTTTGTGTCATCGCGAAAGGCCTCGCCGAATTTGTGCGCTACCGGGATGCTGGGCGGAAGACCGGCGGGGATCCCTTGGTTAAATTCCACCCGGGTGAGCAGATCAAGCGCCGCGTTCGACCACTCATCGTTTAGATACGACGCGTTAAAGAGGACGCGAAAAAATGTGGCATAATCTCGCACCGTAATAAAGTCGCCCTCGGCATCTGCCACATAACTAACATGCAGGGTGTCGAGGAGCTTATCTAAAAAGAAGGGAGTGGCGATGGATACGAGGGCTTCCGCCGCTCCATTATCAGAATGGCGGATGGAGCGTTCAACGAGATCACCCACACGATACGGCGTTCCCGGCTTTACGGTTTCGCGTGGGTTAAAGTGCTGTTCTGTGGGAGTGACGTTCCCCTCCAGCATCACCATGCGATCGAGGAGCGAAGGATTCTGTTCCGCTTGTTTATAAAAATACATCATGATCGGCACCTTGAGCAGGCTCGCGGGGAGGAATTTCTCGCGCTCATCGATCCCCATCCAGGGCCCGTTGTTCAGGTCGCGATAGTACACGGAGGCGGAGGCGATCTGTTTTTCTTGTTTGGCCTTTTCAATCACCGCCGTAACGTCTTCCCGTTTAGGCTTGGGGTGGTTTACGCCAAGCCGATCTGAGCCGAGGTCACATTCGAGCAGCGGATTGATAAGGGGGTAAGAGCTATTCCCCTCCCGAATTTCTCCCTCGCCGTTGTGCGAGGGCGTCGTGGTTGGCTGCAGGATGAGCATGCCAGCACCGAGTGCCGTTCCCGCCGCAAAACTAACGATCACCGTGATTCCCCACGGCAGATATTTTTTAAGAGATCGGGAGTGTTCCAACATAGGGTTTATCATAGAATGCGAGTCTTTACAGGTCAAAAGAACGCGGGAACGCTATCCCCAGTGTCGATTGTCCTCATTCCACCACATCGGTATACTGGAAACACTTGAGAAATTCTTTAATGATCATGCCTTTCTTTTTCATACAGCGTCGGCAATGTCGTGTGTCCTGGAAGGCCCCTGCGGCACTCGTGGTGGTTGTATTACTATTCGTCTGCCCGCCACACGCTATTAACGGTGCGCGGGCGCAAGAAGCGGTGGAAACGCAGATGGACGAAACGATCGTGGACGAGAGAGCGGCCGATGAAGCCGGTTCTCTGGCGGTGGAGGAGCAGGATTTCGAGGAAATCCCGATCACCGAAGAGGCTCTCATGGCGCCCATTGAGGATCTCATCACAGAAGAGATGGCCACGCCGACAACGGAAGAGGTTCCTCATATCGTTGCGCCCGAATCTCCGGAGCCGCTCGAGGGGCTGGTGGATTTTTTGGTGGGGGACGAGGGATCGCCCATTGCAGAGTCGATGGAATCCTCTTTTGTGGCGGAAACACTCGTTGAGCGTGAGGCGACAGATCAGCCCGTGGCAGATCCACAGGCGGTGCACGCGTGTGTGGTGACGCCGTTTCATGTGGATGTTTCTGGGCAGCGGCTTACCGCCATCCCGGTGTCGGTTACGGACACGTTGGAGCGTTTGGGCACATTGACGATCGGATCATTTCCGCCAGGGCTTTCTGTAGCGTTTGCCGATGGGGATCCGTATGTTCACGAGGTCTTTGGAGGCTCTCCGCCGATCACGCTCGTTGTGACAAATCAGGTGGGATCGCAGGGAGGGTCTTTTGATATCGCCTTGGCCTATCATGTGGATGGTCAAACGGCGGTATGTCATGTAAATCTCGTGAATCAGCCCCTATGAGGAAGCGACGTGTGCAGGGATGGGCATGGCCACTCGCCGCCGCCACGCTCGGCCTTTTGTTCCTTTTATGCGGCATCGTGCAGTGGCAGCGGTCGGGCGGGATTCGTCCCGTGTGGGCGCTTGATACGCAGGCGGGGAACGGACTGGCGATCTATGCCCAAAACGGAGACCAGAATCCAAAGTGGCGTACGTACGCCAGTTCCACAAATACATTTGGCGCAGAGGCGAGTGCGATTATTGCAGGGATCGGGCGAACGTTTCGGCTACGCACCTCTCCCGTACAGCAAGAGGCGGTGGCTGGATATGTGAGCTCTACGGGAGCGTTGCAGGTGCTTTGCTATAACGGCACAGCGTGGACACGTGAATGGAGCGTAAACGTGGGTGGCCCCGGGGCCACCACCACGCGGTTT
>JBDKJL010000051.1:0-43404 GCA_039796615.1 Candidatus Parcubacteria bacterium
TCTTTTAATCGTGCTTCTTGTTCTGTCATGTGCAGTTCCTAATTATTCAAGGCTCTCACAAGGTCAATCGTTTCCTGATTTTTCTCTCGATATCTCCAAGATTGATGCGCCTCTCGTAATAGAGCGCGCGCGCCATACAATGCATGTTCTGATAGCTCTGGAACGTCATGTGTTTTCAACTCATTGAACATAGCGTGACGCATGTTCGGAGAAAGATATCCGTAAGTCGTACTCGCCGTCCCCTTTCCCGGCTCCTCCAGCGTCACCTCTAAAATCACGCCATCTGCATGACTGATACGGCCCTTGAGGAGCGTGTCCCCATATTCTATTTGGACGGGAATGTCTGGCTTTTCATAAAAGGCGCGGCGTTGATCTGCGCACATTTTTTGAGCGGTCAATTCTTCTTGAATGCATTTTTTTACATATTCAAGAATCGCCTGTTTTCCTTGCTTAATAATCTCTGATGGGACGCATCCAAAAATACGGATTTTAAATTGATGATGCTGTTCAAAAAATCCATAAATAACCGTCCCGTTCACTTCTGAGAATATTAGTTTACCTGATTCAAGATGAGTACAGAGCTCCTTCGCCACATCCAACGCTATTCTGACTTTGGGACTGAAATGGCTACTATCGTAACACCAATCCACCAAACAGCCTTCGGCTCGCTCCTCCAAAACATACACGGACTGATAGGAGATATTCCTTTTTTGTCGGTTCAGAGTGTTCATGATTCTTCCTTTTCTTTTTCGCTATTTCATGACTTTACGAGACTCATCCTGTGCGTTTAATGGCACGTCGTTTAGCGACCTACAGAGCGTTCGCATCTCCGCGCAGAAATATCCAACATCTCGATATAATTCGCGAGATAGAACTCCAGCATTATGACCGGGATCAGAACGATCATAGTAAACGGAACGAGCGAACTGGAGCACAGCCTCCCTGTGCGGCCACTGATCGGCGACGCACCTCTCGAAATAGGCATCCAACTGTGTAGCTTCGCGAGGAGCGGAATCGAGGATGAGCTGGAGATGCGACGGGAGCGGCAGCTCTTGTGAGTAGGCTACAGATGACTTTCTTCCTCGGGCACTTTTAGGAGATCTCCTGATATCATGACCAATGTTTTTTCGTTTTGTCATTTTTTTCTTTTCTTTCGTTGTGAATATCCGTCTAGGCAACCAAAAGCAACCGTTTCCAGGATCAAAAATCCCTCTTCCTACGCAAGCGGAAAGAGGGATTGTGCGGACGTCGCCGTGGCACGCCGCAATAAAAAACGGCGCACACAGCGACGTTTCCAGGCACTTCAGCATCTTTCCCCATTTGCACGGGGCTGGATTTCGCACCTCACCTTTCGGTCGGTTGCGGGCGGAGCATTGGGCCAGTCCCTTTGCATCTCCGCGCTCTGGATACGTCTGTCTTTAATTGTCCCTCTTAGCGTAATGGAGACCTGAAGTCCTGTCAAGATAAAAACTTAAACGCAACCCAGCTGATATCACCATCCTTGCTCCCTTCCCCGCCTTCCATTAAGGTACGGCTGGGCAATTTCATGCCCCCATTTCGGGAGTTCGACAATGACACAGGCCAATGAATATGCCCAAGCGGGCGTGGATTACAGCAAGATAGATGGCTTCAAAAGGTTAATGCAGGCCGTCGGACAACGCACAAGAACGTTCTCCGTGCACAATGGTGTCTGGGTAGAGCCATGCGATCACGGCGTCTGTTTTCGCGTCATGCAAGCCGACCGACCACACTCTTTCCTCAGTACGACGGAGGGTCTCGGCAATAAGAACTATATCGCCGAATGGATGGCGATGCACGCCGGAACTGGACAGAGCTACTACGACGGCATCGGCCAAGATACGGTGCTCATGTCCGTAAACGATCTCGCCGCTCACGGCGCAATCCCCGTTCTCTACACAGACGAGGTCGCCGCCGGAGATAGCGACTGGTTCGCCACGGATTGTGCACGTGATCTTTCCGAGAGCTTTTATCGCATCCTCGAAGAGCTGCACATGACGCTCGGCGGTGGAGAAAGCCCTGCACTTAAATACCTGATGAACCCACGCCCTCCGGTGAAAGCTTGCCCAAGTTTGAGCGGCTGTGCCACCGGCGTTATTTACGAAGGCAACCCCGTTCGTAGAGAACCGAGGCCCGGCGACGCCATCATCGGTGCAACTTCTTCGGGCTTGCACGCGAACGGCGTCTCGCTCGTCATCGAACGCACGCTCAGTCTCCTCAAGGACGGATTTCTCACCAGGCTCCCCAACGGGAACATGCTCGGCCAGGAGGCGCTCATCCCAACGCGGTCGTACGTGGCGCTTGTCCAGGCGCTGCTCAAAGCCCAGAAAGAGAAGGGCGTACCGTTCATCCGTGGGTTCCTTCCTGGTACCGGTGGCGGCGTAGCTAAACTCGCGGCAGACGACCGGCCGCTCACGTACCGCATCACCAACTGGGGCTGCCCGATCCCGCCACTCTTCCAGTTCATGAACGAGGGACTCGGTGTGAGCCTGGAGGGCTGCCTCAAAACATTCAATTGGGGGATCGGGTACTACGTGTTCGTAGACCCAAGGGCTATCGAAAACGTGATCGCAATCGGCAAAACCGTTGGCTACGACCTGTTCCACCTTGGCTTCGTGGAAGACGGCCCGCGAAAGGTCGTCTTTGAACCGGCGGGTATCACCCTCCCACCGCCGGGAGATTGAAACGAACATTGAAGCACCGCGTGCCGCACAGACCAGAGGGGGTCTGTGCGGCGTTTTGTTTTGAGGGCGCGAACCATTGTCAAAACAGGAAAAATTTTCTATACTCCGTCCGTTATTACGCACCCCTAGCTCAGCTGGATAGAGCGCTTCCCTCCGAAGGAAGAGGTCACACGTTCGAATCGTGTGGGGTGCACCACGTAAAAAACCTGCGCAAGCAGGTTTTTTACGTAGCCCCGTGGCCCGCCCCACCAGGGCGGGCTTTACGGGGCGGGTTCCGTTATACCGCGCAGGTTTCACGTGGCGCGGCCAACTCATAAAAATGAATAACCACTAAGTGACACTGTTCTCATGATATAATTCCTTTAACATTTTTATGCTCATCTCTCCGAACGCCACGGTGATGCCGGTGTTACGACATGCCGTGGAGCGCCAGGCATCGGA
Organism: Candidatus Parcubacteria bacterium; assembly: GCA_039796615.1. Classification (GTDB taxonomy): domain Bacteria; phylum Patescibacteriota; class Patescibacteriia; order 2-12-FULL-60-25; family 2-12-FULL-60-25; genus 2-12-FULL-60-25. The sequence goes on from JBDKJL010000051.1 coordinate 3,144, forward strand.
TGTGTATGCGGTGGTGGGCTTGCCGCCCACGTATCGCGCATCCACGCAGCTTTTGGCGGCAGAAGGAAGCGCCTGTACGGTGGAGCAAGTGCTGGGCTATCTCAAAGAGATGCTCGCCGAAGCGGCGTTTGCCCGTTTTGAAAAAGATCGAGGAGCGGATGCCGCCTGCGCCTTGGAAAGTGGCGAGCGATTCCGCATAAACGCCTTTTGGGAAAAGGGGCACCCCGGATTTGTGGCGCGGCTTATCCCTACGCATATTCCCCCGCTTGAAGCGCTCCATGCCCCACAGGCCATTTTGGAGGTGCTTGAAGAACCTCATGGATTGGTGCTCGTAACGGGTGCCACCGGCTCTGGAAAATCCACGCTCCTCGCCTCCATGATCGAGGATTTAAATGAGCATCGCCGCTTGTTTATCACCACGCTCGAAGATCCCATTGAATTCCTGTTTACCCCAAAGCAAAGCACCATCATCCAACGCGAACTTGGCAGCGACGTACCATCGTTCCCCGAAGGGATTCGGAGCCTTCTCCGTCAAAATCCGGACGTTGTTCTGGTGGGTGAAATGCGCGACCTCGATACCATCGCCGCCACCATCACGCTCGCCGAAACCGGACATCTGGTGTTCGCGAGCCTCCACACCAACAACGCCGCCGAAGCCGTGGAACGCATCGTGGATGTGTTCCCTGCCGGGCAGCAAGCGCAAATCCGCATGCAATTTTCCATGGCACTGCGCTGTATCGTGTCTCGTTCGCTCCTGCCCGGCTTGCAAGGTGGACTCGTGCCTGCCTATGAAGTGCTCGTAAACACGCCAGCCGTGTCGCATTTAATCCGCGACGCAAAAACGGTGCAGATCCCCAACGTGCTCCAAACATCCGCCAGCGATAATATGCACACGCTCGATCAAGACTTGTGCCGCCTGATTCAGGAAAATCTGATCTCTGTAGATACGGGCGTGCAGCATGCGCAAAATCCGCACCGTGTGTGCGACATCGCGGCGCTACACGGGGCGCACCAACCGAAATAGGCGGTATGACAATGGCATGCGCGGCAATTCCCAGGTACCGGCATAATCCACGGACTCCCCTCCCCACCCACGTTTGAATCGCGTAATCCCTTCCCAAGATTTTTTATAAAATGATGATGCGGTGTTTGCCGGGTTCACACCATAAAAATCATACCACCCGTACCCCTCGCGCTTAGCACTCTTGATCGCCTCCCAGTGCAGCGCATAGGGTGCCATAGCTCCTCGCTCTGCGGAGGATGACGCGCCATAGAGATACGTTACCGTGTCGCCAAATAATACTTCAACGCTCGCCGCGAGCGGAACGCCGGCCTTTTCTGCGATGCGGATACGTGCCATCCCCTTCGCAGCAAGGGAGGCGACTGTGCCACGAATGTAGCTTGCTGGTTGCGAGAGAAACTTGTCGCGCGCGGCCGTTTCTTCGGTAAGACGGAGGAAGATGCCGATGGCCGCATCGTCTGCGGACGTGCGCACAGTGACTCCATGCCGCTCCGCCACACGAATGTTGTAACGCGTTTTTTCGTGCATTTGTTTTTGCAATAGTTCTTCTGATGCCGCGAGGTTGACGTACAACGTCGATGCGGGCATGTAGGCGTGGCTACGAGTGAGCGCCGCCGGCAACGACGCGCCGAGCGGCAGCGTGGGCTCCATCCGCCAAAAAAGAGCGCGGCCCGGCAGGGCATCTTCGCGTGTGAGCGCCGATAAAAATGATTGGAACGCGTGATGATCGCGCACCACCGGGCCGCGTTGCGCATACCAGTATCCGCCCACGAGCGGCGCGGAAATCTTAAAAAACATCGCCGCCGCTTCCCACTCCCCCGCGCTGTCTGTTAGGGAAAGGCGAATCACCTCCTGCCCACGCGATTTGCGAAACTCTCCCCACGCCCACGATTGCGTGAATTGAGCGCGCGGCTGGGATGAGATGAAGGCATCCCATTCAGAAGCATTTTTAACAATAAGAAGTGGCATGAGCGTTCCAAAATCATTGACGAACTGGTCTATCTATCCTATCATGAACGCGTTTGTTGAACCCTAACCAGGAGGCATCGAATGCTTTGCGAAAACTACGACTGTAGCTGTCCGCCAAAGAAGAAGGCGTAGCGGCCAGCCAGGTTTGGACAGAGGGGTCTCGTTCAATAGATCCGAGACCTTCTGTCCAACCTCTTTCAACCGCCTCTCCTTCCTGTCTATACCCCCACTTCATCCTTTCCCTAACTCGCCCTCCTCTCTCCTTCAGCCTCCATGCATCTGCATGGTTTTTTCTTATGTACTCAAATTCCGCAACGCTTCTTTTACCCGATCAGATACATCGGTGATGTCTGCGGATACGGCCTTGAGGGCTTGGCGCGCTTGAGCGGCGGAGTAGCCAAGCGTGATGAGTGCATCCATCACTTCGCGATCCGGGCCAGTGCCCGTATCGGCATCGACGAGTTGACCTTTGAGTTCAAGCACAATTTTTTGCGCCATTTTCATCCCCACACCCGGAGCGGATGTGAGCACCGTGAGATCGCCGTTCATGATGGCGCGGGTGATGGTGTCGACAGACCCCACGGCGAGGATGCTCATCCCCGCTTTAGGACCCACGCCGCTAATCGTAATGAGCCGCTCAAAAAGCCCCAATTCCTCCTCGCTCAAAAAACCGTATAAATCATGGGCATCTTCACGAAGATGGTCGTGAATAAACAGCAGAACGTCTTCATGTGCAACGAGCCGCGATAACGTGTTCGGCGACGCGTTCACACGATACCCCACACCCGCCACCTCCACCGTGGCACGCGTGGCGGAAAGAGAGGTGATGCGGCCGCGCAAGGAAGCGATCATACGTTCTTTTGAAGACCGAGCGTTACCATAACGCCATCCAGTTCCAGTTCGGCAGATGCCTCCATGGCGACGAGCGAAGATTCAACCGTGAGCGTATCGGCTTTAATATCCGCGGCGAGCGCAGGCGCCAAGCGCGCAACAATTTCGCGCAGTGCGGCATCCTCGCTCGCAAACCCTGCCGTAATGCGATCGGCGGGCGTGAGTTTTGCTTCTTTACGAAGTGCCATGAACCGACGGCTCAACTCACGCGCCATCCCTTTTTCTTTTAACGCCGGTGTGAGCACCGTATCGAGCTCCACCCGTAGCTCTGTGGCATTTGTATCGTGTGCGAGCCGAATCTCTTCCACATTCAGTTCATCACGCAAAAGCGCGAGCAGATCCGTGCGATCGGAGAGACGCTTCACGTCACCAGCCTCGCGCACCACAACGGTGGCCGAGGCAAGCGCTTGCCGCACGGGCATTTTAGCCACCGCACGCTGTTCTTGGCCGGCGGCAGCAGCCCGGCGCACCCATTCCATATCTGCGAGCAGCTGCTCGTCCACCAATCGCTTATCACATACCGGCCATTTTTCCAGGTGCACGGAGGCCTTTGCGCCCCCCAAATCCAAATACACACGATCGGCCAAAAACGGGGCGGCAGGCGCGAGCAGTGCCGACAAATCAAGCAACACTTCGCGCAACGTTTTGAGCGCGTCCAACCGATCACCCGGGCGACCCTCCTTCATGCGATCGCGCGAGCGGCGCAACCACCAGGTAGATAGATCATCGATAAACCCGCGGATGGGGCGCACGGCACGCACCAATTCGTATCCATCATATGCCACGGTCATATCGCGGATAAGCGCATGAAGCCGCGCGTACAACCATCGATCGAGCACATGCCCACTGCGCGGTTTCGCCATATCCACCGCCTCATTCCCGGCATATGTTTTATAGAACGTCGTGACATTCCAAAGGAGCGCCAACACTTTGCGCTGAATCTCTTCGATCTCGCGCGTGGAAAAATTCAGCTGTTCTCCATCTACCACCGGAGACGACAACATGTATAGCCGGAGCGCGTCTGCCCCATATTTCGTAAGCACCTCCCACGGATCCGGGTAGTTCTTGAGGCTTTTACTCATTTTTTTGCCATCTTCGGCCATGATGAGCCCGGTCACAATCACATCCTTAAATGCCGACGTGCCCGTGAGCGCCACGGCGAGCACATGAAGCACGTAAAACCATCCACGTGTTTGATCTTGCGCCTCACCAATGAAATCCGCCGGGCGCGCCTCTTCGGGGCTCGTGGCCGTGGCATACGGCATGCTCCCGCTCTCAAACCAGCAATCAAACACTTCGGGCACGCGATGCATCACGCCTCCGCAGCCACACGCGAGCGTAACATGATCGATCGCCGGGCGATGGGGATCCATTACCTCAGGGAACGATGCGGCCGTGGCCTTCTTTTTGAGTTCCGCGAGCGACGAAACGATTACGCGTTCATCGCACAGATCACACTCCCACACCGGAAGCGGTGCACCCCAATACCGCGTACGCGAGATATTCCAATCTGGCGCGCCCTCCAGCCCCTTGCCGAACCGACCCTCCTTAAAGTGTGCTGGATGCCAATTAATTTTTTGCGCGGCCTTGAGCAGCTTGGGCTTGAGTTTTGTGACATCCACAAACCAGGCCGGTTGCGCACGATAGATGAGGCGCGAAGAGCAGCGCCAGCAGATCGGCAAGCTGTGCGTGATTTCCTCGCGGCGGTATATCAATCCGCGCGCGGCCAAATCCTCCATGATCGCGCCGTTCGCTTCCAGGTACGTCATCCCTGCCCAGGGCGTAACCTCGGCCACAAACCGCCCTTCAGCATCGAGCGTTTCCACCACATCAAGCGCATGTGCTTTGGCCACCTTCATGTCCTCCTCCCCAAACGCCGGAGCCTGGTGCACGATCCCCGTGCCATCGTCGGCGCTCACATATTGTGCCGTTACCACATGGCGCTCGTGCGATACCGGGAAAAAATCATACAGCCCTTCGTAGGCCATCCCTTCCAATTCCGATCCCTGCACGCGCCCCACCACCTCAAACGGCATCTGCCCGGTCATGGGTGATTTGCGTGGATCGTCGAGTGGGAAGTATTGCGCCAACACGTCGTTTAATCGATCTTCCGCAAAAATCAGTGTTTCCCCTGTTTCGCGCATCTGTGCCCGCACATACGTGAGTGTTGGATGCACCGCGAGCCCCACGTTGGCCGGCAATGTCCAAGGGGTGGTGGTCCACGCAAGGAGGTAGGTGTGATCTTCTCCCTTCACCTTAAACTTTACGGTGACAGCCGGATCCTGATGATCGGCATACGAATCCCCCATCCCCACCTCAAAGTTCGAAAGCGGCGTGGCACATCGCGTGCAGTATAAACTGACACGACGGTCTTTATACACCAGCCCTTTTTTTACCAGCTCCGCAAATACCCACCACACGGATTCAATGTAGTGCGGATCCATGGTGCGATAGCCGTTCTCCATATCCACCCATCGACCCAAGCGCGACACATACCGCCCCCACTCCTGCACATAACGAAACACCGAGAGCTTGCACGCATCCGTAAACCCCTCCACCCCAAATGCCTCCACTTCGTGCTTAGACGACAGCTTAAGTTCCTTTTCGACCAGGTTCTCTACCGGCAATCCGTGGCAATCCCATCCCCATCGGCGTGGCACGCGATATCCCTGCATCGTTTTATACCGCGGCACCGCATCTTTGATGATGCTCTGGAGCAGGTGCCCATAGTGCGGGAGCCCCGTGGCAAATGGTGGCCCATCATAAAACACAAACGATTTTTTCTCCGGCCGCTCTTCGATGGAGCGCTCAAAGATATTCTTCTTTTCCCAAAACGCCAGGATTTCCTCTTCCATCTTCGGGAAATCCGGCCGGTTCACCTCTTTGGACTTTTCATCACTCATAATCACCCAATCATGCGGGTTTTGGCGGAGGAAGACAAGGAGATGTAAGGGAAGATTGACAAAGTGACTCCTTCGAGCGTATTGTTGATGTCCACATTCACAATCTATTGAAGTTGTTCAGAAGGAGTCGTGATGCAGAAAAATACAAAACCAACCAGTTACTGGATCATCCCCGCGTTTGAAATTGGGCTGTTTATTTGGTACAGCCTAGACATCGAAATGACGCGCGCTTTCAATCTAGAGCATAGGCAAGACACGGCGTTCATCGTGATGGTGGGATGGATCATGGGGGTCCTCATCCTTATTGAAAGCCATCTTCGAAAGCTCGTACATCAAGGCAACCGCCGAGAAAACCGAGAGGAGCTCGCCGGCGCGCAACGCGAGTCATCCGTTACGAATACGAACCCTGGAAAAAGGCTATAGGATCATGACCCCAGGCACAAAGTTTTTGCTCTTTTGTTTCTCCGTGTGCTGCCTCGGCTTTTTCGGATTTGGCACCTGGAACTTTTTTCATCTAGATAGCATCGGGCTGACAGCTGCGGCCTGGAGCGTCTCACTGCTCATCGGGCTGATCACCTATCTTATGTGGCGATCGAGTCAGGAACCGGGATCTCCTCAATAGCCCACCCCGCAATCGCCCCTCATGTGGCCTCTCTGCGGAGTGGGTGTTTGCGTTTTATGGAGGGATTGATAGGCTTAAATGGTGCCGTGTGAAACGATGACCCGTTTACCAAAGGAGGAGCCGTGGAACATTGGCTCGTTACCGTTTGTGCCGTGGTGCTGTGTTTCTTCTTCGTCGTTGTTGCCTTCACCCGCGCATGGGAAGCATTTGACGAAGCCTCTCAACAAGGAGGAATGCGACCCATGTACGAAGTTGTCCCATCGCAAGGGGACGCATTCTGATCCCGTTTAAGATGATCCGGTTCGTCTACCATCAATTGCTCATTTAAAGGAGGTGTCCATTGAACAGTGCTGTTGAACTCCAAAAAGTCTGTACCATCGCCTTTGCGCTTGGCGGATGTCTTGCGGGCATGATCGCCCCATCCATTCCACCGAATGCCATGGCTATGGTGGCGACGTTCATCGCTCTTGTTGGAACCGTAGACGTTCTACGCGCTTCCATTGAAGAGGAGACTGGCTCAACCGCTTCCGCTCACTTCTAGAGCGGCGAGCGCGAGCATCCGTATCACCCTAAGACGTGAGACGCGGCCTTTCTCAAAGGTCGCGTCTTCTGCTTTTATTGCAGACGTACTATGATTTCTTTATGAAGATCCTCTATCTTGCCGCTGATCATGCGGGGTGGGAATTAAAGGAGGCGCTCAAGCCCGCACTCCAAAAAGCAGGCGTTACCGTGCGCGACCTGTCCCCCACGTTTGTGGCAGGCGACGATTACCCCGCCATCGGTGCGGAGCTCGCCAAAAAAGTAGCTCGGAGCAAAATATCCAAAGGGTTACTCGTGTGCGGCAGCGGTGTCGGCATGGCGATTGCGGCAAACCGTGTAAAAGGTGCACGAGCCGTGGAAGGGATGACACCGCGTCAGGTGGCGCTCGCCCGCGAGCACAACGATGTGAACATCCTCACCGTGAGCGGCTGGAACCAATCCGCGCAAGAAGCGCGCGCGCTCATCAAAACATTTTTAGACACCAAGGCCTCAGCGGCCGCGCGACACAAGCGGCGGGTAAAACAACTTGGATAAGCATGTCGCCCTCCTCTCCCGTCGTGATCCCGGCCATTCTTGCCAAGAGCAAGGCAGAGTTTTTGCAAAAGATAACGCTCCTTGGGCGCGCCGAAGAAATGATCCATGTGGATGTGATGGACGGCCAGTTTGTGAAACAAAAAACCTGGGCAAAGGCAAAAGCCATCGCCGCGCTGCGCACGCGTGCTGCATTCGAGCTTCACTTGATGGTGAACGATCCACTCTCGGTGATGATCGACTGGATGAAGGTGCCCGGATTCCGGCGCGCCATCGTGCATGTAGAAAGCCCGGTGCAGATCGCCACGGTGATAAAAGAAGCTCGGTTGCGGTGTATCGAAATCGGATTAGCGATTTCTCCAGGAACCCCGCTCTCCGCTCTTACGCCGTTCCTCAAAAAAATCGACATGGTGCAGGTGATGGGCGGCGTGCCGGGAAAATCCGGCCAGCCGCTTGATTCCAACACGCTCGATACCGTCCGTGCGATTCACAAAAAAGCGCCGCACCTCCCCATCGCGTTTGATATTGGCGTAAACCGTCACACGATCCCCACTCTCGTGCACACAGGCGTTACACGCCTGTGTGCCGCAAGTGCCATTTTTTCTGTAAAAAACCCGGCGCGCGAGCGAGCCACTCTCCAACGCATCGCTCTACAGGCCAGCAAATAAGCACGGTGTGCGGCTTCCGGAACGTGAGCGCCGTTCGTAGCCTCAAAGCGTTTATTGCAAGCGTGTCCGGAGTCCCGCTCCGGCGGGACGGGAGGACGTTACTCGCGAGAACATCGCGAGCGTGACGGAAGCCGCACACCGTGCTTATTTGCTGGCCTGTAGAGCGACGTCGGTTCCAGAGAATGATATACTCTCCTCACTATGAAATCGTTTATTTCTCTTCTTTCAATTGCGGCGTTAACGCTCACCACGTTCGTCCCAGCCCTCTCCGCACACGCAGCCACGCTCACAGCCGGTGATCTCATTAAAGCCTCTGGCCAAGCCGTGTATTACTACGCGGCCGACGGAAAACGTTACGTGTTCCCCACGGAAAAAACGTATAAAAGTTGGTATACCGATTTTACCGGCATTAAAACCGTGTCAGACGCCGAGCTCGCCGCCATCCAAATCGGTGGCAACGTAACGTATCGCCCGGGCATCCGGCTGGTAAAAGTCACAACAGATCCAAAGGTGTACGCCATCGAAGGCCTGCGTCTCCGTTGGGTGGCGAGTGAGGCGATCGCCATCGCTCTCTTCGGCGCAAACTGGGCAAGCCAGGTGGATGATATTCCAGACGCCTTCTTTATAAACTACCGAAGCGGCGCGGATATCATAAACGCATCAGATTATCTCCCCTCTGTGGTACGCGATGCCGCCTCTACCATTCAAATCGTCCTGGCCGAGCGCACCACAACCACCCCGAAACCCCCCACCCCCACCACCCCCCCCCGAACAAAACAAGTGGCCTTTACCCTTACCGCTAATAAAACCCAGGCGCAAATAAATGAACCCATCGACCTTTCTGCACAAGCTCCGGCCAGCAGCACCGTATCGTCCTTAAAGATCACCTTGGATGGCAACGGGATCATCGCCTCCTGTACCAGTTTTTCCTGTTTCGCCACCTGGACCGTTCCCTCCGCAGGTGCGCAAACCTCCTACACCTTCCGCGGCACCCTTACGCTCGCAAATGGCCATGTGCAGGAAACCACGCTCACCATCCCGATTGTCACCACTCCGGTATCATCGCTCATTCGGATCACGGCAAATCGGTTTATGCTCAAACCGAATCAGTTGCCGAACATCCACGCCATCGTACAGCCGGAAATCCGTGCCTCTCGAACAGACATCTATGTAAACGGCAATGCGGTTAAAACCTGCAGTACCACACCGCACGACTGCCCCTATAACGACGTCCTGGCAGGCCCGATCGGAACCACCTTCATCGTGCATGCCGTGGTGCAAACCAGTGATTACCTCACCTATCAAAGCCCCTCGGTAACCTTTGTGATCGCGGAGAACGACACGCCCGCGATATCTCTTTTGATATCGCCCTCCCCCGTTCGGCCGGGAAGCACCGTCCATATCACGTTAACGGCCGAAGATGACGATGGCATTGGCCAAACACAAATTATCGCCGCAGATGATGGCACGGTTCTAAAAACCTGTGTCGGCGCTGCGCCCTGCTCCCTGTTTACATGGGTTCTCGCGACAGACCCGGGAGCTGTTGAGACCTTTATTGGACGCGCCACCGATCTGAAGAATGCCGTAAGCACCACCACGGCCAGCGTCCGTATTGAGTAAGGCTGTTGAAGAACCCTCTCCGTTCAGGCATACTAGATATCGTTCTCTCTTATTCACTCTCTCATTCCTCACTATGCGCACCCTCTCTCGCGCCAGCGCGTTTGTCACCGCGATTGCCACCACGGCCTCCCTGTTGATGCCAGTTGCAACACTCGCCGCCAACGCCCCCAGCGCCGTATTCTCTCCCGGCGATCTTATCAAAGGGAAGTCCAACAGCTCGGTATACTACTACGCCTCCAACGGGAAGCGGTATGTGTTCCCGAACGAAAAAACGTACTTCACCTGGTACCCGGATTTCTCCGGCGTTAAAGTGCTCTCTGATGCCCAGCTTGGCGTCATCGGCATCGGTGGAAACGTCACCTATCGCCCGGGTGTTAAGATGGTAAAGATCACCACGGACCCTAAGGTGTACGCGGTGGATCGCGGCGGCATTTTGCGCCACGTGGCCAGCGAACAGCTCGCCCAAACCATGCACGGCCTCAACTGGAACGAAGTGATCGAGGATGTACCGGATGCGTACTTCACAAACTATCGCATTGGCACGCAAATCCAGGTGGCCAGCGACTTTGTGCCTGCAGACGTTCGTACCCTCACCACGCGCATTGCGCAAGACAAGCTCTTGGATGAGCTCAAGGCCACCATCTCCATCGGCAACGTGGACACGGTAAGCTTTGTGCCGTCCTCGTTCACCATCAAGCGCGGTACCACCGTTACATGGACAAACGACGACTCCATGGATCACACGGTAAAGGGCAGCGGATTTGATTCCGGTATGCTCGCTCCTGGCCAATCGTACAGCCACACGTTCAACACCGTCGGATCGTTTGACTACGTTTGTAGCATTCACCCCACGATGCAAGGCACCGTGAATGTCGTTAACTAGTCGCGCACGGAAAACGGCGAGCTGCTCGTGCTTCGCCTTGAAAAAGCTCGCCGTAATCTGATTACGTCTGCGTTTTTTCAAGGCTCCAGCACTTCGCATCTCATCCGTTTTCCGCACGCTTGCTCTACCATCACCCAAAACACTCCATCTCTATAAAAAGAGATGGAGTGTTTTTATGCTATGATTTACGCATGCCGCATTTACATGACGCGAAGGTGAAACAGTTGGAGCTCATCGCCAATCGCCTACGCCAACACGTGATCCGGATGGTGGCGACGGCCGGAAGTGGGCACCAGGGCGGGCCGTTGGGGATGGCCGATATTTTTGCCCTGCTCTACTTCCATGAGCTGCGCCATAAACCCACAGATCCGATGTGGGCGGATCGTGATCGCTTGCTGCTCTCAAACGGCCACACCTGCCCCATTCGCTATGCCGCGATGGCCGAGGCCGGATATTTCCCCGTAAAAGAACTGGCCACCTTGCGGCAATTCGGCAGCCGGCTGCAAGGTCACCCGGAGCGGCTCAAACTCGCCGCCCTCGAAACAACGTCCGGTCCCCTCGGCGAGGGGCTCGCACAGGGCGCGGGTATGGCCTATGCCGCCAAGATGGATAAAAAAACCTGGCGCACGTTTGTGATGACAAGCGATGGCGAGCATGAGGCCGGATTACACTGGGAAGCCATGATGTTTGCGGGGAAAAACCGCCTCGATAACCTCGTGTGCATTGTGGACCGCAACAATATTCAGATCGACGGTGATACGGAAGATATCATGCCGCTCGAGCCATTACGCGCCAAATACGAGGCATTCAATTGGCACGTTGTCGATTGCGCGGGCAACGACATTCCGGCGCTCCATGCCGCTTTTCAAGAAGCCCGCCAGGTGCGCCAAAAGCCCATCTGTATTCTGGCGCACACCACGCCTGGCTTTGGTGTGAGCTTTATGGAAAACGACTATCACTGGCACAGCCAACCGTTTAAAGAAGGCCAGGCCGAACAAGCGCTTGCGGAGCTAGAAGCGGCCGCGCAACAGATGAAGCGTTCACACAAGAGCCCCCGCTAACCCTATGCCTGCCAACCTCATTGCCAAATTATTCTCTCCAGACATCAAACAAGCTCCCACCCGCGACGGGTATGGGCATGGCGTGGTGGCGGCCGCTGCCAAAAATCCAAACATCGTGGTGCTGTGCGCAGACCTTACAGAATCCACCCGAAATCAGGAATTCAAGGAAAAATTTCCAAAGCAATTCATTCAGATGGGCGTGCATGAGCAGCTCCTCGCCGCCCTTTCGGCCGGGCTCGCACTCGCTGGCAAGGTTCCCTTTATCACCAGCTACGCCATGTTTTGCCCGGGGCGCGCCTGGGAACAGGTACGCACCACGGTCTGTTTAAACGATGCGAACGTTAAAATCATCGGCAGCCATGCCGGTGTATCCGTGGGTCCAGATGGTGCCACGCACCAGGCGATCGAAGACATCGCCATCACTCGGTGTATCCCAAACATGACGGTGGTTTCACCCTGCGATGCGGTGGAGGCGGAAAAGGCCACGCGTGCCGTCGCGCAAATGATCGGCCCGTGTTACGTGCGGTTCGCGCGTGAAAAATCCCCGATATTCACCACCGCAAAAACACCCTTTCGTATTGGTCGCGCCGAAATATTCCGTGATGGCAAAGACGTAGCAATTATTGCCTGCGGCCCGCTTGTGTATCGCGCTCTCCAAGCGGCCGAAGCGCTCAAAAAGGATGGGATAAGCGCCATGGTGATCAATAACCACACGATCAAACCGCTGGATCAAAAAACGATCGTCGCGGCCGCCAAAAAATGCGGCGCCGTGGTTACCGTGGAAGAACATCAAGTCGCGGGTGGGATGGGAAGCGCTGTGGCCGAATGCCTCACCCAACATCATCCGGTTCCCATGAGCTTTGTGGGCGTGCACGACCGCTTTGGTGAAAGCGGCAAACCCGAAGAGCTCATCGCGCACTTTGGCATGGACACGCCCGACATCGTGAAAGCGGCAAGAGACGTCCTGAAACGGAAGTGAGAATCTGCTATGCTACAGGCCTATGCCGATATTCGACCTCGTGGCCGTGGGAGATGCCACCAAAGATGTGTTTGTGGAGATTGAAGAAGCGAGTGTGAGTTGCACGCTCCACACCGATGCGTGCCTGCTCTGCCTTAATTACGCCGACAAAATTCCGGTAAAAAATGTCACGCAAATCCCCGCGGCAGGGAATGCGGCAAACGCGGCCGTGGGCACAGCGCGGCTCGGGCACAAAACAGCGCTTGTCACCACGCTCGGCAACGACTCCGACGGCCGTGATCTGGCCGAGGCGCTCAAGCGCGATGGCGTATCTTCTCAATACACCACCATCGACAAGAAGCATGGAACCAACTATTCCACCGTGTTGAATTTTAAAGGCGAACGAACCATTTTGGTATACCACCAACCCAGAACATACGTTTTCCCCAAGAAATTCCCGAACACCAAATGGGTCTATTACACCTCCATCGGCAAAAAACACGAGGCGTATGAGCGCATGCTCCTGGCCTGGCTCAAAGCACATCCAAACACCAAACTCCTCTTCCAGCCGGGCACGCACCAACTCCGTCGTGGGCTCACATCGCTCCTGCCCGTGATGAAACGCTCAAGCGTGTTCGTGGTGAATAAAGAAGAGGCACAGGTGCTCCTTGGCGATGGAGACGATGTCACCAAGCTCCTCATCGCGCTCCACAACAAAGGCCCAGAGTATGTGGTAATCACCGACGGTGCCAACGGCTCATGGGGCTACCATCACGGTGAAATCTGGAAGCTCCCCATGTTCCCAGGCAAGGCGAAGGAACGCACGGGCGCAGGCGATGCCTTCGCCACCGGGCTGGTAAATGCGCTCATTGCCGGAAAGCCCCTCGACGAAGCCATGCGCTGGGGCACCGCAAATTCCCGCGGCGTGGTTCTGCAAGTTGGCCCACAAGCCGGGCTGCTTACGGCGGCACAGATGAAAACGGATCTTAAAAAATTTGCGCGTATCACCCCCCGTCGTATCTCTTAATATGCTCGTTACCGCAAAATCCATTCTTGTTCCTGCGCGGCGTAAGAAATACGCCGTGCCCGCATTTAATATTAACGATCTGGAATTTCTCCGTGCCGTGATGGATGCGGCGGTAAAAATGAAATCGCCCGTGATTGTTCAAACGTCCGAAGGAGCGATTGCCTATGCCGGAATGGACTACCTGGTAGCTATGGCGCGCGTAGCCGCGCAAGCCGCTGTTCCCGTGGTGCTGCATTTGGATCATGGAAAAGACCTGAACATCATTAAGCAGGCCGTAAAAAGTGGCTACACCTCCGTGATGTTTGATGGCTCTGCCCTCCCCTATGCAAAAAATGTGGCCACCACAAAAAACGTCGTTGCCCTTGCCCATGCCAAAGGCGTGAGCGTGGAGGCAGAATTGGGTGCTCTCGCAGGGATCGAGGATTTTGTGAATGTCGCTGCCCGTGATGCGCATCTCACAAGCCCCGATGAAGCCGTGGCGTTTGTGCGCTCCACACGATGCGACTCCCTGGCGGTTGCCATTGGCACAAGCCACGGCGCTTTTAAATTCATGAGCCGCACGCATTTGGATATTCCGCGCCTCAAAAAGATCGCCGAACAAGTGTCGATTCCGATCGTGCTCCACGGCGCATCCGGGGTGATGGAAGATGTTAAAGATCTGGCCGAAAAATATGGCGCCAAGCTCGGCAAAGCTCGTGGCGTATTAGATGGCGACATTAAAAAAGCCATCGCAAACGGCGTGGCCAAGATCAACATCGATACGGATCTTCGCCTGGCCTTTACCGCCGGCATTCGCGAAGCCGTTCACGATCTCCCCAAAGTGATCGACCCTCGTAAACTGCTCGAACCCGCCAACCTTCTGATGCGCGAAGTGGCCATGCGAAAAATGAAATTATTCGGCAGCGCCGGAAAAGCTTAAAATACTCCACGTAAAAAACCCTCTGCGAATAGACCCCCCAGGTACACAAACACGCAATGTCCATTACTCAAAAAGAGAGACCCCGCCTCTCTTTTGTCATCCTGCGAAGCGGGATCCCTTTCTATAATCATCCCCTGTCTACATTGATTAGTATACTTGACAAAATGGACATTTCATGATATGCTGTATACATAGGTAAATAATCGTATTTTGCCTATAATAAGCGTTTTAGTGCCTCAAAGGCACGGCATACCTTCAAAAACATCCTAGGAGGATCAGATGGAAAGAAACAAAAGAAAAAGGAAGGCAAAGAAAAATGCGGCGCGTCGCGCTAAAAAAGCACGCGAACGCGCAGCGACGGTCGCCGCGATGAACGCGGCAGCAGCAAGAAACGCAACCCCGGTTGTGGGAGCCGAAGCGGACGTGAACGGTGCCGCGGAGGAGGAAGCTCCTCCAAGCACCCTCCGTTCCGTGCGCGTACCGGCTCTCCGTTCCCCGCCCCCGGGGGGACTCGTTGAGGAGCTAAAACTCCTCACGGCAGAGACGGAACGCCCCGTGTCGAAAGACACGCAGGGTGTCCCGACGACTCCTCCGGCGCGGAAAAAGACAGTGAGTCTCTCAATGGCTCTCATGATCTTCGCGGGAATCGTTGGAGGAGCGGCGTTCCTCGCCATCCCCCAGGCTACCATCGGGGAAGGATCTCCTGATCTCGCGGCGCAAAACCAAATGCATGCGCCGACAGCACCCCCCGTCCTCGCGACGAGAGTTGGATATCAGCTCACGGCGTCGGAAATCCGAGACATTGTCGAAATTAAATTCGACAATGTAACAGAGGAATTTCTGAAACCGACCGAGGCGATTGTGGTGGGGGAAACGGCCTGCTGTGAAGAGTGTCCGTCGGAGTGCCCGACACCCATCACACTGAGCATTACGCTAGAAGAGTCTGCGCCATCCCCGCAGAAACTTCCCCCAAAGATGATCGGAGAGGTCATCTCCGAGGACGAGCGGATCGAGGCCGCTCGTCGTGGAGCATTCGCGCTCCGCATGAGCACACCGGCGAATCTCATTCGGGCGGCGAAGCAGCGCTTGCGCAACAAGCAGGCGCCAGCTCTCACCAGCCCGGAAGAAGTCGACGCCGCCAGGCTCGCCCTGATGAACGTCACCGGCCAACTGGACACCTCCGCCCTCCCGACCTTTCGGGAGAGACTGGAGGCCTACCTCCAGTAACACCGCTGGGGCGCCCTCTCCGCGCCCGGCACACACGAACATTCTTCACTCTAACGAAAGCCCCCGCGGATCGAAAGATTCCGGGGGCTGAAAATTATCCACGCGATGGAAATCATCCCTCATTCCAAGATATATTCTTGGATTTTTTTATTCCCTAAAATATGTTTGATTGACTTGACAAAATAAGCTCATTTCGTGTACGGTTGGCCACATCGTACCTTCCAAAAAAGTGTCAATAAAGCGTTTCGGCCTCTTCGGAGGCGAGGCGAAAAACCTCAACAGGTACGATTGCGAAAGGATCAAATGGCAAGGAATCCATTAAGAATTTTCCTTTATCGGGCGTTGTATACGACCCGTCACCTCCTCAATCCCGCTAAGCTGATATTGCAGCCGGGAGATCTAGAAGACCTCCTGTCGGCGATAAAAAATCCGCAAGAACGCGCACGCGTGCTCCTGCTGCTCGCGCGGCAAGAAGTACATGATGCCGCTATAGGGGCGAAGCAGCACCGCAGCGAGACGATGCTGCAACAATTCACGCAAACGATCTCGGTTGCCTCTGCGGCCGAAATGATCCAAAGCGCATTGCAACGGTGGATAAGCATCGTGGATGAGGATCTACCTCCAGAATCGAATGCCGTACGCATCCACGCCGCACTTATTGAGGAGGTCATGGCTCAAAGCCTCCTTCCGGGAGAACACCAAAGCTACGTGTGGGATATCAACCCCGCGTGGGTATGGAGATACATCCGCACTGTTCCTCCATGGGAGATCGGGTCAACGATGACCGTCCATCTCCTTCAAGAGATAGAGACCTGTGGTCTCATAAGTCGCGCACAAATTTGCCAGGCAATGGCCGATAAATCCTGTAATGTGGATACGCTCTTAACGCTTTCGCTCCAAGGGATCGTCGACACATTCAGTGAAATTCGTGCATGGGAGGTCGTGCTGCTCCCCGTCGTAAAAAAACACCTCGACGCGTTGAGTAGCGAGGATGTGAGCACGACGCCGACGACAAAAAAGGAAGGGCAAGCTTATGACGGCGAGAGTGGTGGTTGGGTACATCCGTTACCGGAGTTAATGACCCCCTATATGGCAATGGCCGTGGGATCTGGGCTTGATCCAGATAGCGTGAAAAAAACCCCTGAGGAACCACCCGCTATCACAGTGCGTGCAATCCCAACCCCTCGGCCTCCCGCTGAGGATGGTGCGGATCCGGCCAGCCGAAGCCGATTCGTTGATGGAAAAGTTATCCAAGAACCCATCGGGGTATCGCATCCGGCTAACGACGACGCAACCGCTACACCTCTCCCCATCCCTCCCGTGTCTCAAATTCTTCCGCCGTCCAAATCGGACATCGCGGCATCGAGGGTGGCTCTGGGATCATTGCCGCCGGTTCTTCAGCCTCAAAACTCGGAAACGACAGCGCGTACTGCTCGCTCGAACGGCGGAACGCCGCCCAAATCGAAGAGCATCCGAACAGCGCGAATACCCGCTGCGGTGCCACCAGGCACCTCGGGCATCGCGCCAACGCCGGGAGCGGCCGTTCGACGCATTCCGCGACCGGAGGATCTCGCACCCGCGATGTTCACGTCATCTATTGGATGGATGGGATGGGTTGGTGGAGGTGCTTTGAGCCTCTTGATTCTATCTGTTTGGTTAAACGGCTCCTTCGATAAGAAGCCTCAAAACACCACCGTCGACACGGTGGCGCTGAACCAAGCAGCGATGAACCTCCTCTCCGACTCCCCAAGTCGAGCACCATCGGATGACACGACGAAGAGAGCGGTGGCGCAAACGGAGGAGGCTGCCACGACAACACTCATTGGCCCGCCGCCGCCGCCCATTCCGCCGATCGACCAAGTGGTCGAAGAGGATGAACGAGCATTCGCTCTCGCAAAGGCTCCCGTACCCACGTCCTCTTTATCGGTCGTGACCATCGCCACAAGCGATAGCCCGACAGATAGCGATCAACCCACGGCGGAAGAAGCGCAGGCAGCTGGGGAAAAAGGAATCCAAGAGCTCCGGAACCTCGCTTCTCCCGAGGCGGTAAATACGGCTGAAGCGCGGATGCTCATGGAGGGTGCGTGGCCGTCCTTCGAAACGCGGCAAGAAGATGCGGCAGCAAGGCTCGCCATCGGAACGATCCTTCGGCGACTGCGTCCGGATCTGTTTCCAGCAGGACGCCAACCTTGGCTGGAAATCAGCCAGCGCCATCGGCTCCAAAACCAACTCGTGGAGCACCTGCGTGCAACTCGTTTTGCGGAAGCCGCCGCGAAACTTCAAACGTCACTCCCTGCAACGACCAGCGAGGGCCGGTAACGCTCTTTAGTATGTCGTCTCGCACTCCCCCGGACCAGAACGCGTTGGTCCGGGGGTTCTGTATTTTATGATCGATCAAGGGCGTGCCGCCGTGGTACCATACGGGCATGACTGGCTCGGCCGCCCGTTCTCGTTTTACGCATGATGTTGCCACGATCGGCGCGGCCGTGGTGGATGAGCAGGTGATGAGCGATCAGGTGTCGCTGCAACACATCGCACACGCCACCGCACGGCTCCACGCCTGTGTGCCGCTTGGCGCAAAGCTCACGCTCTCGTCGCTCACATTACAGCCCGGTGGCGGAGCGATAAACGCCGCGTGTAGCTTTGCCCGATTAGGGCTTTCCACAGCCGTGGTGGCGCGCGTGGGCAAAGATGTGTTTGGAGACTTGATTTTAGACACCCTTCGCCAGGCGCATATCGACATTCGCCTGATCCAACGCGACCCCGCACAACAAACGGGCAAGAGCCTCATTTTTATGGCTCCCACGGGAGAACGCACCATCCTCACCTATCGCGGGGCAAGCGGGTCGGTGGATGCGCTCCAAGCCATCAAACGCAAACCGACTCCCCGATGGTTCTATGTCACATCCCTGAACGGACACGTGGGGTTGCTTCCAACGATTTTAGATTACGCCGAACGCATCGGCGCGCGCGTGGCTTGGAATCCCGGCGTTCAGGAACTCTCCAAGGGGCTCAAACGCCTGTTCCCTATCATCCGCCGCACAGACCTATTCCTCTTAAACCGCGAAGAGGCATCGATTCTTGCCGAAACCGCGCCACGGCACACCACACGCATCCTCCAAACACTCGGCACCATTCCAAAACAAGCGTTCGTGATGTCTGACGGCAAACAGGGCGCCTACCTCTATCATGGCGAATCGGCCTGGCAATGCCCGGCGCTCCCCGGAAAGCGGGTGGACACCACCGGAGCCGGTGATGCCTTTGGCAGCGGGTTTGTGGCCGGGTTCATGCACACCTGCGATCTCGTTTCTGCCCTTCGCATTGGCACACTCAACGCCCGCGGTGCGGTGATGCACCACGGTGCCACAACGGGCGGGCTCACGGCCTGGCCATCGCATGCGGCGCTCAATCGCGTGCGGATCAAATCTCATGTTCTCTAAGGTGCTCGATCTCCTTGCCCGCTACCAGTTGGTGCTGGTGGGCGTGGCGCTCGTGCTCGGCCTTACCAAGCCAGAATTCTTTTTGCCGTTTAGCCCCTGGAACAGCCTGCTCCTGCAAATCATCATGTTCGCCACCGGGCTGCGCCTGAATTTGACGGAGTTTGTCCATGAAGCCGAAGATTGGCGCACCCTGCTCCTGGGCAACGCCATGATGCTCGTGGGGATCCCCATCCTCGTCGCCATCCCTCTTACGCTCTTTGCGCCGGAATGGATCCTTCCCTTTGTGATCGCGGCCGCCATGCCCACGGGGCTCACCGCCCCGGCCGTGGTGAGTATTTTAGGGGGTCGCACATCCTTGGCCATTTTGATGTCCATCTCCACCTCGCTCCTATCGCCGTTCTTGGTACCCGTGGTGATTAAAATCTTGGCAGGCGCCAGCGTGAGTGTGAACACCATGGAGATGATGACAAACATCGCCTGGGTGGTGATTGCCCCGCTCGCCCTCGCGGCGTTCATCCACTGGCGGATGACGCAAAAACAACTCCGTAAAATCGACGCACCCCTCCGATTGGTGAACCTCGTGGCTTTTGCCCTGGTAATCGCCAGTGTTACCGCCGGGGGCACCGCCGTTTCAAGTGGCAACGCGGGTTCTCAAACCTTTTTTGGCATGGGGTTTGATGGCATTATCATCGTTCTTCTCATGACTATCTTTTGGCTGGGCGTGGCCTGGCTTGCCTCGGCCATGCTCGCCTGGCGCAAACCGGCGGATCGTGTAACGCTCGCATTCTGCCTGGTGTACATGAACACCACCCTCGCCGTGTGGGTGGCCGATCGGTTCTTTCACGAAACAAATATCGCCCCCAAGCTCGTGGCCATTTTTATCGCCACAACGTTGATCCTCCCGGTATTCAAATTTTTCATGCCAAAAGAACGCCGCGGTAAAATTCGGGGAAATGTACATGCCGTAGAACAGGTGTAGGGCGTAAGGAGGGCCATAGAAAATACACTGCAAAGGAGGTCTTTTTAAGGGGCGGCGCCGTTCGAAGCCCAAGCTGCCCCGTTGCGAAGCGTGTCCGGCATCCCGCTCCGAGCGGGGATGCAAGGACGTTTCTCGCGAGAACATCGCAAGCCCCTTAAAAAGACCTCCTTTGCAGTGTATTTTCTATGGCCCTCCTTACGCCCACCCTCCTCACGATGGTACAATCCTTTTATGAACATCTTCATCTCCTTCAATCCCACCATGTTTGCCAGTGATGGGCTCGCGCGGCTCAAAAAAGCCGGCCATGCCGTGACATTTTTTAAAAAAGATCACGGGATCCCACGCGCAAAACTCCTCAAGAGCATCCGCGGCAAAGATGCGGTGATGACGCTGCTTACGGATAAGGTAGACACTGAATTTTTGGAAGCGGCCGGGCCGCAGCTCAAAATCGTGGCGAACTATGCCGTGGGGTTTGATAACGTGGATGTAAAGGCCGCGCAGGCCGCGGGCGTCATTATCACAAACACGCCTTGTGACGAGGTAAATGATTCTGTGGCCGAACACGCCTTTGCGCTGCTCATCGCCTTGGCCCACCGCATTCCAGAGGCGGACGTGTACGCAAAGGCCGAAAAATATAGCGGTTGGACACCCACGTTGCTCTTGGGCACAGACCTCACCGGAAAAACCCTGGGGATCATCGGCGCCGGACGCATCGGTGCCACACTTGCCGAACGCGCCGCCGCGTTTGGTATGAAGATTGTGTACGATAACCCAAAACGAAATCTGGATCTGGAAAAAAAGACCGGCGCAAAAAAACTCCCCCTCCCCAAACTCTTTGCCACGGCCGACGCGGTATCGCTCCATGTGCCGTTGCTCCCCAGCACGCGTCACCTGGTATCCACCAAAGAGCTCGCGCTCATGAAACCCACCGCGTTCCTCATCAACACCAGCCGCGGCCCGGTAGTGGACGAGCTCGCCCTCCTCAAAGCCCTCAAGAAAAAGCGAATCGCCGGTGCCGCCCTCGACGTGTACGAATGCGAACCGGCCATCGACTGCGATATTTCTGATTCTTTAGCGCTCAAAAAATTCCCCAACGCCATCCTCACTCCCCACATCGGTTCGGCAACAATCGAAGCCCGCCAAGGGATGGGTCGCGTAGCCGCACAAAATATCATCGCGGTGCTCGGAGGGAAAAAGCCGTTGAATCCAGCACAATAATCGCCTAAATGTCAAATGCCTCGCGCCCGTTACGATCCCAAAGGGTCGTGCGGGCACGAGGCATGTTTTAAGACAAGACGTCTACTGAGATAAGCAACGCGCGCCGGTTAGGGTCGCCGATCCACTTTTGACAGACTGGCCATCGATGAGCGCCCCGAGATCAACGCCCTCAAAATGAGCGATGAAATCGTTCGTGCTGAACGTTTTTCCAGACCAACCGAAGTTGATCGCATCCACATCGGCAATTCGTAAATCAATCATCGCCGAACGATGTACGAGACGCCGCTGCTTTCCGTTAAAAAACTTCGCGGTGATCTTACGCTTATCTTGGCGCTTAAGGAACACCTCCGTCTGTACTCCCTCATCGTAGAGAGTGAGTTCACCGGCGGGGTCGGGGGGTTCATCGCCCGCAAGAAGATCCCACGCGTCGCCGTTGGGCTTTGTTTCCTCAACTACGAGATCGATCTCAAAGCCCGCCACGCAGTCGTCGGGGTCGTCAGGGTCAGGAGGATCTTCCTTCAAAAGAATAAATAGAAGAGCGCCCACGATCGCTAGCAAAATAACGATGATTCCACTGGAAGAACCACGCTGTGACCTTTTAGAATACCTTGCCAAAGTGCCTCTTTGGATCTTGAGGAGGTAGCCACGAAATAACTTCATGGCGTATATCCGCTGACGGGCGGTGCCCACAAAATCCAGATTACTTCCGATCACCCTCATCATCGGGAGCACACTGGATGCAGCGGACGATCTGTAAAAGACGGTCAGGGCGCGCTTGGATTCCGTAGCCCCCACAGCTTCTCATGAAACTGTGGGGGTCTGACGACGCGCTCTACTGCTTATCGATACAAAGAGCTACAAGATTTTCGGGAGCAAACAGACACGACTGATTACCAGACTGTGAACACCCTCCCTTCATACCGGGGCTGGACCAGAACTTGATGGGGGCGACGACATAATCCGCACCCTTACCGCAGCGAGGAAGAGAAACAACGCGGGAATTGCAATCTGCCACCGCATATCCACATGGCCGATCCATGGGGTCTACGAGTCTGGCTCCATTCCGAAAGAGCACGCTCAGACAAACCTTGTCCTCGCCAGCGCACACTTCATTGCCTGTGGAGTTTTCAACAAGAGGAACCCGCGTGACACGCAGAGCATCTGTCGCCATCGGATCTCCAAGACGCTGCTCCATAGTGGCTACTCGGTTCGCGAGAATCGTGATGTCCGCTTCGATCATCTGCGTACGCCGTTCTGCAATCAGCGCCTCTTGCTCCTTGCCGGAGCGACAGCCCAAAATACCGAATACTACGACGAAAAAGAAACGGATAGAAAGGTTGATCAAAGTGCCTCTTGGATTCTGAAGGGCTAAATCATGGTAACGCACCACAATCTTTTTCCATTGATAAATGGTACTTCTGGAATCCAGAACATCTCCGACCACATTCGTTATTTGAATGGAGTGAGGCTCTGCATGCCACAAGCGATGTAAATAATCTCCTATAGAGATAACAAGAATAAGCCGATTTGTCAATATGAATTTGTCTACCTTGATGCGGTTGTTTTCTGCCTGCTCTTTTCCCAGCATGACGAAGAACTGAAACCACTCATTTTGCACAAGCTCTCAATGTGGCGTAATGCCGTGCTCTATCTCCTTCCAAGCAGTGCCCTCGCGGCCACCAGAATCCAATCCGCTTAACGAAGCCGCATACCCACCACGATCACACGTCGTGTTCCTCGGGGATGCGGCGTTTGACTATATCTCTATCCAAAAAATAAAAATAACTCCCATTCAGGGAGTTATTTTTCTGGTGGACCCTATCAGATTCGAACTGATGACCTCCTCGTTGCAAACGAGGCGCTCTACCAACTAAGCTAAGGGCCCGTATGGGATTGTGAAAGCGAGAATAGCAGCATTTGGGATAAAAGGCAACGGGGGGTGGATATGATAAACCCCAGCGTGTTCCTGCCATAAAAGCAGTTCCACGCTGGGCGTTTTCAAGGGGCTCTCATCAACCACACGAATCGACGGTGTGGAGGATTTCCTCCACGCTCCCGTCTTCACGAAGTGTGGCAACCGAGATGCTGTGAGCGAATAACGTGAACACTCTCGCGAGCGAAAACTGCAACATCAACACCGGAGCGTCACCCATATGTTGCAACTGTGCCAGCGTAATGTGCGGAAGAAAGTTTGGCCCGGCCAAAAGGGATCCATACATGCGGATATGTTCGCGCTCCGCATCCGTTGTTGCCCGATGCGCAATACGATCGTGACACTGCTGCATCAGCATCCCTTCTGCAAGCGGATGGAGTTTTTGATGAAGAAGTCGATGGAGCGCTGGAAGATTCGGCTCCGGCACCACCCGCCAAAATACCTTTCCGTCTGCACGAAAATCCAGACCGCCGGCTGCCATATCGAAGCAGATGCTGATCTTCGGGATTGCTTCGTAAATCGCCGGAAGCGCCGTGGCCGGAAAGTGTCCCTGAAAGAGCGTAATGTGCGTTAAGCGCGACGTATCAATTCTGGACACGATCCCCGTTGAGTGGGTCTCGATAAGATGCGCCGTCTCCAAAGCCATACGCGCAACAAGCGAGCGAGCATCGGGCACGATCACAATGCCAATATCTAACGTTTTTGAAAGGGACGTGTTTGAAAGGGACATGAAGCTCCTTTTGGTATCTTCACGGCAAAATGGCCATGCAAAGACCGCCCTATAAAAACAAAAAAGCGTCTAAATGTCAATGCATGCTATCCTATCCCCATGATCGCGTCTCCGAAAAAGATCATCGACCCTGCGGCGTTCCGTGGGCGATTTGAGGCGTGCGCACCCGTATTGCGGGATGCCGTAACGCGGCTGGCCGAAGGGGTAAAAAAAGAGGGCGGCGGCACGGTTCGCGCGCTCTTGGTGGGTGGTGCGGTGCGCGATCTCCTCCTGGGGCGTGATGTGGCAGACATGGATGTAGAGGTGTACGGTATTCCCGCGCAACGGCTACAGGAGATGCTGGAACAGTTGTTTCCCGGGCGCGTGTATCTTGTAGGCGCAGCCTTTGGCGTTTTTAAAATTCCACTCGATGGAGGGCATGATTTAGATGTCTCACTCCCTCGCCGCGAGAGTAAAATAGGAAAAGGACACAAGGGATTTACGGTGGAGGGCGACCCCACGATGTCGATGGAAGATGCCGCGCGTCGTCGTGATTTTACGGTGAATAGCATCATGGCTGATCCCCTCACGAGTGAAGTGATCGATCTCTTCCATGGCATCGCAGATCTTGAGGCGAACATTCTTCGTGTAACAGACGCTGAGGCTTTCGGCGACGACCCTCTCCGCGTGTATCGAGCCGTCCAGTTCACTGCGCGATTTACCCTTATCCCGGAGCAAGAAACACTCGCCCTCCTGCAAAAAATGGTGACGCGCGGTGATTGCGATGAGCTCCCCAAAGAACGAATCACCGAAGAGATGCGCAAGCTGCTCCTCCAAGCCCAACAACCATCTCGTGGTTTTGCGCTCATGCAAGAGATCGGGCTTATCGCCCGCGACTATCCGGAGCTGCAAGATCTGCTCGGCGTAAACCAAGAACCTGATTGGCATCCCGAAGGCGATGTGTGGGTTCACACCCTGCTCGTGCTCGATCGTGCCGCTGCACTTATCCGGCAGGCTGATCGTGGCCTTTTAGATGATGAAGCCTTGCATGTGATGCTCGGCTGTTTATGCCACGATCTCGGCAAGCCCATCACCACAGAGGTGATCGACGGCCGCATCCGTTCCCGTGGGCATGAGCCCGCTGGCGAAGCGCCCACCGCCTCTCTTTTGGCGCGCTGGTGTTTTGGGGTAGAGGCCGAACGCGCGGCGATCGTGGTGGCCACCGAACATCTTAAACCCGGCATGCTCTTCCGCGCGCTCCAAGAGGGTAAAATGACGAGTGAGCAGTATACAAATGCCGTGCGTAAACTCCTTCGTCGCATCCACCCGGTGAGTTGGCGCGTGCTCGTCACCTCTGCCGAAGCGGATTTCCGCGGGCGCACCCTCCCCGAATCCAGCGACCCCGTGTATGCGGCCGGCGATCTCTTTATTCAAACCCTCAAATCCGCCAACCTTGAACACGGCCTCCCCCGCCCCCTCCTCCAAGGCCGCGACCTGCTAGAAATCGGCATTCCCCCGGGGCCAGAAATGGGCCGTGTGATCCGGTTGATCGAAGAAGCGAGAGACAAAGGAGAGGTGAAAACAAAAAAAGAGGCGGAAAAGTACGTAAGAAATCTGCTCTATCATAAAATACTTATAGTTAAGAACACTTGACAAAAAGATGAATATTTGCTAATATTGTTTTTCTCATACTAAAAGTACGGTGGATTAATTATCGAGCCAGACCTCTTCTCAATGGACACTCCGTCTCCATTGAGAAGAGGTCTGGACACCCTCTCAATCACTCCACGTAATGGATAAACGAATAAAACCCATTACCGGCTGAACGCCACGGAGGATTGCACTATGGTCCATTTTACAACGTACCGTTTTCCCAAACTCGGCGAATCCGATTATTGCATGCAGGAGCAAGCCCGATTGGGCCACTGCGACCTATGCAATAGTGGTTATCTCAAGATGGTCTTTCCGCGCTTCGCCGAAGAGGAGCTGCCCACAGAGATTAAACTCCTCTGTGTGCGCTGTCTCTTTGCGCAAGAGATGCGGATCGAGGATCTTGAGGATCACGAGCGCTGGTATGCGCTCGCCGAGCCCTGGGAGGCGGGATTTGATCGGGCGCTGTTTGGCGTCCACTAGGGATATCCCGACTGTCTGCGTCCGGCAGCGGTCGGGGCTCAATTCCGCGCGCGTGCCAGGGCAACTCCCCGGCACGCGCGTTTTCTAATCTGTCCGATCCCCATATGCTATCCTGTACGCAATCGTATGCCCCCCGCTCCACATCGTATTGTCATTTTGGGTGCCGGATTTGGAGGGATGAATCTGGCATTAAAACTCCAAAAACAGGCCGCGCGGCAAAATCTTCGGATCACGCTCGTAAATCGCACAAACTATTTTTTGTTTAGCCCGCTGTTGCATGAGGTGGCCAGCAGCAGCCTTGGAGCCCATCATGTGGTGGAAGCCATTCGTGAACTGTTAGAAAAACGGGCGGTACATTTTATCCAAGCACATGTTACGGCCGTTGATCTTGAAAAGCGCATTGTCACGACCGATCAGCACCCCCTCCCCTACGACACGCTCGTGATCGCCACGGGTGCCGAAACCAATTTCTACGGCATCCCTGGAGCGCAGGAGCGCTGCCTCGACCTTAAAACCCTGCACGATGCCGTTACCATCCGCCATCGCGTGATCGATGTGTTTGAGCAAGCCGCACAAGCCACCGATGCGGCCACGCGCAAACGGCTGCTCTCTTTTGCTATCGTGGGCGGTGGCCCCACGGGCGTAGAGATGGCCGGTGAATTGATCGATTTATTCACGGAAACGCTCGCCCGTTTTTACGCACACGACATTCGGGCAAAAGATATTCGCCTATCGCTCCTCACGGCCGATCCGGAGCTCCTCATGATGTTCTCTCCAGCGCTGCGTCATCGTGCGCGGCAGGTGCTCGAACGGCGCGGCGTACATATCTCTCCCAAGATGGTTGCAAAAGAAATTACCGCCGAAGGAATCTACTGTACCGACGATACGCTGATCCCGGCTGGCACCGTGGTGTGGGCCGCCGGGGTAAAGCCGCGCATTCCCGTACTTGTCCCTGATGCTCCCCGTGGCCGTGGCGGACGCTTGCTGGTAGATCCTTTTTTCCGTGTACACAAATCCGCACCACCGGCATCACAAGATCCAACCCGAGAGGCCAGCGACGCCGATTTACACACACATAGCTCACAGGATGTGTGGGGCAATGTCTTTGCCCTCGGTGATGCCGCCGGATTTATTGATACAAACGGCACACCACTCCCCATGCTTGCCCAAGTGGCCGTGCGCCAAGCCTCTGCGCTGTCAGAAAATATTCTGCGAAGCCTTCATAAACAGCCGCTCTGCGCCTTTACCTATCACTCCCGAGGCCAACTCGTTTCTCTCGGGCGATTCCAAGCGCTCGCCCAAATCGGCCCCCTCCGCCTCTCCGGCCCCATCGCCTGGCTCCTGTGGCGCAACACCTATTTTTGGAACTTCCCCTCTTGGAATAAACGAATGAAAATTGGCATCGACTGGCTGGTGAATCTGTTCTTTCCGCGTGATATTACGCGAGCGTAGCTCCGGTGTAATTCCTCCTTGACAAATACACTTTTTTCGCACATGATTCCCTGTCATCCCTTTGGCAAAAACGGCCTTTGTGTGATCGACAAAATTCTCAACGAACATTTTTTCAACCAAATTCCTGTCGCTCAAAAAAGTGAATAGGTGAAAGAAGGTAAGCAATGACACTCTCTAACGAACTAGAGGCTCTTCAGATCAGTCTGCGAGAACTGCGCGAGATGGCCGGCTACAGCCAAAAGCAAGTCGCCGAGCGCATTCAGACACCCCAGTCACAAGTTTCACGAATTGAGAGCCGACAGGATCACTTGGTCTCAACGCTTAGAAAATACGTTGAGGCTGTAGGTGGAGAGCTCCAGATCCATGTGATCTTAAATGGGGAAAAATACATCCTCCAGAATGTCTAGCTCCTGGAAAGCGGTTCGCGTCACCCCCACGCCCATAAAGGCTGTGGGGGTTGATTTTTTTAAATAAACGTCGTCTCGTAAATATTCGTGATCCGCATGCAATAAATAACCGCCCAGATACAAAAACATCGCACTCGTGCGATGTTTTTGGTTGGAGCGGGTAGGGGGAGTCGAACCCCCATCTCGTCCTTGGCAAGGACGCATAATAGCCGCTATACGATACCCGCTTGGGATTAAATCGTGACGAGATGCTAACAAGCCCCCAGCAAAGATGCAAGCCTCTAGAGCCAAAAATGGGCTAATTGCCTATTAAAGTTTACAACATCCACCCCGCATGAACGATTTCATGCGGGGTGATGCTGATACGAACCTATTCGATAAACGCCGGCACCGCCTCGTCCTCTTCCTCATCGCGCGGCACGGGGCTTGCAGCAAGCCCTTCGCGTGCCTTGAACTCCGCGATCACTTGCGCGCGAATATCTTTCATCATGTCCGGGCGCTCCTTGAGCCCTGCTTTGGCATTTTCGCGTCCCATGCCGAGCTTCTCTTCTCCGTATGAGTAAGAGTTCCCTGCCTTTTTTACAACCCCATATTCCACGCCGGTGTCGATGAGGTCTCCGGCGAGCGAGATCCCCTCGTTATACATAATGTCGAACTCGCAAGTGCGGAATGGTGCGGCCACCTTGTTCTTAACGATCTTTGTTTTTACCCGGTTGCCGATAATGCGCTCGCCCATCTTGATCTGCGCACTGCGACGCACTTCAATACGGCATGACGCATAGAACTTCAGTGCCACACCACCCGTGGTTGTTTCGGGGTTGCCATACACGATCCCGATCTTTTGACGCACCTGGTTAATAAAGATCACAACCGTTTTTGTTTTAGAAATCACGGCCGTGAGCTTTCGGAGCGCTTGGCTCATCAAACGCGCCTGGAGCCCCATGTGACTGTCTCCCATCTCTCCTTCAATCTCGGCCTTTGGCGTGAGTGCGGCCACGGAGTCAACCACTACCACGTCGATCGCGTTGGATCGTACAAGTGTTTCAACGATATCGAGCGCCTGTTCGCCCGTGTCTGGCTGAGAGATGAGCAGGTCGTCTACATTCACACCAAGTTTGCGGGCGTAATCTGGATCCAGCGCGTGTTCGGCATCGACGAATGCCGCAAGGCCGCCGAGTTTTTGAACCTCTGCGATGATGTGCTGCGCCAGCGTTGTTTTTCCGGATGATTCCGGGCCGAAAATTTCCACCACCCGTCCACGCGGCACGCCGAGCACGCCAAGCGCCAGGTCGAGCGACAGACAGCCGGTGGAAACGGTGTCGGTGATCATGTTCTTTACCTCCCCAAACCGCATGATAGCGCCATCGCCGAATCGTTCTTTAATTTGTGTCATGGCCTCTTGCGCGGCCTGAAAGCGAGGATCGACTGTCGATGTTTTCTTTGCCATAGATGTTCTATTATTGTTCTAGAAACGTAACCTTAGCATATCGTTCCTCTAAGCGGAACGGCGGGCAAGGCAACGTGTGGATAAATCGAGAAGGGCGGCTCCAGCGAGATACTGGAGCCGCCACGGTGCATCGTGTATCGATGCGAAGGAGCTACGGATCAATGATAAACCGGCACCCGTCCCCAATCTGCACCATCCGGAGAGGAACCGAAGCTCCCTCACGAATGGCTGTAATATCTGCGAACGGATCGCACGCACCCGTTTCCCAATTAAGGCCGGGCGACCAGGGCGTTGATGCCGTGCCCTTGTCCATCCAAAGCCCCCACTCCTTCCCAGGGGGCATTGGCAGTTCGCAAACGATGTCGCGCGTAGACGTTTGTTCGCACACGGTGTCGATTGTTTCCGGACCAAATGTTTCTCTGCCAGAAACAAACCACAGTTTGAATACCCCCATGTCTGCATAGGCGTGCACCAAAAGGGTGAGCGGCTCTACAGACACAACGGGATCGGATGTCGAAACAGGCGGTGTCGTTTCTTCTGGTGCGGATGTTGCAGTGACACTCGGTGTCGGATCAGGCGCAGGGACAGACTCTGGGGTGGATGATACCGCAGGAACGGTCTCTTCTTCCGCAGGAGTCTCTACCTCCTCTATCGGCGTCGACGGAACAGACGTCGGTTCAGGCACAACGGAATCCATTGGAGCAGATATCGGCTCTGGCTCTGTAACGACCGTTTCTTCTTCCGACGTTGCAAGAGGCGGCTCTTCTTGGGATGGCTCCGACGTGGAGGGAGGAGACCCTGCATCTTCACGCTCCGTTTCTTCCGATGGAAGCGGTGGGGGTTCTTGCGCCATTGGGCATAGACAAGTTTCGGAGAACTGCCCGCCTTCCAGGCACACGCGCACCCCTTCTGTGGCATGGTCGCACCAGCAGGGTGTTTCGTCCCCGGGCATACACCCTGGGAGCGCGCCGCCACCGCATGTTGCAGACCCATCCGGGCACGAGGCCGGTACTGCACACATCTGGAGCGATTCACGCGTGAGCATCGTGCTCTCGCGTGGCCCCGCAACATCGTCGATCACCGACTCAGGGATGCTCGTGATGAGGTTCCACTGGAACCCCGCACGCTCAAATGTTTCTTCGGAATCAATCGGGAGCCGCGTTTGCTGCATGGTGACGATCGACACTTCGGGTGACTCGTTTGCTTTTACAAGCGTGCCCGGGCGGATCAGTTTAAATCCGCGGTCGCGATATGACTGCTCATAAAATGCCGCGCTTGGCGTGTGGAGAATATCCGTGTCTTGGAATCCCCACGACAGAAAGGCCTCCCAACGAATCATGTCATACCGCTCTTGCCGATCTTCGTAGGCCAACACCACCGCGCTCGTGTTTGGACGCACATACAGCGCCACGGGTCCATCAGACGCTATGGCGGGCGCCTCGTGATAGCACCCGATTTCTTCATCCGTTACCGGAATCGCCGACGCCACCGGATATCGATCGCGCGCCGCCACAGAGGGCGAAACGGATGCGATGTGCGTGTTGTCTGTCACAAGCCAGTAGGCTCCGTCTGGATCCTGCAAAAAGGAGCCCGATGGATGATGTCGAACCGTTGCCGATGCTTGAGCCGCCGGGTCGCCATTGGCGGCAATCACCCCAAACGGATCGAGCCAGGACGGATGCACCAGTGCGCCTGTGGCAGGATCGTTACGAAACTCCGAGCGCGGGGCATAGCCCGCCACATACGGCAACAGATCTGCCTTGGTATACGTTGGGGCAGCGAACCGCCCTTTCCGCATGGCCCAATGCACATGGTGCCAGTTGGTGGTGCGGCTCTCCCCGTGCCAATAGTTGCCCACGGAACCCACGCGCTCCCCACGCGCTACCAGATCACCCACGCGAGGACGATCTTCATCGTCACAGCGCAGATGCCCCAGCAGCGTTGTTACGGCCTCTCCATTGGCGAAGAGATGCTCCAATACCAGCGCACATCCCTGATAACTCGGATTCTGTTTCGTATCGCTTCCATACCCTCCAAAGGAGATGTCGGTAGAGATCCGTACGATTCCATCTGCGGGTGCACGAACCTCTGTGCCCACCGGGGTTTTTTCCACGAGCGTGTCGCGGCCCAAGTGCGCGCCGTAGGCGGTGCATGCGCCGGTTGATCCGGTTTTCATGCAAAACCATCGATTCTCCGTGCCGAACCCAAACCCATAATCCGACGCGTCCATCCCCTCAATCGGGTGTTGGAATGTGCGGGCAAACGGGATCCCCGTATCCGCATCAATCGAAAGCCCATCTCGCGACGGACGCCCATGCGGCGCATCTTCTTGCGTTTGCATCGGCGGCTCGCATGCGGCCACAAACACCACGCACAAGAACAACGCCGTCCACTGTTTCCATTGATTCATGTCGCACTCCTTCTTCATCATTGTGAAAGGAACAGATCGTTCCCTGTTTCCGTCCGCGATGCATCCCGGACGGAAGAAGGAACAGGCGTGTGCGTTTGAGGGAAATGTTCTGTCTGAATATATCGCTTTCGCGATGTGAGGACTGTTTGAGTCCCACGAAGTGGGCGAGTTCCGCAGCATCGCGAAAGCGATATATTCAGACAGAACATTTCCCTCAAACGGAGCGAGAGGTCGGATCAATGGTCATCCAGCCTCTCGCCCCTAGAAAAATCGCGCCGGGCGCATCCTGATGTGCGTTGAAAAGTTTGCGGCGGTGCGAACACCGAAAAGCTGTGGGCCGACACGCAGAGCAGGCGGTGTTCCGAAGCGACAGCGTCGCTCTCGGCGGCACATGGCTCGGGCACCATTGGTGCACGATCGCCATTGCCAATCGCCGGTTCCCTGTCGAGCTGACTCCCGCCTCTTCCGAAGTGGCAGGATGCCCCATGAACGTGTCGCCGATCCGAATCCCCCTCATTCGCATCGCGATCCCAGCGCCAACGACAGGCCAGGATCGGGCAGTGGCGACGGTGTGTCGCTCGCGCATCGGCACCACCCGGATGCGTTGCCCGCGAATGTTGATCGGTGATACGTCCCCCAATGGTCCGTTCGGTGTGTGATGTTGAGGTGCGACCGTGCGAGCGGTGGACGTGTTCACGAATGTGTGGCGTCGTTGCTCATCGCGGATCACCACTCCAGCGTGCGATCATTCAAAATGTGTGTCAAAAAAATCTGTCCGTCATCACCGACACGCTGCGCAACTTGTTTTTTTCTTGAATCGTTTTTTTGAAGATGCTCCGCGTGATGCAAGATGCACGATCTCCGCGAATCAACGCATGAATCTGTTCATCTCAATAATCTGTCGCCGCGTATCGCCGCGTTCTTTTCTATGTGTCCGCCACCACCGACAACCGCTCGCAAAAATGGCGCTGCTTCCAGCATGGTGATGTCCTGATGTGGATAACGTTGTTTTTGATTGATTTTCCTGATGTAAATCACAAAAAGACAAGGATAAATGATAAACAATCCCCACCAAGGCATCTCCCACGACACCTGCATCCACGGAACGATGCGCGCCACCTGCGACACAAGAAGCATCGCCTCCAAACATCCCTGCGCGGGGAGAGCAAGCACCGGCGCAAACGATCCGAAGGCGAGCGCCACGGCGCCCCATAGCATCGTAAGGCCTACAAGCGGAACGGCAACAAGATTTGTAAGGAGGCCAGTAAACGACATGGTGCCAAACGCCCATGCGCCATATGGCGTGGTCATAAATGTGGCCGCAACGGTTGTGGCCGTGGCCTCCCGCAATCCAAATTGTTCCGGCATCCACGTGAGCCGCTCCTGCAACGGTCGTGTCCATGAAAGCAGCCCCCATGTGGCAAGAAACGACAATGCGAATCCGGCATCAAACGCGAGCGCCCATGGATCAAACAATACAATCACCGTGGCGGCCACCACGAGCAACCGGCCGGCCGATGCTTTTCGCCCAAACACGCGCGCAAGCAGTGCCAACCATCCCATCACGGCCGCACGCACCACGGAGGCTCCTGCCCCCACAAAGATCACGAACCCCATAATGGCCAGGCCCGAAAGAACAATGGCTGGCTTGCGGCGATACCCGAGCGCAAGAAAGAGCGGCACGAATAATGCCACCACGAGCGCGATATTGCTGCCCGAAACGGCGATAAGGTGCGTCATGCCTGCCGCACGAAACAGCGTAGACGCCTCGGCAGACAACGCCCGTTCGCCATACAAAATTCCTGAGAGCAGCGCGCCCGCATCTCCCGGCAAAATACGCTGAATGCGGAATGTGAGCGTGCGTCGCCATTCTAATAATGTCCGCCGTGGATCCCATCCGGTGGCGGCCGCTAATCGCGCCACCTCCGGCTTTTTGCAGGTAAACCACGCACCATTCCGCGCGTCATATGTGGCAAACTGGTCCGTTGTTTCAAGCGGCGCAAGCTCCCCGCAGGTAACGCGCACCCGCTCGCCAACACGATATCGCGTGGACGACAGTTTCACCGATGTCCCCGACGCCTCATCCCTCACAAGCACATCATATTTCCGCGCCGACACCACGATCCCTTCAAATGTAGCCTCCGGCGCTGCCGCTGGAATCGTGAGATCAAACCGCACGAACCCACCGATACATCCGATAAGAATGGCGATCGAGCCGTAGCGCCAGATGTTTGGCAAAAAAATGACCGCACCGGTCATCGCCACCGCCATCGCTGCGGCAACCGAGACGGGTACGCGTTCAAACGGACTCCCCGCGTGCGCCAACACCCCTGCCAAAAACGCCACGGCCATCCACGGGATCGCCGAAAGCGCCGATGTCGGCCAAGGAATACGAGAAATCATGCATAGATAGTTGGTACCACTAAACGGTCATGGACACCAGTCGTCCCTTCACATACCGCATCTGTGTCGGCGCTTTCCCTTCCAAATATTTCTGTACTTTTTCCGATGCAAGCGCTTGAGCGATGGCGTCTGCTTCAGAGATATCTGCCGACACGGTTATCTTGTCGCGTACTTTACCATTTACTTGAATCACCAATTCAAACGTGGCCGCGATAATCTTTTTTGCGTCATGCTCTGGCCAACCGGAACGATGAATACTCCCCTCGTTCCCCAACATCGACCAAAGCTCCTCGGCCATATGTGGCGCAAAGGGCGCGAGCAGTTGCAGATACCCTTCGCGATGTGATGCCGGGATACCCTCTACATACGCGTTCGTAAGGATCATGAGCTGGCTCACAGCCGTGTTAAAGGCAAGAGACTCAATATCGTCTGTGACTTTTTTTACCGTTTGGTGATACAACGTTTCGAGCGCCTCTGGCGTAGACGGAAGTGCGCTCGCCGTCACCGCCCGCCACGCCTTATCCAAAAAGCGTTTCACCCCCTCAATCCCATTGGTATCCCATGGCACGGGCTGATCGAACGGACCCATAAACATTTCGTACACACGGAACACGTCGGCGCCGTATTGCGCCACGATGTCGTCGGGGTTCACCACATTCCCCTTGCTCTTACTCATCTTCTCCCCGCCTTCGGCAAGGATGAGCCCATGGCTTCGCCGCGCCGTGTACGGTTCAGAACCAATCTCTTTTGGCAACGCACCGATATCCCACAAGAACTTGTGCCAAAATCGGGAATACAGCAGGTGCAGCGTGGTGTGCTCCATCCCGCCGTTGTACAGGTCTACCGGCATCCAATGCTTAAGGGCCTCGGCGGATGCGAATTCCTGATCGTTCTGCGGATCGCAATACCGAAGAAAATACCAGCTCGACCCGGCCCAATTCGGCATCGTATCCGTTTCGCGCTCCGCATCACCCCCGCACGAAGGGCACTCCACCTCCACCCACTCGCGTACCTTGGAGAGCGGCGACTCACCTGTGTCCGTTGGCTCATAGCTGTCGACGGCCGGGAGAAGAACCGGAAGCTGATCCTCCGGTACCGGCACATACCCACACGCCTTGCAGATAATCACGGGAATCGGCTCGCCCCAATACCGCTGACGAGAAAACACCCAATCGCGGAGCTTATAGTTCGTCGCTTTTTGGCCAACCCCTTTTTCTTCGAGCCAAGAAATCATTTTTTCTTTCGCCTCTTTTGTAGAGAGACCGTCCAAAAATCCTGAATTCACCGCCACACCCGCATCAGCAAAACACTCCTTGGCATCGCGGTACCAATCCCATGCAAATTGATGATGATCCAAATTCAGATGACCCGTTATCTCATCGGCCCGCTTCCATACCGGCGTATGTTTTTCACTCTCATGAAGCGCGTCCGCCTCCATATCCTCCGCAATCACCACAAAAAAGGTGTCGTGATCAAAACAGTTCACGTCTTTTGCCGGCTTAAACCCATAGCCGTAGAGGTGAGGAATAAGAACACGTTCAATGCGAATATGCTTTAACCCGGTCTCTTCTTTTACCTCTCGCACCACGGCCTCTTCCGCCGTTTCTCCTGCCTCAATACCGCCTCCCACAAACCCCTGCCGACCGTCGTGATGTTCCAACATCAAAAAGACATCCTTATCTGCATGCCGAATAATCGCTGTCGCCACATTTTTTTTACTCACGGATTTGTCTTGGCGAGGCGTGCACATCCCCGTGAGTTCGGTATACGGAGCCACGACGGATTTTATCGCCAACCCAAATTGTTTGGCGAACGCAAAATCCCGCTCATCATGC
Source organism: Candidatus Parcubacteria bacterium (assembly GCA_039796615.1). Lineage (GTDB taxonomy): Bacteria > Patescibacteriota > Patescibacteriia > 2-12-FULL-60-25 > 2-12-FULL-60-25 > 2-12-FULL-60-25. The sequence goes on from JBDKJL010000051.1 coordinate 39,350, forward strand.
GCAGGCACGGCCATGATGGCACCGGTGCCATAGCCCGCGAGCACGTAGTCGGCGATATACACGGGAATGTCTTCGCCCGTCGCCGGATTTTTTGCCGTGATACCGTTCAACGACACCCCTGTTTTTTCTTTCCCCTCTGCGCCACGCTCCATGTCTGTTTTGTTCGCGGTAGCGACGCGATATGCCGCAACGGCAGAACCGTTTTTGATCGCGCCATTCGCAAGCCAGGCCGCTACCATCTCGTGCTCTGGCGCGAGCACCAGATACGTGGCGCCAAACAACGTGTCTGGCCGCGTGGTGAACACGCGCGCCTGTTCACCCGTAGAAAGGACAAAATCGATAAACGCCCCCTCGCTCTTTCCGATCCAGTTTACCTGCTGAGCTTTGATACGATCCAAATAATCCACCGTGTCCAAATCAGTGAGCAACCGATCGGCGTATTTTGTAATACGAATCATCCACTGCTCTTTTTCACGCTTTTCTACCGGATTCCCGCAACGCTCGCACACACCGCCCACGGCCTCTTCGTTCGCCAGGCCAATCTTGCAGCGCGGGCACCAGTTGATGGTGGACGTGGCCTTATACGCCATGCGGCCATCATCCCCCTTCACGGGCGCATCAGGGCTCTTCACCAATACGGCCTTTTCTTTTTTCTCATCAAAACGTGATTTTAAAAATTGTAAAAACATCCATTGCGTCCATTTATAGTACGCCGGATCCGTAGTGTTCACCTGGCGCGACCAATCAAAACCAAATCCCAGGCTCTTTAGCTGCCGCGTAAAATTCGCCACATTTTTTTGTGTGGCATCTTGCGGTTTGATTTTATGTTTGATGGCGAAGTTTTCTGTGGGTAACCCAAAGGCGTCAAATCCAATGGGATACAGCACGTCTTTCCCCTCCATCCGCTTTTTACGCGTCACCACGTCGATCGCCGTATACGATCGTGGATGGCCCACGTGCAACCCCTCGCCAGAGGGGTACGGGAATTCGATCAGGCCGTAAAAGGCATCACCCTTGCCGCTTTGAGCACGATATGTGCCCTGTTCTTCCCACATTTTTTGCCATTTAGGCTCGTACGATTCGTATGTTCGATGGTTCGCCATAGGTAGCATGAGCGTACCAAGGCTAGACCACCGCTGCAATGAGGCGGTATGCTACGAACCATGAACCGACGATTTTTCCTCTCTTTGCTTCTCCTCCCCTTCTTGGGAGCCGGGTGCGCAGCGCCGTTTGCCGGAAAAAAACTCAATACCCCTCCCGCAGAGCCGCTCTGTTTGGCCTGGAGCTCCCAAAGCGGCTTCCGTGCCTGGATTGAAACGTATGGGAAGGGTGAAGAGGCCGCCGTACAGCTCGCAGAATATATCCGCCTGCCCAAAGAGGCGGATAAAAAACTCCTCGAAGATCTCACCGTATCGTTAAACGCTGGAGGCAATCCCGCATTCCTCTGCACGATGGATGCGCATGGCCAACATGTGGTGTGGGTGATGGAGCGCGCAGACACCGTATCAAACACCTGTACCGAAACGTTCTACGTGAGCATCAACGGCAATGGCACCACGAGTGATTTCACCACCACTGGCCGCGCGGCAGATTGCGAAAAAATCTGTAAACCAAAACGGCTAGAAGAAACGCTCCTCGTATGGCAATGCGATCTTCGTGAGGGAGAGGGCAACACCGCGTCCTGGACACAAATCCAGATGGATCGTGCCACCGGTGCTTCGGAGATCGTTGCGTGCCAGGAGGATGAACTCGGAAAACCGAGCGGCTGCTTGCGATAGCGCCCATCCCGGTTTTTCAAAGAGCCTGAATTTCCAGACGCCCGCCATCACGGGCGTCTGTTCATGCTTGAAATTCAGACTCTTTGAAAAACCGGGATGCCTCCAAGGGATCGCCAAACGGAAAAGGCTCACGAATACCGGATCTGTGGACTTTTAAAGCTACGGATGACAGCACGAACAACGCCTTGAATAAGTGGATCATGACAATAAATCGGCTTCATCTTTGCATTAGCGGGCTGCAGCCGGATGCGATCTTTTTCACGATAAAACCGCTTAAGTGTGGCATAGGCGTTATCTAATAGCGCCACCACCACATCCCCATTTTTTGGAGATGGATTTCGCTCCACCACCACATAGTCACCATCTAAAATCCCATCGTCGATCATCGACTCCCCTTTTACGCGGAGGACGTACGAATTTGCGGAATCCGGCGCAAGCTCCACGGGAACGGCGAATGTTTCGTGTTCTGTGACGGCCTCAATCGCCTCCCCCGCAGCAATCAACCCCATCAGCGGAAGAATGGCGCTCCTCCCCCATCGCATTGCCTTATCTGTCGGCTCCAACTCGCGGGCGGAACCAGCGCTCGATCGAAGATACCCCCGTTCACGCAACGCCTGCACATGCACATGCACGGTGGAGGGCGATGCGAGCGTGAGCCCTTCTGCAATTTCACGGTACGACGGCGGATATCCCTTCTCATTAATGAACTGAACAATAAAATCCAGCACTTCTTTTTGTTTGGGCGTAACGGGAAGGGACATAAGAGCGATGTGTGGATGAATAAAAACGGTATGATACAAAAATAGAACACGCGTAGCGTCGCGTCAAGGCCTCTTTGTTAAGCAAAGAATCCCACTTATCCACCGCCTCTTTTTAAAACCGTTGCTCGCATCAACATCCCATGCCACTGAATGATACGCACACACGCTCACCTTGAATCATTTTGATCCTTCTTCTCATGCCACACCATCCCTTTCTTCGAAATCATCTTTCCCTCGCCATCATCGCCACGCTCACCCTCCAGGCGGCGACGCTTTCCTTGCCACGCATGGCGGCCGCAGAGGACGCTCCCCCAACGCATGCCCTGCTCGTTAAGCGTTTCACCTGGGCTACGGATGGGCTCGCGATGGTGGGTGAAATGTTAGACGTTGTACATCGTTCCAATGAAGCGGTCACCGTCACATCAGGCTCCACAGAGAAGCCATCCATGTTCTGCTTTCCGGTAGATGCCGCGCCCACCTCAACGCCAGCAGAACCCGTGTCGGAACAAGCGCCACAGAACAATTCATCCCAAACGCCCGCGCCCGCGCCAACACCGTCACCGAATCCCGCGCCGGCGCCAATACCAGCGCCTCTTTCCTTCTCCTTAAACGAAGCGGTCTCGAATCCCACATCCGGCAAGGAATGGGTTGAGATCACCGTTACGTCTTCAAACGCAACAAAAACAGATCGCGCGTTAGAACTGTGGGATGCCGCCGGACGCATTGCCCAAATTTCTGCTGAAACGGACGTTGTGGCAGGGCACCTCGTTGTGATGCTCCCTTCCGCCAAGTTGAACAATGACGGAGATGAGTTGTCGCTTCGTACACCAGATGGACTTACGCTTGCCCACACCACGATTCCTTCGTTAGAGAAGGGCGAATCCTGGGCGCGGAATGCGGCGGGCAATTGGGCGGTGACAAACGACCTCACGCCCGGTGCCACAAATCGGTTCCCCGCGCCGCCTGCGCCAGAGCCGGTAGACGAGCCGGCCGATGAAACGTCTCCAGATGAACCACAAGACGAGCCGGCCCATGAGTCAACGGAACCACCAGCAACAGAAAACCCTGTGCCCCTTCCAACACCGCAAACACCCGCCACCCCCATCGGGCCGCACCTCCCCGCCTTCTTAAGTGAAGCCATGAGTCGGCCATCTGATGGTGCGGAATGGGTTGAGCTATACGTACCCACGAGCGCCGCAACAACGCTTGGACGCGAACTCCAACTATGGGATGCCGCCGGGCGCATTGCCACGCTCGGGAGTGACACGCCGGTGTCTGCTTCTGGATACGTACTCGTCACCCTTTCATCTGCAAAGCTTAATAACAGCGGAGACGATCTGTCGCTTCGTACAGCAGATGGCGTGGTACTCGATTCCACCGCAATTCCGTCTGTTGATGAAGGGTCATCTTGGGCCAGAACAGACGATGGCCAGTGGGTTGCTTCATCTGCGCCCACGCCGAGCGCTGCGAATGTGCTGCCGTCTGTGGCGGGAGCATCGAACACCACGACGTCAAC